>NZ_CP122539.1:0-600000 GCF_029853675.1 Tenacibaculum tangerinum | reverse complement strand
CGTAAGGGCCGTGATGATTTGACGTCATCCCCACCTTCCTCGCGGTTTGCACCGGCAGTCTCGCTAGAGTCCTCAGCTTTACCTGCTAGCAACTAACGATAAGGGTTGCGCTCGTTATAGGACTTAACCTGACACCTCACGGCACGAGCTGACGACAACCATGCAGCACCTTGTAAAGTGTCCGAAGAAAAAGGTATCTCTACCCCTGTCACTCTACATTTAAGCCCTGGTAAGGTTCCTCGCGTATCATCGAATTAAACCACATGCTCCACCGCTTGTGCGGGCCCCCGTCAATTCCTTTGAGTTTCAATCTTGCGATCGTACTCCCCAGGTGGGACACTTATCACTTTCGCTTAGTCACTGAGCCTAAACCCAACAACTAGTGTCCATCGTTTACGGCGTGGACTACCAGGGTATCTAATCCTGTTCGCTCCCCACGCTTTCGTCCATGAGCGTCAGTATATACGTAGTAGACTGCCTTCGCAATCGGTATTCTAAGTAATATCTATGCATTTCACCGCTACACTACTTATTCTATCTACTTCCGTATAACTCAAGTCAACCAGTATCAAAGGCAGTTCCATAGTTAAGCTATGGGATTTCACCTCTGACTTAATTGACCGCCTGCGGACCCTTTAAACCCAATGATTCCGGATAACGCTTGCACCCTCCGTATTACCGCGGCTGCTGGCACGGAGTTAGCCGGTGCTTATTCTTACGGTACCGTCAAATAACTACACGTAGCTACGTTTCTTCCCGTATAAAAGCAGTTTACAACCCATAGGGCAGTCTTCCTGCACGCGGCATGGCTGGTTCAGAGTTGCCTCCATTGACCAATATTCCTCACTGCTGCCTCCCGTAGGAGTCTGGTCCGTGTCTCAGTACCAGTGTGGGGGATAATCCTCTCAGACCCCCCTACCTATCGTTGCCATGGTAAGCCGTTACCTTACCATCTAGCTAATAGGACGCATAGTCATCTTGTACCGATAAATCTTTAATAAAAAAGTGATGCCACTTCTCTATACCATGGAGTATTAATCTTCATTTCTAAAGGCTATCCTCCTGTACAAGGCAGATTCTATACGCGTTACGCACCCGTTCGCCGGTCGCCATCTTCCCGAAAGAAATGCTGCCCCTCGACTTGCATGTGTTAAGCCTGCCGCTAGCGTTCATCCTGAGCCAGGATCAAACTCTTCATTGTATAATCTTTAATATTATAAATGTTAAGTTCCAAAAGAATTTACGAAAATCTAATCTCTTAAACTTTCTGTGGTAATTCTACTCTTTAATTACGCTGTCAATTTCAATATTTTTCAATGAACTTGGCTCGTCGCTAATAACAAACTTAAATTTGTATCTTTAACTAAACCTTTTGTAGAAATACTAGAATCGAACTAGTGGCATATCGCCTTCCAAAATTTCTCTATCTATATCGCTCCCTAAAAGCGGATGCAAATATATAAACTATTTTTATTCTGACAAAAACTTTTTTAAGTTTTTTTCTCGTTTATACTACCGCACTATTTTAATGAACTCAGTCCCTAAAAAAACAGGATTGCAAAGATACTTACTTTATGAACTACTATGCAAGAAAATGCTAAACTTTTTTTATTCTTTTTCTATACCCTATTCCTATGAACTGTCGCTAACTTCTATGCATACCGCTTTTCCGTTTGCGGGTGCAAATATAGAACCCTTTTCCTTATCAACAATGAGTTTTTTTACCTTTTTTAAAACCTTTTTTGTAACTGTTTATATATAAAGATGTTGACTGTTGGCTATTTGTAATGAAATAATGATGTAATGATGTAATGATGTAATGAGGAAATGAGGAAATGAGGAAATGTAGGAATGATTAATAATTATAACTATTTCTAACAACTGCTTACTGATAATTGTTCTCTGATTACCATCATGAGATAACCACGTCGCTATCACTCCTCGTTATCACGGTTTGTTTGATTACTGAAAACTAGAAATTGCTCATCGATAATTGTTAAATGAATTCTTGGCTCTTGGCTGTTGGCTATTTGCAATGAGATAATGTAGTAATGTAGCAATGTAGTAATAACTAATTATTGTTGCTTCTCGATTCTTGGATGTTGGCTTACTTCTGTAACTGGATTTTCTCTGCTATAGTATAAGAAATTGATTTATAGAAATCGTCAGTTATTATGACACTATTACCGTATTTAATTTTTCATACAGTTATTGCCAGCATTAAAATCAAGTAGTTTGGTGTAAATCTAAGGCGGTATTGATTATTTTTGTCTCTGTGGGTTTATTCTTATTTTTTAATCTAGACAGTATTAGCTCTACCGATTTTTTGCCTATTTCTTCTGCATGCTGATTGATTGTAGAGAGTTTGGGGTACGAATACTCAGATAATATTCCTTGACTAAAACTAATGATAGACACATCTTTTGGGATGTTTAAAGATAACGTTCTTGCTAAATTTAAAGCTATAATTCCAGCTAATTCATCTAATGCAAAAATGGCGTCTACTTTTTCAGTTTTTAAAAACTGAAAAAAAACTTCTTCAAATTCTTTTTCATCTTCAAACTCGAGTATTGTTACATTTGATGAGGCTTCTTGTACTCCTTTTCTTCTCAATCTTCCTACGCTCAAATTTTTTATCAAAGAAACAGCTACAATATTTTTTTTACCCAAATTTGTTAGGTAGGTTATTGTTTTTTTTGCTGAATCAAAATCATTGATAATTACTCTATCAGATGCTACTTTATCTGAATACCTATCAAATAAAACAAATGGAATTTCTTTGGCATGCAAATCGGTAATGTGTTCGTAATCGTTTACTTTTTCTGTTTCTTCAGAAGGTGCTAATAATATTCCGTCTACACTTCCATTTGAAAAGAATGAAATTCCTTCTCTTTCAGAATCTAGTGTTTCGTTTGATATAGAAATAATTATTTTATAGTTATTTTTTTTTGCTTCTTGCTCAATTCCTGAGAGAATTTTTGTGTAAAAATGGTTGAATATATTAGGTATGATAACGCCTAATGTTTGGGTAGATCTAGTACGTAAATTAACAGCTACGTTATTAGGACGATAATTGTATTTTTTTGCAAGTGCTAATATTTTTTCTTTTGTTTCCTCACTTATTTCAAAGCTATCATTCAATGCTTTTGAAACTGTAGATATAGATACTCCTAATTCTTTAGCTAGTTGTTTTAACGTTACCATTTTAAAATTTTAGTTTTTCATTTTTATCCCAAATACCCCAGTATGCTCCTACATCTCCTTCGGAACTTACTTTCCAAGATTCATCGAATGATGAAAAGTAGAACATTTTTATATCTTCTTCTTTCGACCATCTTTGAATATTGATAAAATATTTTAGCGCATTTTCATAAGATGGATATGCTCCATATAAATTACTCCCTTGGGTGGGCCACCCTGTTTCTGTAACAATTACTTCTTTACCATTTCCTGCTTCTTTTGCTCTTCTATACATATCTTTGATATATAATAATGAGTAATCTTGGTCACAGCCTTCCCAAAAAGGGTAACAATTGGCTAAAATAACATCGCAAGCTTCCGTTATTTTTGGCCTGTCAACGAACTCATAATAGGCATCGACATACCCCACAGGAACATCAGTAATCACTTTTTTTACATCGTAGATATATTGTAAAAGTTCATCTTCTGTTAAATCTCCTCTATACATTACTTCATTTCCTACTGCAGCTACATCGATAAGATTGTTCTTATACAAGTCTAACAATCCGTCTATTTCCTCCTTATTCTTCTTTTTGTCATCTCCTAACCACGCTCCTACTAAAGTTTTTAATCCGTATTCTTTAGCTATCTTCGGAATCAGCTCATTACCTTCTGTACAAGAAAAAGAACGAATCCATCGGGTATATGGTTTAATTACTTCAATTCTATGACGGATTTGTTTTTCTGTTAATTTATCTCCTGGTTTCTGGCCTTCAATATAAGGACTAAAACACAAACCATGAATACCTAACTGCAAAAAATCTCTAAACGTTTTTTGTAAGCCCTTAACAGACTTATCTGTAAAGTCTAGTTCGGCTAATGCTAAAAATTTTTCCTTTCTTTTGGACATATTACTTTGTTTTTCTTGCTTCTAACTCTTTTCTAATTTCATTTGCTCTTGTTTCATCAATACTATAGCTCTTCATAACATACATGGCTACTAAGGTTCCAAGAATAGGTAGTCCTGAAAAAAACATACGTAATCCCTCAACCGCTCCTTCTGGTTGTATTTCGGCACCCGATGAAAAACCAACTATTGACATAATGGTTCCGCTTAAACCTCCTGCTATGGCGAACCCGAATTTTACCATCCACCAATAAATGGCTCCGAATACTCCCTCTCTTCTTTTACCATGCTCTAATTCATCTAAGTCAATAACATCTGCTGTCATAGACATCATGAGTGTAAATAAACTTCCGATTCCAAAAGAAAAAAATGGCAATGCAAATAAAAACATATACGGTTTGCCTGGAATGAATAGAAACCAGAGAAGTATGTATCCTACTATCGATATTCCTTGAGATACTAGAAAAGCTTTTTTCTTGCCTATTATTTTTGACATTTTTGTAACTATAGGAATTACTAAAAAAGTGGTTGCCAAGGCACCAATACTACCGAATAAAGTAGGCCAAATTCCTGCTGCTCCTGCATCTCCGCTGAACAGATAATATACAATAATGAAAAATGTAAAACTGGCAACTGTATTAAATGCATTGAAAATTAAAAAGGTAGCAATACATAGTTTTCTAAATGGTTTTGACGTAAATGCTTCTTTAAATCCTTTGATAATCTCTTTTAAACTTCCTCCTATATTTTCAAAAGTTAAAGGAGAATAGTTTTTATCTAAGGTAGATTCTCCCTTGATAAAAATTGCCGGCACCATCGCAAATAACATACAAATAACTCCAACCCATATTGCTAATTCTCTTACTGCTACATCTGCCGACTCAAACCAATTATTATCGTACATAATCACCCAAAACCATGGTGCTATTACCCATGCCCATTGTCCTATCCATTGAGCTACTGCCATAATATTGGTACGTTCATGAAAATCGTCGCTCATTTCATAGCCCATGGCTACATAGGGGACACTGAAAATGGTTAATCCTAGATAAAAGATAATAGACCAAAATAAAAAGTATGCAAAGTTATAATCGATTGAATTTTCTCTATGTAACTGCCACATAATTATGAAAGAAATTCCCATAAGTATCGCACCAAGAAACACATATTGTCTACGTCTTCCCCACTTCGATTTTGTATTATCTGATATAAACCCCATTATCGGATCGGTAATAGAGTCAAAAACTCTTGGTGCGAGCGATACGATTCCCCACATCCATCCTGGAAACCCTAGGTCTTGTACCAATACCACTATAAATATGCTTATAGCCGCTGGAAACATTTGATTTGCTAACATTCCCACTCCGAAGGCTATTTTAATTGAATATGGTACTTTATTATTTGACATACGGTATTTTTTAATGGATTATGATGGTTTGTATTGCTTGTGCATCTATTGTTAGTTCTACTTTTTCTTGTTTTAGTTTTAATGTAAAGTTCTTGGCTTGTTTTTCTTGATTAAAAACGACAACTGCAATGGTATTATCTGGGTTTTTTGCTGCTGTAACCATTAAGCTTTTATCTGGATTCTTGATTTCTATACGTTTTGCATTGGGGCGTATGTACTTGCTAAAATGTGCTAAAGTGTAGTATATGGGTGTAAAATACACTTCGTCTGTTTCTGGTTTTACAATTACCGGTGCTACACACCAGTTTTTAACCCAGTTAGGGCCTCCTTGTGTATCTAAAACCATGTTCCAATCTACCCAACCGTCTACCCAATTGTTTAAACAGCCTATAATATCTCTAGCATAACGATATACTGGTACGTATTTAGGATGCCAACTTTTTTGGTGTTCTGGTGCCCAGTCCCATCCCCAATCGGTAGCTTCTTTACTCCAGTACCACGCATCATCTTGCCACTTTGGTACCTCGGCATCTACACAGGCTTCTGTTTGTATTAAATACTTATCGGGGGCTTTGTTATGTGCATATTGCAAGGCTTCAGGAAAATAATTAACTGTACTTTCGTACCAGTGAATTGCTGTACCTGCATAGTATTTTGAGGTTGCTTGATTTTTATACATTTCATCTACCCATTCTTTTAAGCCTTCTCTGTTTTGGTCATATCCTAATATATGCACATTTTTAAAGCCTTCTGTTTCTAGCTTAGGTCCTAAATGCTGTTGTACGAAATTGGTCATTTCTTGGGGTGAAAAAAGCATACTTTCCCAATTATTTCCATTTCCATGTGGTTCGTTGACCACGGTTACTGCCCATATATCGATTCCTTCTTTTTGATAGGCTTCTAAATATTTAGAAAAAAACAAGGCATAACTCTCATAATACTTTGGCAGTAGCTTTCCTCCTACATACGCATTGTTATCTTTCATCCATGGCGGAGCAGTCCATGGAGATGCTATGATTTTAAACCCTTCATTAGAAATTACCATAGCATCTTTTATCATGGGTACTAAATCTTCTGTATCTTCTTCTATACTAAAGTGCTCTAGCTCAACATCATTTGCTACCGGAGCGTATGTATAGTTGTTTAATGAAAAATCGCACGAACTTATATGTGTTCTAGTTAATGAATAATTAGCTCCATCACTTCCAAAGTATGCCTGTAAGATTTTATCTCTGTTTTTTTTGCTCAGTTTGTTTAAAAGATAGGCTGAGGATTCTGTAAAAGAGCCCCCAAATCCGGTAATAGTTTGGTATTCTTTTTCAGGTATCACTGTTATTTCTACAGCATCTTTTGCTGTATTAAAATCTAAAACTCTGGTAAGTTTATTTCCTTTAGCAGAAGTTTCATAAACTTCTACTTCTAGTTTATTTTCTTTCTTACATGAGTTTAGCATGATAACGAGTATTATACAACCTATTTTTTTTAACATCTTTTAGTATTCTTCCTTTGTGTCGGTGTAAAATTTTGTAACTACCTCAAACACTTTTTTCTTATTTCTATCAATATCAACAATACCCCAGTATTCTTCATTAGGAGTTCCGTCGTAAGGTACACCGCTACTGTTGGGTGCCCAACCTCCAATATCTTGAGTGTCTAAGCTTCCAGCTTTCCACCATCCGTCGGTAAATGAAAATAAGGCTACTCCTGCACAAATTGTTGAATTTTCAAACACATCGTTTAATATGTTTCTAGTCGCATCGGCTTGTGCTTTTTGGTTTTCTCCTTGAATGTATCCTTGTTTTTCAATGGTCATATAACTATCGGCACCTGCTTCTGATAAGTACATAGGTTTGTTACTTATTTTCTTCCATTCTTCAAAAATACTTGCTGGTTTATCCCAACGGTATACATTCATTCCCCATACATCAATATTTGGCACCATTGCTAGAGTTGTTGCGTTGGGTAATTCTCCATGTGCTGTTGCAACGGGATGGTTACTATCGTACTTGTGAATTGTATCTACAGCTTCTTTTAATGCAGAGTACCAATTGTTTATGTTGTTACCAAACCATTCGGGATGGTAATTGTATTCGTTTCCTAATTCCCACATCAGAATAGCTTTATGATGGCGATACTTTTTTATGTACTGTAGATAGCTTCCTGATTTTATATCGTAAACACCTCCTTGGTCGTAACCAAAGCCTATAATTACTTTTAATTGATTTTTTGCTAGAAAGTCTAAAACTTCAACTTCTTTTATGGGTTCATA
Source organism: Tenacibaculum tangerinum (assembly GCF_029853675.1). Classification (NCBI taxonomy): domain Bacteria; kingdom Pseudomonadati; phylum Bacteroidota; class Flavobacteriia; order Flavobacteriales; family Flavobacteriaceae; genus Tenacibaculum; species Tenacibaculum tangerinum. The sequence continues at coordinate 592,236 of NZ_CP122539.1, read as the reverse complement.
CACTCGTATGGTATTGATGCCTGCCTCTTTCATTAGCAGGACGTCTTCTTTTAAGTTTGAAAAACTTCTTTTGTTAGAACTTCCTTTAGGAACTGGATGATAACAAACTCCTTTGATTGTATAAGGTTTCAAATTGACTAAGATTTGTCTTTCTGAAACGCTTATCGTATTCTCTTTAGTTTTTTGACAACCTAAAAGTATTATTGTTAATAAAAGTGTGTATGTTAAAACAGCTAATCTCATGTTAATGATTTACTAAAGAAGGCAATACCGAGTTTATTAAGGCTTGCTTATCTCCATTAAATGTTTTTGTAATTTTATTTCCATCCCTACGGAGTCCTTCAAACTTATGTTCGTCTACCAAGTGCCAAAGGGCATATTTTGCTTTTCCATCAACTGTAAACAGTCCAAAATGATTTTCAGAGCCTGCCGGATTTTGAGCATTTTTCCATGGTTCGTCAAAGGCTTCAAAGTAAAAGCATGATAATTGCTCCTTTTCAGTCCAATCACGCATGTGTTTGTAATACATTCCTTGTTTTAATTCGTCGGTTGCATTCGCTCCTTTAGGTCCGTAAAATTCATTAGATGTACTTGCCCAGCCTGTTTCACCAATATGAATTGGTTTGTGTATTCCTAAACGCTCCATGTAGTTCTTTACACCCTGATACTGCGATTGTGCGTACGCTAGCGATCGTTGCATGGCTTTTTCTATATCTTCTAAATTCGAAAGTGTATGCTCGTTGTGCTCACCTTTCCAAAATTTAGGATTGTAATGCGTATCGTGCATTGGGTAGGTGTGCATTGAAATATAATCTACAGCGGCGATTAATTTGTTTAAATCATCGGTATGGTATTCGTTACTTCCCCCACCCCATGATGCAAAATTATCGCTAGTGGTAATCCATAAATCTTTATTTAGTTTTCCTTCTTTTTTCAAGTTTTGAAGGTGATTTACCCACTTTAAGATTATATTAGGTTGTACATAGTATTCGGTTGCCCATTTTACCATGGCTTCATTACCCACTGCTACTATTTTTACGATGTTTGGATATAAATTAGCCAACCTAACGGCTTCTTTAATTTCCACTTCGTTTCTTTCACTTTCCTTATGGTGATCTAAAGGCAACTCTGTCCATGCATTTTTACAATCTATCCATGCGCCTAGCATTACATACATTTCAAAATTTTTGTCTTCTTTTTGAAGCTCATTTATTGCTTTTAAAAGGTTTTCTGAATGATCTAAGTGAACATTGTAGGTTCTTACAATTCTGATTCCCATGGCACTGAGAATCTTCATGTCTGTTTTTAACTCTTCAATCGTTGGTTGTATGTCTCTAGTTTTGTTGCGATAACCTCCATAACAAATAGCGGGATAGTTGGAGTTTCCTAATATATCTTTAGCAGTCACGTTGTTCGTATTTATAGTTGAAACACTTTTCTTTTCTTTTACTTCTCCACAAGAAATCAAGAAAACCAGTATCCATAAAATGTTTAAGCCTGATTTCATATAATTCTATTTTAACTTATCTTCTTTTATGAAAACATGTAACTTAGCTATGTTAGCTGTTCTATTAAAAATTTCTTCACTTATTTCTTTAGTAAGTTCTAATCCTTTAAGTGTTTCCTTATTTCCGTTACTGTAATGAACTTCTATACTTTCAGCTTCTGAAATGGTATAGATAACGGGTACTTGACAATAGGTAAAGAATAGTGTGTTTTCGGGTAAATTGAGTTTTACTTCTTCTCCCTTTACGGAAACATAGTGTATGTTTTTAGATTCTGAAATAAACTCATTTCTTCTTAGCAAGCAAGGGTTAAAATATAATTTCCCTTCAGACACAAAGACTCCTAATTCTCCAAAACGACTTAAAACATCTTCTTTTACCTGTCCTGTCATTCCAGGTTGCTGTGCTCCTTTTCCTGCTGGTGTGTGCGAATAAGGGTCGGTTGGAAAAGCTCCGTATAATGTTGGTGGCTTATGAACACCTATTCCTTCATTTATTTCGTAATAGTGCTCTAATAACCTACCTACTGTTTCTGCACTTTCTTTCGCTTCAATTGCTTTTAAACAGCATTCTTGAACTGCTAATTGCAGCTTCGAAACCATGTGCCAATAAATTGAGCCTAAACCTTCATAACCATAAAATGTTCCTGAGCGACCTGTAAAAGCCTTATGGTTAAATACTTCTTCAAAGATTTGAAGTATTTCACTTTTTTCATTTTCAGAAATATTGATAGACAGATTGTCAATAGCAAGAGCTAAATCGTCTGCATTTTTAAAATTTCCGTTAAAATGATATCCTCCTAGTACATCTTTTTCTACAATAGAAGTACCATCTATATCTACGAGCGATTGTACTATTTTTGATGCTTCTACGGCTTGTTTCGGTATAGAATTTTTTTCTACAAAGCCTTTAAGTTCTTTATTTGGATACAGTAAATAACTGTATTGGTCTTCTCTAAAAAGCTTACTTTCTTTCATTGCATCTAATACACGTAGTACTTCTGACGAATTTAGATAGCCCGAACTCAACACTGCTACTTGTCCTTCCAACATCTCATCTAAATAAGAAATGGCTATTTCTTTATCGTTCGTAAGCGTCATTAAATTATATGCATGATACAAACTATCTGAGCGCTTATTCGCCTCTATCGAATGTTCTAGATAGGCTAAAGAAGTGCTTACAAAGTCTTTTAATGATTGAATTGATAGTGCTTCTTTTCTTCCTGAAAACGAATGTTGATAAATGTGTAATCGGTAGTTGCTTGCCGACTGACCTAAGTCATCTAATACTTGCTTTCTTTGCGCATTGGTAAAACTACCTGAAAGTAATTCTTTATGATTTTCTAAGGCTTCTAAAACATCACTGTAGAATGTCATTAACTCTTTAGAAATTTCAACCTTTGTTACTTCTGAATGGGCAAATACCTCATTAAAAAAGCTTAAAAAACGTCTTAAATAGTATAAGGTTACCATAGAAACCCCGTTACCAACTAAGGCATTATTAGCATCGTTCCATTCGGGTCTTTGGGTATTCATCCAAATACCTCCTTCTGGAATAAAGTTGGCTATTTTAGCAAGGGTTGTTGCCAAAATCTTCTCAATAAAATTTACTTTGATAATAAATCTATTCTCATCTCTTAAAAGTGCTCCGTCTGAACCTAGTTCATCACGTTCTTGTCTAATTCTGGCATCGGCACTTTCATCGAATACGATGGTATCTTTAGGGTTTTTCAACAACTCTTCATATGCCTTTATTTTATAAGGCACATTTGCATATACAAATAGTTCTTTATTAAAGAAACTTTCTAGTTTTTTAGGTTCGAATTTTTCTGTAAATTCTAAGAACTTTAATAGGTATATGATTTGGTGGTCTCCCCAATAACCAATATAACTCCAAGGGTTATCTGGCTCAATGGTTTCCCAATCGAAACCATCTTTGGTTACTCTGTAAGGGTTGTATCCGTCGAAAGTTGTTGCATTTAAAAATTTATGCAGCATACTTTCTATAAAAGCAGGATATGAGTGGGCTAGCGCCTCCCAATTTTGAAAAATATCTCTCCAGTTCCCTTCATAATCTAGTTTTTTAGAACCGTCTTCATTTCGTGTATTTATAGAAAATTTATTCCAAGGGCGACTTGGGTCTCCATGACGACGACTGAACTTTAAAGGCATATACTCTAAACACAAGCGTCTAAAGTTTTTATCGTCTGTTTCATAGGCTAATTCTTGTAATGTGAATAACGAAAACTGCGGTGTTAGTTTTTCTAAGACTGCTTCATTATTTCTTGCTACTTTTTTATTTGCCTTGTTTATATATGTGGTAAAATCTCGTTTTTCAATGGTATAATTATCGTCAAAAATACCTCCTCTCATAATATTGAACAGGGTATTTGAAAAATGACGTATATCTCTTAATCTGTCTGCAGAGTATTGTATACCGTCTGCAGATGCGTTTAGTTTTACTAATTGTTGTGTACCGAAATGAACATCGGCAATTACTTTTTCTAATAAGTTCTCTTTCTTTTGAATGTCTTCTGATAGCTTTATTACTTGTGAGTGGTTTTTGTTTACATCTGCTATGAGGTACCACTCTTTAGAGTTTTGTGAGGCTATATTTATATTCGCACTGATAAAATAAGCTCCTTTTTCTGCCTTTACATCAGTTTCTTCTGTTAGGTCTAGATTTCTTCTAAAGTTTTTTAACTGTTTAGAAGATAATAAATAGGTGGGGTTTTCGATACCAAGTGACCAAACAACGTTGGCTTTTAGTGCTTCACTTGGTTCTGCTTTATCAACAATAATGGCACTCAGTGCAAAAATACCTACGCCTGATTTTTTATGTAATTCACTGCGTTTATAGGCATCGACTAAATTACTACTTGCATTTTGTAGGTTGCTTCCAACGCCATAGGGTAAAATATTTTGAATTCCATCTAATATGGTGATGTTTACTAAATCGGTTCCAGTATGAACAATTTTACTTTTTCTTACAAAACCGTAGGTATCACTCGAACTCCATTGGTAGCTATAGGTAAGTTCTAAATCGTGATTAATTTCTTCAAACAATACTTTATTTCCGTAACTATTTTTATACAAATTACGGGTAATGTTGTATTTACCTTCAAATCGTTCTGAAAAGGGTTCCCATACGGTTACTTGGCCTGCTTTTCGAACTTGAAATATGGTTTTGCTTCCAGTGATATCGGCACTTTCAACTATTTTATCATCTGTGTAATATGGAAATAAAGAGTACTCTGCATTTTGGCGTCCTGCAGTTAATCCTCCATTACTAGAAATGAACATCCAATGATTAGAAGCACTTACAATGCTCATAAAAAATGGTCTCATTTCATCTACATTCGATATTTTATAATACAATTCTCCCTCTATATGGACTTGTGTTCCCTTTACTTCTTTGCTTGTAGAAGAAGTTTTTTCATTTTCGATATATATTCTTTCTGTGCTATTCATTAGTAAAATTAAAACAGTTTTTTTACTGATTTCTAGTAAAAATTCAGATTATTTATAGAAGGGTAAGAAAAAGAGGTGAATTAATTCAAACATAGTTGTCATAAATTAATCACCCCTTTATAATTAATTTTTATTGATATACTTTTACGTAATCTATTTCCATTGTTGCTTCTGTAAATCCAGCATCAATAGTACCTCCTAAAGTGCCTCCCATGGCAACATTTAAGATTAAAAAGAAATCTTGATTAAAAGGTAAATCGGCATTATTATCTAACTCATAATACAATTCATCGTCTAAGTACATTTTAACAGATTCCTCTGTCCACTCTAGGGTATACAAGTGAAACTCTGAGCTGGCATTTGTTATGGTTGTTGTTTTTCCATAGTCTGCCTTAATATTGTTTGTTGTGTCGTACCAATGACTTGTTGCCAAAACGGTGTTTTTATCGTCTCCTTTTTGCTCCATGATGTCTATTTCACCACAATTAGGCCAACCAACTGTCGAAAAGTTTGCTCCTAACATCCATATCGCTGGCCAAGTACCTTGCGCCTCTGGAAGTTTGGCTCTTACTTCAACTCTACCGTAAGTAAACTCATACAAGCCTTCAGATTTTATTCTTGCTGAAGTATACCCACCACTACCATCTGCTTTTGCAGTAATAATTAGGTTTCCTCCTTCAACTTTTACATTTTCGGCATTATCAGTATAGGTTTGTGCTTCATTATTACCCCAACCTCCTGCACCTAGATCGTAGGTCCAGTTAGCAGCATTAGGCGCACCATCTGTATTAAAATCATCTTCCCATACTAAATCATTGTAGGTATAGTTAGGACCTTTCACTGGTTTTGAAGAGGTAAATTTATGATACCAAGCAAAGCCTCCTCCTTTTTCTATGATTCTTACAATGAGTTCATCGTTCGTTACAGAAATAATGTCATACTTGCTAGTACCTACATACCAACCCATAAAACCTCCGTCAGAAATTTCAAAACTAGTGCCTCGATAAGGATTATCGTTATAACTACCTTCAGTAGCAGCTTTTGATGTTGATGGTCCAAAAGAAACGTCTTTTACTCCAAACATGGTCGTTGCCACCGATTCATCATGACATTGGTCTCCTGCCACTCCTAAAACTCCTGCATAGGTACCTGGTATAAAAGCAGGACCTTGCGTTTGCTCAAAAGTGATTCCATCTTCTGTTCTGGTAAAAACAAATTCGTTATCATACATACAACTTTTCTCTTCGTCCCATGCTTTTATGTTATTCCACCAAGCTTCATAAGCAAACTCACCATTGCCATAATCATCGGTAACAGGACCGAGACCTACATGCAAGTCTTTATTTGCTTGCCAATACCATTTTTTACTGTCTCCTGCTATCGTACCTGCAAGGAAATCTAAAGCCTCATCATCAGAAAAAGAGCTAAAAACTTCAACTTCAACAGTTTTACTCGATTCCACTCCAGCAGCACCAATCGCTCTAACAACAGCTGTGTATTTATGAACTCCTGTTTTGGAGTAAACATGAGATACACTTCCCGAAGGCAAGCTTTCTTTACCTCCATCTCCAAAATTAATAGTATAGCTCAATGCATTTTCAGCCGATACTGAAAACATTACTACTCCACTACCATCTCCATAAGGATTTGCATCATCTTGTCCAACTATTCCAACTTGTACATTGACGTTAGTAGGAGCTATTATTTCTCCAAACTCATAGTCATTACTTTGGCACTGATTGAACAGAAACACCAAAGACAATGCTAGTATCGTTAATGTTATTTTATTTTTTATGTTCTTCATGGTCGTATTTTAAAATTGTGAAATATCATCTATGTATATCGTATAATCTGCAGAACCATCACCTTGTGTTCCGTTATCCATGATTAAAACCAAATTGTAGAAATCTATAGAAGTGCTGATTCCAGAAAAATCGAATGTTAACTCTTCCCATGCATTGGCAGTGGTAGTTGTTGCTGTAACTTCTGCAGATGCAGTTACGTCTGGCCAAGGCACATCGTCTTCAAATTTTAATAGTAAATTTAATCCTGCTCTAGGTGACCATATTTTTAGTTTTACCTTAGTTTGTCCTACAAAAGAGAATGGTTCCGGAACCGTAATTTTTGAACCTGCCCAAGGTTGCCCTGCTCCTTTTACCATTTTTGCCACCATTTCTGATGTATTACCATTTGTATCTGGGTTGGCAATTACAGAAATATCACCTCCATCAAAACTACTTAACGTAAACTCAGGTTCAAAGTCGAACATTGGACTAGTTGTGATGTCATCTACATAAATAGTATAGTTTTCTGTGCCATCTCCTTGAGTACCATTATCCATAATAAGTACTAGGTTGTAAAAGTCAATCGAACTACTGATTCCTGTAAAATCAAATGTTAACTCTTCCCATGCGTTGGCAGTGGTAGTTGTTGCTGTAACTTCAGCAGAAGCGGTTACATCTGGCCAAGGCACATCATCTTCAAATTTCATGAGTACGTTTAACCCTGCTCTTGGTGACCATACTTTCGCTTTTACAGTTGTTCCATTTGCAAAAGAGAATGGTTGGGTAATCGTAATCTTCGATCCTGCCCAAGGTTGTCCTGCTCCTTTTACCATTTTTGCAACCATTGTTGAGTTATTTCCATTGGTATCAGGATTGGCAACTACAGAGATATCGCCTCCATCAAAACTACTTAAAGAATACGGAGTTTCAAAATGTATAGGAGTTACGCTATTTGCCACGGCTGATTGTTTCCAGAAATAAATGTTATCAATAAATACGGTACCTGTTGCCCAAGGAATTCCTACAAATTTTAACTGGAAGATTTCATTTACGGTTAATCCTTGACTCACATAATCGGCAATAGGAATGTCTATACTCACCCAATTATCTTTTGTTAAATCACGGGTTACAGGTTTTTCTGTTGCAACAGGATCAGCACTATCTGTAATATTAATTAATGAAGTCTCTAATTGATCTACATCCGTTGTCCATACGTCTAGGTGTAAGTACTCCATAGAAGAGACATCTTGTCTACTTCCAAATTGAATTCCTTGGTAACTTAAATTCACGTATTGTAGCATTTTATCGCCATTTAAGTCATACTCTGCCCAAGAACTTCCTTGACTACCTTGATTCCAATTTGGAAATGTGTCTGTACCTGCAACATTGATGTAGGCACTAGAGTAAATTGAGATTACATCTGCTGCATTTCTCGATGGAGGTGCTGGAGCAGATTCTATTGGAGCCAATATTTCGGTAACCTCAAAAGTTTGCGTGTATTCTGTTGTTTGCGCAGCAGCACCTTTGGCTACGATTTTCACCTCGTAAACACCTGCTGTTGCATATTGGTAAGAAATAGGATCTCCTATGTTACCAGTTGCTACAGGTTGTGTTACACCTTCTTCTCCAGAATAAAACTCATACATGGTGGCGAAATCAGCTGTCGCAGTTATATTAACTTGTTTAGAAACCGCTTCATCGTTTCCAATAGTAACTTCTAAATTTTCTGGTGCTTTGAATGAAACTACCAATTCTTGAGTAGCTTCCGTCTTATCTCCTTTGATATTATAGGCTACTATTCTTACTTGATACGTTCCTTCTGCATAGACGTGTTCTGCACTCTCGCCTGCTTTCAATTCTGCAGGAGCACCCGTATCATCTCCAAAATAAACATTGAAACTGTTAGCACCTTCTGCAGATGGTGTTATCGTTACTAGCCCTGTATTGTCTTGAGTCACACCGTATGCGGCTACTACATTTCTAGGGGCTTCTATAGAATCTAGAAAATCGAAATTATCTTCATCTGTACAAGCACCAAAAATGAATAAAACAATAAGTGCCTTATAAATTATATTATATACTTTCATATTACTTATTTTTAATATCCTTCATTTTGTGACCAGTTACCTTGAGAGAATTGAATTTCTTCAATTGGTACTGGAAATAGTTCATTTTTACCTGTAGTGAAACCAGGAATCACTACTCCTCTTCCTGTTCTAACTAAATCGAAAAATCGATGTCCTTCTCCTACCAATTCTAACCTTCTTTCAGTTAAAATAGCATCCGTCAGCGCGGCTCCTGTAGAAGACACGTCGTGATCTTCGTCTCCAAAAGCACGTCTTCTAACTCTATTAATATAATCTAATGCTCTTGAATCGCTAATACCACCTCTATTCAAAGCTTCAGCTGCCATTAACAAGACATCCGCAAAACGAATAGATCTATAATTGTTAGGATTGGTTAAATTGGCATCACCTGTATTCAAATCTCCTTTTCTGGCAATGTATTTTCTATTGAAAAATCCTGTGTGCTCGTATCCTTCTGCGTACGTTGCTCCTGTATCATTTGCCCATGCAACGATATCTAAAATTGCAATATCTCTTCGTAAATCATCTTCATCAAATGCATCGTATGTTTCTTGTGTAGGTACATTGAAACTAAATCCAGATTCAAACAAAGGACCTGAATAATTTCTGATTCCATTGAATCCAACCGCTACATTACCTTCACTACATTGCAAACAATCAAAGCCAGCTCCTTCTACGTCGGTATATTGCACTTCAAAAACAGATTCTATCCCGTTTTCCCCTTCGTGTTCAAAAATGATAGAATAATCATCTACCAAATCATACGGCCCGTTGTTAATAAGATCTTCCAATACATTTGCCGCCTGTGTAAACTTGTCTTGATACAAATAAGCTTTACCCAATAGAGCTTGTGCAGCACCTTTCGTGGCTCTACCCAACTGTGGCGCTGTGTAGGAAAGATTGTTAACAGCAAACATTAAATCTTCCTCTATGGTCTTGTACACCTCTGACACTGGAGAGCGAGGTATTATTTTTTCGTCTCCACGAACAAAGCGCTCATCTCCTTTTAAAGGGATAGCACCAAACCATTTTACCAATTCAAAATGATAATAAGCTCTTAAGAATCGTGCTTCTGCAATAATTACATTTTTACCTTCAAAATCTGTTTTATCTTTGAACTCTAAAATGTAATTTGCTCTGTTTACCCCTGCAAACATCCAGTTCCAAATATCTCGTAAGTTACTATTTACTGGATTATGAATCATGTCGTCTACTTGTTGAAACCCGAGTACATCGGTAGCACTCTCACCCCCACACAACGTATTATCTGAAGCTATTTCACCTAGCATTGCATTCACATAGGTAGCTTGCAATAAATCGTACGCTCCAATCAATGCGTTGTAATATTCTTGTTCTGAATTAAAGTAAGTTTCAGAATCAATGTTATATTCTTCAACCTCATCTAAAAACTCATCAGAACAACTGTAAAATCCGATACTTACTAATAATAGCGTAAATACTGATGTTATTATTTTTTTATATTCTTTCATGTTCTCTTATTTTAAAATGCAACATTTAACCCAAGTAAATACTGACGTGATACAGGGTATATTCCGTAATCTATACCTAAACCTATAGGATTTACTGTACCATCTGGATTTCGTGTACCACCTGTTGCAGCTGGGTCAAAACCTTTGTAGTTGGTTAAGGTAAAAGCATTGTTTACCGTGGTATATAATCGTACTTTTGATATTTTTAGTTTTTCTAATACCTCTGATGGTAAAGTATATCCTATTTGAATATTTTGCAGTCTTAAGAAAGAAGCATCTTCTACAAAGAAACTAGAGAACAACCTGTTATTAGTGGCTCCTGTAGTTACTCTTGGAACTGTATTACTAGTTCCAGGACCTGTCCATCTATCCAAATTATAGGCCAATTTATTTACATTAGGTTGGTCTCTCTCATAATTACGAACCATGTCTTTATTTAATTCCGAATACATGTAACTCGAAAAGTCCCAGTTCTTATAGTTAAAACTCAAATTTAATCCCATAATGAATTCAGCTTGGGGATTACCTATTTTAGTTCTATCGTCAAAGTTAATAACTCCATCTCCATTCACGTCAACATACTTGATATCTCCTGGTACAGCTTCGTTTCCTAACAAACCTGTTTGGGATGGTGAATTGTTTACCTCCTCTACGGTTTGGAAGATACCATCAGTTTGTAATCCATAAAAATATCCAATTGGTTCCCCTACTTTCATCCTAGAAGGAGCTAATTGGCCTACACCAAAAGCACCGCCTTCTAAAATTATACCTCCATTAATTTTTGTTACTTCTCCATTAATCTTGGTCAGATTGTAGTTAATAGCGTAATTAAAATCATCACCAACGCTGTTGTTGAACTTCAATCCTAATTCAAAACCTTTCACTCTAGACGTCCCTGCATTAATTATAGGGTTTCCAGAACCTGGTGCGTAAGTTCCTACAATACCAGAAACGGGTATACCTGAAATTAACAAATCATTTCTGTCTTCTATAAAATAATCTGCAACCAATTCTAATTTGTTGTCCAAAAATTTTGCATCTAGACCGATATCTAATTTTTCTGCTCTTTCCCAACGTGCGTCAGGATTGGGCAATCTACCTATTGCTACTCCATTAACGATTGAATTATCAAAAACATAAGTTCCTTCTCCATTTAACTCTGCTCGATATAAGTTGTCTCCAACGAAATTACCCAAAAATCCGTAACTGGCTCTTAGTTTTAAAAAGTCAACAAATCCATTATCACTCATAAATTCTTCATCAGAAATCTTCCATCCTGCTGTTACAGAAGGGAAATAATCTACTCTATTATCTGCATTAAAATCTGATGCAGCATCTCTACGAATCATGGCCGAGATTAGGTATTTACTTTTATAGTCATACTCTACTCTACCAAAATAAGACAATAAACGATTGTCAAAACGATAAGAGTCATTTGTACGTGCATTTAAAATTCCAGTAGTTAAACTGATATCTGCAAAATCCCATGAGTTGTTGGGTACATCATAACCTGTTGCGTAAAGCCCCTCTCCAATTTGTTTTTGAACACTCGTACCTAGGGTAAGGGAAAGATTATGGGTTTCATCAAACGTATTTTTATAGTTAATAAATGTTTCCCATGTATAATTGCTAAAGTTTTGTCTAGACTGATTTACCTCGCTTCTGTCTCGATTAAAAACCTTTCCAGGACCGTAGTTAACTACAGGAAAAAAACCTTTGAATCTATTATTAAATGTTTTATATCCAAGTCTTGATGTTACTTTCAAATTTTCTGATGGAATGAAATCCAAACTTAAACTTCCTTCTAAACCAGTACCAAGATCTGAATTGTAAGTATCCTTAATTTGAGATAAAGGATTGATTACTTCATTCCCTAGGAAACCAGATAAATCCTCTTGCTCTAGCGAAAAAGTTGGAGCATAGTTTAAAGCATTGAATAATACAGAACCTAAACCATTTTCATTAATAGATTTTCTATCAGTTGTAAAGTAATTCGTAGTCGAAGTTATCTTAAATTTATCACTCAAATCTACCCCTAATGTTAACCTAACATTGTTTCTTTCATAGGTTGATTTCTCTGGAGCAATAATACCGTCTTGCGATAGGTGTGAAGCTCCTAAGAAATAGGTAATATTTTCTGATCCACCAGAAATTCCTAAGTTATGGTTAATCATAAAAGCAGATGAAAAAAGTTCATCTTGCCAATCAGTATTAGTAGTTACATCATTGATATTAGGATAAGGCAAATCCTGTCCGTTTGCGGCATAGCTTTCGTTGAGCAATAAAGCGTATTCAATAGCATTGAGATTGTCTAATTTTTTGCTTGTTTGTTGAACACCTGTAAAGACATCATACGTAACTTTGGTTTTAGTGTTCTTCTTACCTGACTTTGTTTTAATAATTACTACTCCGTTCGCTCCTTGAATACCATAAATAGCTGCTTGCGCATCTTTAAGTACTGATATAGATTCTATATCATTTGGGTTTATAGAGTTAAAATCAGCATTCGGTAAGCCATCAACTACAATTAAAGGTCCGTTCTTTCCATTAGAACTAATACCCCTAATCACAATATCAAATCCAGCACCTGGTGATCCAGATGGCGTGTTAACGGTTACTCCCGAGGTGGTTCCTTGTAATGCCAAACTTGCATCTACTGGTTTTAACTTGTCAATTGTCTTGGCACCAACTAAAGATACAGCACCTGTAACATCTTTTCTAGATTTGCTTCCATAACCAATTACCACTACTTCATCTAATTGGCTTAAACTTTCTTCTAAAACAACATTAATTACCTCACTACTTGCTTTTAGTTCTTGTGTTTTAAACCCAATAAAACTATAAACTAAAGTAGCATTTGTATCTACATTATTGAGTGTGTAATTACCGTTGAAATCTGTCTGAGTACCCTTTTCTTCACCCTTAATTAATATATTAACTCCTGGTAAAGGACTTCCTGTTGTCTTGTCTGTAACCAAACCGCTAACTGTTATGGATTGCGCTAGCATTGTAATCGGAAAAAACAACAAAATAAAGAGTTTGATTTGTCTTATCATAAATTGAGTTTTTATTTTTCATAAAATTACTACTCTTTTTTTACGAAATAATCAAATACCCCCGCTACAAATAATATACATGGTAATTATATTGCTAAGAACTCAATAAAACCTACAACTGAGAGCTTGAATAAAATGGAGTTTAATACACGGTTTTTAAGAGTTGTAGTGCTTATGTATAGGTGTATATTGCATTTTGTAGTGCTACTAGATCTCTAAAATATAGTCTATGAGGTTAACTTCATGGTCTAAATCCATTTTTTTACGCAAACGATATCGTTTTACTTCAACACTTTTAGGAGATATATTTAATAAAGGAGCAATTTCTTTAGACGATAAATTTAATCTTAAATAAGAGCATAATCTTAAATCATTAGGAGATAAGTTATCGTGTAGTTCTTTGAGTCTTTTTAAAAACTCACTATCTGCATTATTAAATGCTTCTTGGAAAAATTCCCAATCATCATTGTTTTTTAAATTCTTATCTATAAGATCTACTACAGGTTTCAACTTTTTATCATTTACAGTTTCAACCTCTTTTTTTATTGTAGTTAATAGTTCGTTCTTTTTAACTACATTCATAAGTGAACTAGCTAGTTCTTTACTCTTATCTTTAAATTCTTGTCGAAGTTTTTCATTTCTAATTCTAATAATTTCCTTCTCATTCTCTACTTGCGCCAATTTTAATTCTTTTTGGGTTTCTTCTACAATTCTTTTTTGTTGTTTTTTGTAATATCTTCTATAAATAATATGCATCATTACAGAAAATATTAGGATACTCGTAATATAAACTACAATCATTAAATTACTCAAATACCAAGGCTTTTCGATTTCAAAAGAGTATCTAGCCTCATTTACTGATAACTTCTTTCCTACCCTAGCTCTTAACAAAAAGGTGTAGTCACCAGCGGGTAAATTCTCATACGCTTTTGAATAATTTGTTGACCACTTGCTCCATTTTGAGTCTATACCTAATAATTTATATTGATACTCTGGCAACAAGTATTTATCAAATTCAGCTACATTAAATTCAAATTTGAAATTATTCTGCTTATTTCTAAAAACCTGATCTTGTTCTTTTTCTATTTTCTTTTCTTGTAATTTAATCGTATTCAAGTGTACTTTAAACTCTTTTTTAGGAAGCTTAGAAGTATCAATCACCATATATCCAGAGCTTAAACAAAGTAGATACTTTTCTTTCTCTATTTTCATTATATTTTCATAGCCAACAACATTGTTCCGTTTTGTGTATTTTAAGGGAATCTTGTAAATTTCAAATCCTTTAGAAAGTTTGGCTGGTGTAATTCTTACGATACTAGATTTGGTAAAAGCCCATAAATCTTCATTTACAACAACTAGCTTCCCCGATATAAAATCGTCTTTATAAATTGAGCTTAAAACACTATCTTTTTCAAATTGAGCCTTGTTATAATCATACTTGAAAATTCCTTTTTTTAGTGATAAGTAAAGTTTATCTTGGTACATTACCAAACTAGAATGCACGCCTTTGTTAACGGTATCTCTCTCTTCTTTAAGTACCTCCTTGAAATTTCGACTTACCTTTAGCTTATAAACACCTTTATATTCGTGATTTACAACAATTTGTTGATTATTTAAAATTTCAAATTGTCTAGATGAAATATTAAATCCTTCTATCTTATTTGAGATGCTCCACTCCTTTTTTGCTTTTTTAAGTAAGTACAAACCATCATAATTTCCTTGCAATACAAGAGAGTCGTTGATTTTTTTAAAATCCCATGCTCCTTCTATTTTAGAAATCTTTTTAGCAACTTCATCTTCAATTAAAAATGTTCCAGAATTGTGTCCACAAAAAAGAGTATTATGAATAACTTTTAAGTTCCAAACTTGTCCTTTGGTTCCTTTAATTAAAAGGAATTCATCGTTTGTGTCTAATTTTTTAAAAAACAATCCTTGATTGGTACCTAAATATAATTTACCATTGTGGATAACAGAAGTATAAATACTACCTAAATTCCCCTTAAAATCGTTGTAAATTGTAAATGGAGACTCTTCGTTTATTAAACTAATCCCATTATCTAAGCCTAACCAAATATTCTCGTCTGCATCTTCAAATAAAGAAAGTATCGTATTATTATGGAGTCCTTTTTCTCTATTTATTTGGTATGAAAAATCGCCATTTTTATCTAAAAGTATAAAACCGTTTGATATGGTTCCTAACGCATAATTTTTATTTTTTAACTGAATTGCATTATACACATTTATATTTTTATACTCAGAACTTAAAGCCGTTTTCCAAGCACTTACTTTTCCTTGTGATAAAATAAAGAATCCATTACGCTCTGTTAATATCAATGTAGCATTGTCTTTCTTAAACACATTTATTATTCTATCTTCCTTAAAAACAGGATCATCAGACACCAGCAACTCACCACCTTCATTTATTTTATAAAGTCCTTTATTGGCTTTTTGAAAGTAAATAGAATCATCGGTTTGGTATGTTTTGGTTATTAAATCGTTTGAATCTAGAATAATGAAGTCTTCAGATAGTATATCATATATATAAATTCTATTTAAAGACTGAAAAATAATTTTATTCTCAAGAGATAAAATATTCCAAAATTGCTCATCTTCAATTAATTTTTTTTCAATTTTTTTAGATAATGAGGTGTATTCAAGCTCTTCTAATTCATTCTTTTCCCAATAACCAAACTCCATATAAGAGCCTGTAAAAACCTTATCTTTTATCACCTTTACCGATCTTAGTATGGTTTCATTTGGAGAGTTATACAATTTCCAAGATGCTCCGTCAAAGGTTAAGAGCCCCTTGTTATTTGCTATGTAAATTGTTTTTTCTTTATCTTGAGAAATTGACCAGTTTTGTTTTTCTGCTTCATAAACTCTTGTAGAAAAATTAGTTACAGGAGGTAACTCTTGGGCAAAAATGTAAGAATGCCACAAAAAGCCAATATATAATATGATTTTTAATAGTAATTTCAATTGTTGTAAAAGTAGTATTGTTAACAAGGTACAAATTATACTTTTTTTATGAATGTATAAAATAAAATCTCAAAGCAACATTCAACATCAAAAATAGGGTATGAAATTGTTTTTACCAAAGTGATGCTTTTTTGTATAAATAAATACAGTAGCATTTTCATTTTGAGGTTTTATAGCTGATAAATTATAGTACTTTTACGCTATGGATTCACTTACACAAATTGTTCTTGGTGCAGCAGTTGGAGAAGCTGTTTTAGGAAAAAAAGTTGGTAACAAAGCGATGCTTTACGGTGCAATTGCTGGTACGATTCCTGATTTGGATGTTTTTATAGGCAAACTTTTTGATACTGTTACAGCACTCGAAATACACAGAGGTTTTACTCACTCTCTACTTTTCGCCATTCTTTTTGGGTGGATTTTTGGGTGGCTAATTTCTTTATATGAAAAAAGTGCCTCCGCTAAAGAATGGGCAAAGCTCTTATTTTGGGGCTTCTTAACTCATGCGCTTTTAGATGTGTATACTACTTGGGGAACTCAGTTATTTTGGCCTTTTGATACGCGATTGGCTTTCAAAAATATTTTTGTTATCGACCCTCTTTACACACTTCCGTTTTTAGTATTTCTGCTGCTAGCCCTATTTCAGCCTAAAGGATCTAAAAAAAGAAGAAAATATAATAATTTAGGACTCATCGTAAGCAGTTCTTATATGATACTAACGCTTATTGCGAAAGGTATTACGTATACAGAATTTACTCGTGCTTTGGAAGAACAAGGTATCAGTTATAAAGAAATAGAAACGAAGCCTACCCCTTTGAACACCGTTTTATGGTCGGCAAATGTAGAAACAGCAGATGCCTATTTGATAGGGTACTATTCTTTTTTTGATACCCAACCAATTGAATTTTACTCCTACACTAAGAACCACCACTTATTAGGAGAGTATGATGATGATGTTTTAGTAAATAGACTTATAAAAATAACCAAAGGCTGGTATACCATTACAGAAAAAAACGACTGTTTATATTTGAATGATTTACGCTTTGGATTGTTAAGTGTAGCACCTAATTTTCAACAATTTGCTTTCAGCTTTCAAATACAAGAAAAACAAGGAAAAACGGTGATAACTGAAGTGCCAAAAAATCGTGAAAATGCCAAACAACTACTCAAAGATCTTTGGAAAAGAATGCAAGGAAACTAATTGTTGCATTACTCTTTTTTACTTAGTTTATGAAACATTTCAGCAAAGGCTATTTCTATAAAGATAGCTACTTCCATGTTTGTTTTACCTTCTTCTAACATATCTAAAATAGTATTCAAATAGGTTTCTTTAAAATTATAAAAATCTCCATTTTCTCTATATAAATCGTTCTTTTGAAGGTTTTCTAACTGCCTTAACATATACTGATTAGCTATGTAGGCTGATTCTCTTTTCCTTAAAAACAATTGTACTTCTTTGCTCTCTTTTTTAGTAGAATTGTTATATATAGATAGTGCTTTTTTATACTTCTGTTCTACTGACCACTCTAAGGATTTTGCATCTCTATATAGGCTTTTTAATCCCTTAAATGCTAACTCATAATACGTATTTATATAATCTTGATTTTTATATAAATGATCTAAATACTCAATCGCTTTTTTCTTATACTTATTTTTAGATTTTAGTTCTGCATCTTTTAACTCTTGTTCTAATATCAAAAGCTTCTTCTCTATCACAGCTACTTTTTTAATTTCTTTAAACTTTTTGGCTTTTCCAATAATTAATACTTCTGGAGTAATTTCATTCGGATTCCCTGTAAAGGTATACTCTTTATAGGTAAAACTAAATTTTTTCTTGTTTTTTTCTATTTCATTTTTCCTTTTAGCTGAAAGGTCAAAAGCGTAGTTGTAGCCAAACGTTATAGTTATATCTTGAGTGTTTTTAAAATCATTTGCTCTGAATAACTGAATAGCACTCAAGTTAAAATTATGTTTTTCTTTATATACATAATTCCCTGTTAATCTAATGTTTGTTGCACTTGTCTTATTCTCTTTACTATTATTTTGATTATAAGAAGTACTCAAAGTGGTATTCAGTTTATCCTTTAAAAATTTTTTATTAACCGCCAATGTTGGTCCCCATGTGTAAGAATCTTCTCTTCCTATGGTGTTGTAAGTTGTATTTATAGCAGAAGTTATATTGAGTTTTCTTTGTGGTAACCCCAGTGTATAAGAAGTATTAAAATTATGAAATGTTGAACCATTTCCTATACGTACTATTCCATTTTCTGCGTTTGCCACTGTAGCCAACGAATAATTTGTGTTCAAATTTTGTCTTCTTGTTTTACTGTTTTCTAAAATATAACTTAGATTAACATTGGCATTTTGGGATAATTGCCTGTAATTGAAACGCTCTGCTTGGTTGTCTAACAAATTATCGTCATTGATAATCTCAAATTGATCTAACCTATTATTCGTAAATGTAGAAAAGTTAGAGTAGCTGCCCGTTATGTTTACTTTTTTACTCATCGCAAACGTGGCATTTACACTTCCTACGGTTCTGCTCGTATTTGTTTCTTTTTGGTTTGCTAAATCATCGCGTTGGTATCCTATATTAAATCCTAAGTTTATTTTATTATTAAATAAAATGGTGTTTCCATTTAGAGTTATGTTCTCAAAATCATTATTAAAAAAATAGGCTCCTAATGTTTGATATCCAGGGTCAATACGTTCATACCCAACCCCAAATCGATAGTTATCGAAGCTGTATTCCATTTCGGTTTTAAATGCTTTGTAATGCTCTGTTGAGGCTCTGTTATTAAACAGTAAACCTGCAACGCCACTACTATGATTCACTATTTCTGCTCTTAAATCTTGGGTTATGGCAGTTGAAGCATACTCTCCTTTAAAACGAAGCCCATCCATTACCGTTACAGCTCCAGATATACTTAACACTAAATTTTCTTTGGGCAACACCCTTTTTTCTTCTGGTACTGCGCTAATTGAGTTGATGTTGTCTTTTGCATAAAAACCTATCAACTCTAGATTATACTTTTCTTTTTTAAACCCTATTCTTGCACCATATCCCATACGTTTAAAAGCGGGTTGTGTTCTGGCATCTTCAGTATCTTCTGTAGCTTTTAGTAGTTGTCCGTACATCGCTGAAAAGGTAAGACTTCCTTTTGGGGTTAACTCTATACCTCCTCCAGTAAATTGATGTCCTGCCAAGGTATACGGAGAAAAACTCATACTCACATCTCCTAAATGAGCTTGTACCCATCGATATTTAGGATGTAAACTCAAACGATTAAAACTAAATGGTAATTGATATTCTAAGTCGCCTCCTTGATTGGAAAAACTATAGCTTATAGGTATTGAAAATTCGTAAGCACTAAAATTTAAACTTCCTTGCAAAAAGTAGGTAAAGGGGTCTCTTGCATTGTTTTGATTGGATGAATAAAATACAGCATTGGCGGCAATAGCACCACTTACTTTAAAGGGGGTTCCTCTTCCTATATTTTCAAAATCTAGCTGCTGTGCAACTATATTTGACACAAAAAATATAGCTAGACTTAGCACTATTGCTCTTAGCTTTTCTATCTTCATTATTATCATTAATATTACTTTTTCTTTTTCATCACTGTTTGGCAAAACATCCTTGAGAATCTTTCACTCTGATTTTGTATGCTCCTTTATTTAAATTATTTATTCTTGTGGTGCTTGCATTCGCAAATTGAAACCAAGTGTCATTATCTTCATTGTTCCCTGTATATTGTATCCAATCAACTCCATTGAAAATTTGTAATTCTCCATTTTTAGTTAGTTGATATAAAAAGGTTCTATTTGTTTCTCCTGTAGCACTTACGTCTATATATCCATCATTTATTGCGAAACAGTTTTGGTCTGCTATTGCCGTGATTTTGAAATCGACTTTAGTTGTTTCTTCCATTTTCACAGTACGCGATGTTAATGACGTCCATACTTGTTCTCCCATATCTCTATTAAGTGTTTGGTATTTTACTTGGTACATACCTTTATCTAATTCTTCGGGAATTGTATATGTATAATTTCCATTTGTATAGATTAAATTTTCGGTTGAAAAACTTTTATAAAAATTATATGTATTTAAATTATTTTCTCTTTCAATATAAAGTGCAATTAACATTTTTTCTTGGTTATGTAATTGTCGCTCAAAATTTAGGGTAATGCCTCCATCTGAACTATAATTACAAGTTGTTTTTTTTACTGTATGCGAAACAATTTTGGGTGGATTATCAATTAAGTAATAACTCACTATTGTAGAATAATAATCTGAATTACATGTTTCTATCATAAATTGTATTGTTTTTCCTATATAATCTCCTTGTAAAAAGTCTTGGGGTCTCTTCTGTAATATCGGTCCATCTGAAACTGGCACTGTTATTGGAATTCCCAATACAGTTGTTTGTCTAGTTGAAACATACTTCCAAGGGTCAGTTCCTAATTTATATCGCCATATATAGGTTTTATTTAAAAAACCAGATGTAGCACTTGTCAAAAAAAATTGATCTGGAGCTATATTGTTATCTGAAGATCCTGTCAAGTTAATTATGGGGTAAATATTATAACTAAAACTAACAGGAGTCATCCTTGGTGAATAGCTTTCGCTAAATGCTCCTTCAATACAATCGGAACTGAATAGTATCTCCTTTGTTGCTTTTGCATCTGTTCCTGTTCTAAAATTTACAAATACGTAACAGGTAATTTTTATCGGTCTACTATAGGCTGTAAATGGAGCAATACTGTAATTTACTTCATTATCTCCTCGATTTCTTATGGGACGATAATACAACGTTTTTTTGGTACCGTTTGCATAATGTATTTGTATATTAATATTGGAACTTGTATTATTTTTAACTCCCTTATTAATTCTATAATTCAAATTGAAAAACTCAACTCTATACTTTGCCTGAGCTAAAGTATTTATTGAGTATAGAATTATAGTCATTATTATTAGTTTCTTTACTTCTTTTTTCACACTTTATATTTTATTTCTTATTCTTTGTTTCATCTTCCTACTCTCACTAGAACGAACGTGACAGTCGAACTCCCTCCGATGGAGCAAGCGTCGCGATTGTGTTTTTATATAGTTTTATTCCTTTCATATATCTCTAAAACTGTTTAATCATCTTGGTAATTTCTCGTATTGCTATATTTCATACCTTTCCTTTGCTGAAAGAAAATCAAACTATCAATTATTATATCTTTATACTCATTTCTTGTGAATACATCTAACCAATTTACTACTACAAAGCTTACAAAATATAAGCATTTTGAATTATGAAATTTATAGTTTCTACTAATTTTTTTCCTTTTCATCGAAACCACACGAACGGATTCGGGCAGCAGCGGGGGCTATAAAATATACTCGTATTAAGCCTATTGCCCTATATTTTGTTGACATTCTTACTTCTTCATTTGTCATGATTTTTCGTTTTTTAAGAATTTATTATTACTTAATCGTTATTGGTACGGATTATAAATCCACGCTATCGGGCAGCACCACTTACTTTAAAGGGCTTCCTCTTCCTATATTTTCGAAATCTAGCTGCTGTGCAACTATATTCGACACAAAAAATATAGCTAGACTTAGCACTATTGCTCTTAGCTTTTCTATCTTCATAATACTCATTGATACTACTTTTTCTTTTTTATCACTGTTTAGCGAAACATCCTTGTGAATCTTTCACTTTTATCTTGTATGCTCCTTTATTTAAATTATTTATTCTTGTGGTGCTTGCATTCGCAAATTGAAACCAAGTGTCATTATCTTCATTGTTCCCTGTATATTGTATCCAATCAACTCCATTGAAAATTTGTAATTCTCCATTTTTAGTTAGTTGATATAAGAAAGTTCTATTCGGTTCTCCTGTAGCACTCACCTCTATATATCCATCATTTATTGCGAAACAGTTTTGGTCTGCTGAGCTTGTGATGTTGAAATTGACAGGTGTAGCAGCCGTGATGGTAAAAGGATTTGAAAACTCAAGGCTATTCCATGTACTGTCTGTTTGATCTATTCCTCCTGTACCCGTATGTGTTTGATATTTTACTCTGTAACTTCCTGCGTCTAAAGGTTTATTCCATGTATAGCTATAGACTCCCGAATTATTGGTTAACGTTGATGTAAATTCTTGATCATATATTAAATTATCATCTGTTCCATCGTATAAAGTCATTACCAATTCTTCAGATTCTATCTTTCTATCAAAATTTAAAGTCAAGGTGCCATCTGCTTTATAATTACAGCTTGTACTTTGAGTTACTACGGGTTCTTGGAGTTGAGGGGAGCAGCTAATCATTGCATAGGATCGGACTTCTGTATATTTACCTGTACAATATTTTTGCATTCTAAAATTTATTGTTTTATTAAGGTAGTCTGAAGTTTTATTTCCAAATATATCAATAGGTTCAAAAGTAATGGTATGCTTTCCTTGAAATTGAGCTGGGAAATTCGTCCATTTATCAATCGCTGTGCTTAAAAAATCATAATATTGCCAAACATACACTTCGGGTAAAAAACCATCTTGGTCTACATTTAATGTAATAACACAGGGATTTCCAGGAGGTTTTGGATTAATTTCTGTATACGGTTCAATATCCACTTTTACGGTATTGCTAAAAGTTGACACATACGTAGTTTTAGAATCACAATGGTTATAATTAACATTTACCGTATTTCCTTCATCTAAAATTACATTACCAGCAATAGTTCTTGCATATATGTTATCTGAAATAATATTGGGTAAAAAATCTATAATCGCCACTGCGTTTATTTTGCTATCTATAAGATTATTACAATGCGCTGAAGCTAAGAGAAAGCTTTGATTTGTATTGGTATTTCGCAAAAATATGCGATGGTATGAAATTTCAATTGGATCGGGGTTACAAGGCTCTGCCTGTGCCGTAGCAGAATAGGTAATTTTATATTTTTGAGAATATCCATAAAAAGATCCCAAAAACAAAATGATACATAACACTATTTTTTTTCATTCATGATCGTTTCACTCTTAATTCTTTATCGCTGGTGCAAGCGTCTGAATTGTGCTTTTATATAGTTTTATTCCTTTCATATATCTCTAAAACTGCTTAATCAACTTGGTAATTTCTCGTATTGCTATATTTCATACCTTTCCTTTGCAGAAAGAAAATCAAACTATCAATTATCATATCTTTATACTCATTTCTTGTGAATACATCTAACCAATTTACTACTACAAAGCTTACAAAATATAAGCCTCCTGGATTATGAAATTTATAGTTTCTACTCATTTTTTGCCTTTTCTTTTAATTCTTACTTATCGAAACCACACGAAAGGATTCGTGCGGCAGCGGGGCACGGATTGCAAATCCGCGCTAGCGGGAATTTACGACCACAATTTTTTTAGTTTAGACCAAATGCTATTCATATTACTTTTTTGTGCTTTAGCAATATTCCAGCCGTTATTTTTATACGTTTTTTGTAACTGCTTTAAAGTCTCTTCTGATTCTAACGTATATTCTATATACTCTTGCGCTCTTCCTAAAGGTATAACAAGCTCTGGAGCAGTAACCACTATTTTATTCCATGGCTTCCAATATTCTTTTAACTCTCCATGTGTTAGTGCATAATGTGTTAAGATTGCTTCAATAAAATACTCTTGTAGCTCTAATGGAAGAATACGTTTTTCTCCTTGTAAGAATAGCTCTATTTTGTAATATACTTTTTTAGTTTCCATATTAATTATGAACGTAAATAAACCACTATCCCAAGATTTTTCATGGTCACAAACCGCTCCTTCTTCATCATATATGGGTGTACGTAAATTATTGGCTATTTCATAATCATAAATCTGCGTACGCATATCCTCATAAACATAATTTGAAAATAGTAATGCACTTTCTTGTTTACTCTTCTTTATTCTTTCTTCATTCATTCTATATTCAACAGTGAAATCTTCTCTAGTTATATATAGAAAGACTTCATTGAAATCTCTTTCTTTTTTTCCTTGCAAATAATCACCAAAAATACTATGTAAAATAGGCCCTGTCTCAAAAACGTCTGTAACAAATACAAACTCTTGTTGATCAAAATAATATCTAACAGAATCACTGCAAACCCTTCCGTTAAAAACTATTTGACATAAAATTTCATCCCATTGTTTATCTTTTAATTCTTTTTTAATATAATCTATTAAAACCGTGTAGTTATTTTTACTTAAGCTCATCTTAAAAAGGATTATCTATTTCTCTAAATTCTTCTTGTAAACTAACTGGTGTTCCGTTTTGAGATATTTTAACACGAAACATCGTTGGTCTACCAGGTCTGTTAACATCTCCGAAAACAGGGAGTACTTCAAATTTAAACGTATCTCCAGAGTTCGCATCTTTTAAACTTTTTAAATATTCTTCCATTTTTCTCCAGGTTCCAGGATCTAATTTTTGGTTATAATTTCTATTCTGTGGAAAATAATTTATCTGCTCAACAGGTCCTCCACTTTCAGCACTAATCATATGACCTCCATCATCTGGTGGTGAACCAGTATTTCCATCTTTTATATTTTTCGCCTTTTGTTGAGAATTTTCATAACGTCTGGTTGGAACATCATATCTAACATTATTATCGGTTATTTTATGAACTCTTCCTAAGGCATCTGTTTCGAAAATAAAACGACCATTATCTACCTCATATCTAAAACCTTTCATTAAAGGTGGATCTACATCTAGTAAATAATTAATTTTTCTTGTATTTGCAGCATCTCCAGGACCACCAGTGGCTTTCATAAATAATTTACCATCTTGCTTTTTGGCAAATTCTGCCCATACTTTAGGGTTTCCGTCAATATCTTCTACAAACATAATGGCCTCTCCTACTTTTTCAATCTTCCAATTAGCTGGCACTCTACTTTTCTCTAACATTATAATAAACTCATCAAATCTAGATTGCCCCAGTACAGCTAATAAATCTGCTTTAGTTGCTTTAGACAGCTCTTTTACATAGTTTTTAAATAATGTTACAGACTCACCTGAACCTGTTGCTGTAGCTATGTTAAAATCATCTACTACACCATCTGTTTTTGCTACTTTCCAGTTATTTGTCTCTATCACTCCATTTTCATAAATTTTTACATCACCTGTAGAATGTATGATATCTCTACCTAAAGATTGACTAATTTCAATTGCAGAGTTACTATCATTACATGAAAGCAAACGGATAGTTTTCGTTGGGTCAGCATCTTTTAATTTATCTGCTAATTGAACCGCTTCAATGGTTTCCTCTACACCATTTAAAATTATAGTAAATTTCCCTGGCTCTTTAACAGAAGCGTGTATAACTATATCTAAATATTTACCTGACTTGTTAGTTATAAGTGATTTATTTAAAATTTTAATTTCTGTCTCAACTAAGTTTACAACATCATCAGATATTCTATTGAAATCTAATATTTCTCCGTTAGAAGAAACACTAAACAGCATTCTTCTTAAGCTTGAGTATATCTTTTTTATTTTTTCTGAAGGTACACCGCTTTCAACAAGGTTATCATACTTAATAGCGATATCTGCTATTTTATTTCTTAATGTTTTTATGTATGCTACTCTATCGGTCTCCTTCAGTGCTTTAATAGCTTTAGCTAACTTGGTTAAGTCTAAGTCTAGCTTTACATTTTCTAAGTTTTTAGCATTTTTAACAAAACTCCTAAAAGCATCTGTCCCTGATTCTAAAGTCTTAGTTGCACTTATTCTTAATTTTGCTAGTCCTTTTGGTATAGTTGCTACGGCAGCCGGTAGATTTGCTAATCCCCAAGCCATGTTAGCTATCTCGAGACCATCTACAAAGTCATCCCCAAAAATTTTCTTCATTTCATCTCCTTGAATGGCGATTAATGCATCTGTTGATGCGAAGAAAATTTCGGCTCCAAGAACCGCTAAAGAAGCTCCTCCCGTTCCTACCGCTGCTGCGGCTGATGCTACCACTACTACTACATCTCCTCCTACACGTAATACAGTACTTAACTGCTGTGAATCGATATAACCATCCATCCACGCTAAATAGAATGCTGGAATAGCTAATATATCTCCTTTATTATAGGTTAGTGTTTCACTTACTTTTACATCTTCTAAAAGCTCAATAAAAACATAATCAAAAGGTTTGAAAGTCCTTGCTAAAATATCCTTATTCTTACCGTCTGAATCCTTTATATTAATAGTAACACTAATTAATTTATTGGCTGTTATCGCTTCAGCTTCTAATTTGTAATCATTTAACCCATCAGTTCCATTAAAAAACGAAGCTCTTGTCATTGGCACATAATTCCCATTTATTATATCAATACCATCTACTTTAGAACTCAGGTACTTCTGCTTTTCGTCTTTATAGTCAATTAAATCATCAGGAAAAACACTTTCTGCCAATTCTCCTGCCATTATAAAGTTCTTGCCAAATAAAGTAACAAAGTTTTCAAAACGTTTATTATCGCCATCAATCGCAGCCCACCAATCGCGACTTTTAAGTACCTCCCAAATTTTAAAGAATAACTCATATTCATCCTTCTTAAATTCTTCAATAAATTCTCTCGCTTGGCTGCTTGACATATCACTAAACATAGCCGAAATTATATCTTCTTGATCTGAAGAGAACCAGAACCAGTTCCATGTTTTACCTTTAGAAATGGCATGATTAATTATGTCTATTCTATCTTGAACTTTACCTTCAGTCGCTTCTGAAATTAATTTTGAATATGTTTCTGATAATTTAAATAGATAGTCTGTTGAACCGCTAAGTGCTTCAGCACATTTAATAAATAATTCATGTTTATTATGAGATAACTTACCATAAATAAAGTCTTTATCTTCTTGGGTACTTATACCATTTAAAATTCCTACTAAAAGTTCTCCAAATGAGTTTTCTTCACTTGAAAAAGCATCTGGGTTGTCAAGTAACCAGTTAACCAGCACTATTTTATCAGTTATCTTACCCTCTTCATCTATAAGCTTAGAAAAACCTTCTATTGTTCTTTTTAAAAGTTCTTCTGCCTTATTATGAGGAGGATGCTCACCTACTGATTTAATAAATTGTAAAAACTTTTCGAAATTATTTTCTGATAAATAGGTGTAAAACTTCTGTTTATCGCTTGGAAACTTAGTGAATAGGAATGATTTAAAAATTTTATTCCAATACCCATTGCCAACAAATTCAGTATTACTTAAGTTAATGTTTTCAAATAAGTATATAACATCCTGTGATGTCCCTTTTTCTGCTATTAATGTTATTAAAGTTTGATAAGTATCATTCCATAGTTTGCTAGTATACCTTTGCTTACGTAGACTATTATGGTAATCTTTAAATAATTTGAAATTATTCTCTTGAAGAGATGTAAAATAATACTCTCTTTCTGCCACTTTTATATCCTTGTTAAAAATTTGGTTGATGTTATCTTCCGACACTAAATGAGCTGATTTAGGATCATTCATTGGGTCATCAGCTTGAAATTGGATTAATAACTTTATTAAATCAACTCTTACATCTACTGTACTACTATTATTATGCATGAATAGTAGAACCTCTAGGAAGTTTTTAAGACTATCTTTTCCAAACCAATAGAATGAAGAATCTTCAATTCTATTTAATAAATTAGCGTAAATTTTATTATTGTTTTCTTTAAGTACGTTAAAGAATTTTTCATAATTAGAAGACTTTATTACAGCCATCAATCTTAAAATAGCTATCTCTTTCTCTTCTTTTATCTCTTCTGAAACGGCTAGTATTCTAAATATTTTGATAATTTCTTCGTCTGCGAATAACCTTAAAGAACTTAAACAATTACTATTTATAGCATCAACTATTTCATTTTCAGTTGCTGAATTATTTGAAAAAACAATCTTTATTTTGTCAAATCCTTCTTGTACTGTTTTTGCATTAGCACAAGGAGAGCTAGCATCATTTTTTAATATGTCAGCTAATAAATTTGCAGCTTTACATGAAGGGTCAAGTTTATTATAAGAATATAATTTCCATTTAGGATTTTGCTTTTTAACTTCTTCATTTATCTTATTTATAACATCAGCTACAGAATTGAATGAATCTTTTTCCCATTGAATTTCAGTAACATTATATGTGCAATTATCGCGAGAAACTTTGATTTTTGCTAAACCTTTATTTGTTATTTTTATATTATAAGGAATCGTTTTTCCTTCATTGCTAACATAACTAACTTTATTACCGTTAACTTGTGCGTAATAAATATCAAATACTTCTTCATTATCTCTATTGGGATACACTTTATATCCATACCTTAAGTAGGGATACTTTTTGTCAATTATTCCTACTACTTTTATTTTACTCTCATCATATTCAACTAGTGTTATAATGTTACCTAAGAAATCAATTCCATCATTCGCTCTATCCTCCCCAGCCTCATCTCCTTGAAACCAATAGAGTTGAATACCTGGTGCGTGCAGTTTTTGCCAATCCATATGGCTAAAAGCGGTACCTGTACCATAACTCATTAAATAATGGTTTTCATTTCGGGCTTCTTCGGCATTGTATTGGTCGAACGGATGTTTGAGTCCGAAAATACCATGCCCTAGTTCGTGTGCTGCGATACGTCCTGCATCTTGTTGAGTAAATACAAAACCAAACTGACGTTTTAACGGCATAAAACCGTTTAAGGCTTTAGATAAGGTAACTTTTTTATCATCTAAAAAGAACATATAGTAACGTTCTTTTTCAACATTCATATCAGGTATGTTCTTAAATGCTGATATAATCGCTTTTTCCCCTTCCGTATAGTTTGACAGCATATCGCTATCGCCTACGTCTAAATTACCTAAACCAAGATTGATACTTTCTGTATTAATATTGAAGTGTATACCCGCTTTGTTGTATATCTCGTTAATTCTTTCTTTGATATTTGTTAACGGAGCATCGTCTACAGAAACTAAAGTTAGATTAATGGTTTGCTGCTGTGTGTGCCATACGTTTAGCTTTCCTGCTATGGTATATTTTTCTGTCGAATCTTTGGGTTTTACCGTTGCTAAAATCTCTTCTTTAGCAAATTCGAATCGTCTTTGTAACGCTAATGTAGCTTCATTACCCGACCAAGTGGTCGTCACAGCCGTTCCTTCTTTGGTTTTAAAAACAATATCGTTTTTTGTCTTTCCGTTGCTAAATTTTACCGTAGCTTTTACACTATCTGTTGTATGTTCTGGTAAATCACTTAATAGTTTATATAATACCGAATATTCACCATCATCATGCTTTTTGATAAACTCATATTCGTTTTTATACGTATCAGATTTAATATCCTCTTGATAGAAATCTGTTCCATAATACCCAGACGGATTAAACGTTACTTCGACATCTTTAGAGGATATCTGTGTTACCTTTCCTGAATTTGAAATTCCCTCGGTAGTATCTTTTGACGGTGCCCCTCCTTCGGCAGCTTTACCTTTGGTAACTTTGCCATTTTCATGTACCGTCCATTGATCTCCATTTTTATCGGTTATGGTAACTGGTTTTTGAGTTTGAATTGGAATAGGGTCTCCTTCCTCGGGTATAATTAAAATATTTCCATTTTCATCAACAGTAACGTCTTTTATATCGGTATTGGTAGCATCAAAGTTTTCAATCGCTCCATTATCTCCAACAATATCATTAATCACCTCATCGGCGTCAAATATATTTTTCCAATCGGGGTCGTAATCGGTTACCACCACCCCATCGGTAAGTTCATAACTACTATTTACTTGAACATTTTTAAATACTACTTTAATCCGTGTATATTTACCTATATTAATTGATCCGCTGGATGCAATGTTGACAGCATCGATAATCTCTTTTAAATTTTCTAAAAAAGGGAGGGTAATATATCCCCAACCACTAAACGTACCGTTACTACCTGTTACTTCACGAGTGGTTACGGGAAAGTCTCCTGCAGTAAAAGTTTCATTAATGCCTAATTTTGGTAAGGGTTCTTTGTTGGTAATATTAATTTGAGGTGTTAATCCACAGTTGTAATACGCCGCTTCGTCATTACTTGGGGTGGTAAATTCTTGAATATTAGAATAGGCAAATCCTGATAATTGAGTACACTCTCCTCCTACACGGAATTCATACACCGTGTCGGGCTCTAGATTACGGATTTTCCCTTCATTGGTGAAGCTATTGACTTCAAACCAATCGTCGTCGCTAAACCCTTTTTTCCGGTACTGAATTCTGTAACGTAAATGTTCTGAGCTTTGCCAGTTCACTTGAACTGACTCTGCTGTTAAGGCTTGTGAAATAACGAAACTAGGGGTTTGACAATTTTCTATGTATTTAAACCAAAAGATTTCACTTTTTCCGTCGTTTTTAAACACCGAGGTCTCATTTATACCATCGCTTACAAAAGCTCGTACTTGCCATCCGTAAATTTTACCTGAAAGTAGTTGTGGAGCTTCAGGACCTACTAATAATGTTGTGTTATAAATATTAGTTTGATAAAAAGGAACGGATGCTAAAAAGTTTGCTTGTGGGTTTTGTATATCCCACAGTTCTTTTAGCGTAAACTCATATTGTACATTGTTTGCATTGCTATGGCGAGGTGTCCATGTAAATAATATGTTTTGTGGGTTCGTAGCATTTACTATATTGTCTCTAAATGGTAGGTTTAAAATTGGCGGATCGTTTTGTAACAAGTAGGCTGTTGTGCAGCTTTTGGCTGATACTCTTCTATTGGTAAAATAATCGTATACTTCAAAACAGAAATTATATCCTCCATTTGGTAATGGCAAATTATATTGCTCTGGTGTAATTCCTGCTAAATTATTTAATTGAAAATACGGTTGTAGGTCTACATTTGATAATCGTAGATTTATTCCTCCATCAAGATATATTGGCGTTTCTCCTATTATCACATCACGAGTGGTTATAGAAAGCCCCTGACCCTCTATATACATTTTTAATCGTACCCTACGTCCTATTTCATTTACATCGGTTAATAAAATATTTACATATAGTTTTTCACTAGTCGTCGTTGCATAGTCAGATATTTTTAAGCTATAAGGAGGTATTAACTGTGGCGTAACTTGTACGGGGTAAGTTTGAGAGTGTAGTACTGCACATACAAATACAGCTAACAATATTGCTATTCTTTTGAATGTATTCCTGTTTTTTGAATTACTTTTCATATACTTTTTCTTATTTCGTTTCCTTTTGAACCTTTATATCTACAATGATGTATGAATTAACCCCATCTTTTACAAACTGTCTTATTTTGATTGCTCCTTTTCTACTATCTGATGTTTTAAAAGGTATAATTCTTGGTACTATGGTATTATCAAATTCTTTCAATCCTTCATCGGTTTCATCTATTGTTAACTCCACCAATACTTCATCGTTTGTCATGCTATTAAAATCTGTAACTGACAATAAGGTACCACAGCTACATGATTCTTGTTTGTTGATGAGCTGGGTTGTTTGGGCATTCGGAATGGTTGAAAAAGCGAGGCTTGTAGCTTGATGTGGACTTACAAATTTATTGTATGAAAACGATTCATTTAATCCGAAGAACACGATATCTATTTTACCCCCTGTCTCATCATCGACTTCATTATCTGTATATACTTTTCTTGTTTTTGTTGAAAAGAAAGCACCTATGAAATTCTGTTTATGTGCTGTATTAATTCCTAACTTTATGTTCTCAAAACTTCTTAAATTAGTGTTCTCATATACTGTTATTGTTTTAGAAACTATTTTTTCTTCTTTTCCGTTAGATGCTCTCAACTGTATTGTATGTGTGCCTGGCGTTTGAATTTCAATTTCTGGATTTTCTTCTAGACTACTTGTTATAGTTGCCCCATTAAAAGTCCAACTATAATCGGTCGCACTTACACTTTTATTGGTAAAACTTACGTTGACAGGAACTTGGTAATCATCGTCTTCAAAAGCAACTGAATATTCAAAATCGGCAGTTAGATAAGGGGCTACTTCTATGATTTTCTCTTGCGTGTAGTTTTCTTCTCCATTACTCACTTTTAACCGAATGGTATGCTTTCCTGGAGTTGCGAAGGTTACATTTTGTGGATGCTGTTCTGTTGATGTTTCTGGATTTCCTCCTTGGAAAAACCATTGAAAAGAAGTGGCTCCTTGGGTTTTATTGTTTAACTTTACTTCTACTGGTGAAAAATTATTTTCTACTATTTCAGCATTGAAATCAATAAGAACGGTTGGTTTTACTGTTATTTCTTGAGTTTTTGTATCTATGCTTCCATCTCTGTTGGATGCTTCTAAAGTAATTGTATAGCTTCCTTCTTGGTTGTAGGTAATAATTCCAGGATTTCTATTGGATGAACTATTGGGTTCACCACCTTCAAAAGTCCAAGAATAGGTATCTGCTCCTTCAGTATCGTTAACAATTTTCACTTTAACGGGTACTGTGTAATCTTGATTTACTATCTCTGTACTAAAGTCAACGACTACGGGTAGCGCTACTTCTTCTACACATGCGTATATTGTGAAAGATACTAGTATGAAAAATATAATTTTCTTCATTATTCAATAATTACTTTTTGAATTCTTTTTGCTTTTGGTGTTTCTAACAATAATACATATACCCCGGCAGAGACATTCATATCATAGGGTATTTCGTATTCTTTTTTACCTTTTAATAACTTATCTGCTATTACTGAGTTTGCTCCTAAACTAAATAAACGTAAAGAAATTTCGGCTTCTTTTTCTAATTCTATATCAACCTTAAACTGACCTTTATTTGGATTTGAATACACCATAAATTCTTTTATGAATGGTTTCTTAGCGTCTCCAACGTCTGTTAAGTTTCTTGCTTTTAAAACAGTTACTGTTTTTGTTGTCACTTTTTTACAATTACCCTCTGTTGAAATTAGAGATATGTCGTAATCTCCTGGTGCAGGGAAACGTAAGACTAACCCTTCGTCTGTTTGTTGAACTATAGTAACATTAGAAGGAATTTCCCATGTTACTTTTTCACTTATTGGGTTAGATACATTGATTAATACTACATCTTCACCCACAAAGGCTTGTGAAGTTATTAGTATTTGGGCATCAATGACTACATCAGATTTATATATCGTGATTTCTCTTGATATTTTACATCCATCAACTGTTGTTATTGTGATAGTATAAACTCCTTCTTCTGACAATAATACCACGCTTTCGTTACTTGTAAAACCATTGGTTGATGTCCATGAATACGAAGTGATAGCGTCCATTGTAACATCGTACTCTATAGTTTCTCCATAACATAAAGTTACTTCATTCGGAATAATTTCAAAAATAATTTCTTCTGCATTTTGAATCGAAATATCTTTGGTGATTTGACAGCCTTTTTGGTCTGTAACTGTAGCAGTATAAGTCCCTGCACATAGTTCTCTTATGATACTTCCTGTTTGTCCTGTATTCCAATTAATTTGATATGGTTTTACTCCTCCTTCAATAGTTAATTCTATTTCTCCTGAACAACTATCATAACAGATAACGTCTTTAATGTTTTCTTTAATGGTTAAAGGACTTGAATTTTGAAGGCTTATATTTTCTGATGTTTGGCAACCATTAGCATCAGTTATTAATACAAAATAACTTCCTAAAGAAATATTATTTATAACTGCTGTATTATGACCTGAACTCCACTCATAATTATATGGAGGTGTTCCTCCCACTACATTGGCTGTTATAGTCCAATCGTTATTCAAGCCGCAGCCTGTTGCACTTTCTTGTAAAAAAACTTGTAATACTTGAGGTTCTGAAATAATTAGTTCGGCACTTTGAGCGGTATTATTATTTGCGTCTGTTATTACGACATAATAGCTTCCTATACCAATGTTAGTTAAGGAGTTTGCAGTAGATAATACTGTTGTATTTTCCACTTCATACCACTTGTATTGATACGGTGGCACACCTCCTGAAACTGTAGACTTTATACTTGCACTTGCATATCCTTTACATAGTACAATATTATCTTGATTTAATGTTACTTCCAACTCATTTGGCTGAGTTATAGTATAATCTTTACTTAAACTACAGTTTTGTGCATCTGTAATTGTTAATGTATATGTTCCGCTTACTACATTTAATAAATCTTCGGTTGTTGTTACTATTGTTCCTGATTCGTTCTTCCATTCATAAACATAGGCTTCTGTTCCTCCTGTTACTGTAACATCTATTTGTCCGTTTGACAATCCAAAACCACTTACATTCGTAACTACTTCTTCAATAGTTAAAGCTTCTGGTTGTGTTAATTCAAATGTGAACGTCTTTTCTAGTCCTGCTTCTTTTAACAAACAACCATTTCCGTCTTTTATCTGAATGCTATATGTTCCTATTGATAATCCTTCTAAAATTATATTTGAAGAGGTACTTATCCATCCTCCATATATACCATTATCTTTTTTAAGTTGGTACTCGTAATTTCCTACTCCTCCGTTTATTTCTATAGATATTTCTCCATCATTGCTCTCAAAACAACTCAAATTTGTATGTGATGCTGTTGCTGTAATTAATGTAGGTTGCGTTATTTCATAAACACTGCTGGTTGCTTCATTAAAATTAATATCTACCACCTTTACATAATACGAACCAACTGGCAAATTGTTTAGAATTTCTGAGTTTCCTATAACAGTTCCTGTTGTTGCATTGTACCATGTATAGGTATTTCCTCCTGCTCCTCCTGTACTTGTTAATTCTAAAACTCCTGTAGCTTCTCCGTTACAATAAATTTCTTCTACCTGTGTAATTGAAATCGTTAAAAGGTCAGGTTGAGTTATCGTATAATCTTTACTTAAACTACAGCTTTGTGCATCTGTAATTGTTAATGTATATGTTCCGCTTACTACATTTAATAAATCTTCGGTTGTTGTTACTACTGTTCCTGATTCGTTCTTCCATTCATAAACATAGGCTTCTGTTCCTCCTGTTACTGTAACATCTATTTGTCCGTTTGACAATCCAAAACCACTTACATTCGTAACTACTTCTTCAATAGTTAAAGCTTCTGGTTGTGTTAATTCAAATGTGAACGTCTTTTCTAGTCCTGCTTCTTTCAACAAACAACCGTTTCCGTCTTTTATCTGAATGCTATATGTTCCTATTGATAATCCTTCTAAAATTATATTTGAAGAGGTACTTATCCATCCTCCATATATACCATTATCTTTTTTAAGTTGGTACTCGTAATTTCCTACTCCTCCGTTTATTTCTATAGATATTTTTCCATCATTGCTCTCAAAACAACTCAAATTTGTATGTGATGCTGTTGCTGTAATTAATGTAGGTTGCGTTATTTCATAAACACTGCTGGTTGCTTCAACACCATTTGCATCTACCACCTTTACATAATACGAACCAGCTGGCAAATTGTTTAGAATTTCTGAGTTTCCTATAACAGTTCCTGTTGTTGCATTGTACCATGTATAGGTATTTCCTCCTACTCCTCCTGTACTTGTTAATTCTAAAACTCCTGTAGCTTCTCCATGACAATTAATCGTTGCTACTTGCGAAATTGAAATAATCAAAGGCTTTGGCTCTCCTAAAACAAAGATATCTGTCAATGCACAGCCTTTACTATCGATAACTTGAAACATGTAATCTCCTGCAGGTATATTAGAAACTGTTTTTGTTGTACTCTTCTCTACTCCGTTATTATCTGTCCATTTGAATATGTATGGAGGTGATCCTCCTAAAACGTCTAAAGAAATTGAGCCATCACTGTTCCCTGCTCCTGAGGGTTGACTGTAAACAATATTTGCTATTCTATATTCTGCTGGTTCACGTATCGTTATGGTTCGTTCTATTGCTGGACTCGGACAATTATTATCATCCGTAATCTTTACAATATACACTCCTGCAAACTGATTCTCTAATTTTGGAACAACCGTATTTGCTATAGGACTCGTAGGATTACTCGATTTAAACCATGCATATTTATAAGAACCTGTGCCTCCTGTTACTACTAATTCTATAGCTCCTGTTTGACCTCCTTTACATGATACATCGGTAATAACAGTCTTGGAATCATCTAAAACTACTTCGGTTGGATTTACTAAAGTTTCCTGTGCTTCTTTCTTATTCCCGTTAGAATCGGTTACTTCTAATTTATAGGTCCCAAAACCTACTGTTAAAGTTGGGGTTGTTCCTATTACTGTAGGTAAATCAGTTACATTATACCATTGATAAGTATAATCTGATCCTGATGATAAAAATCCTCCTGATACCGTAGAACTTATTGTTCCCTCTCCATTATAACACGTAATTTCTGAGTCTATCGATAAGGAAACTCCTAAAGCTGCTGGTTCTTGTACCGTATATGATGCTTGTGTTATACAGTTTTTTGAATCTATAACCGTCATCTCATATACAATGCCTGAAATAGATCCGGCTAATCCTGTTGCTGGATTTGTTGTCTTTAAAACAGTCGCATTGCCTTTTTCCCGTAACTCATAACGATAAGGTGCTGTCCCTCCTGACACTACTACCGATATTTCTCCGTTGCTTACTCCAAAGGTTGTCGCATCTGTTGCTATTCCTGAATCTATTTTTAAATCTAATAAAGGCTCATTTATCGTTATGGTTCGTTCTATTGCTGGACTCGGACAATTATTATCATCCGTAATCTTTACAATATACACTCCTGCAAACTGATTCTCTAATTTTGGAACAATCGTATTTGCTATAGGACTCGTAGGATTACTCGATTTAAACCATGCATATTTATAAGAACCTGTGCCTCCTGTTACTACTAATTCTATAGCTCCTGTTTGATCTCCTTTACATGATACATCGGTAATAACAGTCTTGGAATCATCTAAAACTACTTCGGTTGGATTTACTAAAGTTTCCTGTGCTTCTTTCTTATTCCCGTTAGAATCGGTTACTTCCAATTTATAGGTCCCAAAACCTGCTGTTAAAGTTGGGGTTGTTCCTATTACTGTAGCTAAATCAGTTACATTATACCATTGATAAGTATAATCTGATCCTGATGATAAAAATCCTCCTGATACCGTAGAACTTATTGTTCCCTCTCCATTATAACACGTAATTTCTGAGTCTATCGATAAGGAAACTCCTAAAGCTGCTGGTTCTTGTACCGTATATGATGCTTGTGTTATACAGTTTTTTGAATCTATAACCGTCATCTCATATACAATGCCTGAAATAGATCCGGCTAATCCTGTTGCTGGATTTGTTGTCTTTAAAACAGTCGCATTGCCTTTTTCCCGTAACTCATAACGATAAGGTGCTGTCCCTCCTGACACTACTACCGATATTTCTCCGTTACTTACTCCAAAGGTTGTCGCATCTGTTGCTATTCCTGAATCTATTTTTAAATCTAATAAAGGCTCATTTATCGTTATGGTTCGTTCTATTGCTGGACTCGGACAATTATTATCATCCGTAATCTTTACAATATACACTCCTGCAAACTGATTCTCTAATTTTGGAACAACCGTATTTGCTATAGGACTCGTAGGATTACTCGATTTAAACCATGCATATTTATAAGAACCTGTGCCTCCTGTTACTACTATTTCTATAGCTCCTGTTTGACCTCCTTTACATGATACATCGGTAATAACAGTCTTGGAATCATCTAAAACTACTTCGGTTGGATTTACTAAAGTTTCCTGTGCTTCTTTCTTATTCCCGTTAGAATCGGTTACTTCCAATTTATAGGTCCCAAAACCTGCTGTTAAAGTTGGGGTTGTTCCTATTACTGTAGCTAAATCAGTTACATTATACCATTGATAAGTATAATCTGATCCTGATGATAAAAATCCTCCTGATACCGTAGAACTTATTGTTCCCTCTCCATTATAACACGCAATTTCTGAGTCTATCGATAAGGAAACTCCTATAGCTGCTGGTTCTTGTACCGTATATGATGCTTGTGTTATACAGTTTTTTGAATCTATAACCGTCATCTCATATACAATGCCTGAAATAGATCCGGCTAATCCTGTTGCTGGATTTGTTGTCTTTAAAACAGTCGCATTGCCTTTTTCCCGTAACTCATAACGATAAGGTGCTGTCCCTCCTGACACTACTACCGATATTTCTCCGTTACTTACTCCAAAGGTTGTCGCATCTGTTGCTATTCCTGAATCTATTTTTAAATCTAATAAAGGCTCATTTATCGTTATGGTTCGTTCTATTGCTGGACTCGGACAATTATTATCATCCGTAATCTTTACAATATACACTCCTGCAAACTGATTCTCTAATTTTGGAACAACCGTATTTGCTATAGGACTCGTGGGATTACTCGATTTAAACCATGCATATTTATAAGAACCTGTGCCTCCTGTTACTACTAATTCTATAGCTCCTGTTTGACCTCCTTTACATGATACATCGGTAATAACAGTCTTGGAATCATCTAAAACTACTTCAGTTGGATTTACTAAAGTGATTGTTTCAGAATATTTTGTTATACCATTTCCACCATTATCTTTTATTTCTACCCCATATCTTCCAGCACTTAGCCCTTGTACTGTTAAGTTTGTTTCTCCTGAAAGAAAAGACTTTGAATTATCTGACAACACTTCATACCAGTGGTAAGTATATTCTTTCACCCCCCCAGTTACAGTTGCATTTATTTTACCATCAGAATCGTTGTTACAGAATAAAATACCGTCTGTTGGTACTTCAACATTAATAATTAGTTCTTCTGGTTCAAAAATTGTATAAAAAAACTCTTCCGTACATCCTTTAGCATCAGTAACTAACACCTTATAATCTCCTCCTTTTATATTAGGAATCGTAGCGTTATTAATATTTAGGTTATTTCCTAATCCGTCAAACCATTGGTATGAATAAGGAATTGTTCCTCCAGAAACTTGTACTGTAATGCTTCCGTCAGGAGTTAAGCCTAAGGCATCAATATCATTAGAATTTGCAGTAGCGTCTTGATGTGAATTATACTCTACAGAAAGAAATTCCATTGGTTCAGTAACTGTATATGTTCTTTTTAAAACACAGTTATTTGAATCTGTTACTGTAACAGTATAGGAACCTGCTGAAAGACCTGATACATCTCTAGTAGTCTCATCATTTGACCAAACATAGGAATAGGATGTTGTTCCTCCGCTTACATTCAATACTATTGCTCCATCGCCACCCCCTTTACAAGAAACATTTTTAATGGTCTCTCCTATTGATAACGATGATATTGGTTGTGAAATAGTGATTGTTCCAGAATCTTTTGTTTCTACTATATTGCTATTATATATGACTGATACATTTGCCTTATATTCTCCTGCAGGTAAATTATTTATCACTGAAGTAGTACCTGTTATTAAATTCCAAACACCTCCTGTTTTTTTATACCATTTATAAGTATAGGTAGAACTTGCTCCTCCAACAACACTTGCCGATACACTTCCTGTTTGTGCCCCAAAACATTTTACATCAGTTTTTGATAATTGGATATCTAATGGTTCAGGGTCAGTTAATGTTATTGAAAAATTATCAGGACCAGGACATCCTTTTGCATCTGTTACAACAACCTTGTAAATTCCTTCTCCTAAATTAGACGTGTTTTGTGTAGTGGTAAAGGGAGTTGTATTTCCATTTTTAAACCATTCGTAACTATAGGGGGCGGTACCTCCTGTAACAGAAATATTGATAAATCCATCACTTGCACTTGCAAAAGTAGGATTGCCATCGCTTACTTTTTGTATACTGAGAGCCTGCGTAGGTTCAGAAATTGCTTTTATTATAATATTAGATTCACATTTATTATCATCAACTACTTTTAGGGTATATCCTTGAGCTCTCAAGCCACTAACTATTTTGGTACTACTAAAAGTTCCTGCTTGTGGATTATTATCTATCAGTAATGTGTATGGAGGAGTTCCTCCACTCATTGATACGGTAATAGTTCCATCATTTCCTCCTTTACAAGATACATTGTTAAATGATGTTACTGTAGGTGTTACTAGTGCAGTAGGTTCTGATAAATTTAAAGTTGCTGTTTTAGTAACGTTATACTTATCTTTAACTTCTATTTTATAATTTCCTGCCAATAAATCTACAAAATCAGTTTGACTTTCGGTATATTTTGAATACGCAACGTATTGTGTTTTTAGTGCTGTAGCACTTCCATCTTTATAAATATTAACAGTATATGTACCATTACTTGGAGACAATCCCCCTTTCACAAATGCAGTTATTGTACCTCTTTGCCCATTACATAATATTGCTTGACTATCACCTCTTATGGTTAAAGGTTCTGGATTCGATAATGTGATGCTTTTAATGATTCGATTACATTCATTTCCTGTGGTAGCGTATTTGCTATCTCTAAGTTCTACTTTGTAAGTTCCATAACCTAAATTTGAGATTACTGTTGGTCCTGAAATTGCGGTTCCTCCTGAGTTAACGAGTACATTATTCTTATATAGAAAGTACACATAGTTTGACCATCCCCCAGAGGGTTGTATCTGAATTGCTCCTGTATTGGTATTGTATTCTTGAACCTCCTGACTCTGAGTCAATTCTAAATCTAAGGCAGCAGTAGGTCCCATTATATCAAATTGAATATATTTTGTGCCGTCGGCATCGTACCCTACTGTTCCTTTATCCTGTGCTGCTACGTGTACTGAAAACAGCAACAATATAGTAATAACTATAATGTTATATTTTCTTCCATGTATTTTTCTTCTTACTTTCATAGTATTATTCTTTATTTAGCCAAGCATTCATTGTTGTCTCTTACTCTTATTTTTATAATTCCTGAAGATAATCCTCCTATGATAACTGCTTTTACTGTTGCATCTACTAGGTCAAAAGGAATCCAATTCCCATCTCCATTTAATTCGTATTCATAGCCTCTTCCTGTTCCCCCATTGGTATTATACAATTGAATTTTGCCATCGTTCGTATTAAAACAAGACCTATCGTTTAATTTTTGAGCACTAAAAGTGACGTTTGTAGGTTTTGAAATGGTAAAATTGGGTGTCTTCACTAATTTGTCCCAAGAGGAACCGTCGTCTGGGTCTTGAGGAGTCGGAATTGCTAGATTCTTATTTTGAGTTTGATACAAAAAGTAATACTCATCAACATCTAACAAGTTTGGCCATTTATATATATAGTTACTAGCATCTAAACTTGTTAATGCCCCTAACATAGATTCCTGCCCTATTAACACTCCATCTTTGTTATATAAAGTGACTACTAAACGCTCCTCTATATCTAAATCTCTGTTAAGTTTTAAGGAAATTTGTCCATCTTTATCATATGAACAAGTCGTATTTATTTGCTCATGATAACCATTGAATTCGGGAGAGCAGCCAATAACAGTATAGGTTTTAGGAGCCACAAATTCATTACTTGTTACATAACCTGTTTGAAAATGAATGCTTCTTCTAGGGTCATTTATATCTAGTGTATTTATATCAATACTTTTATTTGCATAAAGTTCTCCTATGTTTACATTAAGGGTAGCTGTAGCACTTGCTAAATCTTCCCACAAACCATTACCTATTTTGTATTGCCAATCATAACCTCCACGTAATTCTATCACATCTAAAGGACATAAAGGTTCACTATTACTAGGACCAACAAGGTGTATAGGATATACTGTTTGTTGAAAACTACATCCTCCAAAGCTTAGAGTCCCTCTAACATTAAAATCTTCTTTTAAAACTATTTCTTCTCTTGTATATTCACAATCTGGGTAATTTGCTAGTTTAACAGCGTAATTATAAACTTTTATCATTGACTGATTGAAATTATCAGGTAAGTACTTAAAATCAAAATACACATTACCTAAAGTGCTAGGAGAAGCAAAATAGCTATGATCACCAACTGCCCCAAGATTAGTACTTATAGAAACACTTCCGTTGTTAGCATGCAAATAATCTACTATTGTTGTTTTTACTAAATACGCATATTCTGGATTTTGCCCAGAGGTAGTTCGTGTTAAGAAAACTAAAACTATAAATAATGTTATTTTTTTTACCTTGCTACACATTTTTCGCTGTCTCTAACTCTTATTTTGTAAACTCCTTTTCCTAATCCATTTATTATTGTAGAATTTCCAGTAAATGAAATCCAAGAATTATTATTTATTTGATATTCAAAGGTTCTTCCTGTTTCCCCTGTCACATCAAAAAGTTCCATCTTACCATCGTTTACTTTAAAGCAGTTTTCATCGTTGAGTTTTTTTGCTTTGAATTCTACTTTGGTTGCTGTAGGTATTGTAAATGAGTTTGATACATTTAAACTTGCCCAACTCGGGTCTGTTTCTGGTATTCCTCCATTTCCTATTAATGTTTGAAATTTTATTAGATATGGTATATCTGGTAACAAACCTCCTTGCCACGTATAACTATAGGCACCATTATTATTAAGTAATATGGTAGTCTCTTCTTGTGTTAAAAAGCTATAACCATTGGGGTTAGTATTGTCTTCTTTGTATAAAGAAACTATCATTTTTTCATTTGTAATCAAATCCCTATTTACTATCATTGTGAAGCTTCCATCGCTACTATAATTACATAAGGTTGGTATAAGTGTAGGAGGATCATACACCAATTCAGGTGAACATTCAATTAACTGTATAGTGTAGGTACTGAAAGAGTAAATAACATCATTGGTAAAAGGTGCAGTAAACTTAAACCGTAATTGTAAGTTACCGTTAAATTGACTTCTCCAACCTGTTCCAAAAATATCTAACAAACTCACATTTAAAGGGTACCTATTTTGATAACTTGGAATCGGTTTCCAACCCGTAGTACTGTAATACTCCCATACCAAACCTGTTACATCATGGTTTACTCCATCTGAATACTGAGAAAACAGGGGTTGTCGCTCACATCTTCTATCTACTGGAGAAGTTATTTTTGGTAACAAAACAGCATGATAGTTTATAGGAAAACAAGCATCAGACCCACATTCTATAGGATCAGGTCCATTGTATGAGTTATAATAAGAGTCATAATGATTAAATGTTTTTTCATACTCAATACCGCTACATACCTCAGAATATTGTCCACATGGTCCGTTACATCCATATGGATCTGGATCATCATTATAACCTTCCTGATAATCTATCTTTATGTAAACTGAATTGTTATTAATAACATAACCTCCAGTACCATAATTATAAGAATACCCACTATTGTAATCACCTAGCCTTCCATCACAATCTCCTGCACCATCTGAACCCGTATTATTTACTGGTAACTTCACCAAAACATACAACTCCGATTGAGAGAATCCCGTATAGTAAATTAACAAGAAAGTAAATAATAGTATTCTTCTTTTCATAACTAATTTAATATTTTACCTCTATTTTTTTTATTTCTCCTAAGCTACCATCAACAAATACTGGGCGAAATATGTAGTTGTATATATTATTAGGTTTTATATCCTCATCTACTATTCTATTGGTAGTTGGTAACACATTCTTCAATAAAGATTTTTTTTCATCTTGTTTTCCTTTGTAAATCATAATTTCTACAATTGCTTCTTTATTTACTGTTTTCCAAAATAATTCTATAAATCCATTTGTTTTGTCTACATAACTATTCAACCCCTTAATACCTTTAATCAGATTAAATCTTGGTACTTCAATAGTGGTATGTTTTGTATTTGTTGAAGATAAATTACTTTCGTCTACAGCTTTTATTAGGTATTGATATGCGGTACTTCCTTCTACATTGGTATCCTTCCAGTTCGTATATTCAATATGCAAAGTA
This sequence comes from Tenacibaculum tangerinum, assembly GCF_029853675.1. Taxonomy (NCBI): domain Bacteria; kingdom Pseudomonadati; phylum Bacteroidota; class Flavobacteriia; order Flavobacteriales; family Flavobacteriaceae; genus Tenacibaculum; species Tenacibaculum tangerinum. The sequence continues at coordinate 548,160 of NZ_CP122539.1, read as the reverse complement.
TCTTTTGGTAACGTAGCAATTAGATTCCATTGAATACTATCTCTTACACGTCTGTAAACCTCATGCTTTGCCATATCATTACTTTGACTATTAGCCCAAGTTAGGTCTACCGTTTCCTTTTCAACATTGTAAGATGTTATTACAGGTGGTGCTGGCGGTATAAAATCTGGTTTCTTCAATACTAAAACATCTGAGTATTTAGACATATTGTATCTTTTATCTACTGCTACTATTTTATAATACACTTTGTTATTTAAACTTTTTACTGAAACACTATCATAAAAAGTAGTGGCTATGTGTGGACTTACCGTAATTTGTGAAAACTCTTCCTTTGCATTGTTTCCTTTAAAAACTCGATAGCCTAACATATCAGGTTCACTATTCTTTTTCCATTGTAAAGTAACTACTCCCAAACTGTCTACTTTTCCTTCTAATCCTATTGGTTTTACTGGTGGAATTGAATCTACCGGCTGTACGAGTACAGGATAAGATGTTCTACTATTTCCTTCTTTTCCTATGGCAGTAATTGTAAAGTAGTTCGTAGCATCTAATTTATTGTATTGAATTTTTCTTGTATTTTTTGATATGTCTTTAACAACAGTACTGTATGAATCATTAGCTTTATTACTTTTATTCAGTTCAAAACCTGTAATAAAATCGAGTCCTTCCTCTAAAAATTCCCACTCTAAAACCACACTCTTATTATTATTTACAACCTTTTTACTTGAAATTTTAGGCACGTAGGGCAATACTTTCAATCCTTTTCCTGAAATAACTTCCGATGGTGGACTTAACTCTCCAAACGGAGTTCTTCCTTTTACTCTGTAGTAGTACGTTTTGTTATTCTGAATAGAGTCTGTGTAATAAATTCTTTTAGTATCAACTCTACCGCCACTATTCAATGTAGTATATGGTAACTTGTTAAGTTGATTGAAAGTCTTACCATCTTCAGAGCGCTCTATAAAATAGCTGTTAAATTCGTTTTTATGAATTGCATAATTCCAATTTAACATTACTCTTTCATCATCAAAAATAGCAGCTAAATCTAGTGGCTTTGGTAATTCTTGATAATCTTGAAGTCCAACAAAGACTCCTCCATCTTTAATTTTCATTTCTTCTTTCGGCACTAAAGAAAAAACTTTATAAACATATTTTTCTGTAGATTTCACTTGTAAGTCTTCAAACCCTAAACCAGCTAGCTTTGCTACTTCAAAATCTTGATCGGCTACATATAATGCCCAAGTAAATCGCTGTTCTTGTTCTTGAGACATATTGATAATTCCTTGTAAAGGACCTACTCCTTCTACATTAAAACTTTCTCCAAATAATGATTGTGCCATAATAGCGGCATTGTTATTCTTCTCTATTATGTCAATCCATTTTTGGGGTTCTGCTGGTTTAAAAACACCTAAGTCTTTTTCTATCGGTTTTGATAATGTTTGCTCGCTAATACTAATGGTATATCTTTTTAAATTGTATCCATACTTTGCCAATTTTCTAAACGACATTGGGGTTGTAGCACCCCAACGCAACATTATTTTCTGAGTACTATGCGGTCTTGCCAATACCCTTACTTCATTCTTTTCATTTTCTCTTTGTTGCGAAAAAGCGACCAAGGTTGATAGCGTAAAAATTAGCAATACTATATTTATTTTTTTTCAAATCGCATTAAAAAGGATTTTTATATTTGAATACTGCACTGGTTCCTAACACACCACCTGGCATTACATATTGCATTTTAACTTTATATCTTCCTGACCATATTGCAGGAAATACTCCATTAATTATATAATTGTACTTCTGTATTTGTGATGCATATTCAGTGGGGTTATTTAAATACTTATTCACTACTTTGTATTGTATATCTATAAAGTCTCTCTTATAATGATATGGTAAATTATATCGATAAGGAATTCGTTTATCTAATAATGAGAATGTAGGATTATTTCTTAAATAAGGCACATACCAAGTTAAGATATCAATTCCTTTTTTAGGAGGTATACCTAAAACTTTTACATCTCTATTAACTGTAAATTCTGCTTCTAAAGGATACTTTTCATAAAGCAACTGATAAATTCTATCTTCATAATAATTATCGTCAAGAATTGCTTCTACTTCAATTAAAGGTTGTTCCCCAGAATATTTACCTCCTTCTAGTTCAATTCTATCAAATCTCTCTGACTCTCTAACGTCTGTTTGAATAGCATGTACATCAGAATATATCGGCTCTAAGTAGTGCTTCACTACCCTTTTATTTTCTATTTTTCTCGCGAACGTATTATATTCACTTATGGAAAAATCATAGGATAATAATTCAGTTGTTGCTTGGTCATTAACAATATTCTGTACCTCTTTATTTTTAACCTCTACTGTATTTCCTTCGTAACCAGTATCTTGTTTTGTATAAGAAACCGTATTTTCTGAATCTTCTTCAGCTTCAGGTGAACTTATGAATGTAAGAGTATATTTCTTTTGATTATTAAATTCGCCAAGCTTAAAATTAACCTGTCTGTTTCCTATACTGTATGAAACCGAATTTGTAAAAACATGTCCTTCTACGTTGCTGTATGTTACTTTCTGCTCCCAATTTGTTTCAGGTGCAAACAAATAAGGTTGCCCTCTTTTTAGTTTTACATAACCTGCTGTACTCTCATTTTGATAGAAATATTTTTGGTTTATTACAGGATAGCTATATAGTATATTCTCAATCGGTATGTAGTCTGGTGCTACACCTGTAGTAAAAGTTCTTTCTTCTATCTCTTGTGCTTTCTTACCATCATGCATCAATGTTACCCAAGTTCCCGACTTGAGTTCTTGAAAACTAACTGCTACTTTTACTTGAATACTTTTTTGAGGTGGTAATACATCAAATGAAATAAAATTTACCACATCTTGCGACTCATTCCACTCTAATTCTCCTTCAATTGTTTTTCCTTCACTTTTTACAGTAAATTCATCTAACAAGATTCTGTAGGTTTTAACTCCTTTATCGTCTTCTAATTCAAAAGGTTTATTAATTTTCATATTGAATGCTGATTGCGGTGCTGTAAATACATCTATCTCGGTAGCACCATCATTGGGGGTTACTCCTGAAATTATTTTCATCCCTCCTAATGGGGCTCCTCCAATTATCTCACATTCTTCACCGAGCTCAATTTTAAACCTGAAACGCCCTTTTATCATACCTCCTAACACACTAAAATGTCCTCCAACATAACCTCTAAACCAGCTAGGATTTGGTAATTTTGCCTGTAATAAAACTGCTGCCCCAGCTTTAACTATAGGTATTTTTGCCTTGTAAAACCATAAATTAACTCGTATACCAAGCTCTCCTTCTAAATACGCATAAGCTTGTCCGTTTGCATACCATCCATCTATACCAATTTGTCCACTCCCCTTACATGCCGTTTCTCCATAATCTTTAATCATAATATCAAAACCTAACCCAGCTCTAAATCGGGCATAAAACATTAAAAAGTTCATGTTTCCTGTATCAAGACTAAAATCCATACCGATAGCAAAACCTTTACCATCGCCCAATGCATTCAAATCTCTCATGTAGTCCAAGCTATTAAGGCTTACTCCTAAAATATCTGCAACTGCTTGTGGAGGTGGTGGACTTCCAGGTAACTTGTCTCCAATCATTAAGTAAGTGGTTGCTTTTACACTAAATCCTCCTATCCCTACTCTAAGTCCTATACGATCTTTTGGAGTTCCCATGTGCAAATACCATCCTTCTGGACCTGTATGAAAAACAGCCCAACCAGCTCTTCCTCTATCTCCAACACCACTAAAAAAGTTTCCTGGTGTATTTACATATACTTCCATTTCACTATGAAAAGAGTTATTTACAAAATCCATTTCCATAGAAAAATGAGCATCAATTCCTGCATCAAAAGTTAATCCATCTTGTGGAAAAGATACTTTACTATATTCTACTAGATTTGTTTCTTTCAAATCTTTTATTAATTGATTATCGCCTAAATCATTAATTTTATTTTCTAGTTTTGTGAGTTTTTCTTTAAACTTATCTCCAAACTTAACATCAATCCCCTTCATTATATGAGCTTCACCAAAGAAAAATATTCTGTTCAAACCTCCATGGTTATTGAAAGCCATTTCAAAACCTACTTTTCCGTTAAAAGCACTTTCATTTGCCAAAGCAAAACCTAACATAGCTCTAAAGCCTAAACCAGAATTGGCATCTGGTGTATAATCCATTCCAGAGGGTGGTTTTGGAGTTATCACGGGTATTGGATTTCCTTTATCATCTAACTCTCCTTGATATACTAATTTTGGTGGATTAGATGTCTTTTTCATATGATAGTAAGCACCACCTCCAAAGCCATTAATTTCAACAGGATGTATCTTTGGCTTAACTCTCATAGCCGATAAATCTGCATAGGCATCTACATACCAATACCTCACGTCAGTTTTTCCGAACCAAGCTGTCGCTTTAACGTTGATACTGTTAAAGTCGGCTTCTAACTCTCCGTAAAAACCATTTCCATAAACAGGATCATTATCTTTGACATCAACAAGTCCTTTAAACTTAACACTTCCTAAATCAGCAGTAACATCAATTTTATGGATTTTAACATTTTCATATTTCCAACTATGAATCTTTTCTTCTTCTTGAAATTTTCCAATAATTTCTAATTTAGTTTTCCCAGAAAACCCTTTTCCCATTAAGTTAACATCAAGATCAAAACCTAACGACGCCTTTTGGTCGTTAGTGGTTACATTGATATCTGATATTGTAACGGGAAAATTTGAAAAGCTAAAAGCTTTTCCTTCGTAGCCCATATAATCAACTAATATTAAGGGGTTTTCTGTTTGTAGCTGTAAATTTTCAAAAGTAATTCCTTTAAAATTAATCAGTTTACTTGTTGCACTACCGCCTCCTTTAATTGTTAAACTACCATACAAATTGGCTTTAGGCCTAAACTTTCCTTCCTTAACTTTAAGCGTTACACTTGAATTTGATTTTAAATGTGCCTCTGCCATAAAAACCGGAAAGTTTAATCCTTCTTTGGCTATGGGGTCTAAGGCTAAAGTATATTCATCATTTCCAACATCTATTATAGCTGTGTATTTGATGGCTTTTCTTATTCCTTTTGCAAGTTCGGTTTGATTAATTATATCTTCTTTGGTAACTTTTCCTGAAGTAGGCAAAGCTACGTGACCACCAAAACCACCTCCTGTTATTTTATTTGCTGTAAAAGATGCATGTAAATCCGATACAGAAATTGGCCAACCTGAAGCTATTCCTTCTTCAATTGAAAAAAGATTTTCTATAGCAAAACTACCCGTTATTCCTTCTCCATCAATTAAAAATTTTTCAGCTGAAATACTAAGTCTATTTTCTTCATTCCTTTTCATAAACTCTTCAGGCAAAGTCACTTTTATTTTTTCTATAAAAACTCCTCGCCATAACTCTTCATTTCCTGGTATTAAGTACTTTTCTTTATAGCTTTTTGGAAAATTAACATTCTCTGAATTTCTGAGATCGCTAAAATCAAAAACAGCCGTCTTAACCTCAAAGATTAGTCCCCCTTTACCTCTACCTGCTGTGGTGTTTTTGTCCTTAATTTGAAATGGATGACTCAAGTTTATTTCTGCCATGATATCATTCCAATCTGACACTACTGTTTTGAAAGAACCTTTAACTCTTGTTTTTGTATCTTGAATAACCGTATAATTGGAGTCTAAGGGCTCTAACAACTCTCTAGAAAACAAAACGTCTGCAGCAACTCCTATCTCCTTGATTCCTGAACAATCTATGGTAACGTATGTTTTATTTTCAACAATTCCTGTTTTCATATTAAAACCGCCTTTTAACTCTAATAAGGCATTATTTCCTTGTATAGGAATCGCTACATCGCCAAATAATGAAATATTCGTGTCTCCATAAATTCCACCACTGTGTGATATCTTAACATTATCTGCTCCAAAAAAAAGTTCTGTTTGTTTTCCATTGGCTCCTATTTGTCCTACAGTCAATTTAGCAAATAAAGTTACTTCAGTATAATCAGGAAAAAATTTCGCCTTGCTAACTCCCAAAATAGCTGTATAATTTCCTATTTTCTTTTTTACCCCAACGGGTAAGCTTATCATATCATCAGAACCTAGGATATCAACATAACTTCCTGTCTTTTGTATAGTTTCAAAAACTGACTTTGCTTTGGCCTTAATACTGTCTATTATAGGATTGGAATACTTGTTCTTGAGATACTCAAAATCGAATTCTCCTTTAGTTTTTGAAGAAAATGTTACGGAAGTCGGATATCCATTTTTTCCAGTAATAGTATCTTTAAAAATTGGATTTGAAGAAAAAACGAATTGACAAAAAAGAAAAATAAAGAAAAAAGTAATTTTTTTCATACGCAATATTAGGAGATTAGAGTAACTTACACTCTACAAACATATATAGTAATATCCTGTTTTCCAAAAGTAAATACTGTTTTTTTTTACATTTTCTTAACACTTATCTATTTTCTAAACTTCACAGTTTTTTCAGTAACTTTATAAAAAATTAAGATTAGCACTAAAAACCATGAGCAACAAAACCAAAAAGGAAACTAAGAAACAAGCTGCTGCCCAACCTCCCTATAAACTAATGAGTCTAAGAACAGGCAAACTCAAAGATTGGTCTGCTGGGATTCCTGCTGTAGCGAAAAGTATTGAAAACTTGCTCAAACAAAAAACATTGGTGAGAGGTGGAAAAGCCTTGTTTAAAATGAATCAATTTGACGGTTTTGACTGCCCGAGTTGTGCATGGCCCGATCCTGATGACGAGCGCTCTCCTATTGCTGAATATTGTGAAAACGGAGCCAAAGCCTTGGCAGAAGAAGCTACTAAGAAAAAAATAACACCGCTCTTTTTCAAAGAAAATTCTGTATACGAACTTTCACAGCTCAGCGATTATGAAATAGGGCACCTAGGAAGAATCTCAGAGCCGATGTACTTACCTAAAAACGGTACACATTATCAACCTATTCGTTGGGAAGATGCGTTTACAAAAATTGCCGAGCATCTTAATAAACTCGAATCACCAGATGAAGCCGCTTTTTATACTTCAGGAAGAACAAGTAACGAAGCTTCATTTGTGTATCAACTTTTTGTCCGTGAATTTGGCACAAATAACCTTCCCGATTGTGCTAACATGTGCCATGAAACCTCAGGTTTTACCCTTTCTTCCATTACAGGTACTGGAAAAGGTTCGGTAACTTTAAATGATTTTTATGATACCGATATCGTTATTATTATCGGACAAAATCCAGGCACAAATTCTCCACGTATGTTAAGCGCACTAAAAAAGGGCAAAGATAATGGTGCTAAGGTCATTGCCATCAATCCACTTCCCGAAGCTGGTTTGCTTGGTTTTAGAGACCCACAATCAATAAAGGGTGTTCTTGGAAAAGGAACAGATATTGCCGATTTGTATCTTCCTGTGAGTATTAACGGCGATTTGGCGTTGTTAAAAGCAATTGAGCTATTATTATTGAATTTCGAAAAGGAGCATCCGGGCAAGGTTTTCGATCAAGACTTTATTAAAAATAAAACGACAGGATATGAAGAGTTTATCAAGGAAATAGAAGATTATAATTTCGATGAGCTGGCAAGTGCTTCAGGTATTTCTGGAGAAATCATACAGGAGGCTGCGGAAATGTTGGCTTATAAAAATCGTATTATCGTTTGCTGGGGTATGGGCGTTACTCAACAACCAAATGGTGTCGAAATTTTAAGAGAAATTCTCAATTTATTGTTTCTAAAAGGAAGTATAGGGAAACCTGGTGCAGGTTCGTGTCCTGTTAGAGGTCATAGTAATGTTCAAGGTAACAGAACCATGCTTATTAACAGCCGTCCTTCAAAAGCACAATTAGACAAGTTGGAAGAAGTATACGGTTTTAACCCACCCAGAGAACATGGCCATGATGTGGTAGATACCGTGAAAGCAATGCACCAAGGAAAGGTGAAAGTACATTTTAGTATGGGAGGAAATTTCTTGTCGGCAACGCCCGATACTAATTATACCGCCCATGCCATGAGACAACTTGATTTATCTGTTTGTGTATCGACCAAACTTAATCGCACTCATTTAATTCACGGTAAAGAAGCGCTTATTCTACCTACCATTTCTCGAAGTGAGAAAGATATTGTTAACGGAGAATTGCAATTTATAACCACCGAAAATGCTATGGGAGTTATAGAATCGTCAAAGGGAATGTTGGAACCTGTTTCTAAACATCTCATCAATGAAACACATATTGTTTGTCGTATGGCAAAAGCCACCCTAGGCACTAAAAGTGTTATTGATTGGGATCGTTATATGAATAGCTATGATGCGATAAGAGATGCTATTGAAAAATGTATTCCTGGTTTTGACAACTACAATCAGCGTATACGAGAAAAAGGGCGATTTTACCTACCCAACAGTGTTCGTGAAGGAAACTTTCAAACAAAAAAATACGGGAATCGCGTTCCGTTTTCAATAACATCATTACCTGAAAACAGTTTGGCAGCAGATGAATATTTAATGGCAACCGTAAGAACCCACGATCAATTCAATACTACCATTTATGGACTCGATGATCGCTATCGTGGTGTTTACAACGAACGAAGAGTCATTTTCATGAATAAAAAGGACATCGAAAAGGGTGGATTTGCCTCAGGTGATAAAGTAGATATTTATAATTATGATGATAATATAGAGCGCATTGCTCCTCTATTTATTATTGTAGAATACCCGATTCCCGAAAAAAACACGGTCACTTATTTTCCAGAGGCTAATGTATTGGTTTCGATTCACAATACAGTTAGAGGTAGTAACATGCCTGCTTCAAAACACGTTAAAATTAAAATCAAGAAACACAATCCTGATAATTTATAATATGGTAGACGGAACTTTTCAAAAAAAGTCCAACCTATAAGGAAGTTTACTCGTATCGTTTTAATTTATTTTCTAGTTGCTGAATGGTTGTATGCATGGCATCCATTCTATCCAGCATGTTGTTAATTACGTCGATACCCTGCATATTCACCTCTAAATCGTAATGTAACCTAATTATTTTCTCTAAAACAGGCAACTGCTCGGTATATACATATTTGTTCGAATCTTTCACTACAAACTCTAGTAACTGAAAAGATTCAACACTTTCAATAAATTGTTCATCTAAATGGTGATGCACCATAACTTTTTGGATGCTTATTAATTCTTTATCGCTCATGCCTATTTCAATTTAGATAGTTTTGTAAATAAATTGCGTTGCTCATCCGTCAAATTGGTAGGTATAATTACGTTGTAGGTAACATATAGATCACCAAACTGACCTTCTTTTTTATATTTTGGAAATCCTTTTTCTTTCAATCGCACCTTCGTTCCGTTTTGAGTGCCTGCTTTTACTTTCAATTTAACTTTATCAACAAACGTATCAATCACCACTTCTCCACCTAATACAGCAGTGTATAAATCAATGTTTTGTTCGGTATATAAATTTGCCCCATCACGTTTAAAGTTATCATCAGGCACAAGGTCGAAAGTAATGTACAAATCTCCTTTAGGTCCTCCGTTTACCCCTTCACTACCATAGCCTTTAATTTTAATGGTTTGTCCGTTTTCGACGCCAGCAGGAATGGTAATTCGTATGTTTTTACCATTAACGGTTAATACTTGCTTTTGTGAAGTGTACACATCTCTTAAATTCAATTGCAACGTGGCATTGAAATCTTGTCCTCTAAATTGCGTTGAGCGTCTTCTTGAACTTCTTCTGCCTCCAAATGCTGTGTTAAAAAAGTCAGAAAAATCAGTTCCGTCAAAACCTGACGAGGAGTATTGCTGATTAAAACCTCCGTTACCAAATCCGCTTTGATAGCCTTGTTGTTTTTTTGCCTCTTCATAAGCCTCAGCATGTTGCCAGTTTTTTCCGTAGGCATCGTATTTTTTACGATTTTCAGAATTACTCAATACTTCATTCGCTTCATTTATTTGTTGAAACTTCTTCTTTGCTTCTTCGTCATTCGGATTGGTGTCAGGATGGTACTTTCTTGCTAACTTCCGATACGCTTTTTTTATTTCAGCTGCTGTAGCTTTTTTATCTATTCCTAAAACTTTATAATAATCTATAAATTCCATATCAATTAAATTCTCACTATTCAATTGACTCCGTCAAGACAAATCCAACAGATATCCAACGAAGTCGTTATGCTTATTTCGACGCAAGCCTCAGAAATTCAAATCCTTGACTATCAACCTAGGATTTAAATTTACAAAATATTATGAAACAAAACCACCCCTAAACTCCTACATTATTTTTAACCCAAATCATTGTAAAGGTTAAACCAATTCAACAGTTAGAACTTCCTATTTTTCAGAGTCTGTTGCTTTTCTATTTTTATCAATACTTATATTAAAACCAACTAAAATACGCTACCTGTTAAATAGTATTTTCGACAATGCTCCAAATATTCATTTACCATTTTATCGGTGATATTACACCTGTACTTCTATATCCTAAAACTATTGACCAAAAGTACCTACCAAAATAACACTTCTTCAATTCTGGAATTTTTCTTGAAGCTTTCGTGGACTACGACCTTTTAACTTTTTTACTATAGTACTGATGTTCTGGAAACACCGATACTCTAAGTGCACATGAACATAAGCGTTGCTGACAAATCCTTTTTCAGTATATTAATCCTTTCCACATCGCAAATTTGTATCAGAATTTTTCGGCAATCCTTCTGAATATCTCCTTGTAAAACTGAATAACGGTATTTCGTACTCCAAACTATGTGAACGGTTAAACGAGAAACCGTGTGTCCATTTACCCTTTGTTCTGACATAAAAACAAAGGTAAGTATTTTTAGAAGCTAAAGCGAAATGCACTAAAGTGCATAGTTTTAACTATTTTTGAGACCAATAAAAAACTAACAGCGACCTATGAGTACCGAATCATTATGTCAAAAGTCATTAGCAGAACTGCCAACACATTAGTTAACCTTTACGGGGAATGTTCTCAAATTAAGTTAGGTTTTCTGTTTTTTCTTTTTAGCTGCTGGAAATAGTACATTGTTCAGGATTAAACGGTAGCCCGGAGAGGTAGGATGCAAGTCTAACTCTGTTTTTGGGTCTCCTACCCGATGTTGATAATCTTCAGGATCATGCCCTCCGTAAAAAGTAAACATTCCTTTTCCTTTGGTTCCGTGAATGTAACGTCCTTCTCTATTGGTTTTATTTTCTCCTAAAACAATAATGGTAGGTTTTATCATATTGGGGTCAAAAGACGTCGTTTGTCCCATAAAACCTTTGACTAACACCGTATGATTCTGCGTTAACATGGTGGGAACTTGGTCCCATTTTGCTGAAAACTCTTTAAGCACGAAGTAATCTACCTCTTTTTGAATACGGCGCTTACGGGTCATGTCAATTGAAGAAAACTCATAAGTAGTAGGATTTCGAATCAGTTCAAAATCTTTAAATGCAAAGGTTTTATTGAAGTCTATTTTCGACTGATAATTGGGCTCTGAAGCATCACCATCAAACATGCCTTCACAAATATCTACGCCATCGGCAGCGAGTGCAATATCAAAACTATCGGTGGCTGAGCACATGGCAAACATAAAACCACCTCCTACTACATAATCGCGTATTTTTTTAGCTACAGCACCTTTTTCCTCTGAAACCTTTGTATATCCGAGTTTTTGGGCGAGTGCTTCCGCATCTTTTTTCTGTTGAATATACCAAGGAGCGGTTCTAAAAGCACCGTAAAAGCGTCCGTATTGCCCTGTAAAGTCTTCGTGATGTAAATGCAACCACTCGTATAACAACAGTTTGTCATTCAATACTTCTTCATCGTATACCACGTCAAACGGAATTTCAGCATAGGTTAACACCATGGTCACCGCATCGTCCCAAGGCATTTTATCTTTCGGAGAATACACCGCTATTTTAGGTGCCTTCTCTAAGGTTACCGCTTCTTGATTTTTTGAAGGCGATGAAATTTCTTCTAAGATTAATGCTGATTTTGCATCTGAAATAATTTGATACGATACGCCTCTTATTTTACACTCATTTTCAACAGCTTGATTGTTTTCTATCAAAAAAGCACCGCCGTCATAATTCAACAACCATTTGGCTTTTAAACCATTCTGCAAGGCATAATACACAATGCCATAGGCTTTTAAATGATTTTTTTGATTTTCATTACTCATAGGTACATACACAAACGATGCCCACAGTGTATTTGAAAAAAGGAAAAATGTTAGTATGTATATAAATTGTTTCATTTGAAAAACTAAAATACACAATTACTTTTTAGCAATTGTGTATTCAATATTATTTTAATACTTATCGACACTATTTTTCTTCGGTCCATTTTTTAAGCTTAGCTTCTAGCTTTTTAAAACCGAAATAAGATAAAAACATTCCAACTGGCATAGCCACGAGTGTTCTAAAAAATTCTTTAGGGTTTCTTTTATAGTCCTCTCTATATCCAAAGATAAAAATAGCCATATATACTGAAATTGCTAAAACTACAAAAAATGTTGTCACTTACTAGTTTTTAAAACGGAACATCATCATCACTCGGTCCAAAAGCATCTTCTGGTGAAGCAAAATTACTTGACGATACTTCATCATTGAATCCTGAGTTCATACTCGACTGGAACTCACTGCTAAAGCCTTCTTCTAAATCTGAGAATTTTGCTAAATGTCCTGTAAATTTCAAACGGATGTTATCCAATCCACCGTTACGATGTTTTGCCACGATAAACTCTCCTTGTCCTTCACATGGTGAATGATCGTCGTCGTCCCATTCCGTCATTCCGTAGTATTCCGGACGGTAAATAAACGATACAATATCGGCATCTTGCTCAATCGCTCCCGATTCACGAAGGTCGGATAGTAACGGACGTTTACTTCCTCCACGAGTTTCCACCGCACGCGATAACTGAGAAAGTGCAATTACGGGTACATTCAATTCTTTACCCAATGCTTTTAAGTTACGTGAAATCGTCGAAATTTCTTGTTCACGGTTTCCTCCTGCTCCACCAGCGGTCATTAACTGCAAGTAATCAATTACTAAAATTTTAACACCGTGTTGCGACACCAAACGACGTGCTTTGGCACGTAAATCGAAAATAGACAATGCAGGGGTATCATCAATAAAAATAGGAGCATCAGACAATTTTTTAACTTTTACGTTTAGTTGCTCCCATTCGTGTGGTTCTAGATTTCCTTTACGTAGTTTTTCAGAAGTCAATCCTGTTTCCGAAGAAATCATACGTGTAATTAACTGTACCGACGACATCTCTAAGGAGAATAAAGCTACAGGGTGTCCGAAATCAATTGCCATATTTTTCGCCATCGAAATTACGAATGCCGTTTTACCCATACCCGGACGTGCTGCAATAATAATTAAATCGGTAGGCTGCCAACCTGACGTTAGAGCGTCTAATTTGGTAAATCCAGTTGCCAATCCACTCATCCCTTCTTTGGTAGAAATTTCCTGGATTTTATTAATTGATTGTTGTACTAATGAATCGGCTCTTTCGGCTCCTTTTTTAAGATTTCCTTGAGTAACCTCAAACAATTTGGCTTCGGCATCGTCTAACAAATCAAAAACATCCACCGTTTCATCGTAGGCATTTTCAATAATTTCAGAAGAAATAGTAATGAGTTTACGTTGTATAAATTTTTCTAGAATAATTCTAGAGTGAAATTCAATATGTGCTGAAGAAGCTACTTTTTGGGTTAAGCCAATTAAGTAAAAATCTCCTCCTGCTAAATCTAATTTTCCGTTTTTCTTGAGTTGGTTCGATACCGAAAGTAAATCGATGGGCTCGGAGTTTTGAAACAGGCTGTAAATTGCTTCATAAATCTCTTGATGCCTTCTATCGTAGAAAGCTTCAGGGTGTAAAATATCAATGACTTCATCAATCCCTTTTTTGTCAATCATCATTGCCCCCAAAACGGCCTCTTCTAATTCTAAAGCCTGTGGTGGTAACTTCCCTTTTTCCAAGCTAATAATTCTAGCTTTATCTATTTTTGTTCCTTTTAGAGATTGGGTTCTTTCCATAAGAGCAAATGTAATTTTTTAAGATGATATTTATAGTGATACTCTCTAAATTTCTTTATGCACAAATTTTGTAAACAAAATTGTTATTAACTTGTTGATAACGTTATATCTTTCTTATTTTTGGGGACATGCAGCGACCCAAAACAACTATTTTTATTGCGTTATTATTGCCAATTCAAGTGATTTTAGTGCAATTTTTAAGCCAAAAACCTCATTGGATTGAATTTTATTACAGTACTGGAATATACCCGAAAGTTTCACGTTTCTTCCGAATTATTTTGGGCTGGTTTCCCTTTTCTGTAGGCGATGTTCTCGGATTGATTCTTTTGTTTTTTTTAGTAAAATCTATGTTTGTTCTATTTAAAAAAAGGTTTCAAAACTTCTTTCCTAAACTTGTGAAATTTATCGCCATTCTGTCTATTGGTTACTTTTGTTTTTATGCTTTTTGGTCGTTGAATTATTTTAGAGAGCCTTTAGCTAAAAATCTTGACTTGGAACAGTCTGAATATACCACCGAAGAGCTTGTTGCTACCACCAAAAAAATTGTAGCCGAATTGAATAAAATCCATTTACAAATTACGAAAAACGATACTGTAGCTGTCATCGTTCCCTATTCTCGAAGTGAGATTTATAAGTTGGCTCCTAACGGATTTAAAGAGCTCTCGAAAACATATCCACAACTGACTTATCAAACTTCATCGATTAAAAGTTCGTTGATAAGCTTATTTCAATCGTATAGCGGAACCTCAGGATATTTGAATCCTATCACAGGAGAGGCACAAGTAAATTATATGATTCCTAAAACAGGATATCCTGCTACAACTTGTCATGAAATGGCGCACCAAATTGGTTGGGCAGCTGAAAATGACGCCAATTTTGTAGGTTTTTTAGCTTCTACTGCTCATAAAGACGTGTATTTTAACTATTCAGGATATCGAATGGCATATAATTATTGCATTAGTCAGGTATACAAAAGAGACAAAGAAGTAGGTAAAGAAATTGCAAAAACTGTAAACAAAGGGGTTTATAAAGATTACAAGGCAACGTATGCATTTTGGAAACACTATGAAAACCCTGTTGAACCCTATTTTAAAAAAGGATACAATTCGTATTTAAAAGCGAACAACCAATCTAAAGGAATTCAATCCTATAGTTATGTGGTTGATTTGCTAATTGCTTATTTTAAAAAAACGAACACAGAAATTTAGGGTGTTTCAATTGATAAAATACGTTTGAAATGGCTATTTTTGAGACTTTAAAAATACTACGATGAACAAACAACATATAATCGACCGATTTATAAAGTATGTAACGATTGATACGGAAAGTGACCCTAACAATCCTGCTTTTCCAAGTACTGAAAAGCAATGGGATTTAGCCAAGGTTCTTGAAAAAGAACTGAAAGAAATAGGCATGGAAGAGGTAGAACTTGACGAGAACTGCTATTTAATGGCTACGTTACCTAGTAACTTAGACTATGAAGTTCCTACTATTGGCTTTGTGGCGCATATCGATACGAGTCCAGATTTTACTGGAGCTAATGTAAAACCTCAAATTCATGAGAATTACAACGGAAAAGATATTGTTTTAAACGAAGAAGAAAACATCGTTTTATCTCCTGACTATTTTGAAGACTTATTACAATACAAAGGGCAAACCATTATTACTACCGATGGTACTACGCTCTTAGGTGCCGATGATAAAGCTGGAGTTACTGAGATTGTTTCTGCCATGGAATACTTAATTCAACACCCTGAAATAAAGCATGGAAAAATTCGTATTTGCTTTACCCCCGATGAAGAAGTAGGGAAAGGCGCCCACCTATTCGATGTAGAAAAATTTGGAGCTGAATGGGCGTATACGATGGACGGAAGCCAAATTGGGGAGTTAGAATATGAAAACTTTAATGCCGCTAGTGCTACCGTTACAATTAACGGTAAAATTGTACACCCTGGGTATGCAAAAGGTAAAATGATTAACTCTATGCTTATTGCTAGTGAATTTATTAATGCACTGCCTGAAGATGAAGTTCCTGAAAAAACTACAGGTTATGAAGGTTTTTTCCACTTACACCACATGGAAGGTAAAGTGGAGCAAACAACGCTCAACTATATTATTAGAGATCATGATATGGAGCAGTTTAACCATCGTAAAAAGGCAATGTTAGATTTAGCGGAAGTTTTAAATGCAAAACGCGGACAAAAATTAGTTTCTGTTGAAATTAAAGATCAGTATTTTAACATGAAAGAAAAGGTAACTCCTGTAATGCATATTGTTGATATTGCCGAAGACGTAATGAAAGATATGGGAATTACCCCTATAATTAAGCCGATTCGTGGCGGTACTGATGGGTCTCAACTATCGTACAAAGGATTGCCATGCCCCAATATTTTTGCGGGCGGACATAATTTTCATGGTCGTTATGAGTACGTTCCTGCTGAAAGTATTGTAAAGGCTAGTGAGGTAATTGTAGGAATTGCCGAAGAAGTTGCTACAAAATTCAATTCTTAAAAACTACAGTTGACATAAAACATAAAAACTCTAGCGGCTGACCGCTAGAGTTTTTTTAATGATATTTTATCCCCTTAAAATATCCTTTTGTTCAAAATAAATCCCCTAAAATTTACTTCGTTGCAAATATGATTCTTTTTTAAATAGATTAGTACAGGAAAACCCCCTTTTAAGAAGATGCAAAACACTTAATTTCACAAAAAAAGCACAATTTGTAAATTTCTTTTATTTTATTTTTTCTAATCATTTACCTATATACTTTTGTGAGCTAAATTTATAGTAAATGAATAGACAAGATCTTTTAAAGTTAGCGGGCAAGTATCAGTCACCTTTGTATGTTTACGACACAGAAAAAATTATTGCTCAGTACAAAAAAATAACAACTGCGTTTTCTAAAGTAAAAAATGTAAAAATTAATTACGCAGTTAAAGCACTATCGAATATTAATATCTTAAAGGTTTTTAATACGTTAAATAGTGGTTTAGATACTGTTTCTATTCAAGAAGTTAAATTGGGTTTGCTGGCTGGTTTTGAGCCACAAAAAATTATATATACTCCTAACGGTGTTTCTTTACAAGAAATAGAAGAAGTTGCTAAACTAGGGGTTCAAATTAACATTGACAACCTATCTATTTTAGAATTATTCGGACAAAAACATCCTACCATTCCTGTTTGTATCCGTATCAATCCGCATGTAATGGCAGGTGGTAACAGTAAAATATCGGTAGGTCATATCGATTCTAAATTTGGAATTTCTATTCACCAAGTGCCTCATATAAAAAGAGTCGTTGAAAATACGGGAATGCACATTAACGGAATTCACATGCATACAGGTTCTGATATTTTAGACATCGATACTTTTTTGAGAGCTACTGAAATTTTATTTGATACAGCGAAACAATTTGAAGATATTGATTTCATTGATTTTGGAAGTGGATTTAAGGTGCCTTACAAAAAAGATGATATTTCAACAGACATTGTTGAATTAGGAGAAAAATTATCGACTCGATTTAATGAATTTTGTAAAGATTACGGTAAAGAAGTCACTTTAATGTTCGAGCCTGGAAAATTTTTAGTGAGTGAAGCTGGCTATTTCTTAGCCAAAGTAAATGTAATTAAACAAACAACTTCTACAGTTTTTGCAGGTATCGACAGCGGTTTAAACCACCTCATACGTCCTATGTTTTACAATTCGTATCACTATATAGAAAACTTGTCAAACCCAAAAGGTCGAGAACGATTCTATAGCATTGTTGGGTATATTTGTGAGACCGACACTTTTGGCTCGAATCGAAGAATTAATGAAATTTCTGAGGATGATATTTTGTGTTTCCACAACGCAGGAGCTTACTGTTTTTCTATGGCTTCGAATTACAATTCGAGATTCAAACCTGCAGAGGTGATGATTTACAAAGGAAAAGACTATTTGATTAGAAAAAGAGAAACGATGGAAGATATTCTTAAAAATCAAGAAAATATTACTTTAGAGTAATTTCAATAGCAACTGGTATTACCTATACTAAAAAACCACCTAGTTTTAGGTGGTTTTTTTAGGAGATTAGAAAAAGGGTTCAACTCAAAAAAGCAAAACCCTCAATAAATAAATTGACACACTTTATGGTATAGTGTCGATAATATTTAAATTAATTTCTTAGCATTCTTAACTTTTTGCTTGGTAAGTGCTATATCGATTACTTCGCTCATATCAGTTACATAATGGAATTTGAGTCCTTTTAAGTAACTTTCTTTTATTTCTTCTATATCTCTTTTATTATCTGCACATAAGATAATTTCTTTGATATTGGCTCGCTTAGCAGCCAGTATTTTTTCTTTGATACCTCCTACTGGCAATACCTTACCTCGTAATGTTATTTCACCTGTCATGGCTAGCTTACTTTTTACTTTACGTTGTGTAAATACTGAAACCAGTGAAGTCAGCATGGTAATCCCTGCACTTGGTCCGTCTTTCGGCGTAGCTCCTTCGGGTACGTGGATATGTACATCGTATTTATCTAGTATCTCAGGATTGATTCCAAACTCTTCAGCATTCGACTTTATATACTTAATTGCGATGGTTGCAGACTCTTTCATTACCGTACCTAAATTACCAGTAATTGAAAGATTTCCTTTTCCTTTTGATAAAATAGATTCAATAAATAAAATATCTCCTCCAACACTTGTCCAAGCCAAACCTGTAACAACTCCTGCAGAGTCATTGTTTTCATATTTACCACGCTCTAAACGAGCAGGTCCTAAAATAGTTTCAATGTCTTCGTTTGTTAACACAACATTGTATTCTTCTTCCATTGCAATTGATTTTGCAGCGTAACGAACTACTTTAGCCACTTGCTTTTCCAATCCTCGTACTCCAGATTCTCGTGTATACCCTTCTACTATTTTTTCTATTTGTTTTTTACCAACAGTAAGATGCTCTTTTGACAGTCCGTGCTCTTTTAACTGCTTTGGAAACAAGTATTTTTTAGCTATCTCTATCTTTTCTTCAATAGTGTATCCTGTAACATTGATAATTTCCATACGATCACGCAATGCCCAAGGAATCTGACTAAGATTATTCGCTGTGGCTATAAACAACACTTTAGAAAGGTCGTATCCAACCTCTAAATAATTATCGTAAAATGCTGTATTTTGTTCTGGATCTAATACCTCTAACATGGCAGAAGAAGGATCTCCTTGGTGGCTTTGCCCCAATTTATCAATTTCATCTAATACAAACACTGGATTTGAAGTACCTGCTTTTTTAATATTTTGAATTAAACGCCCTGGCATTGCTCCAATATAGGTTTTACGATGTCCACGAATTTCAGCTTCATCTCGCAAACCTCCTAAAGACATGCGCACATACTTACGCCCCAAAGCTTCTGCTACCGACTTACCCAACGATGTTTTACCAACCCCTGGAGGTCCGTACAAACAAATAATGGGCGACTTCATATCTCCACGTAATTTTAAAACAGCTAAGTGTTCTATAATTCGATCTTTTACTTTCTCTAAACCAAAATGGTCTCTGTCTAATATTTTTTGAGCTCTTTTTAAGTCAAACTTATCTTTAGAGTAGGCTCCCCACGGTAACTCTAACATCAACTCGAGGTAGTTGCGTTGTACTCCATATTCAGCCATTTGAGGATTCATACGTTTTAAACGATTTAATTCTTTTTCAAACGTCTCTCCTACCTCTTTGCTCCATTTTTTGTCTTTTGCTTTCGCTCGCATCTCATCTAATTCTTGATCGTGAGACACGCCACCTAATTCATCTTGAATTGTTTTTAATTGCTGATGCAAGTAATATTCACGCTGTTGCTTGTCTAAATCGGAACGTGTTTTAGACTGAATATCGTTACGCAATTGCAACTTTTGTAATTCCTTGTCTAGGTTTTTTAGAGTTAACAGTGCACGCTCTTTTAAGTTGTCTTTTTCTAACAACACTTGCTTTTGCGATACACTTAATTCCATATTTGATGAAATAAAGTTCACCAAAAATGAGTTTGATTGAATATTTTTTATTGCAAAAGATGCCTCTGAAGGTAACATAGGGTTTTCTTTAATTACCTCTAATGCGAGTTCTTTTATCGAATCGATAATAGCGTCAAACTCCTTTTGGTCATCAATCTCCCGCTCATCAACAGCTTCCTTTACACGCGCTTTTAAATACGGTTCTTCTTTGGTAATTTCTTCTATTTCAAAACGTTTCTTACCTTGGATAATTACCGTGGTATTACCGTCTGGCATTTTTAGGACTCTTAGTATTTGAGCCACCACTCCAGTATGAAAGATATCCTCAGTTCCAGGGTCTTCAACTTCGCTATTTTTTTGCGCTACAACTCCAACAACTTTATCTCCTTTGTTCGCATCTTTTATTAGCTGAATAGATTTATCTCTACCCGCCGTAATCGGAATAACTACTCCCGGAAATAATACGGTATTACGCAGAGGAAGAATTGGTAACTCTTCTGGAATACTTTCTCTATTTATTAACTCTTCGTCTTCTGGAGTAAGTAATGGAATTAACTCAGAATCCTCATTAAAAACGTCTTCAAGCGACAAACTGTCTAAATGTAATATTTTTGATTTGCTCATATCTTATTTATTATGTCATAGTGGCACTTTTAAGCATTTTATAAAAAATAAAAACCACCAAAAAAAACACAAACAACTGATAAACAAGGGGTATATATATTTATCAATGGTTTTTGCTTTATTTATTACTCAATTCTTATGCCAACAAAAGCTATAAATAACTTAATTTGTAACTTATTTTGCTTGTGGTCGTCGTATATATAATTATTTATAATAAAAACTAACCAAAAAATGAAAGTCAAATTTTTAATACTCTCACTTATACTTTTACTTGCTAGTTGTACTTCTGAAACTAACCCTACAAAATTTGTAGAGAAAGTTGCAGGGCGTTATTATTTTAATGCTGATGAAATTATAGAAGTTACCTTCAATAAAGACCTTAAATTGCTCATTAAATGGCGTAATCAAAATTTAGAACCTTTAAAGGTGAACGATTCTTCTTTTTATGTGCGAGAACTCAATGAAAAACTTATTTTTAATACTACTAAAAATGAGATAGTATTAGCTGAAAAGCGAGAGCATAAAGGCAAAAAATATATCTTTAAAAAACTAAAAAAAGGAGAAAAAACTCCCAGTGAATACTTGGCGGAAGGTAATTTTGAAGCCGCTTTAAAAGGCTATAAAGCTATTAAAGAAAAAGATAGTTTGAGTCCTGTAATTCGAGAAAGGAATTTAAATAGGTTAGGATATCACTATCTTAAAAAAGAGGAACTTAAAAAAGCAATTACTATCTTTAAAATTAATATTGAATTATACCCAAATAGCTCCAATACTTACGACAGTGCTGGAGATGCTTATGTTTACATGAAAGATACCATAAAAGCTATTGAGTATTATAAAAAAGCGCTCGCAATTAATGCTGAAAACAGCAGTGCCAAACGAAACTTAGAAAAGCTAACTTCAAAGAGTACAGAATAATGGAAGAGTTAAAATATCCAATTGGAAAACCTCAAATTCCCATAGAAATTTCTCCTGAACTGATTAATGACTGGATTTGTATTATAGAAGCGTTTCCAGAAAAACTACACAAACTTGTTTCTAATTTATCTGAAGAGCAACTAGATACACCCTATAGAAAAGAAGGTTGGACCATTAGACAAGTTATACATCATTGTGCCGACAGCCACCATAATTCCTATACTCGGTTTAAATGGACGCTAACAGAAGACAAACCTGTTATAAAAGCCTATTTTGAAGATCGTTGGGCGGCACTTTTCGACTCTAAAAAAGCTCCTATACAACTTTCATTAAATACGTTAAAAGCCTTGCATGCAAAATGGGTGTACTTCTTAAAAGGCTTAACTGAAAATGATTTACGTAAATCATTTATCCATCCAGATGGCCATGAAGAAGTAAGTTTAAAAGAAAATATTGGTATTTATGCATGGCACTGCGAACATCATTACGCTCATATTGAACAACTTTTAGTAAGAAATAATTGGAGATGATGCACCATCAGCAGAAAGAATTGAACGTTATAACTGCTTTTATTGAGGAAATAGGGATTGATATTATATACACAGCATTAAACGAACCTTGTTTTTTACCTGGTTTAAAATTGTATAGAGGACGTATTTTAGTTGATAAAAGCAAACTACAATATCCTGGAGATTTATTACATGAAGCTGGTCATATCGCAGTTACTTTGGAAGCACAAAGACCACTTATTGGCACTCCTGAAATGCCTGAAGATTGGCCCAGTGCTGGTGATGAAATTGTAACTATTTTGTGGTCGTATGCTGCCTTACAAAAACTAAACTTAGCCCCTGAAGTAGTATTTCATGAAAACGGTTATAAAAACCAATCAAAATGGTTGATTGAGCAGTTTGAAAGTAAAAATTATATTGGACTTCCGTTATTAACATGGATGGGACTCTGCCATGAAAGCAACAATGAAGATTCTTCTGTTCCCGCTTTTCCTAAAATGATAAAATGGTTGCGTTAGTTTTACAATAAAATCAACAGAGCAATCCCAACAAAAACTACAATCTGTGCCCATTTTAAGTATATTCCTACTTTATCGTGTTGTTTGATGTAATCAGAAATTTTTCCTGCTAAGATAGCAAAGGAAGAAAAAATTAGAAACGATGTTAGAATAAACAACCCTCCTAATACATAAAATTGGATAACGGTTGGTAAGGTATCAGAAAATAAGAATTGGGGAAAAAAAGCTAAAAAGAAAACGGTTACTTTCGGGTTTAGTACATTCATCCAAAAACCCGTTTTAAATAATTGTAAGGTTGATTTTTTCTGAACATTCTCAGTTGAAAACGCAATGTTCGCATCACTTTTATATACTTGATACGCCAAATACAGTAAATATCCTGCTCCAAATAGTTTAATAACAAAAAATAAATTCGGGTTTTGTTTGATAATTTCCGAAACTCCAAAGGCTACCAAAGTAGTATGAATAATGCATCCTGTCATTAAACCAGCAACGGTAGCTAATCCGTATTTTTTACCATTTACAATGCTTTGGGTAAGTACAAAAATATTATCGGGTCCTGGTGAAATCGCTAAAGTCGCCGTAGCCAATACAAAAGAGATAAGGGTTTCTAGCATTGAACTATTATTTTTATAATTTTAAAATATGCTTCGTTCTTTTCAATTGTTTGTTGAAAAGATCTTCTGTTACTTCATGGGTATAAAAAGGAACTATTTTAGCTAGTTTTTCTTGTACTTTATCAGATTGTACTATGTTTGGAAATGCTTTTTCTAAAACCGATAGCATTATAGCGGTAGCTGTTGATGCTCCTGGTGAAGCTCCCAATAAACAAGTAATACTTCCATTTTTGCTACTTACTACCTCTGTACCAAACTGAAGTTTTCCTGTCTCATAATCATCTTTTTTTATTATTTGCACTCTTTGTCCTGCTTTCATTACTTCCCAGTCTTCACTTTTTGCTTCCTTCATAAAAGTACGTAGTGAATTCATTCTATCTTCTTTGTCCATCAATACTTGTTCTATCAAATATTTTGTAAGAGGAAGGTTTTGCCAAAAAGCTCCTAACATGGGAGAGATATTGTCTATTTGAATCGATTTTAATAAGTCTAGATTAGAGCCTTCTTTTAAAAATTTAGGACTAAAACCCGCAAAAGGACCAAACATTAATTGTTTTTTACCGTCAATGTACCGAGTGTCTAAGTGAGGTGTAGACATGGGTGGTTCTCCTGAACCTGCTTTACTGTATACTTTTGCTTCATGTTGATTGATTAATTTTTCGTTGTTACATACGAGCCATTCTCCACTCACTGGAAAACCTCCATACCCTTCTTTTTCATCAATTTCTACTTTTTGTAACAACAATAAACTTCCTCCTCCTGCTCCTATAAAAACGTGTTCAGCATCAATGGCATACTCCTCTTCCGTTTGGGTATCTTTCAACTTCACAGTCCAATCTATTTCAGGGTCTGGATCAACGTCTAATACTTCAAAATTACAGTGTACTGGCGTATTGTATTGCTCTTTTAAAACCTTAAACATCGCTTTTGTTAGCACCTCGTAGTTTACTTCAGTTCCTCTGCCCACTTTAGAGGCTGCCATAATTTCATTTTCCTCTCTGTTATTTGCAATTAAAGGAAACCATTGGCTCATCTTTTTTTGATCTCTAGTAAACTCTATAGAGTTAAACATATAGTGCTTTTTCAAAGCATGATATCTTTTTTCTAAATAATCGCTATTTTCCTTATCTGTTACCCAACTGTAATGGGTTACTGGATGTACAAATTCTTTGGGGTTATTCAATAGGTTTTCTTCAACTAAATATGCCCAAAATTGTTTTGAAATTTCAAACTGTTTGCTAATTTTTATCCCTTTTTCAATAGCGATGGTTCCGTCTTCTTTTTCAGGATAATAATTCAACTCACACAAAGCGGCATGCCCTGTGCCAGCATTGTTCCATGCAGATGAACTTTCTTTAGCAACCTCATTTAGTTTTTCTACAATTAAAATATCCAATTCAGGATGTATTAATTTAGCCAATAGTGCTAGGTTAGCACTCATGATACCTCCTCCGACACAAACTAAATCGTATTTTTTCTTGAAACTCATTCCTTAATTAACTTTTTATAAATGGTTTTACAATATACTTAATAAAGGTAAAAGCGATAGGTTGATGTAAGAAAATTGATAGAATGCTTTAGTATTGTTTTGATAAAATAGCTTTATTGATTCTCTTTACCAAGCTAGGTCCTTCGTAAATAAATCCTGTATAAATCTGCACTAGGTCTGCCCCTGCTTCTAGCTTTTCTAAGGCATCTTTTTCAGAGTGAATACCTCCTACTCCAATAATTGGAAATGCTTTGTTAGAATTCTTTGCTAAGTATTGAATAACTTTCGTGCTTTTGTCTTTTACTGGCTGTCCGCTTACTCCTCCGTTTCCGATTTCTTGTAAACGCTCTTTAGAAGCTTTTAAGTTATCTCTATTTACCGATGTGTTTGATGCGATGACTCCGTCAATTTTTGTTTCTGCCACCAATTGAATGATTTCGTCTAATTGTTGGTTGTTTAAGTCTGGAGCTATTTTTAATAAGATAGGTTTGCTTCGACTACGCTCAGCAACCAATGAATCTCGACTACGATCTTCCGATAATTCTGTATCTATTTTTTGAACTTCGGTAATCAATTCCTTCAAATAATCGACATCTTCTAGCTTGGCATGACTCGATACATTCGGACAGCTTACATTCAGTACAAAATAATCTACATACGGGTATAGTCCTTTGAAACAGGCTATGTAGTCTTCGGTATAATTCTCAGGAGCTGTTAAGGTATTCTTACCTATATTTCCTCCTATTATTATTTTTCCTTTGTTCTTTTTTAATTGTTCGATGGCTGCTTCTAATCCTTCATTATTAAATCCCATTCGGTTAATAATTCCTTTATCATCTTGTAAGCGGAACAAACGCTTTTTTGGGTTTCCTACTTGACCCTTTGGGGTTACCGTACCAATTTCAACAAAACCAAAGCCAAAATTTGCCAGTTCATTATACAGCACTGCATTTTTATCAAATCCTGCTGCTAATCCTACAGGGTTTTTAAATGTTAACCCGAATAAATTGCGCTCTAATTTTGTATCGTTTACTTGATACATGCCTCTAAAAATAGCGGGGATTCCCGGTATTTTCGATAAAAACTTTACTAATGAAAAGGTAAAATGATGAATTTTTTCTGGATCAAACAAAAAGAAAATCGGGCGAATAATTGATTTATACATTAGTTATTTTAGTTTGTCTTATGGGTTAACTATAAAAAAAGCTCCAAAAATGGAGCTTCTGAATTATCGTAATACAGCATCTAAATTCTTTTCGAATGTTTGCTGTAATTTCTGCATTATTTTATCTATTTGTTTATCTGCCAAAGTTTTGTTTTCATCTTGAATAACAAAGCTTACCGCATACGACTTTTTACCTTCTGGCAATTTGTCGCCTTCATATACATCAAACAAATCTACTTCTTTCAATAATTTTCTTTCTGACTGAAATGCCAAGTTATAAATTTCTTTGAATTCAACTTTATTATCTAATAACAAGGCTAAATCACGCTTTACAGCTGGAAATTTAGGTAAATCTGCTACTTTTATTTTTTTCTTGCCTACTAAATCTAGAATATTCTGCCAATTAAAGTCAGCAAACAATACTTCTTGTTTTATTGAAAACTCTTTTAAGATGGCTCTTTTCACCACTCCCAATTCAACCAACTTTGTTTTTCCTAAGCTTAGGGTAATTCCTTCTGAAAACACATCCGATTTTGTTGGAGTAGTTTTTAAAGTATCAATTCCTAAACGGCTTAATAAGGTTGTTACAATTCCTTTAAGGTAAAAGAAGTCTGATGTTTGTGTAGCTACCTTCCAACTATCTTGTGTTCTCGTACCTGTGACAAACAAAGTTAAATGCTTGTCTTCTTGGTATCCGCTTTCATATTTATGATAGGTTTTACCGAACTCATAAAACTTTAGTGAATTGTTTTTTCTGTTGATATTGTATGCAACCGACTCTAAACCACTAAACAATAACGATTGACGCATTACTTTTAAGTCGTTACTTAACGGATTTAGCATTTCTACGTTAAAATCGGCATTTAAGTTATCAGACAGCTCAATATAATCACCCTTCGTTAACGAATTCGCCATAGTTTCATTAAATCCTAACGATGTTAACTGATTGGCTACAATGTTTTCAATTTTTACTTCCTTATCATCATCAAAGGAAATAGAGGTATTTAACTTATGAGAAAATTCTATGTTATTATATCCGTAAACACGTAAAATTTCTTCTATGATATCCGCTTCACGCTGAACGTCTACTCGGTATGAAGGTACTACTAAACCTAAGCCTGCATCGGTAACACTGTTAATTTTAATTTCTAGTGAAGCTAAGATTTTTTTAATAGTTTCTTTAGGTATTTCTTGACCTATTAACCTGTACGCATTCTCGAAAGATAAGAATACTTCAAAATCTTCAACTTTTGCTGGGTAGAAATCTAGAATATCAGAAGACATTTTTCCTCCTGCATACTCTTCGATTAATAAAGCAGCACGTTTTAACGCATATTTTGTAGTATTGATATCGATTCCTCTTTCAAAACGGAAAGAAGCGTCGGTATTTAGTGCGTGACGTTTGGCTGTTTTTCGTATTGATACTGGATTGAAATAGGCGCTTTCTAAGAAAATAGAGGTTGTATGCTCAGTAACTCCCGATTTTGCTCCTCCAAACACTCCGCCTATACATAACGGGTTTTCATCGGCATCACAAATCATAATATCTTCAGAAGATAATTCTCTTTCTACCTCATCTAAGGTTGTAAACTTCGTTCCTTCTTCTAAGGTTTTTACCACTACTTTACCTCCTCTAATTTTTGAAGCATCAAAAGCGTGTAAGGGTTGTCCTAACTCGTGTAACACGTAGTTCGTAATATCCACAATATTATTCTTTGGAGTTAACCCTATGGCTTTCAATCTATTTTGAATCCATTCTGGAGATTCCTTTACTTCAACATCGGTAATAGTAATCCCACAATAGCGCGGTACTAAATCTTTATTTTCTACTACAATATCAATTTTATGAGTGCGTTCATCAACATGAAAATTTGAAACCGATGGAGAAATCAATTCCATACTAGTTCCTTGCTGAATTAACCCTGCGCGTAAGTCACGTGCAACACCATAATGACTCATAGCATCTGTTCGGTTTGGTGTTAAACCAATTTCAAAAACATAATCTGTTTCGATATTAAAAACTTCTGAACACGGAGTACCTGGGACTAAAGTTTCGTCTAAAATCATAATACCGTCATGGCTTTGTCCTAAACCTAACTCGTCTTCGGCACAAATCATTCCATGACTCTCCTCTCCTCGAATCTTTCCCTTTTTAATTTTAAAACCTTCCCCTTTTTCATCATACAACATCGTACCAATAGTAGCTACAGGAACTTTTTGCCCTGCTGCAACATTAGGAGCACCACATACAATTTGTACAGGGCTGCCATTTCCTAAATTAACAGTAGTAACCTTTAACTTATCTGCATTGGGGTGCTTTTCGCAAGTTATAACTTCTCCTACAACAACGCCTTTCAAACTCCCTTTTATACTTTCTATTTTTTCAATTCCCTCTACTTCAAGACCTAAATCTGTTAACAATTCTCCTGTTTTCTCTGCCTCCCAGTCTATCTGTAAAAATTGTTGTAACCAATTGTATGATATCTTCATAATCAAT
The DNA here is from genome assembly GCF_029853675.1 of Tenacibaculum tangerinum. Classification (NCBI taxonomy): domain Bacteria; kingdom Pseudomonadati; phylum Bacteroidota; class Flavobacteriia; order Flavobacteriales; family Flavobacteriaceae; genus Tenacibaculum; species Tenacibaculum tangerinum. Next base: position 519,763 of record NZ_CP122539.1, on the reverse strand, counting down.
CTCTAATTTTAGCCTGCAAATTTACATAAAATAAAGGAAATACTAGAAACTTGTTAACTACAAAAGACAGCTTGCTGATTATTAACATTTTGGTAACATTGGAAAATTATATTTTTTATTGATTTGTGTCGAGTTAACAAAATCTTAACATTTCAAAAATATTTCATGAAACAAAAACTACTCTTGATTTTATTGATAGCTTCTCTATCAGTTTTTTCACAAGTCCCTTCGTATTACAATGATGTAAACTTAAATTTGTCAGGTACCTCATTGAAAAATGAATTAGCTACCAAAATCATTAGCACACATACAACCAACCTATCGTACACTCCTGGTGTTTGGGATGCTTTAAAACAAACCGATTTAGACCCAACCGACCCTAGTAAAGTGCTATTAATTTATGGTTATAGTGATACTGACGGAAATTATGTTACCGACAGAACTAGAGATAAAAATGCAAATGGAGGTACAGCAGGTACCCAATGGAACAGAGAACACGTATATCCAAAATCTTTAGGAAATCCTAATTTAGGAACTTCTGGTCCTGGAGCCGATGCGCATCATATTAGACCCGCAGACATCTCTTTTAACTCTCAAAGAAGTAGTAAAAAGTTTGCCAACGGCTCTGGTAATGCTGGTGATGTAGCAGGTGGATGGTATCCAGGCGATGAATGGAAAGGTGATGTCGCACGTATGATGATGTACATGTACTTGCGTTATGGTAACCAATGCTTACCATCAAATGTAGGTACTGGTGCTACTATGTCTTCAGATTCTAACATGCTTGCGTTATTTATTCAATGGAATGTGGAAGATCCCGTATCTGATTTTGAAAAACAACGCAACCCTATTTTAGAGAATCTTCAAGGAAACCGTAATCCGTTTATCGACAATCCTGCATTCGCAACCCAAATTTGGGGAGGAGCTCAAGCAGAAGATTTATTTGGAAATGGTGGCGGTGGTAGTTCAGATACGCAAGCTCCTACTAGTCCTACAAGCTTAACTGCTTCAAATGTAACAGAAACTTCTGTTAGTTTAACTTGGAATGCAGCTACCGATAATGTGGGCGTTACAAGTTACGATGTATATAATGGTGCTGCTAAAATCGCTACAATTTCTACTATTTCATATACCGTTACTGGTTTAACCGCTGCCACAAATTATACGTTTTCAGTAAAAGCAAAAGATGCAGCAGGAAATGAATCGAACGCCAGCAATACTGTTTCAGTAACAACAAATACAGGTTCAGATGGAGGTACTGGTACAGCTACCGATGTATTTATTTCTGAATATGTAGAAGGTTCTTCAAATAATAAAGCTATTGAAATTGCTAATTTTACAGGAACTACTGTAAACTTGTCTGGATATTCATTAAAAAAAGCTGCCAATGGTGGTGGATGGACGAATACATTAACTTTAAGTGGTCAGCTAGCCACTGGTAATGTATATGTAATTGCCAATAGTAGCGCCTCTAGTACTATATTAAATAAAGCCGACAGAACAGATACTGGTGTACTTTCTTTTAATGGTAATGATGCAGTGGGATTATTTAAAGGAACTACGTTAATTGATTTAATTGGTAACCCTAATAGTTCAGCTACATTTGCTCAAGATGTTACTTTACAAAGAAAGTCTTCGGTTGCTTCTCCTAACAGTTCTTACACAACTGCTGAATGGGATGTTCTTTCTACAGACACGTTTAGTGGTTTAGGAAGCCATAGTGTCGACGGTTCGTCTGCAACTCCAGACACCGAAGCTCCGACTTCTCCGAGTAACTTAACAGTTGCTAACGTTACACAAACTTCTGCTGATTTATCATGGAACGCAGCTACCGACAACATAGCAGTAACTGCTTATGAGGTATACCAAGCAAATACCAAAATAGCAACCGTAACTAGCACAAGCTATTCAGTAACTGGTTTAACTGCTGCCACAAATTACACTTTTTCAGTAAAAGCAACAGACGAAGCCGGTAATACTTCTAACGCAAGCAACATAATTGGAGTTACTACGAAATCTGTTACTGCGACTAACACGATTTTATCAGAGTCGTATTTTGAAGGTAGTTTAGACAATTGGATTGATGGTGGTGGAGATTGTGCTTTATATTCTGGCTCATATTCTTATGAAGGTAATTATTCGGTACGTTTAAGAGATAATTCTGGTACTGCCTCTTCAATGACTTCTCCATCTTATGATTTAACTGCCTACGATAGTGTTGAAGTAACTTTCTATTTTTATGCAAATAGTATGGAAAATGGAGAAGATTTCTGGGTACGCTATTACAATGGTAGCACATGGCAAACTGTAGCTACTTATGCGAGTGGTTCTTATTTTCAAAACAATTATTTCTATACAGCAACAGTAGTACTGCAAAAAGCAAATTACAATTTTGCTGCCAATAGTAAATTCCGTTTTCAATGTGATGCTTCTGCCAACGCTGACCAAGTTTATATAGACCAAGTAACAATAACTGGTAAAACAGGCACTAGCGCTAAAGGAAGTGAGCTTAACACCATAAATCGTCTACAATATATGGATGCTACCATTCAGCTATTTGAAGAAGATTTTAAAATGTATCCTAACCCGGCAACAGGTAATGTGTTACATATTCAGCTACAAAATGAAGAAAAGAGTAAGGTAGCGTATACAATAAGCTCTGTAATAGGGCAAGTTATTGCTAAAGGTGAGTTAACAGAAGATTATATTGAGATTGGTAACTTGCAACCTGGCTTCTATTTATTAGAAATAAGTAATGGTGAAGAGAAAATGGTACAGAAATTTGTAAAAAAGTAACACACCAGATACATAGAATTAGCAAAAATTATTTAAGCTAAACAATTCTTTTTAATTTAAAGAATCGCAAACCCCGAAAATGACCGATATGGTTCAAAAACGGGGTTTTCTTTTTTTAAAAACCCTTATGGAAATACAAAGAATGAGTGGTTTCTGTATAAATTTTTGTTTTTAGCTTTAACTATTTAGTCTTTGAATTCTATTTATTTTAAAATACTTTCCTAACCATACTGAACCGCAATGAATTATAGAGGCTAGTAAAAGCTTTTTTGAGTTCAAAATATTTCTTTTCATATATTATACCTTTTAGTGTTACGATTGGTTTGAATATAAAAAACAAGAAAAAAATAAGTTTACTTCTTTATAAATTTTGATTACTTATTATTTATTAAAATAAGGTGTTTTTCCTGTAGGGTAAATAGGTTTTCAACTTGTGGTTAACCTATTTTGCTTATCTACATTTGTTACATAGTAACCCCGAAAACTATTATTTTATGAAAAAACTACAAAACGTTTTGTTTGTAGGTATCGCATTTATGATGCTACAAGCATACCCAGACGAAGATTCTGAAAACGAATTATCAAACAGTAAAACTTTAGAGGTAAAACAATCTAAACCTTATTATGTGCCATGGTTGTATGTGATGCATTGGCGTTTTAGCTGATGAATTTGTACTACAAGCACGTTAGTGTGCTTTAAAATAGCGATAGAAATATATTTGTATATAGATATTCAAGTTCAGGTTCATTATTTCACAAGACATTTACTTATGAAATTATAACCAATGAGCTAGACAAAAAAACTATTACTTTACAAGCAGGTACATATAATGTAGATTACTTACGTTTTGAAAACGTAGAGGTTTTAATACCTGTAAAAAATTAAAAAAACTAACCATTTAATCAGTTATCAGTGTATTACTAGCTGATAATTACAAAAAAACAAAAAACATGAAAAAACAAAATTTTTTATGGATGGCTGTAATGTGTTTTGCCATATTTTTCAGCTGCCAAAGCGAAGATATCATTGAAAATGAATCATCAAATAAAGAAGAAGTACAATTAGCAAAAGAAGGTGTCTTAACTATAAATCATACGTATGATTATTATGGAAAAGAGTTTAGAGTATCTTATTTATATAATGAAGAAAGTGATGAAGTATTGGGTGTAGAAGGAGATGTAGATTTTGCCCAAGAAGTTTTTGGAAACGAAGAAATAGCACCTAAATCACTATTTTTTGAGAACCCAGAAGAAGGGAATCCTAATATCAAAATTAAAGTTTTTGATAACGGAGGTGATTTAGAAGCGTATACTGCAAAAGTAGCTGAAGGTTTTCCAGGAGATAAAGCTTCAGCAGAAGGCACATCCTCAAGATGTAATAGCCATGATATAAATGGGTCAGGAAACTTCTACTTCTATAAGCATGCATACTATAATACAGAAATGACAGGGATGAGAAGAACGAATCGTTATTATTACAGACACCATTGGGTAGGAAGTACTTATAATGACCAGCTATCTTCTTTAAAAATTAGAAAACCAACTTATAGAAGACAAGTAGTTTATTTATACCAACACTCTTGCTACGGAGGTAAAGTAATAGGATTTTATTGTCCGACAGGCTATATAGGGTTGAATGTAGGAAATTTAAAATGGTATACCATGTCTGGATGGTGGTGGTGGAGAAAATCTTGGAACGATCAAGTTTCTTCAACATCAGGATGGGCTTGGTAATCCATTAACTACCTAAAATGTTTGTAAAGTAATACAAAACCTCAGAAGAAAAATCTTCTGAGGTTTTATAGTTACCATCTTGTAAATAAATTTTATTTTTTGCTTTTCTCAATCAATCCTAAAATTTTCTTCCCTCTTGCTTTACACCCCTTACTTTCATGAATCACCTTAGTACGAATAAGATGTTCCAATTCAGGGTGTACCCAGTCTTTTTGTAAACCGAATAAATATAAAGTATGCATGGTATAGGCCTTTACTGCTATTTTTTGGTCGGTTAGTAGCCAATCAAATCCAGTTTCAATAAGTAACTCAATAGCAGCTTCTGTAAGCCCCTTTTTTATGCTGTTTGTCGATTTTGACGTATAGGCAACAGCTATATGCTCACAAATTTTAGCACAAGGTCTTACGGCGCTATCAAAATGTACATTTGAAATATTGTTAGTAAAAACTGTCAGATAAGGAGCAACATGTTCAATTCCATGATGAGTGCAAATCCACTCCAACACCCAAGCAGCTTTAATAGAGCGTTTAGTATCAACATCAAAAGTAATTTCGACCAAATATTGTATCAATTCAGGTTGCGCCAACACAATATTTGCAGTATTATTTCTGTTTACCCTAGCAGGATTATCAACATTCTCTAACACAGAAATTAAAAAATCAAGACTCATATTGGTATGGTTTATGTAAATTTGAAATATAAAAGAAATTATAGCATGATACATATAAAAAGCATATTTTCAATCGCACTTTTAATATCTATATTTTTTATAACAGCTACTCAAGCACAAAAAATAAATCAGTTCGATACCAATGGAAACAGACATGGAGTTTGGAAAAAGTATTACGATGCTGCTAAGAATAAAATAAGATACTCAGGCGAATTTAAAAACGGAAAAGAGATAGGAACCTTTAATTTTTATGAATCCAATTCTTTCGGAATTCCTTCTATGACCAAAGAATTTTCTGCAAAATCAGACAGCGCTTTTGTACGTTTTTTTACGCCTAAAGGAAAAGTAAAAACAAAGGGATGGATGATAGGAAAAAAGCGCGTTGGGAAGTGGACCTACTATTTTTCTGATGGAACGCTTTTTTCAGAAGAAGAATATGTAGATGGTAAGCTACACGGAGTTCTTAAAAATTATTATAGAAATGGAAAACTAACCGAAGAGAGTACGTATAAAGACGGTAAAAAGAACGGACTTTCTAAGATTTTTACTGAAACAGGTATCATGATAGAAGAAGTACATTATGTTAACGGACAATTACAAGGAGAAGGAAAATACTACGATTTAAAAGGAGATTTGAAGGAAAAAGGAATGTATAAAAACGGTAAAAGAGACGGGAAATGGGAATTTTATATGGACGGAGAAGTCGTTACTGGCAAAAGAAAAAGAACTGTACATGCAGTTCCTAAAGACTAAAAAATTGTAAGTTCTAGTCGCGTAATATCTTGTTTAAAAGGCTGTTGAATTTGATGTGAGTTACAGGATTTTAAAACGTTGATTAAAACGTTTATTATTTCGTAAATTTGCAGCTTCAAAAGTAGAAAATGCAAAGAGTAGTAGTAGGACTTTCAGGTGGAGTAGACAGCAGTGTTACTGCCTATCTACTAAAAGAGCAAGGGTACGAGGTTATCGGGCTGTTTATGAAAAACTGGCACGACGACTCCGTAACCATTTCTAACGAATGTCCGTGGTTAGAAGACAGCAACGACGCCATGATTGTGGCAGAAAAATTGGGAATTCCTTTTCAAACAGTCGATTTAAGCGAACAATACAAAGAACGTATTGTCGACTATATGTTTAGCGAATACGAAAAAGGACGCACGCCCAATCCTGATGTATTGTGTAATCGTGAGATTAAGTTTGATGTGTTTATGGACATCGCATTGAGCTTAGGAGCCGACTATGTAGCTACTGGGCACTATTGTAGAAAAGCAGAAGAACTAATTGACGGAAAACAAGTATATAAATTACTCGCAGGAAAAGACAACAATAAAGACCAATCTTATTTCCTATGTCAGTTATCACAAGAACAATTGTCTAAAGCATTGTTTCCTATCGGAGAATTAACAAAGCCAGAAGTTCGTGAAATTGCAAAAGAAGCAGATTTAATTACCGCCGACAAAAAAGATAGCCAAGGACTGTGTTTTATAGGAAAAGTACGACTTCCCGATTTTTTACAACAAAAATTGCAGTCTAAAGAAGGCGCTATAGTTCAAATTCCAAACGAATTTGAGCAGTACCGTCGCGCAATTCCTGAATTTGAAAATAAAGAAGACGAACTTACATATTTCTCTACAAAATTTTCTTACACCAAAGAAGATGGAAAAGTAGTAGGAAAACACCAAGGAGCGCATTATTTTACCAAAGGTCAACGCAAAGGCTTAGCCGTTGGGGGTACCAAAGAACCCTTATTTGTAATTGAAACCGATGTAGATACCAACATTATTTACACGGGCGAAGGAAAAAATCACCAAGGATTGTATCGTAGTGTATTGTTCGTATCAAACGAAGAACTACATTGGATACGTGAAGACTTGGCTTTAGAAGAAGGAGAAACGATGCAAGTACAAGCTCGTATTCGTTACCGTCAACCCCTAGAAAAAGCTACGTTATATAAAGTAAACAACGGAATTTATGTAGAATTTGAAAATCCACAATCGGCTATTCAAGAAGGACAATTTGTGGCTTGGTATCAAAATGAAGAACTATTAGGTTCTGGTGTAATTTCATAAAAAATAAAAAGTAAAGCTATGAAAAAAATAATGCTATTATGTATCGTATTCATCAGTATTCATGGATACGCACAAAAAGATTCTATTGCTAGTTATTTAGATAGAGAGTTTAAGATAACGTCCAATAAAAACGATGCTAAATATATTGAAACCAGCGTAAAAAGAGAAAAGTTATGGGAACTAACACTTTACTATAGAGATGGTAAAATTTTTAGAAAATGGTTTTCAAAAAATAATAGCAGAAATAAGCCTGTAGGCAAATACCTAGCGTTTCACCGAAATGGAAAAATATCAAAGCGGTCTTTTTATAATGATAATGGAGAATTAGAAGGAAAAATACTCACACTATTTGATAATGGAAATAGAAATTATACAGGTTTCCATAAAGACGGGATTCCATCAGGGCTATGGAAATATTACCATTACAATGGCAATCTAGCAGCAAAATTTTATTACGATATAAATGGTGATATAGAAAAGTATGTATTGTTTAACGAAAAAGGAGAAGAACTCAAAGACGATACTTATACAAAGTTTATAAAGCCTGTTTTTAAAAATGGCAAAGGGGAATTTAATTCAAGAATGAGCTATTTAATAGACAATATAAGCTATGCTATCAATACGATTATCTATGTAAATTTTATTATTGATATCGATGGAAGCATTCGAGATGTGTGGATAGCCAATACAATTCCTGAGAAATTGAGGAATGAAATAACCGATTTTTTTGAATCTATAAAAGGATGGAAACCCGCAGTGGAAATGAATAGAAAAATACCATACAAATACGATATTGCGCTGAATTTTTCCACAAGAGTAATCGATCAAGATTAGCAGTCTTACTTTTTACAATACCACTATACACCCTCGATTTTTTCGAGGTTTTTTTGTGCTTCCTAGTTAATGATTGTACATTTACGCTATGCAAAACAGAGTTACTAAATTATTTAACATACATTATCCAATTGTTCAAGGAGGAATGATTTGGGTAAGTGGCTGGAAGCTAGCTTCTGCAGTATCAAACGCAGGAGGATTAGGGCTAATCGGAGCAGGTTCCATGTATCCAGAAATACTGCGTGAACACATTCAAAAATGTAAAAAAGCAACCTCTCAACCTTTTGGAGTTAACGTACCGATGCTGTATCCTGATATTGAAAAAATAATGGATATCATTGTGGAAGAAGGCGTAAAAATAGTATTTACTTCTGCAGGAAATCCAAAAACATGGACTTCTTTTTTAAAGGAAAAAGGAATTACTGTAGTACATGTAGTAAGCTCTGTAAAATTTGCACTAAAAGCAGAAGCCGCTGGTGTTAATGCCGTAGTATGTGAAGGTTTTGAAGCAGGAGGTCATAACGGAAGAGAAGAAACCACTACGTTTACCTTAATTCCAATGGTAAAAGAACAAGTGAAAATACCTGTCATAGCAGCAGGAGGAATAGGCTCTGGTAGAGGAATGCTAGCAGCGATGGTATTAGGAGCAGATGGTGTACAAATAGGAAGCCGTTTTGCCGCTACTATTGAATCTTCAGCCCATGAGAAATTCAAGCAAACAATCGTAAATGTAAAAGATGGAGATACGCATGTAACCCTAAAAGAGTTGGCGCCCGTTCGTTTGGTGAAAAATAAGTTTTATCAAGAAGTGAAAGCGTTATATCAGCAAAATCCAACCATAGATCAATTAAAGGAATTGCTAGGACGTGCCCGTGCCAAACGCGGAATGTTTGAAGGCGATTTGGACGATGGAGAGCTAGAAATAGGTCAAGTAGCAGGATTAATTCACGAAATTAAACCAGCGAAAGAAGTTTTAGAAGCTATTGTTGCCGAGTACGAACAAGTAAAAAAAGAGTCGTTGTTTTAATCGCTGTGAACAGTTATCAATGATCAGTGATTCATTTTTATAAATGAGAGCCAAGAAACGAGAGCCAAGAAACGAGAGGTAAAAGCCAACAATTAAACCGTCATAACGAGGAAGAAATAGCCTTATTTGAATACTGTTGCTTAATTTTTACTTGTTTTCTTTCTCCTCCAAAAAGAGATTTTTTAAAGTAATCGCTTTCATTCCAATCAGAATGCATTACATCTGGGTCGGTAAGGTTTTGCCTTGCGCCAGCTGGCTCGTTCGCTAAAAAGGTATACCATATCTTTTTTTTAACGCCCCGCAATCCAAGTTGTACGCAAACGGTGACTTATCTAACTGTATTGGGCTTTCCTCCAACGGGTCTAGGTTAAAAAACCTTCCTAAGGTTGCATCGTAATTTCGCTGTTGCTACAATACTTAACAAACATTTTTCTATACAGATACGTACTTTTATCTTTTTTATGGTTTGCTATTACTCCCTTTAGGCAGTGAATACCACTCCCCTTACCATCGGAGTGTCACTCCCCTTAGGCATGGAGTGTCACTCCCCTTAGGCAAGGAGTGTCGCTCCCCTTAGGCATGGAGTATCACTCCCCTTAGCGTTGGAGTGTCACTCCCCTTAGGCAAGGAGTGTCGCTCCCCTTAGGCATGGAGTATCACTCCCCTTAGCGTTGGAGTGTCATCATGATTAGGCTCGGGTCGTCGTCCCGATAAAAAATGTGTCGCTTTTTATCTTTATTTTTTATATTTGGAAGGATATACGGTCGTAAAACCGTGGGCTTCTCCTACTTAAAAAGTAGTTGATGCGAAAGGGATAACCACTAAACATGCCCAAATAGCAGCAACCTAAATAGCGGTATACAAATCGTTTATGACAAAAAAACTACTTTTATTACTTCTATAGTTGTGCTTATGGGATTCCGTAAGAATGTATGCACCGATTGTATTAAGTTTGTAGGTACAGTATAATTAATAGTAACTTATTTTAAGAACTTTATAATGTCGCATGCTTTTGTTGAAATAAAAGCATGAACGTTTAACTATAACGAGTTAAAAACTATTAAAACTCAGAAATTAAAAACCCTTGTAATAGTTTAGAAAGAACAGTATATTTATTAAAAAATAAAAGCACTAAAAATTAATAAAAAGTATCTTTATACCTCCAAATAGGTTGTATAAGAGTGCTAAAGGTATTTATATAAACAAGTTCTCTGCAAGCAAAACCAAAACCCTCCTCTGCCATTTTTGACACTAAATATTTACAAATAAGTCATTCTGTCTGAATTAATAACTGGTATTGTTATTGTTTATTTTTAGGTAAATCAAAAAAATATTCTCATGGCTACAGACAAAACACAACATCTCCAACAAGTATTAGAAACACACAGAATGGCACATATCGAGAAATTACTCGATAAATACAAAGAAAAAAGACAAGAAGTTAAGGAAGCCTTAGAGGAGAATTATAAAGACAAAATTTATAATCCTATAAACTCTGGTTCGTACGCAAAGCATACAGCTATCAATATTAAATTTGACTTGGATATTGTCGTTCCTTTTAAAAGAAATTCTTTTGATACATTAGAAGAAATGTTTAATGATGTTTTCGATTTTTTGTATGAAAAATACAAGGATGTAGCAGATGTAAGAAAACAAAAAGTTTCAATAGGAATTATTTTTGATGCAGATGATAATGGGGACGAAATAAATATTGATGTTGTCGCAGGTAGAGAATTAAATCAAGACCAATATGCGGAAGACCATAACCTTAACTTATTCGTCAATTCTCAATACGGATTATTAGACGAAAAAACATATATCCAAACCAATATTCAAGCTCAAATAGACCATATTAAAGGAAAGAATAATGATAGAAGCATTATTCGTTTATTAAAAATTTGGAAAACAACTAATAACGAATCCTATAAATCTTTTTTTTAGAACTTATTACAATTAAAGCATTTGATAAAGAAAATATTTCAGGCAATTTGTGGGATAAATTAAAATCAGTAATGGAATATATAAAGGAGAACATTACAAAAGACAACTTCACTCTAAAAGACCCTGGAAATACGAATAATGATGTTGCAGATACATTAGAAGATTGGGAGAAAACAAACTTATCAAACAAAATGTCAAATATGATTTCTAACATTGAAAATAATAGTGATAATATTAAAACATATTTTCCAATTAATGAGGAGTTTGAAGAAGAAGATGAAAATAAAGGTCAATATGGCTTAAAAGATGCAAGTATTGTTGCCCCTTCTATTCCAAACAAAAGCCAACAGTTTGGGTAATGGGTTTTCATAACATAGAAGAAATTAATAATATTGTTTCAACAATTCCTTTTATTGATGTTTTAGAAGAGTTTAAACAAGTTGGAATATTTTTAGAAGGAAAAACATCTGTTAATCTAGAAGGGCTTAACGAAAGCTTGAATTTTGATGTTCAAATTTCCCCTCAATACCCATTAAAATCACACGATTCTGAAGCCATAAAGTTTATTAATAAAGATTTAATCCCGTATAATCATGTTATGGGAGATGGCTCAATATGTATTCACACGCTCCATAGTCCAAAACTAAAGCAAAAGCTACTTGCAGATTTTGAATCATTAAAAGCTTGGATAGAGAAATATTACATTAATAAAAATATAGATTCTCATTATGAACATATCATTATAAATGAACAGCCATTTGACGATATTTATTATTCCTATCAATTTACTGATGTAGATTATTCTTTTTCAAAAGGCGAATTTGGACAAGTAGATTTAACTCCTTTAAGCAATGGTATTTATAAGAAGAAACCAATATCTAACTTTCTAATAAAATCCTTTCAACCATTAAAAAAAACTATAAAGATAAATTCTAAGTGGAGTGAGTATTATATGAATTTTGAGGTTAAGAATATAGGATTATTCCTTTTTCTTGAGGATGTTCCTGCTTTTCATAATCGTTTTGCATTCTCTAATTGGTTAGAATTAGAGAACTATATTCCAACTGATTTTTTGCAATTCTTATATGATTTTCAAAAAAGAAATAAAAAACATAAAAATACTTTTCTTCCAATATTTTTTGGATATAAAACTGTGGAGAATGAAATTCATTGGATTTCTACTCTTGTAAAAATAAATGAAATACCTACAATAGGTATTCCAGTTATAGATTCAAAAGGTGTTAAATTAAAAGGACAATGGGAAAGTAAACTAATTAACCGGAAAATTAATTGGGCTATAACAAGAAACTCATCTTATAAATATTTATTTGGGAGAGGTACTTTTTGTGATAAAATTACTAATGCTAGAATTTTAATCATTGGTGTAGGAGCAATTGGTAGTATGGTGGCAAAAACATTGGTAAAATGTGGAGCTAAAAATATAAGTATTGTAGATTATGATGTAAAAGAACCTGAAAACGTGTGTCGTTCTGAATATAATTTCAGCAATGGACTCTATGATAAGACATTTGAATTAATTAAAACGTTACAAGAAAATTCTCCTTTTGTTAATGTGAATTTTCATAATAACAATGAATACTTTGAATCATTTATAAAAGCATTCCATAAAGATAAAGAAGCTAAAAAAGAATATGAAAAATCTTTAAATCAATTCGATATTGTCTTTAATTGTTCAACAGATAGTGATTTAATGTTTGTATTAGACCAATTGAAGCTAAGTACAGACTTAATTAATCTCTCAATTACTAATCATGCAAAAGATTTAGTTTGTGCGTTCTACCCCAACATCTACAACTATGTTCAAAATCAATTTATTAACATTTTAGATAACGATGTTAACGATTTATACAATCCTACTGGATGTTGGAGTCCCACATTTAAAGCTTCGTACAATAACATAAGTTTACTAACACAATATACTTTAAAAGAGATAAATAGAAAGTATGAAGAAAATAAACCTAAAGACAATTTTACACTTTCTATAAATTCTGAAAATAATACTAATATCAAATTCACTCAATATTGAAAATAATTAACTCACATAAAAATGTATCTTTAGAATATGAAGAAGATTTAATCTTAAAAATTGAGAGTCTAGCATTAAAACACTATCCTAATGAATTTGGAGGTTTCTTAATTGGGTACTATTCTGACGATTTAAAAACATTAGTTTTAACAGATGTTTTATCTCCAAATGAGTATAAAAGTCATAGAATATTATTTGAACGAAGTGCAGAGGGAATTAAAGAAAAGTTGTTAGAGTTATTTAAACTCAACGAAAAACGCTACTATGTAGGAGAATGGCATTCGCATCCTGATGCTTCTTCTATGTATAGTTTAACAGATTTAAATGCTATGCAAAGTATAGCAGAAAGTGAAACTATAAGAATTAAAAATCCAATTTTATTAATTGTAAGCATCAATAATCAGAAGTTAAAAAATTACACATTTTATTTATACGACAACAATACACTATTTGAATATGGCAGAAAGTAAAAAGATAGAATTAAAGAGTTTGTTTGCAAGTATGCAACACCAAATGTCCGCACAACTTAGTGCTAATAGAGATAATATTACACACTCAGGTTCAAAAGGTGATGCTTTAGAAAATGCTTGGATTGAATGGTTAAGAAAATATTTACCAAGCAGGTATAGTGTAGATAAAGCAATTGTTATAGATTTTGAAGGGAATATTAGCCATCAAATAGATATAGTAATTTATGATAATTGGTTTACCCCTTTCATCTTTACACAAAATGGATTTCATTATATCCCAGCAGAGGGGGTTTATGCTGTTTTTGAAGTGAAACCTGATATTTCAGATTTTTCTGATGGAAAACACAATATTGCGTACGCAGGAGAAAAAATAGAAAGCGTAAGAGTTCTTAAAAGAGAAGCAGCAAGTTTTATCAATGGAGGGATTAAAAATTCAGCAAGACCACTCACCAAAATACTTGGAGGAATATTAACTTCAACAAAATCAGGAGAAAAAAGTAATAATAATACTTTGATTAAGCATTTCAAAGAACAGACAAACTTGAAAAGTATTGATATTGGTTGTATTGCTGATTATGGTAGTTTTTATATTGACTATAGCAGTCCAAAGAGAATCATTAAAAAGTTTGGAAGGGAACAAGATGTTACTGGAGAGATAACAGAAGCAGGGATGCAACCTTATCTTGAATATTATGAAAACAGACAATATTTAGACTCACGTTTTAGTTCTTCAGAAAATTCTTTTGTAACATTTTTCATGCAATTAACAAGACATTTACAACAATCAATCGGAACAGTTCCTGCAATAAACTTAAATAAATATTTAGAAAGTATAAATGAACAAATTGATGAAGATATTTAATATCTCAAAAAGTCTGCTCAAAGAAATGCCAGCAGAGAACAATGTATATAAAACATAGCTATTTAATGCCAAAATAAAGGTTCGTGCCTGTTTGCAAGCACCACCAAAATTACAAATTTGGCTTTAGTAAAAATTAAAAACAAAATTCTTAACTTTGGTTAAGTTATAACCTGAAATTTAGTGCATATTTATACGCTACGTTTCATATACTCACCGTTAGGCACAAGTGAACCGTCTACGAAAGGAACAACAAAAATGAATAGTCATTTAAATATTTTCAAAACCTATACAAACTCTCAAAGGAGTTATCAATTAGAGAACGATTTAACTAGAGCATTTGCGATTAGTCTTCAAGAAGATTCATTATTTTTTCACGAAATATTGAAGGAAGTTTTTAAAGGAACAAAATTTTATAGTCAGCTATTTGACTCATTGGAAAGTGAGACAACAATTTCTATTGATATTCAGAAAAGAACTAGTCAATTGTTTGAATATGAACACATCTTTGCAATAACTCTAAGTGAAGCAGAAATTGGGGATTTTTGGGGAGCAAAAAACGATAGGAATTACGACCCCATTTGCGACCTAGTTATTAAGGTAAATGATGTTTATCTGATAATTGAAGCGAAAAGAGATAATTATGACTGTACTGCACAACTCTATAATCAGGTACTTAATGTTATTAGTTCGGATGAAGCAAATACAAATTCACTTAACGAAAAAGAACATGGTAAGGTTATTACACCTTTTGATTTGAATTGGGCAAAACTAATGGCGATTGCAGTTAAAGTGTTAAGTTTTGAAAAGTCATTTGGCAATACAAATAGATTCTTAGCTGATTTTGTTTCTCTTGTAAAAAGTCATAATTATAGATGGTTACCTGAATCTCCAATTAATTCTTTACAAAGCAATAACAAAAACTCAATATTCAGGCGGATAGACTCTGCAATAATTGAGGCCTCAAAAATAGATAGCAGTATTACCAAACTTCATTATAATGACAGATTAGGAATTGAATTTAATAAAGGATGGGCTCAAGAAATACTATTTAATA
Organism: Tenacibaculum tangerinum; assembly: GCF_029853675.1. Lineage (NCBI taxonomy): Bacteria > Pseudomonadati > Bacteroidota > Flavobacteriia > Flavobacteriales > Flavobacteriaceae > Tenacibaculum > Tenacibaculum tangerinum. The sequence goes on along the minus strand of NZ_CP122539.1, from coordinate 504,258 downwards.
TTAATAAAAATGGAGACTTGATTGTAGCTATATATCCAGGGAATACAAAAGCTCAAGGACATAGTCTTTTTAAAGCAAATCCAGTTTTTAGCCAAAACATTAGTATTTTAGATGAAACATATTCTGTAACTAAAACTTACCATATTAAATTCACAAGCTTTCAAAAATATTTTACTGGCTTATGGTTTGGAGATAATGTTTTAAACTCTGACCTCTATACACGGAATAACTTTTATAAGTTCACAGGAAGGAAGAAACGGGGGAAAGATTGGGATGAAATAGAAGCTCTTTTTGATAATAGTCTAAATTTTGATTGGAAAAATGAGTGTAAGTGGAATAATAAGATTATAAATTCAGGAAAAAATCAATTTGATATTTCATTTGGATATGAACTAGTAGTAGAAATTCCTTTTGAGAAATTGAAAGAATTAGATATTGTTCAATCTGATTTAACTAAACTAACGGAATTAATTAAAAATATTAGTAACGAATTTAGAGATAATCTACTAAACACCAGTGCCTAACAATGTATAAAAATAATAGCCGAGACAGTAGTAATTTCAAGGGCTGTAGCCCGCTTCAACTTTCCAGTTACTTGACAGGGAAGTGCAACGCACTCGGCTACTATTCTTATACTGAACGTTGACAATAATTATAAAAATAATGAAATACCTTTTTTTAATATTTACATTTCTTAGCTTGAGTCAATGCAAAAAAAAACCTGAATCAAGTAATAATCTGAAAACACAAAACACCAAATTTATTGATTTATCTGACTATGATATCTTGAAACAAGAAGTTGATTCAATACCTAATTTTAACTTTAAGTACGCAAAAATAGACGATAATTTGAATTTTATTCCAAATAAAAAAAATATTTTGGACTATAATAAAAGTGATTACAAAGGTAATGTCAAAAAAGTTATCACATATAGAAAAGGTTCAAGTGATTCTTACAAAGAATTTGATAGAATGGATAGATTTAATAAGGAAGGGTATAAAATCGAGTCTGAATATAAATATGCAGGAACAGCAAAATATTACTATGATTCCAACAATAATTTGATTAAACAGATAAACGTAAGAAATGGTGATACTCTAACAATAAAAAAAATCAGCTATGACAAAAAAAATAGAATAAAAAATATTATAGAAAATAACTTACAAGAAAATAAAAATTATGAATATAACCTAGATATAATTATTGAGTATTTAGCAGATGGTAAACCAACAAAAATAATAAATAGAAATCCTAACAAAAGGTATACTAAAAAAATCTCATATGTTGGAAATAAGATTATAATTACAAGAACTTCAGCTTCAAAAGAAATAACAAAAGAAGTTTTTATATACTCTAAAACATATAAAATGTTAAAGCATAAATACGGTTATCATACTATTTTCAATACTTATGACGAAATGGATAGAGTAAAAAGTAACATAACATACAGAGATAATGAATATTGCTGCACAAGTTTTTATAAATATGACGAAAAAGGAATTCAAACAATTTCAATATTCACTAACCATTTGAGAGATCATAAAGAAATAGACTCCATTAATTATAAATTAGATCATTTGGATAATATAATATATGAACGATATGTGAATAGTGTAACAAATAGAGAATTTGAAATGTTTTATGAATTTGAATATTTCGATAATTAAATAACTATTGCCAACACTAGTAGCTGATGCACAACCCCCAAATTTCAAAAAAAGGAATTCATTTTAAAGATATTTAAGGACTTTATTTAGCACTAAACCAAAATTTTTAACTCCTTATTTTCTTCTTTTAGAAAGCTTAGAACAAAAGATGTTAAGTAATGGGGTACATTTTTTTTGACATCCCCCTAAAATCAGGACAGTTATAAATTACAATTTACTAACTTTAAATTCAAACTGTTACCATGAAAAGCAACAAAAAGTGCTGTCAATCTATACAACCAAACAAGATTACATTTATCTTTAGCCTTTAAAACACCAAATATGGTATGTAAATTATCAGGGTAAAATCAATCTTTAACCTGTAGCCATATTTCAGGACTAGACAACTCCAATTAGGCATGGAGTATCACTCCAATTAGGCTTCGTGTGTCGTTATGATTAGGACACCTACTAAATTTTATAGCTTTTTTTAAGCGACTTTTTAAAGTTATTGATTCCGATTTTGAGTTCTATTTCAGCAGGTCGTAGATATTCTATACTCGCGTGAGGCGATTAACGAATAATTTTTTCGCATACCATCAGTTCGAGTGATTTTTAAGGATAGTAATGATTTAAAAATGGTACTTCGGCTAGGCTCAGCAGCGCTATCGAGAGACATGCTAATACTTCTCGATACAAAATTATTTTCATTTCATTCAACTAATTTTACTCGAAGAGACAGTAAACCTCAATGCGAAATAAAAAACCATAAATAGTATGAATTCTTTCATAGGTATATCATTTAACGTGATTTCTATAACGTATTAAGCTCAACTATTTAAAAAACAAGGCTCCTACCAGTATTAAAATTAAACTAATAATTATATTTTCCAAAGATAGATCAACACATCCTGCCCAACCACAAAACCTATCTTCTTTATAAAAAAGGACTAACATGCCCATTAAAATAATAACAAAACCTATAATTTTCTTTCTTATCATTTAGCTTATATTTTTTCTCTCTTGTTTACTATGACATCTATTTTATACAAAATTGATTACTGTCTATTATAATAATGCGCTATGAGTTTCTCTGGATCTTTAAGGGTGTTTTGTATCCATTTAAAATACAACATCTTCTTTTCCTCTGCTGAAAGTTGCCAGTTGACCGCTGTTTTTTTTAAACGTGTGGTTACATCTTGTAGGGTAATTGCCGCTGCTACCGATATATTTAAACTTTCGGTAAAACCTACCATCGGAATTTTTAAAAATCCATCTGCTTCTTGTTTGATAGCATCTGAAATTCCATCTTTTTCAGCACCAAAAACAAACGCCGTTTTTTTAGTTACGTCAAAATCCGCTAACATACAAGAATTGGTATGTGGCGTGGTTCCTATAATTTGATACCCTTTTGCTCGTAATTCTTCTAAACAAGTTTTTGTATTGTCTCCATCTTCTTTATATCGATGAATGTCTAACCATTTCTGGCTTCCTTTTGCCACATGCCTAGATACTTTATTAACGAATTTATTTTCAATCGCATATACATCTTGTACTCCGAAAATATCGCAGCTTCTTACCACCGCACTTGCATTGTGTGGCTGATAAATATCTTCTAACACTACGGTGAAATGACGTGTTCGTTCGTTTAAAACTCGGTGAAACGTTTCTTTTCTTTTTTCTGTAATGTATCCTTCTAAATACGCTAATAATCCTTCATCAATCATGTAACAAACATAGTAATTTTTCCTATTTTTAATCGCAGAGAAATAGGCTCGTGTCTTTTTAATGGCACGCTAGATATTTTAACATTAATTTTTTGACTTTATTTTTTATCTATGAAAAAACGATTGGTGGTATTAACAGGGGCAGGAATGAGTGCCGAAAGTGGGTTGAAAACGTTTAGAGATGCCGATGGTTTGTGGGAGGGGCACGATATTTACGAAGTAGCTTCTCCGCAGGGGTTTCGTGCAAATCCTGCATTGGTATTAGATTTTTACAATCAACGCAGAAGACAACTTTTAGAGGTTGCTCCTAACAAAGCACATTACAATCTGGCTTCTTTAGAAAATGACTTTAAAGTTGACATTATCACTCAAAATGTAGACGATTTGCATGAGCGAGCAGGTAGTACCCAAGTACTTCATTTACATGGTGAATTGTTAAAAGCGCGTAGCACTCAAAATAAACACCTTGTTTACGATTGGCATAAAGATATTGTTATGGGTGATGTATGCGAAGAAAATGCCCAATTACGCCCGCATATTGTTTGGTTTGGTGAAGATGTGCCGCTTTTAGAAAAGGCTGCTGAAATTACTTCGCAAGCCGATATTTTAGTAATTATCGGAACTTCGATGCAAGTATATCCCGCAGCGAGTTTGATCAACTACGTGTCCTACGATACGCCTATTTATTTTATCGACCCAAGACCTACGATTACTAAAAATGATTTTAACAACTTGACGATCATTAAAGAGGTAGCGAGCAGGGGTACTGACGCTTTAATCACTATACTGAAAGACCTTGATGGTTAGATTTTATGAATTTGAGGTTAATCGGTCAAAATATTCGTAGAGTTCTCCTTTAGAAATGTTACTTCCTTTTTCAATTAAATCGAATAGCTCCACATTTCTTTCTTCTTGATATGCTTTTGAACCTCTTAAAATTTCAATGGTGTCATCGGTTGGATTTTTAAGTAACCACTCAAATCCTTCTTGCTCTAAAACATTGACCTCTTTATCAATTTTTATCACAATACGATGTATCTCTTCATCCTCGCATTTGAATAGGTTGACCAACTTTGGAGAAAAATGTTCTAAGTACGCTGTTTTTGTGAGTACATCATCCCAAACGACATCGCTAAATACATTCATCTCATCTTCTGCTACGTGTGGTTTTTCTCTTTTTAGTGCATCCCATTCATTTTTATCGATGTTTTGCGATGCTAAAAAGCGTGCAAATTCTTCATGCAATCCTACAAACTGCTCTTTGGTAAGTTGTCTATATTTCAAAGGTTCAAATTTTAGTAATTCATGATGTTCGTTTCATCCGGCAATTTTAATAATAAATTAGGGTTCGGACAATTTTCCTTGTAATAATCTAAGGTCTTTTTTGAAGCGACTCCCGGGTAGTCTCCGTTATAATCTTCAATATCTAAAATAAGCTGAAAATGTAAATGTGGTGCATAGTCTCCGTTCACCGAACTATCGCCCAAAGTTCCTATTTGCGCTCCTTGTTTTACCTTTTTCCCAACTTCCAAATTTTCAAGAGATGCTAATGATAAGTGCCCGTATAAGGAGTAAAACTCCTGCCCCGCTATGGAATGTTTAAGAAGAATTGTTGGTCCATAATCTCCGTAATTGGTGTTGTTTTTAAAACTGTGTACTTCTCCATCTAAAACAGCTAGAACAGCAGTGCCTGCATCACACCATACATCTATTCCTAAATGAATGTTTCGTTGATTTTCTGCTGATAATTTATTGAAGTGCTCGCTTCTGTTATAAATAGCTCTTGTTTCTAAATATCCGCCGTACGCAACCGTTTTTTGGTGCTTCGAAAAAAAGGTTGCTAAATATGACTCCCATTCTTTAGATGAGGAAACATCGAACGATAATTCTTCGTTCGATGCTGCTATTGATATTGGAGTGTATTGTGTTAAAGGTATGCTCGCATCAACTACGTGCAAGGGTTGTTGAGATATGTTTTTTAAAAAATCTGTCATAATTATACTTCTATAAAAAAAGAGTAACCAAAGATACTTGATTACTCTTATATTTATAACTAATACAGGTTTTTCTACCTTGTTACCGTACCGCTAATTTGAACAACAGGTCCTGCTCCCATGGTATATGTTACATGGTCGTTAGCATCTGCTGGTACTCCGTGTGCTAAAGGTTTTAAGGTAAATGGATTCGGACTGTTGTCTGGATCTGGCTCTACTGAAATAACTGCAGTCGCTCCTCTTAAATCTGTTGGAAACATTAATCCTGTCGGTGCATTGTTTATATAGTCTTCTCCTGGAAAAGCTGGCCCGTCATTTACATCTCCTTTAAACGTTGTTGTTGCTGCATTATCGTCTGCCATGGCTGCATCGGTAAATGTTCCTGTACTAATTGGGGTACCGTTCATAACAACCCATCCTTCATACTTCCATCCTGCTGATAAGGTAGGTAGTGATAAGCTGGTGGCTGGACTTCCTCCTGTAAGGTCTAAGAACCAAATACCACTTCTTTCGTTGTTGCTCATGCCATCTGTAGGGGTTGCTAAAATATACTTCCCTGCTGCATTCGAAAAATCTCCAACAATTCCTGTTGAAGTAATACTTGCTGAGCTTCCTGAAAAGTCTCCTGCTAAAATTTTAGTGGCTGCTGGTGCAGGGTCTGAATCGTTTGCTGGCTCGATTGATAGTACAAAAGTAGATGCTGATGATAGCATGTCTGAATCTACTACAAAAGAGGTTTGCGACAATTCGCCTGAATCATTTACATTAAATGTTCCTGTCGATACGGGTGCTCCTCCCACAATAATCCAGCCCTCATATACATAGTCTGCTCCTAGATTTTCTAAACCGCTCACGTTTAAACTTAGGTTTGAGGTAGTTGGTGTATTATCATCGTCATTACTACAAGCAGTAAAAGTTAACGCACTTATTGCTGCTACTGTTAAAAGTATTTTTTTCATTGTTTTTGTAATTTTAAGTTATACAAAAACAAAGGTATCGACCTATTTTTCAGTAAAATGTTAGCTAGCTTACACTTAGGCAACTTTTTTTAGCAATCGTATTTCTTTTCTGTTAAAATCAATCATTTTTTCTTGTTTTAACTCATTCATTAACGTATTTAAAGTTGGTCTTGAGGTTCCTATAAGTGTTGCAATATCTTTTTGAGTGTACGGGTGTTCGATTATTTGGTCTCCTGTTTTTTCACATTCGTGACCATAGTCTTCACATAGTTCTTTAAAAAATTCTAACAAACGGGTACGTGTATCTTTGAATAGTAATAATTGAAGCCTTCGTTCTAGTTTTTTAATTCTTATTCCAATGAATTTATATATTTTAAAACTAAGTGATACATTTTTTCTCATTAATGAGTGCATCGTTTCTGTAGATACAGGGCAAACTACTGTAGTATTATCAATAGATTGTGCGAATTCGTTTCTTGTATCAATTCCTAAAATTGCCTTTTCACCAAAAATTTCTCCCTTCGACAATATTGCCTTAATTACTTCTTCTCCTTCTTCGGTATAATAACCTAGTTTAACTTTTCCTTTATCTATTAAATAGAGCTTGCTGGCGGCGTCTTCTTCAAAATATATGTAATCCTTTTTTTTATACACAGACAAACAATGTTCTTGTTTATAATCTTTATATCTGTGTGGACATAATATTTTAAATAAGTTTACGTCTTCGAAATACCAAAGTGCACTCATAGTTTTGCCTTTGTAACTATGTCGTTCGTTTTAAAACTTCTTTACAAAAAAAGCTCTGGAAAACTCCAGAGCTTTTAGCTTTACTTATTTTTTAAAAATACTGTTTAGGCATTTTGCTTTTTGATTAAGTTTAAAGCCGAACCTTCTTTATACCATTCAATTTGTCCTTCATTATAGGTATGGTTCGCCATGATCGTATCTTTGGAACCATCAGCATGAACCACCTCAATTGTTAATGGTTTCCCTGGAGCAAACTCATTTAGGTCTACGAAGTTGAACGTGTCATCTTCTTGAATTAAATCATAGTCTGCTTCGTTCGCAAACGTTAAACCTAGCATTCCTTGTTTCTTTAAGTTTGTTTCGTGAATACGTGCAAATGATTTTACCAATACGGCAGCCACCCCTAAATGACGAGGTTCCATTGCCGCATGTTCACGAGAAGAACCTTCACCATAGTTGTGATCTCCTACAACTACTGTTTTAATTCCTTTTGCTTTGTATTCACGCTGTACTTTAGGTACTGCATCGTACTCGCCTGTTAATTGGTTTTTCACGAAGTTTGTTTTCATGTTAAACGCATTTACTGCACCAATTAACATATTGTTAGAGATATTGTCTAAGTGTCCGCGGTAACGTAACCAAGGTCCTGCCATCGAAATGTGGTCGGTTGTACATTTACCATATGCTTTGATTAATAGTTTTGCTCCTTGAATCGTATCTCCTATAGGTTCGAATGGGGTTAATAATTCTAAACGTTCTGAATTAGGGTCTACATTTATGACTACATGACTTCCATCAGCTTCTGGTGCTAAATATCCGTTGTCGTCAACTTCAAATCCTTTCGGAGGCAATTCCCAACCTGTTGGTTCGTCTAACATTACCTCTTCTCCATTCTCATTAATTAAGGTATCTTTTAACGGATTAAAATCTAAACGTCCTGCAATGGCAATAGCTGCTGTTAATTCTGGTGAAGCCACAAATGCGTGTGTATTTGGGTTACCATCAGCACGTTTTGCAAAATTTCTATTGAATGAGTGGACTATTGAATTTTTAGGTGCATTCTTTGGGTCTTCGTAACGTGCCCATTGACCAATACATGGTCCGCAAGCGTTGGTAAATATCTTAGCATCTAATTTTTCAAAGACTTGTAAAATTCCGTCTCTTTCAGCAGTATAACGTACTTGCTCTGACCCAGGATTGATACCAAATTCTGCTTTCGTTTTTAGTCCTTTATCTATAGCTTGCTGTGCAATAGAAGCTGCACGTGATAAGTCTTCGTAAGAAGAGTTGGTACAAGAACCTATTAACCCCCACTCTACTTGTAATGGCCAATCATGTGCCTGAGCCTTCCTAGTCATTTCTTCTCCTACCGAAGTAGATAAATCTGGAGTAAAAGGTCCGTTTAATAAAGGTCCTAATTCAGATAAGTTAATCTCAATTACCTGATCAAAATATTGTTCAGGGTTTGCATATACTTCTGGGTCTGCTGTTAAATATTCTTTAACCTCATTAGCCGCATCTGCTACATCGTTTCTGTCGGTAGCACGTAAATAACGCTCCATAGACTCATCGTAACCAAAAGTAGAGGTTGTTGCTCCAATCTCTGCTCCCATATTACAAATCGTTCCTTTACCTGTACAAGACATCGCGGTAGCTCCTGGACCGAAATATTCAACAATGGCACCTGTTCCTCCTTTTACTGTTAGAATTTCAGCTACTTTTAAAATAACATCTTTAGGTGCTGTCCAACCAGATAATTTACCGGTTAATTTAATTCCAATTAATTTTGGAAATTTTAATTCCCAAGGCATTCCTGCCATTACATCTACAGCATCTGCTCCACCAACACCAATAGCTACCATTCCTAAACCTCCTGCATTTACGGTGTGAGAATCGGTACCAATCATCATACCACCAGGAAATGCGTAGTTTTCTAATACCACTTGGTGAATAATTCCTGCTCCTGGTTTCCAGAAACCAATTCCGTATTTGTTAGAAACAGACTCTAAAAAATTAAATACTTCATTACTATTATTCAGTGCTGCTTGTAAATCTTTATCTGCACCTACTTTTGCTTGAATTAAATGATCACAATGCACAGTTGTAGGTACAGCTACCTTGTCTTTACCTGCTTGCATAAATTGTAACAACGCCATTTGTGCTGTTGCATCTTGACAAGCAATACGGTCTGGTGCAAAATCAACATAGTCCTTTCCTCTTTCGAAGGCTTTCGTTGGTGTTCCTTCCCAAAGGTGTGTGTATAAAATTTTCTCTGCTAATGTTAAAGGTTTACCTGTAATTTCACGAGCGGCATCTACTCGTTCTACTACTTTACTGTATACCTCCTTTATCATATTAATATCAAAAGCCATATAGTATAATTTTGTTAATTTTTGTTATGCAAAAGTACGCTTTTTAGGCTAAAATTAAAAGATAAACACTCTATTGAAGTAATTAATAAATAAATAACAATTAAAACCTTAAAAAAAGATAATTTAACAAAAAAAGCGGTTTTAAATGTGATTTTTTTATCATATTGATAATTGAAGTTACTCCCTAAACTTTATTGAATTTATGACTTTCAGTCAAAGAATAAAAAGCAGACCCATAAGCTGGATTCTGTACCTTAAAAAGGTTCTTATCATTTATCTAGTTCTGAAATTACTCTCAGAATCAATCTGCCTACCCCTTAGAATCGCGCGAGTAACGCTCAAGCTCTAATGTACATGGCATTGCACCGCATAGAGTTTACCTGGTTTCACTACAGCATTACCTGTACATTCTTTCTGTTGCACTTGTCCTCGGTTTACACCGGACGGATGTTATCCGCTATGCTACTCTATGGTGTCCAGACTTTCCTACTTATATATTGTTACAAGTCGATAAGATAGGTCTGCTTATATTGTTATTACATAAAAGTTCGCACCTCTATTCATAAAAAAACCCACTCAAAAGAATTGAGTGGGAAAATTGCTATGAAAAAGAAAAAGTGTCTAGAACGTCTCCTAGACACTACAAATATATAACTGTTTTTTGTTTTAAAAAAATTTTTTTAGAAAAAAATTAACTTTTTCACATTTTTTTAAGAAAACATATCTTTTACCTTTTCGAAGAACGATTTGTCTGACTTTTGAGGATTTGGGCTAAAGTTCTCATCTTCTTGCATTTCCTCGAAAAATTTACGCTGATCTTTGGTTAATTCTTGTGGTGTCCATACATTTATATGAATTAAGAAATCTCCATGGCCATAACGCTCTATACTTGGTAATCCTTTTCCTTTTAAACGTAAAATTTTACCCGACTGCGTTCCTGGCTCAATCTTAATCTTCACTTTTCCAGTAACTGTTTCTATTTCTTTCGATGTTCCTAAAACTGCTTCTGAGAAATTAATATATAAATCGTAGTGAATGTTGCTTCCTTCACGCTTTAAGCTTTCGTGTGGTACTTCTTCAATTAACACCAATAAATCTCCGGGCACAGCGTTTTTTCCTGGTGCTTCGTTTCCTTTCCCACCAACTTTTAACTGTACTCCTTCTGTAACTCCTTCTGGAATGTTAATCGCAACGGTTTCTTCTTTTACAACCATTCCTTGTGCATCTGCTCCGCTTGGTTTTTTATCTAGCGTTTCTCCTGCTCCATGACAAGTACTACATGTGGTAGCAGTTTGCATTCTTCCTAAAATTGTATTGGTAACACGCATTTGCTGTCCGCTACCATTACATGTTGAACAGGTTTTATAGGTAACTCCTTCTGCTTGGACTTTTCTACGAACCTTTACCTTTTTTTCTACTCCTTTGGCTATTTCTTCTAAGGTAAGTTTCACCCGAATTCGTAGGTTACTACCTTTTACTCGTGCCTGACGGTGACCTCCGCCGCCGAAACCTCCAAAGCCGCCACCGAAAGCGCCTCCGAAAATGTCTCCGAATTGACTGAATATGTCATCCATATTCATACCACCTCCACCGAAGCCTCCTTGACCTCCTTCAAAAGCAGCATGTCCGTACTGATCATAGCGAGCTTTTTTGTTATCATCGCTCAACACCTCATAAGCTTCTGCTGCTAGTTTGAATTTTTCTTCTGCTTCTTTATCATCAGGATTTTTATCGGGATGGTATTTAATTGCCATCTTGCGATATGCTTTCTTGATTTCAGCTTTTGACGCCGATTTAGTTATACCTAATATTTCGTAATAATCTTGTTTTGCCATTTTAATTTAATTGACAATTTTCAGTTAACAATAAACCATTGATAACTGAAAATTGATAATTCTTAATTGTTTACGCTTGCCCCATTACTACTTTAGGGTGACGAATGATTTTATCTCCTAACTTATATCCTTTCTCTACACAATCGATAATTTTCCCTTTTAAATCATCTGAGGGTGCCGGTATTTGTGTAATTGCATCATGAATTTCTGGATCAAAATCGTCTCCTACCTTTACTTCAATCTCTGTCAATCCTTTTTGAACTAATGTATTTCTAAATTTTGTACTAATTAGTTCCATTCCTTTTAACAATTCTGAGTCTTCAGATTTTTTTATTTCTGCCAAACCTCTATCAAAATCATCCATTATTGGCAGTAAAGCTGTCATTAATTCTTGACTTGCCGTTTTAAACAACTCAATACGTTCTTTTGAAGTACGCTTTTTATAGTTTTCAAACTCGGCAAATAAACGTAAGTACTTGTCTTTTTCAGCTTGAATTAGTTCTTCAGAAGTAGGTTCTTCTTTTGCATCTACCTCTTTATTTTCTTGAGACTGTTCTTGATTTTCTCCTAAGTCTCCGTTTTTAATAGCGTCGTTAATTTCGTCTTCTTTTGTATATTGGTCTTTACTCATTGTAAATCGTTTCTTATATTTCTTTCTTTTGATTAACAAGAATACTGCCAATAAAAAAAGTGTGTCATAATGACATTTAATTCATGATTTTATAGACAATCTCATATAGAACGTATAAAAGTGCATTATATGTTTTGATTAAAAACCTTAATATCATATATTTAAAGAAAATTATTAATTATTAACACTAAAAGTCCCTTCATTATGAAACAGAATTTTTTAAACATTTCAGGAGTTACAGTTCTTTCAAAAAAACAACAACAAAACTTACATGGTGGTGCTGGCGTTGATCTAAGTCTTTGCGGATGTGATTGTGCTGGTAGAGTAACAGGTCCGAAATACTGTGCTTTGTATATAGCTTGTCCGCAGGTATATACTTGTTAACGTAACGTGAATATGATACAAAAAGCTGTTATTTTATAGATAATAGCTTTTTTTATTTCTATTATTTTATTTAGTGGGTATAATTTTTATTTTTTAACGTGATTTCATAATATCACAGTTCTTAGTATTAAGATGTCTCATCACTCATACTTCGCACTATTGATTTTTAGGTAATTCATTTGATATATCGTCCCACATACGTTCATAAAATAAAAGCCCATTTATTTTTTGTACAAACATTTCAATTTCATATATTTAGGAAACATTATTAATCAATTTATAATTTTTAAAAGTCCCTTCATTATGAAACAGAATTTTTTAAACATTTCAGGAGTTACAGTTCTTTCAAAAAAACAACAACAAAACTTAAACGGTGGTGCAGGCGTTGACCTAAGCCTTTGCGGATGTGATTGTACTGGCAGTGTAACAGGTCCCTTTTATTGTAGACGATACATTGCTTGTACTCAAGGATATACTTGTAATGAAGACATGTAACATCAAAAAGTATAAACAATAAAAAAAGGTGTTATCATTTAGATCACACCTTTTTTGTTTCTCATACCTAATTAATTTGGTAACATCTAATCGACTTAGTTGAAATAAATATCTTTAAATTTTGACTTTAAAAAAATCCCAAATCAATTGATTCGGGATTCATATTTACTTATTGATGTTACTTTTTAAATATCAATTCTTTCAATTTTAGCTCCTATCGATTTTAATCGTGCCTCAATATCTTCATAACCTCTATCTATTTGTTCAATATTATTAATAATACTGGTTCCTTGTGCTGAAAGTGCTGCTATTAATAGTGAAATACCAGCTCTAATGTCTGGCGAAGTCATTTTGGTTGCTTTTAATTTTGACTGGAAGTCATGACCTATTACTGTAGCTCTGTGTGGGTCGCATAGAATTACTTTGGCTCCCATATCAATCAACTTATCGACGAAGAACAAGCGGCTTTCAAACATTTTTTGATGAATAAGTACGGTTCCTTTTGCTTGGGTTGCAACTACCAAAACGATACTTAATAAGTCTGGTGTAAATCCTGGCCATGGTGCATCTGCTATGGTCAATACCGAACCGTCGATGTAACTTTGTATTTCGTAACTTTCTTGTTCGGGAATATAAATATCGTCTCCTCTTCTTTCTAGCTGAATTCCTAACTTTCTAAATACACTTGGAATCTGTCCTAGATTATCCCAACTAACATTTTTTATCGTTAATTCAGAGCGTGTCATAGCTGCCATACCTATCCAGCTACCAATCTCTATCATATCGGGTAAAATGGTATGTTCACAACCTCCTAAAGCCTCTACTCCTTCTATGGTAAGTAAATTAGAACCTACTCCAGATATTTTTGCTCCCATAGCGTTCAACATTTTTGATAATTGCTGAATATAGGGTTCACAAGCCGCATTGTAAATAGTGGTCGTTCCTTTAGCTAATACTGCTGCCATGATAATATTGGCTGTACCCGTTACCGAAGCTTCATCTAGCAACATTTCTGTTCCTGTTAAACCTGTTTCAGCTTCTACACCATAAAAATGTTCTTCACGGTTGTAACGAAACTTTGCTCCCAAATTGATAAAACCCTCAAAGTGAGTATCTAAACGTCTACGCCCTATTTTATCGCCTCCTGGTCGTGGAATATATCCTTTCCCAAAACGAGCCAATAGTGGACCTACTATCATGATAGAGCCTCTTAACGAGCTACCATCTCTTTTAAATTCTGGTGATTCAAGGTATTGTAAGTTAATATCATCTGCTTGAAAACTATAGGTGTTTTTAGCTAGTTTTTCTACTTTTACACCTAACTCTCCTAAGATAAAAATCAGTTTATTAACATCAATAATATCTGGAATGTTTTTTATAACTACTTTTTCTGGGGTTAATAATACTGCACAAATTACTTGTAACGCTTCATTTTTTGCTCCTTGTGGTGTTATTGCTCCTTTTAATTTATAACCTCCTTCAATTTTAAATGATGCCATTTACTTTTTTCTATATTTATTTGATTTGGTTTTTGTTTTTCCTTGGGTTGTGCGCTTTCTTAGTAAACTCTTACTATCTGTAAGGTCTTCTTCAATGTTACGTATATCAATTTTTCCTTCAGAGAGTTCGTATAAATGTTCAAAAATAACATCGTCTTCAACGGTATCTTTGTTCCAATTCAAATAACATTTTTTCATGTGATTGGCAATGGTAAACACCAATGCTTCTTTCATATCGCCTTCTTCCCAAGTTAAGGCTACATCAATCATGGTTTGAATGTTGGTACCATAAAAACGGTATTTTGATGCTGATTTAGGGTAAGGTAATCGTTCTGGCGCTTCTTGTAGCTCTTCTTTTGATGGAATCTCATACGGTGAATCCACATCTAGCTTAAAGTCTGCCATGATGTGCAGCTGATCCCATAATTTGTGTTTAAAATCAGGCACGTCTCGTAAATGTGGTTGCAAATTTCCCATCACGTCAATAATGGCTTGTGCCATCGTATTGCGTTCTTCTCTATCTTCTAAAGCAACACAATGATTTACTAATTTTTGTATGTGTCTCCCGTATTCTGGGATGATTAATTTGGATCTCTTCGAATTGTATTCTAAATCAAACGTCATTTCTCTATGTTTTATTCTACGCAAAATAGGTAATTATTATGAATAAATTACCCTATTACTTTCAATTTTGCAAATTGTAATAATAATTTCTTTTTACCAACGGTACTGAATTCTATTTCTGCTTTCTTATTGGGTCCTTTCCCTTCTATAGCGATTACTTTTCCAGTACCAAATCGATTGTGCTCTACTATATTATCTACAGTAATTTCTCCGTCAAATAAATTCATTTTTGAACTTAGTTCTGACAACTTTTTCATGTTACTTTTAGGTGAAATCATCGTTGGCTTTTCCTTCTTCGCTAAAAACTCTTTTCTTTTTTTCTGAATTGGCTTTTGAAAACGTATTTTTTTCGGTGTATCTTCTTCAAATAAGCTCGCATCTAAAAACCTATTCATCGATGGTTCTGGTGTTTTCGGAGTGATATACTCTACATACCGCTCGTCGATTTCTTCTAAAAACCTACTGGGCTCTCCATCAGTTAATTTTCCCCAACGGTAACGTGTTTGTGCATAGGTTAAATAGGCTGCTTTTTCTGCTCTTGTTAAGGCTACATAAAACAAACGTCGCTCTTCTTCTAATTCACTTCGTGTATTCATACTCATTGCTGAGGGGAATAAATTTTCTTCTAATCCCACAATGTATACGTACGGAAACTCTAGTCCTTTTGACAAGTGAATGGTCATTAACGAAACACGAGGTTCTTCGTCTTTCTTATCGGAATCGAAGTCGGTAGCTAGTGCTACATCTTCTAAAAATGAGGTTAACGAAGCGTCTTCGCCTGTTTCTATTTTATCGGTGATAAAGTCTTTGATTCCGTTTAATAATTCCTGAACGTTTTCAACTTTATTCACTCCTTCGGGCGTTCCGTCTTTTTGCAAATCTTTTACCAATTGTGTTTGTTTCACCACCAAATCGGCAATTTCAAACGCATTTTTAGTTTGTGCTTCAATTTGAAAACGCTGTATCATATTGACAAAATTCTGCAATTTTGTTTTGGTTCCTGCATTGATATTGACATCAATAGTATTGATATTTTTTATAATATCAAACATTGATTTATTGTAATGGTTCGCCGCAATTAACAATTTATCTATAGTAGTGGCTCCAATTCCTCTTGCTGGGTAGTTGATAATGCGTTTTAATGCTTCTTCATCATTCGGATTGATTAATATTCGTAAATACGATAGTAAATCTTTAATTTCTTTACGTTGGTAGAATGAAATTCCTCCATAAATTTTATACTTAATATCTTTTTTACGCAAGGCATCTTCAATAGCTCTCGATTGGGCATTCGTGCGATATAGCACTGCAAATTGATCGCTTGTTAACTGATGATTCATTTGGTTTTCCCAAATAGATTGTGCTACAAAACGTCCTTCTTCTCCATCAGAAATCGTGCGCATTATTTTTACAGAGTCTCCGGCATCATTTGCCGTCCAAATTTCTTTATCAAGCTTCGTTTTGTTCTTATCAATAACACTGTTAGCTGCGCGTACTATATTGCTCGTTGAGCGATAATTTTGTTCGAGTTTAAAGGTTTTTACATCAGGATAGTCTTTCTGAAAATTTAAAATATTTTGAATGTTTGCTCCACGGAAACCGTAAATACTTTGCGAATCGTCTCCTACCACACAAATGTTCTGAAAGCGGTCTGCCAACGCACGTACTATTAAATACTGCGAATGGTTGGTATCTTGGTACTCGTCTACTAAAATATATCGAAAGCGGTCTTGATACTTCGCCAGTACGTCGGGAAATCGCGCTAGTAATTCGTTCGTACGCAGTAGTAAATCGTCAAAGTCCATCGCACCTGACTTGAAACATCTATCTACATATTCTTTGTAAATGTCGCCTGTTTTAGGTCTGCTCGCTTCTAAATCAGCTTGTTGTAAATCTGAATTATTGAAATAAGCCCTAACCGTTATCAAACTATTTTTAAAAGAGGATATTCTGTTTAAAATTTGTTTGGGTTTGTAGCGGTCTTTATCTAAATTCATTTCTTTGATAATCGCTGTTATCAACCGAACCGAATCTTGTGTATCGTAAATGGTAAAGTTTGAAGGATAACCCAATCGGTCAGCTTCAGAACGCAAAATACGTGCAAACACCGAGTGGAATGTTCCCATCCACAAATTTTTAGCTTCGCTATACCCTACTACCTTACCAATACGGTCTTTCATTTCTCGGGCAGCCTTGTTGGTAAATGTTAACGATAAAATGTTAAATGGGTCTACACCTTGCTCCATTAAATAAGCAATTTTATAGGTCAACACTCTCGTTTTACCCGATCCTGCTCCTGCTATAATAATCATCGGACCGTCTTTTTGTAAAACAGCCGCTCTTTGTGGTTCGTTAAGTTGCTCTAAATAAGTACTCAATGGATATTAAATTGAAAGTATTTTAAAAGTGGAAAATTAACCAATCTTTTAGGTTTTTTAAAGATTCTAGCCTTTTTTTTATTCACGAATTTTATATACTAGTCAAAAAATCGAAATTCTGTACTCCGCAGTATCTATAACGGTAAAGCCGTTTTACCTCTTCTTCGGTGAGGTCAGATTGAAAACCCCGAGCAAAACATGGGGAGTTCTTTTCTATTAAAAATAACCTTTTGATTCTTTATAAAATACCCCTATATTGCAGAAAATAAGAAGAGTAAAATTGCTAAAAACTTGCGCTTATCCTATCAAAAAAGAAGTATAACAGTAATTCTACACTTTGTAATAAGCTAGTTGGCAAGCATAAAAGGAAACTGTATGAAAAAAATAATAAGTATGTTAACCTTGATTCTGATTTTTGGAATCAGTTACGGACAAAATCAATTAACACTTACAGAGTTTAAAAACCTTTGTGATTCTTCGGGATTGAATTTTACAATGCCAAAAGATTATAAAATAGCAGATGTAAAACAAAATCGTGATTTAGGATATTCATTTGCGGTGATAAATTCTGATTCTACTATGGAAATTAGATACACAATTTGGTCATTAAAACCTTCAATGGAACAGTATAAAGAATCTCTAAAAGATAGTAATTCGATGATGATTCCACCAAACAATATCTATAAAGGAAGAGTACAAGCGAACGTTTTGAATATGACAGGCGGACAAATGTATAACATTGGACCTTTTCCAACTCAGGCAGTGAAAAAAGAATTTAACGCTGATGCAGGTGGTTCTTGTTTTTTCGAATTTAATTGCGAGTTTGGTGAAGGCTATAAATATGGACAATTTGTGTACTTACATAAAGATGATACTGCTGATGTTATTGTGACGTTTATGAGTAATAATAAGGAAACACATTCTGACTTAATGATGGCTGGATTTCACTCTTTAAAATTCAAATAAATACAACTTACTAAAACGATGTATAAGTAATAGCGGTTTAAGTGATAAAACGAAATACAACCAAATCTTAAAAAGAGTAGTTTATAGAAAAGCAAGATATTCTCCAGAATAGTAACAGCTAAAAACTAGCTGTAAAATCATAGAGTATGATAAACAAAAATACAGTATCAACCCATAAACTATATTTATTCTTCCATAAAAAACTTGGAATTGTCAGAAGAATTCAAAAAAAATCGATAAATTTAACTTGAACCCCAATATTTTAGGTTTTAGAGATACGGTTTACGAATAATTTTTTCTTATACCGTAAGTTCGAGTGATTTTTAACAATGATAATAAATTAAAAATTGTACTTCGGCTACGTTCAGCAGAGCTATAGAGAACCATAATATCACTTCTCTGCACAAAGTTATTTCTATTTCATTCAACTAATTTTGCTCGAAGATACAATAGGTATACATGCAAAATAATAAAATATAAACCATATAAAAAGCTAATTATTAATATAAAAAATGTGCGTTATTCAAAATTATGAGAAACTTATACATTCATATAGTGCTAATTTTAGGGATCTCTTTATTCTCCTGTAATTCTAGAGATAAAAAAGTAAAATCAGACTTAAATCTTTACATTGAATCAACTATGACTGTTGACAGTATTTATTTTTCTAATTTTACTCAAAACAGAGAACAACAATATTTGTCTTACACAAATCCACTTTATGTTACTCTAAAAGACAGCATAAATGACCTTTACCTCATAGATTTTTATACTGATAAAGGAGTAATAATGAGTAATAATATGTGGTTAAACGGAAAGAACATTGTGATAAAAGGATCCTTATCAAACAAAAGTCTGAAGATTGATACCGTAATAGGATCAGACTTATATTACAAGTATAAAAATTATAAATCAAGATATGAGAATCTGCTTAAAAAGCATCCTAAAGATAGTACTAAAATTAATAGTTTTTTAATTGAAGAGCTGAATAAAAATATAGATAATCTGTTATCAATAGATATTTCCGAAATGTTCATGCGCAGGAATTTAAATAAAAAAAATGAGCTTGTAAAAATTTATCAATTATTATCATCTCAAAATGATATGCTAAAAAATCATTTATTAAGCCCCTATGCTAAAATTGAAAACCTATTATCAGCAGATAAGATAGATTTTTCAGAATATCTCTTTTACAACAAAGAAAAAAGTTTATCACAAATAGAGTTTCCTAATAGCGAACTCTATTTAATAGATTTTTGGTTTTTGGGTTGTCCTCCATGTATAGAGGACCATAAAATTATTAAAAATAAGCTAGAATGGTTGAGGAGTAATAATATTGAGTTGATTGGGATTTCTATTGATACTGATCAAGAAAATTGGAAAGATTATCTTAATAAGGAAAATTATAGCTGGATAAATTATCGTGAACAAGAGAATCCGAACAAAAGCATTTCTAAAAAGTTATTCATTTATACATTTCCCACCTATTTATTGATAGATAAAGACGGTAAGGTTTTAGTACGAAGCAATTCGTTCTCCGAAATGGAAAAATTAATAACAAAACATAATAGCCCGTAAATCATAATGTGAACCATCATGAATAAAGACTACATAATTTTAATCGTTATGTATAAAAACGACAAAGTAATCATATGGTAGTCAGAACCTTTTAAAACAAAAATTTGTCTCCAACCACACCCTTGCTAGTATAGCCTACGTAAAAAGAAGTGATATAAATCCATACAATCAAATAAGATTCCCTATATATTTAGACTATAAAACACAGCATAAATCAATTTTTTAACCTGTAACCATATTTCAGGACTTGACAGCAAAAAAACAACTCATGAAAAAAATTCTATTAATATTTCTAATTAGTTTAATTACCACAAATATCACAAAAGCAACTGACCAACAACCAGATATATTATTTTACGGTAATGAAAAATTGACAGTTAACATTGGTTGTGGACATCCCTCACCTTTAGAGACTTATTATCAACAAAATAATTTAAATTATCCCTTTAGAATGTTACACACAGCAAACTATAGAGGTCACATTGCAACTTGGAAAATAATAGATGATAAATTTTTTATCACTAATATAGCAATTGAAGAAGACAATTATAAACCTACTAAATTCAATGTAAAATCAATAGACAACACATTTTCAAATGATAGTAAAGTTTTTGCAGATTGGTTTAGTGGTGTTTTAGTTTGTCAAAAAAGGAAAAAGGAAAACTATTGGAAAACAGAATATTCAATATACATATACGTAAAGAATGGTTTAGTTCAGAAAAGTAAAAAAATAACAGAAAAAGATTTTGAAAGAATTGAAAACTTAACCCAAAAAGATACTGCAGATACAAATCTAATGAGTAAGTATTCTATTCTTTATTTAAATCAGTCTTATATAAGTTATTATTTTAGATTACACGACAGTGAACATATAGAAATAGGCAATAAGACTGGTTATTTAAAGGGTAAGAATGATTATAGCGTCATACTTGAAAAATATGAAAATAGTCACTTCGATTGGCCTTATAATTGGGAAAACTTCGAACTAAGTGGCGCACCTAATGGAACTTGGAAAGTAATTGAAGATAAATTATATCTTACAGATATTCATTTAAATAAAGGACTCAATTTTGACGGACCAGAAAGATTACAATTAAAATTATCTGAAGTTTTTCCATCTATATCAGATAATTCTAAAATTTTGGCTAATTGGGCAAATGGTATTTATTTAGCATCTTTCGGTGAAGAAGTCGCTGATGAATTAATTCCAGAATTAAAAAGTTTTAAAGTAAAAGAATTTATCATTATGAGAATTGAAAGCGGTAATGTGGTTGAAAAACACACGATTCCAAGCGAATTTGATTTTGACAATATACCAAATGATGCTAATGATAAAGTAAAAACGATTATCAATGATTTAAAATTACAGCGAGAATAACTGCGCCCAACATTGGCTCTTGTAATTAATACGGATTTTAGTGCTTAATCTAAGTTTAGTATATTTTTATAAAGTCTTCCTAACCTTTAATTTGGCTTTAAAAATAAAAAGATTTGGTTAAATACTTAACCAAAATTAATTGCTAATTAAGTCCTGTACTAGTCATAACCGAAGATGTTATTAACAATTAAAAACAAAAATTACATATGAAAAAAAACATTTTTATTATTTTAATATTATTCTTTAGTATTTCAATAAATTCTCAAAACACTAAAATGCAATTTGGAATTAAATCAGGAATTAACATGTCAAAGTATACGCCTGAATTAAATGTTGAGAATACTAGATTAGCAGATTATCAAAGGAAAATAGGTTTTTATATAGGAGGTTATACAAATATTAAAATTTCCCAAAAATTTAAAATACAACCTGAAATACTTTTTTCTAGCCAAGGAACAAAAAGAGTATTTGAAGATATCTCATTAACCGACTCAAATGGAGAGTTAATAATAAGTGGTGATATTGAGGAAAAAATAAGTGAATCTGTAATTTCTACACCAATTACTTTACAATATTTTATTAATAATGAATTTAATTTAGAAGGAGGAATTCAATTAGGCTATATAATGAATCGAAAACAAGAAATTACCAAAAACCCATTAGATAGCTTTTTTGGAAATAATTCTCAAAATATCAACACGAATTATGATAAATTTGATCTAGGATTTAATATCGGTTTAGGGTATGAAGTATTTGAAAATATGCGAATTAATACGAGATATTTTCATGGACTTATAGAAAGAGATGGTTCAATTAAACCTTCAGTTTTTAGTTTAGGAATTGAATATAAAATATAAAACTATATATAACGTGTATAATTAATTGCTCATTTAGCGATTAAAGTAAGTAACTAGTCTTAACTGAGACATTCCCTATAATTAGAAAAACAATATGAAGAAAATTTTGACTATTATTTTATTAAGTTTTTCTGTATCAAATTCATTTGCTTCAAGTCCACAAGTTCCTGATTATATTATTTACAATAACGATACGATTCCGACATATAATTTATTGGTCGAACAATATCTACAAACCCGTAAAGATGATAATGGTAGATTGTTTGATTTGAGTTTTAGAAGTTCAATCGATAATCAATTAGGAACTTCTTTTAATTGCTGGAGAGGCTATCAAGCCATTTACAAAATAGAAAATGACAGTTTATTTGTAAGCGCAATAATTGATTGCCATTCTTTAGAAAATAAAAATCAAACACCAATTAATTATATCAAAAAATTATTTGGAGATAAAGTACTTAACGACAAAGTTTTTATAAACTGGTATAGTGGAAATATTAGTTTTCCGTCAAAAACTAAAGACAATAGAATCTTACGTTGGAATGGAGTATTCGAAAAAGTATTTCTATATGAGATAGTTATAAAAATTGATAGTGGAAAGATAATTGAAATTAGCGCCCAACAGAATTACATTGATTTAAAAAACGGAATTGACAGACTAGAAAAAGACTCAATCAGCAACATTATATTTGACTCAATTAAAAATTATAAATGGACTAAATTGAAAAAAATCGATTGTGGAGAAAAATATACAGTCGTGATTGGAAAAAATGTCAAAATTAGTGATGTGCTAATGACTGATTACCAAACAGATGAACTGATTGAAGAATATTGGGATACGAAAAGACAATACAATCATTGTGTCAAATCATAAAAAAAAGCACTCTCTAAATTGCAGTTTGACATTCTGAAACGGAAAGGAGAACCGACAGAGGAAAAAATATATATCGAAATATGGTTCAAAGAAAATGGAACTATTGAAAACTGGACGAATTAAAAAACTTTGGCTAATGTTTATATCTCATTTTGTCTGAATTTCCTCCGCGGAAATTCAATCTTATTGAATATTATCAACTACAACAGAAAGGCGCTACCATCAATCGGATTTACCAAAACTAAAATGGCGAAAAGAAAAAGACTGCTTTTACTAATAGGTAACAAAGTAATTTTGTTTTATATTTAAGGTTTGAAACAAGAAGAGTAAAATTGCTAAAAACTTCCATCAATCATATTAAAAAAGAAGTATACTAGTAATTTATACTATTCATAATCTAGTTGTACAGAATTAAAACACAAAAATTACGAATGACAAAGCCACTTTTACTCATTGCACTATTCCTGCTAACATTAAACACTTATGGTCAAGTCAATCTAATTAAATTTGGAATAAAAGGCGGACTGAATTACTCAAACTTTGCAGATAATAATAACGACGATATTCCTGCCGATTACACAGGAAAAATCGGATTTCATCTCGGAGGTTTTGTTAAGTTTGGAATTAGCGAAAAAATTTCAATAAGACCTGAACTTCTTTACTCTCAACAAGGCAGTAATTTTACTATTAATGGTTCTGATTTAAACATCACTAATCCTGAACCTGTTTTCATTACTTCAATTAAGGGTGAAATAAAAGAATCATTGTTATTACTTCCTGTTATTATAATATATACATTGAGCGATAAATTACATCTAGAATGTGGTCCGCAATTTGGCTACTCTCTAAACAGAAAAATTGATTATGACAATAATCCTTTTAATTTCGGCGGATTTTTGAAAAATGAGAAGGAGGAGAAATTTGAATTAGGACTTTCATTAGGATTTGGATATTACTTATCCGATGATTTAGGTATTTCATTGAGATATAATTACGGAATAATTGAACGTCAGAATTTGAATACTTCTGTATTTCAATTAGGTATGAACTATCAACTGTAAAATTGTTCATAATACCGTGTATTATCAATTGTTCTTTGTGTTTGCACTCAGAAAACCCCAACAGTTTTACTATGATTCGGTCAATTTCTTCCATCTTCAGTGCTCCAACACTTAACAAAACTATGATAACAAATTATATGAAAAGACTTAATTTATTGATTTTAGGATTAATCTTAACCTTAAATTCGTACAGTCAGAAAAGAGAAAAATTTGAAGTTGGAGTTCAATTAATAGAAAATAACATTCCTGTTGAATTTAAAGAGTCAAAATCGATTTTGTTTATTTTTGATGTAAGAGGATGCCAAGCAAATTTTTATACTGATTTAAGAAAGCAAATAGAAAAACGATTTAAAAAAACTAATAAAAAAATTGGATTTAATTTTGAAATCAACACATTTATAGAAAAAGAAAAGGTTCCAACAAAAAGAAATTCGTTTAAGGAGTATGATATAATCTGTCAAATAGTTCTTGATAATTTTAAAGGATGGGATGATAATTTATATAAAAAAAGAAAACAGCGTTATAATTTAGTTTTAACAATTAAGAAAAATGACTCTGATTTAGTTCAAGGATTAGCAACAATAAATGTTAAGAGTTACTGGACTATTGCAACACAAAATAAAAATTCGAGTAAATTGATTTACAAATTATTTAATAATTAGAGAAAAACAACATATATGTAATCAAGCGAATTAACAAACATTAGAAAGTTATGGTTTGCCAGCCGAAACTTTCCGTAGCCAAAATCACTTGCCGTCATATTTAATTAGACGAATGGAAAAAATTAAAGGAATAGAAACTGAATTTGGAATCAACGAGGGGAGAGACGAAATTTATCTTGATTCAATTTCTTATCCTAATGAATGTTCATATTTCAACACTTGACAGCTAAAAAAACCAACTTATGAAAAACATTTTCTCATTGCTAATTGTATGCACTTTTATTAGTTGCAAAGAAAATCTGACAAACAAAACAAAAGCACAACAATCATTTAATCTAACAGGAACAATAAATGGAGCGTATTCAGACTACATATATTTAAATTATGGAAATGTAAAAGACAGCGTAAAAGTTTTAAACAACAGTTTTAAATTTAACGGAAAAGTAGAAAAACCAACTCAAGGATGGTTAAACCTAAAACCAGACCCAGATGCAAATGTTGCTTGGTTATATATTGAAAATAGCGATATTATAATTCAAGCAGATTACGACAAAAAAAGGCACAACGGAAAGACTTTAAATTTTCTAGAAATCAATAATGTTAAAGGATCGTACTCTGCTAAAATTCAAAATGAGTATAAAGAGTTTTATCAAGCCAATAAGAATAAAGAAAATTTCAAAGCCTTACTCTATGAAAAACTCAAATCATTCATTAAAATCAATAAAAATCATCCGTTTAGTGGAACGATTTTGAGCGAAATTGCATTGATAAATCCTGTTCTAACCAAAAAAGAACTTCTTCAACTTTATTCAAAAATTGATACCACCCAACAAAATAAAAGTGATTTAGAAATGTTTAAAATGGGAATAGCTAATCTTGATAAATATGGGATAAAAAAACCTTTCCTTGAATTCTCTTTACCAAATGCTAAGAACGAAAACGTTGATATAAAATCGTTCTCAGGTAAAATAACATTGGTAGACTTTTGGGCTTCTTGGTGTGTTCCTTGCAGAATAAAACATCCAGAACTAATAAAACTCAAAGAGAAATTTCTAGATACAAATTTTGATATCGTTAGTGTATCAATTGACGATAACAAAAAAAGCTGGATTGAAGCTGTCGAAAAAGACAATCTGACCTGGACTAACTTAATTGATATAGACAAAAAAGTAAATGATGAACTCAAAATTCAATCAATCCCTTTCAATTATTTAATAGATGAAAATGGAATTGTTTTAGGCGTAAACTTGTCGAGTATAGAAATTGAAAGAATAGTAAGCGAAAAAGCTAGCAGGTAAGATGTATATAGCAAATAGCTCATTATTTTAAGAAAGTTCAGTTTCATTTACTAACTTTATTTTGCTTTTTAAAAAGAATAACATAAAACAAAATACAACGTTTTACTCATAGGAAACTTGAAAGTTCAGCGCTTTCTATTGCCCTACTTTCCTATACTAATACATTGGGCTTAATTTTTCGGAGAATGCACTATATAAAGCAAAAATGAAATACTAAAAAGCCTAATAAATTCAACCAGATGAAGTAAAAATGGATAAAGCATTAGAACTCAAAATAAAATTTAAGAATAATGAGATAACAAATTTTCGTGAAGCAGAACAATATTTAAATAACTCTGATTTATTTAAAAGTCTTTTGACTGATTTTGATTATAGTGTTCTTAATCTGCTGTGGAGACTGACACAATTGGCGGAAATTCCATTCTCAAATAATTATTCAATAGTTGCGGAATGGACTGAAAAGTTGATTAATGAAACATTCACTGGTGAAGGATTTTCCTTAAATGGTAAAAATGACTATTTGCTTGCTTGTTATAATGGAATGATTACAAGTATCTTGATCAAGCTTAATCATTATGACAAAGACAAGATAAGGAAAGGGATTAATTGGATTAAAAATTACCAAAATGTAAAAAGAGGTGAAAAATGTGATTGGAAAGGAACTGGATTAAAAAAATATGGTGGTTGTATGAAAAGTACACCTTGCTATATTGGACTGGTGAAATCAATGATTGCTTTAAGTGATTACAAAAATTCGATAGATTATAGAACTGATAACAATTTAGAAATAAAACTTGAGGAGGGATTAAATTATATCTTGAATCAAAAAATATTCCTGAGAATATCAAATAATAAGCCAATCACAAAAGATATTACAAAACTAACTTATCCCTTTACTTGGAAAATAAATATCATTGAAATATTAAGATTGATTAAGGATAACCAAATGCTTAATGATAGCCGATGTTCGATAGCACAAGAATATTTAAAAAGTAAAAGAAAAGATGATGGATTTTGGTGGTGTCAAACTTCAAATATTATGAAAAACAAATCATGGATTCGATTTGATAAACCAAGAGAAAAAGGACTTTGGATAAGTAATGAGATTGAACAACTTCTATAAAATACTATGCTCAATAATTATTAAAGAATAAATTGACACATTTGTTGATTTCCGTATCAAAAGGAAAGTCAAAACTGGTATAGAAAAACAACTTATTTCAATGGCTGAAACTCTTATGAAGCCTATCTAAAAAACATGAGTTCGGGATACAATATTAAATTGAATTTTCTAAAAATCAAAACAATGACGATTAAAAAAACGCTAGTTAATTTTATATTAAACGTAAAATATTTTTATACTAATTTTGTGATGCTTTGAAATTAATAATTTTAACAGGACTCGTATATTCGCATTATGGAAGATCAAATTATTGAGGGGCTAGCCTATGCCCTACCCGCACTGGTTACTGGCGCTGTAGCTTATATGATTTTAAGTCGTTTTATTGAACAAGACAATGAAGAAAAAAAGTTTAATGCTCTGGTTGCTAAAAAACGTGAAAGTTTACCTACAAAACTACAAGCATACGAGCGTATGTTATTGTTTTGTGAGCGTATCAATCCTTCAAAATTATTGGTAAGAGTACATCCTATAGGCGATAACCCTGAAGATTATGCTCAGCTATTAATAGGGAATATTGAACAAGAGTTTGAGCATAATTTAGTACAGCAATTGTATATCTCGGAGGATAGTTGGAAAGCTGTTTTGGCTGCAAAGCTTGCTATTATCGCCAAAGTACGCTCAACAGCAGAAAGTTCTGAAACTGCTAAGGAGTTGCGTGAAAATGTATTGATTGATTATTCGCAGCAAGAAAGTCCAGCAAGCACCGCTATTAACTTTTTAAAGCAAGAAGTAAAAAAATTGATATAATACTACGGTCTTAAAAGTAATGTCTTTAGTACTCAACTAAGCTTCCTTTTAAGACCGTATTTTCAACTTATTTTAGTAAGATTTTATATTCCCAAGGATTTAATGTAATTGCATCTGAACCCAATACAAATTTTGTGTTGTTCATATAATCTGTAAACGCTCCTTGTATGGGTGCTGTTATTTTTATGGGTTCTTTTGTTAGATTGGCAATAAAAAGAACTTCATCTTCTCCTTTTTTTCTTATAAAAGCCAAGGTGCTTTCATCTGTTTCTAAACGTTCATAAGAAGCAGCGTTCTTACCTCCGTTTAGTGCTTTGTTGTTAGTTTTTAGTTTCCCTAATTTTTCTAATACTTCCCACTCTTTTCCTTTGGCATGTGGAATTTCATCTTTTTCAAAAAACTTCAAACGGTAATTTAATCCGTATTCTTGACCTGAATAAATTAAGGGCATTCCAGGTGCTACATAACTCAACGCTGTCATTACTTCCCAGGCAGCTCCCATGCGTTCTTGTATGGTTCCGTTCCAAGAGTTTTCATCGTGATTGGTAATAAAGGTCATCAAAATATCATCTGCCTCATAACGAGCTTTATCTGCTTCAAAATTGTCATCCCATGCCTTCGCTTTTTTACCTTCTTTAGCGATGTGGTTTAAGGTGTGATGTCTATCCCAACCGTATGCCATATCGAACAAACCGTTTTTCAAAAGTTCTGGTTCCCAAGCTTCGGCTAACAAAAAAATATCTTTTTTTGCTCTTAATTGCGGAATGGCTTGTTGCCAAAAGTCGGTTGGTACATAGCCCGCTACATCACAACGAAATCCGTCTATTTCCTCATTATCAATCCAGTAACTCATATCTTTAATCATTGCTTTTCGTAACTCTTTATTGTCATAGTTTAAATCAGCCACGTCTTCCCAACCAATTGGGGTTCCATCTTCATTTAAAGGATCGGTAATTTCTCCTTTGGCATTTTTGGTATAAAATTCTGGATTGGTTTGTATCCAGGTATGATCCCATCCTGTATGGTTGGGTACCCAATCTAAAATAACATACATATTGTTATCGTGTGCTGTTTTTACCAATTTTCTAAAATCTTCAATAGTACCAAATTCAGGGTTTATTTTGGTATAATCAGACACTGCGTAGTAGCTACCTAAGTACTTTTTTTGTTCTTCTTCGGGAAGTTCTGAAACAAACTTACCTCCTGTTGCTTTTCGTTTTGCCTCTGATATCGGATGTATAGGCATTAACCATATAATTTTTACTCCTAATTGTTTTAGTTGCGGAATGTCTTTGGTAAATTGCTCAAAAGTTCCTTCTTTGGAATATTGACGGATATTGGCTTCGTAAATAATGGCATTTTCCATCACTTCATCAGACATTGCGGCTATGGTTTCTTCTTGTGTGGCAACTGTTTCTTGTTGGACGTCTTTTTTTCTGTTTTGCAGGCCATAAAAACGAATATACTTGCAAATACTACGGTTATTTTTTTCATTACTTACTTATATTTTTCTAATAATACTATGGTGAACGGAGATGAAAATGATACATTTCCATCTATTACTTTTATTTTTTGATTTGAGTAGGCATCGTATAGTTCTTCACTATTGTTAAAGGTTTCAGCTACTTGTATCGTTTTGTTACCAACGGGTAGATCTAAACCAACGATTACTTTGTCTTGGTAATTTTCTTTTGAATATTCTCTTTTAAAAATATATGGTGTTTCAGATAGCATGGTATGTTTGCCTGCTCCTACCGAAGGGTGCTTTTTTCTAAATTTTCCTAGTTTTTGCCAATGCGCTAGTATTTTTTTGGTTTCTTCTTTTGCTACATCCTCCCAATTCATTGGTGAGCGTAAGTTGGCATCTCCCTCAGCTCCGTCAATTTCTAGAGGACGTGCTGTTTCATCTCCGTAGTAAATTTGAGCGGTTCCGGGAGTTAATAATAACTTGGTAGCCATTTCATAGGGTTTTGCTCTTTGTGCGTCAAACGGCTCTCCATCGTCGTGTGACGACAAATAGTTCAGCACTCCGTATCCTTTTAAATCGGTATGTAAGATGCTATCGTATCGAGAAAAAGTTGCTTCATAATTCGGTACTTGCTTCGCATTCCATTTGAATTCAAAATTTATCAAACTGTTGAATGCTTTGTCAAAATAGTTTACTTTTTTATCTCCAAAATCGTATAATTGTTTTCCACCAATTCCGTAGCCATAAACTTCTCCTACTAAATAAAAGTTTTCACTTAAATATTGTTTTGGGTGTTTTTGTTTGAATTGGTTATAGGCTTCATCACAAATTTTTCTAAATTCTTGCCATACGTTTTCTTCTGTATGTTTTACTGTGTCTACTCTGTAGCCATCAATTCCAAACTCAGCTATGTAGTCTGCCAACCATTTCATGATGTAAAATCGTGGTGCACGTGGGTATCCTGTTTTTTTAAAGAATTCATCTAATTCTGCTACTTCTTGTTCGTATCTGCCTTCACTTTTCCATTTTTCTACCAATTGTTTTGGCAGTTCTACATCGGTATTTTTTTCTGTTAATACATCGGGAAGGTTTTTTACTAGGGTACAGCGAATGGTACTTTCATAGTCTTTATACATACACTGGGGGCTTGTTCTTACCCAAGTGTTTTCCCATACCTCATCTTTTTCTGTTACGGGTCCTGTATGGTTTACCACCGCATCTAACAAAACTCTAATATCATTTTCATGGGCTACTTTGATTAATTCTTTCAAATCAGCAATAGTTCCGAAGTTAGGGTCGAGTTGTGTCCAATCTTTTGTCCAATAACCATGATAGGCATAGGTAAAACCGTTTCCTTCATCAGTTCCTCCTTTAATTTGTTCTACAATTGGTGTCATCCAAATAGCATTGACTCCTAATTTTGTAAAATATCCTTCTCTTATTTTTTGTGTAATTCCTTTTAAATCACCTCCTTCAAAACCACGGTATTTTCCAGTCTTTTCTGTTCTGCTAAAGTTAACATCGTTAGTTGTATCTCCGTTATTGAACCTGTCTGTTAGTAAAAAATATAAATTTGCAGCATTCCAGTCGAACGGAATTTTAACAGTTGTCGGTTCTTGTTTAACGTTGGCATCATTTTTTTTATCCGCACATGAGGCTAAGAGTAGTATTATTCCTAAAAAAGCTACTATTTGTTTTTTCATCTTTATTCGTTTTCTAAGGGCTATTGGGTTAGTTTGAGTTTGAATTTGGTTACCTCTTTTGTATTCCAATCGGTAGAAAATTGTACTTTTTGGGTGGTTGGGCTCCACTTAAAAGGTATTTTTTTACCACATTTTTTAATGTATGTTGGTTTTTTCGATATGTTATGAATGGTAAAATCTATTTGCTTTTGGTTGGTATTATAGTTTTCGCCAGTATTCGCCTTCAATTCTAAAATTATTCGTTTTGTTGTATTGTTACTTTTGAAGGTTAACAGCTCATAGGCTCCTTTTTCAAAAGCATTGGGTGTTACACCGTCGTCGTTATACATTACATCGTTGCTTTTTACAACTTCTGAATCGTAGTAATAATGTATATCTAAGTTAGAACCCTTGTAACTTTCTGTGTGTTGCATTGGTTTTGCCATTGGTATAAATGCTCCTCCTCTTACAAATGTTGGGATTGAATTTTCACTTGTTTTATACGAAACCGTACTTCCTGCAGCAAACTTTTTACCGGTGTAAAAATCAAACCAATTGGAGGTGTTTGGAAAGTAAATGGATTGTGTGGTTATTTTTGATTGGGTTATGGGTGATATTAAAAAATTAGATCCCCATAAGTAGGTAGATACTACCTCTTGGGTGTGTTTGCTTTCTTCTTCAAAAAACAACGGTTGCATTAATGGGGTGCCTAATTTGTGGTTTTTATATAGTAGGGTATAATTGTAAGGCAGTAATTTATATCTTAGTTCTATTGCTTCTTTGGCTAATTGTTTGGCGCGAGATTCTCTAAAAACGGGTTCGGCGGGCACTTCTTCTTGTGCGTGGGGTCTAAAAATAGGCTGAAACACGCCATATTGTAGCCACCGTACATACAATTCATCGTCTAAATTGTTTCCTGCGAAACCTCCTAAATCGCTGTGCATAAAAGCGAGTCCTTGCATTCCCATTTGTAAGGCTATTTCTGGTTGACTTTGTAAGCCTCCCCAGGTTCTATTCACATCGCCCGACCAAGGAATCATACCATATCGTTGCGAGCCTGAATATCCTGCTCTCATGAGTATAAAAGGACGAGTTGTTGGGAATTTTTCTTGATAGCCTTCTGCTACTAATTTAACCCAATGATGCCCATAAATGTTGTGAACTTCATTAGCTGTTCCTGTAGCGTGTTGTACCCAATCGGGGTGTACTTCTGGTTCTCCTAAATCGCCCCAAACTCCTGCGACTCCTTTTTTAGCTAACTTTTCGTATACAGACCAAAACCATTGTTTTCCTTCGGGTTTAAAAATATCTATAATACCTGTGTTTCCGAAGTAAAAATCGTATTTGGCAGGATTTCCTACGGAATCTTTTGCTAAAACATCTTTTTCGACGGCTTCTTTCCATTTCGTTGAAGTGGTAAGTACAAAAGGTTCGGTGATGGTAATTGTTTTGACTCCTTTTTTCTTTAATCGTTGTATCATTCCCTCAAAGTCTGGAAAAGAGTCTTTGTAAACTTCTAAATTTCCCATCGTACCCTTGATGTCTTTTCCAAACCAGTACAAGTCTAAAATAATTGCATCTACAGGAATTTTTTCGTCTTGAAATTTTTGAATGGTATTTTCTACTTCTTTTTGAGAGTGGTATCCAAATCTACTAGCGAAATTTCCTAATGCCCATCTGGGCAGCATCGGTTGTTTTCCTGTTAACTCTGTGTAATTGTTTAGAATATCAACCCATGTTTTTCCTGCAATCACTTGATAGGTTTTACGACCCGAAATAGTTTCATAGGTCAACGTATTGTTTTTTTGGCTATCTAAATCTAAAAAGCCTATGGGTGCATTATCAAAATGAAGTAGGTATTTCTTGGAAGAAATCACAATAGGCATGGTGTAATTCATTAACTCAGCGTGTGTTTCATATCCGTAGTGCGCCCTATTGTATAGCTGCAAACGATATCCTCTTCTATTCATTCCTAAGGCCCTGGCTCCGCCCCCATATAAAACTTCCTCTGGAGTAAGGTTTAACTGAATATGTTCTCCGTCATTTTGTGATTGATATCCTTGTTTTTCAGAGGTTAATTCTTTTCCTTCATAGTAATAGGAAATCTTAAAAGGAGATTTTTGAATTTTAACTGTAATTCCATTTTTAACTTTGAAAGAAATAAAATTTTCTTCTTGATGGAGTGTTGTTTTGTGGTGTTTTGGAACTAAAACAACTGCATGTGATTTTTTTATGAATTCTTGACCTTCGGGAATAAAAGTGGTTTCTACTATTTCTGGCGTGTAAAATTGTATTCGATACGTACCGTCATTTACTTTTATGATAAAGTTTTCGTTTGCTTGTTGCTCAAATTTTATAAATTTTCTACCTGCATTTTGTGCTAAAGAAGTGTAGCTTATGAGCCAAACTCCCAGCATTATTATTACGCTTCTGAGTTGTTTTAAATTCTGTTCAATCATTTTTTATATTTTAATGACTGCATAATAACCAACATATGAATTGGTAATTAAGCTATCTCTTTTTATCATATTCTTGGCTAATAAAAAGAAATACGGTTTATCTAAATCGTTTATTTAAAGAGTTTTCACTATGGTCTGCTCCTTTAACTTCTACATTCTGAAAGTTCTGATTTGTATCGTTTTTCTCATTGAAGGAATATTCTTTGCAGCATAAGAACTGCAAAGATTGCATACATTAAACGGTAATTAAATTATTAGGAGAAACAATTACGGTTTTGTTATTCACCAAGATTTCTAATTCTTTACTTCCTTCTAACTCAAATTTTGTATCGTACTGGTCTACAGACACTTTAAGTATTTGTCCCCTAAAGTTTACTTTAAAGGAGTAGCCTTGCCATTGTTTTGGAATTTTAGGTTCAAAACTTAATATGTTATCTTCAACACGCATACCTCCAAAGCCTTCTACAATACTCATCCAAGTTCCTGCCATAGAAGTTATATGTAAGCCTTCTTCTACTTCTTTGTTGTAGTCATCTAAATCTAAGCGAGAGGTTCTTAAATAAAATGTATATGCTTGCTCCATTCTATTTAACTTAGCTGCTTGTACACTATGTACACAAGGGGAAAGTGAGCTTTCATGTACGGTAAAAGGTTCATAAAAATCAAAATGACGCTCTAATTCTTCATCGGTAAAATGGTCTTCGAAAAAATAAAATCCTTGAAGTACATCCGCTTGCTTTATGTAGGGAGAGCGTAAAATTCTATCCCAACTCCATTTTTGATTGATAGGTCTTTGTGAAACGTCTAAATCGGCAACTGTAATTAGTTCTTTATCTAAGAAACCATCTTGTTGTAAATAAACTTGATGCTTTTCTGAAAAGGGAAAGTACATGTTTTTTACTACGTCTTTCATGTGTAACATTTCTGCTTCAGAAAGATTGGTTTTTGCCATGATTCTTTCATAATCTGAAGCGTACTCTGTTTTTACTTTTTCAATACTTTCTAAAGCGTATTCTATGCACCATTTGGCTATATAGTTGGTGTACCAATTGTTATTAACATTATTTTCATATTCGTTAGGGCCAGTTACTCCTAAAATTACATATTTGTTTTTTGCTGTAGAAAAATTTACTCGTTGTTGCCAAAAACGAGCAATCCCTATTAAAACTTCTAATCCTTTTTCAGGGATATATGAGTAGTCTCCTGTATAACGGTAGTAGTTATAAATTGCAAAAGAAATAGCCCCGTTTCGGTGAATTTCTTCGAAGGTAATTTCCCATTCGTTATGGCATTCTTCGCCATTCATGGTTACCATAGGGTACAAAGCAGCTCCGTTTTTAAATCCTAGTTTTTCGGCATTTTCTATTGCTTTATCTAAGTGATGATAACGATATTCTAAGAGGTTTCTCGCTACTTGCTGGTCTTTAGTAGCCATGTAAAAAGGTATGCAATAGGCTTCTGTATCCCAATAGGTACTTCCTCCGTATTTTTCTCCTGTGAATCCTTTCGGACCAATATTTAGCTGAGGGTCGGTTCCTAGATAGGTTTGGTTTAATTGAAATATATTGAAACGTATTCCTTGCTGCGCTTTTACATCACCTTCTATGATGATATCTGCCATATTCCAAATTTTCAACCATGCTTGTTTTTGAAGCTCTAATAAATCATTAAAGCCCATATTTACAGCTTTTTCAAGAGTTTTTTGAGCAGCAATTACCAACTCTTCTTTACGGTAATTTCTATCAGCAGTATATCCTGCAAACTTATGTAAGGTAGCTTTTTCAGTAGGTGCTACCTCAACTTTATAGGTAAATGCTATTTTGCTGTTACTAATTTTTTTAACAGGAACCTGATAAACTTTTTGTGAATCAATAAATACTTTCGATTCCATAAAAGTACATACATGAAATTCTGTTTTTAGGGTATGTGTATGAATAAAAGCTTGTTTTTCATCGAAAGAAGTACTTACTATCTCCCAAAACTTATCATCCCAATTACTATCTTCATTGATTATTGCCACGTCTAAATAAGGAGAAAATTCAATAGTTGCATATTCGTTTACTGGGGTTACAGTATACTCAATGGCTCCTACTTCTTCTAGCTCTAAACTTAAAAAGCGTTTTGTGTTTACTTTTACCTCCATGCCTGTTGGTAAAGTCGCTTGAAAACTTCTTGCTAACCAACCTTCTTTCATATTTAATTCTCTTCTGAAATTGGTTACTTTTTTACAGGTAGCTAAATCTAGTGTTTCTCCGTTAATAGTTATGTGAATTCCTATCCAGTTAGGAGCATTTAATACTTTTGCAAAGTACTCAGGATAGCCATTTTTCCACCATCCAACTCTGGTTTTATCTGGATAATACACTCCTGCAATATAACTTCCTTGAAAAGTATCACCTGAATAATCTTCTTCAAAATTAGCTCTTTGTCCCATAGCTCCATTACCAATACTAAAAAGGCTTTCAGATGATTTTACCTTAGTGGTATCAAATCCTTCTTCTACTATGCTCCATTCGTTGGGTATGATATAATTCTGATTCATTTTTACTTTCTGTTTTTAAAAAGAAAAATTCTTTTTGATGTTGTTTGTTTGTATTACTTTATTAAAATACCTTATCCATTAGTCAGCTACTTTTTATAGTTGAGCTATAAATTCAAGATCTATTTCTGTAAAATCTTTGAAAACAAAATCTGCTTTGTTTAAAATAGTTACATCTCCAATTCCTATGGCTATCATATTCGCATTTTTAGCTGCTTCAATGCCTGCCAAAGAATCTTCAAATACCACGCAATTTTCAGGAGCTACTTCTAAATTTTGTGCGGCAGTTAAAAACACTTCTGGGTTGGGTTTTGCTTTTGTTACATCATTGCCATCTACAATAACATTAAATTTTGAAATTAGGTTTACCTTTTGAAGTATTGCTCTTGCATTTTTGCTGGCAGACCCTAAGGCTACAGGAATGTTATTATCGGTTAAATAGTTAAGTACTTTAGGTATGTCTGGTAAAATCTCTTGTGTGCTCATTTGTTCTATATAACTCAAATAGTCGTTGTTTTTTTTACTAATGAGTTCCGAAAATTCATCATCAGAAATCACCTTATTTCCCCAGCTTAAAATTTTTTCAAGCGATTTTACACGACTTACTCCTTTTAATTGTTCATTTTGCTCGTGTGTAAAATCTATTCCTATACCATTCGCTAGCTTTTTCCAAGCTAAGAAATGATATTTGGCGGTGTCAACGATAACACCATCTAAATCAAAAATAAATCCTTTGGTATTCATTATTCAGTTTCTGGCTGGTAAGTAATTGCGTTTTTGTTCGTTATTAGAAAGTTGCTCAATGCGGCTATTATCAAACTTAAGCCAGCAACCATCATCGCATTTATGGTTTCTTTACCAAAAAGGTTTGAAACAAAATTCACACCTCCTACTGCTGCTGTAATTTGTGGAATTACAATAAACATATTGAATATTCCCATGATAACTCCCATTTTTTTGGGGTCTACAGAGCTTGATAGCATGGCGTATGGCATCGATAAAATGCTACCCCAGGCAAAACCTATTAAAATAAAAGATATCGTTAAGTACTCATGGGAAGGTATATACTTCATCATCATAAACCCAATGCCTCCTAACAATAACGAGAACATGTGCACATATTTTCTGTTTATTCTTCGTTTGGCTGTATAAAACACTAATAACAAGGCAAAAGCCATTGAGGAAAGTCCGTAAATCCCCATGTAAGAACCTACTAAGTTAGATGATTTTTGAAAAGCAGTGTTAGCAATATCGAAAGCTTCTTTTTGCTCTGAAATGTTCATGTTGTATGTTGCCTCTACTGGAGCAGGTGTTTTAAAAACATGCTCGGTAAGTGCAGGATTCGCCATACTCCACATTGTAAAAAAGGCAAACCAGCTAAAAAACTGTATTACCCCTAACTTTTTCATGGTTAGTGGCATGTTACCTATATTATTTACAATATTTGGTATAAATTGATTCTTTTGGGCTTTTTCCCTTTCAAACTCCTCCATATCTTCTGGTGGGTATTCTGTAGTCGTAAAAACAGTGTACAGAATGCTGAGTAAAAAGACAAAAGCTCCGATGGCAAAGGCTACCTTAACAGACATGGGAACAACTCCTATTTCGGCAGTGTCACTTACTCCAAGCTTAGAAACAAACCAAGGTAAGTTACTTGCAACCCAGGTACCTATTCCAATAATTAAAGTTTGTACTACAAAGCCATAAGAACGTTGAGAGTCTGGTAGCTTATCTGCCACAAGTGCTCTAAAAGGTTCCATAGATATATTTATGGAAGCATCTAAAATCCATAAAAAACCAGCTGCCATCCACAAAGCGGATGAATGTGGCACAAAAAATAGTGCAAAAGAGCTAAGAATAGCCCCTATTAAAAAATAAGGTCTTCTTCTTCCCCATTTCGGACTCCATGTTCTATCACTCATGTATCCAATAATGGGTTGTACTATTAATCCTGTTAAGGGTGCAGCAATCCATAGCAAAGGAATATCTTCCTTTCCGGCACCTAATGTTTGAAAAATTCGTGACATGAAACCACCCTGAAGGGCAAACCCGAACTGAATTCCTAAAAATCCAAAACTCATATTCCAGATTTCCCAGAAACTTAATTTACGCTTAATCATTATCGTAATTATTAGTTAATACTACGATAAGCGCTACGACTTATCTAAATTAATGTGTGGAAAGAAAATTATTGATAAGTCATTTTCAACGGGGTGAATATATTATTTTTTATTTATCCCTCCAAAAAAAATATTAGTTTTTTAAAAATCTACTAGATTCTCTTATCTTTAAGTTACTTGATATTACTTTTGTTTGAATTTGTTTTTCTTGCTTGTCATTTTCTATTCTGTCAATCAACATCTCAGCGGCCTGTTTTCCCATAGTAAACCCGTGTTGTGCTACTGTTGTTATTGATGGTGACGAGTATTCAGATATGAGTCCGTCTGTAAAACCAACTATCGAAATATCATCTGGTATCTTCATTTTCTTTTCCTTGGCAACCCTAATAGCGATTGCTGCATAAATTTCATTAACAGCAAACACCGCATCTATCTTTTGATTAAATAGTGCTAGTATTTGAAGATAAATATCTTGCTTTTCATCAATTTCTATAATTAATTTTCTGTCAATTTTAATACCTGCTTCAACTAAAGCTTTCTCATATCCTCTTTCTCTGTGCAAGCCAACAGTTACATGTTTAGGGGTAGTTATTATTGCTATGTTTTTACAGTTTTGATCTAATAAATGCTGTGTTGCTTTATAGCCTGCACTTAAATCATCTACAATTACCTTATCACATTCAATAGCTTCATGGGTTCTATCAAACAAAACTAAAGGAACTTCATCTTCAATTAGCTTTTTAAAATGTTGAAAATGTTGATTTTCTAATGTTTCTTTAGCCATAGAAACCAGCAAGCCATCTACACTACCATTCGTTAACAAGCTTATTGTTTCTACCTCCTTTTTTTCTTCATCATTAGAAAAACAAACCATGGTACTATACCCCCTACTACTTGCTTCTTGTTCAACTCCTTTAATTACCGTTGAAAAAAAGTGATGAACTATTTGTGGTAGTATGATGCCTATTACTTTTGTTTTTTGATTTCTTAATTGTAATGCTAAGTTATTTGGGCGATAATTGTAATAATCTGCATACGCTTTTATTCTATCTTTCGTTTCTTGACTTATCTCATAGCTATCTTTGAGTGCCTTAGATACCGTTGAAATAGACACCCCCAACTCTTTAGCTATTGTCTTTATGGTAATTCTCGGTTTCATATTTTACAAAAATGATTGTTTAACCTTCTCTATATTCCTACTATTTTATGATAATGTTAAAAACTTATCAACACGAAAACGGTTTCGTAGTGTTTTCAATAGTTATAGAGTAATTTTTATTGTTACATTCACCATGTGGAAAGTAAATTTATTGATAATTCATACATCAAATTTACACGTATTTTAACCTAAAACGATAAGGTATTTTAAAATAATTTTTATCTGATGTTGTATTCCTTTTTTTATTCTTAATTATTTGCTTAGCAAAAATTAAGAAGAAAAAAGTAGATAACGCTACGGTAGAGAAACTCCGTGATGTTAATATAGTTATTATACCCGAATTATGCAATAGCATTTTACCTTTTGCTATTTCCTTTATTTATGTTTATAAATCTTAGATAAGATTTAAAACCTAGCCTAATGGTTACCTTACCCATAAATTTTTCAGATAAGAAGATAGTGTCAGTTCGTTTAATTTTATTCTAAGATAGAATCTATGTTTTAGGTGTTTTATTTTTCAACTGGTAATTCCAGTTCACTTGCCCATGCAGTCCAAGAACCATCGTACACACTGTAATTTGTGTATCCTGCCTTTGCTGCCCCGATGGCTAGTATACATGCCGTAATTCCCGATCCGCATGTAAAAATCATTTCCTCATGATTCGGATTTATTTTTGAAAATATTTTCTGGAGTTCTTTTTTAGACTTCATTTTTCCATCTACTAATAATTCTGTGTAAGGCAAGTTTTTAGAATTTGGAATATGACCTCCTCGCAAATTCTTTCTGGGTTCTGGTTCAGTAGCATCAAATCTTGCTTTAGAGCGGGCATCTAAAATAATTTTCTTATCTCGAGAAGCCATGAATACGCTTGCTGTGGTGCTTAATCTGTTCTTTTTAAAATTCACTTCAAAATTACCCGTAGCATTCTTTCTTTCCTTTTTAGATTCTACTTCAAAACCCGCATTTTTCCATGCAGGGAAACCACCATTGAGTACGGCTATGTTTGTGAAACCAAATGTTGTAAATAGCCACCATACCCTCGGGGCAGAGTATATGCCCAAATCGTCGTATACAACTATACAACTATCTTTATTTATTCCTATTTTTCGTACTTCTTTTTCAAAATGTTCTTTTGATGGAATCGTATTCGGATATGTTCCTTTAAGATCTAAAAAGACATTTTTTAAATCAAAGAAAACCGCATTTTTAATTTGCTTTTTTTCTATTGCATCTAAAACGTCTTTTCCTACCTTTTCTAAACTGGCATCAAGAACTATTAGGTTGTTTGCATGCAAATTATCTTGTAACCAATCAACCGAAACTATGGGCGAATCTACTGTTAGCATGGTATTCAATATATAAGGTTATTTTACCTCTTTGTAATGGTCGTCCCAATTTTTAGGATGCGGTTTTCCTAATTTTCCTACAGATTTTGCTACTAGTGTAGAAACGGTTGCATCACCCGTTACGTTGATAACTGTTCTACACATATCTAGCGGTCTATCAACTGCAAAAATTAATGCCAAACCAATAGCTAATTTATCTGCTGGAAAACCAACTGATTCTAATACGATGACCAACATTACCATTCCTGCACCCGGTACGGCTGCAGAACCTATGGAAGCCAATAGTGCAGTTAAAATAATAGTAAGCTGATCTGCAAAGGTCAAATCAAAACTCAAAGCTTGCGATATAAAAACTGCGGCAACCGCTTGGTATAGACTCGTTCCGTCCATATTTATGGTAGCTCCTACGGGCAATACAAAACTCGATACTTCTTTATCAACTCCAATATGCTCTTCTACACGTTCCATCGTAACTGGTAGTGTTGCAGCACTCGAACTTGTAGAAAATGCTAACAATTGTGCTGGACTAATTTGTTGTAAGAACCACATTGGATTTTTCTTGGTAAAAACACTTATTAATACCATGTAAAAGATTATAAGAATTAAGAGTCCTCCCACTACTGTTAGTGCATATTTTAATAAAGCCAATAACAAATCTGGGTCGTTAGAAGATACCACCACATTTGCTAACAAAGCGAATACTGCATAAGGAGCTGTTAGCATAATTAAGTCTACCATTTTTAGTACAACTTCGTTCAATGAATCAAAAAATTGTTTTAATGGTTTTGCCTTCTTCTCTCCTACCAATAGTATCGATATTCCTAAGAAAATAGTAAAGAAAATTACTTGTAGCATTGCTTTGTTATTGCTCATTGCCTGCATCGCATTATCAGGCACCATATCTTCTAAAAATTGAAGCGGTCCGCTTTGTTTTTGCCTACTAGCTTCGGCTATCTTTGCTTGCACCCCTTCACTATTGGCATAATCTGCTGTTAATTTGGTTATGGTTTCTTCAGAAATCCCATTTCCTGGCTGTACTATATTAACGAGTATTAGTCCAACTGTTATAGCAATTACAGTAGTACCTATATATATCAATATCGTACGTAACCCTATATTTTTAAATTTAGAAATATCTTTTAAGTCTGATATTCCTTTAACCAAAGATGCGATAATTAAGGGTACGGCTATGAGTTTTAATAACTTTACAAAAATAGTCCCAAAGGGTTTTATCCAATCAGAAACAAATGAAGCTCCGTTATCTATAAAGGTCATTCCTAATCCAAAAAGAATACCTAAAACCATTCCTATTAAAATTTGCCAGTGTAGTGCAATTTTCTTCATATAATTCTATCCGTTTTTTAAGAGGCTGTAAGGTAAAAAGAATTATTTAAAAAAGTGACCGGTTATTTCCTTCTTGTGTCTTATCTTTAGAAACTAAGTACTAACCTTATTAAAATTATAAAAATGACAGGAATTTTAGACTTATTAAATAGTGATGCAGGTAAAGCAATTATATCAGGAGTTGCAGGATCAACAGGACAAGATACTAGTAAAACTAGCAGTGTATTAACCATGGCGTTACCCGTTTTGATGAAGGCAATGCAACGTAATGCATCTACTCCGAAAGGAGCTGAGGGACTAATGGGCGCTCTTGATCAACATGATGGAGGTATTTTAGATAGCCTTGGTGATTTATTTCGCGGTGGCGTTGATGAGGAAGTAAGGCAAGATGGAGATAAAATTTTAGGGCATGTATTAGGCGATAAAAAACACGGAGTAGAAAAGGTAATAGGACAAAAAGCTGGAGTAGACACCAGTGTTGTAGCCGATATTTTAAAAACAGCTGCTCCTATTTTAATGGGTGTTTTAGGAAGACAAAAACGTGAAAACAATGTTCGAGGTGCTAGTGATTTAACCGGATTATTAGGTGGTTTACTGGGCGGAAATTCTACTCAAAGAGAGCAAAGCTTCTTAGAACAAATTTTAGATGCTGATGGTGATGGAAGTATTGTTGATGATGTTGCTGGAATGGTTCTAGGAAATAGCAGTAGCAGTCAACAAAAATCAGGCGGTCTGTTGGGAGGA
Organism: Tenacibaculum tangerinum; assembly: GCF_029853675.1. Classification (NCBI taxonomy): domain Bacteria; kingdom Pseudomonadati; phylum Bacteroidota; class Flavobacteriia; order Flavobacteriales; family Flavobacteriaceae; genus Tenacibaculum; species Tenacibaculum tangerinum. The sequence continues at coordinate 461,503 of NZ_CP122539.1, read as the reverse complement.
CTACTAGGTGGTATTTTTGGAAGAAAATAGTTTAGAAAACTTTATAAATATAAATAAAGAGGCTGTTTTATTTTTTAAAACAGCCTCTTTTTATGCTCAAAGCCCTTTACAGCTTATTTTTCAAACTCTGTTATTGTTTTCTTAATAATACGAATACAATCTCTTAATTCTTCTTCATTCATTACCAATGGCGGTGCAAAACGAATGATGTTACCATGTGTTGGCTTTGCTAACAATCCATTATCACGTAATTTAATACAAATATCCCAAGCTGTAGAGCTATCTTCTGTATCGTTGATTACAATTGCATTTAATAAGCCTTTACCTCTTACTAAAGAAACTAACTCATTTTCTTTGGCAAATTCGGCTAACTCTTGTCTAAAAATCTTTCCTAAGCGATCGGCATTTTCTGCTAATTTTTCATCTCGAACTACCTCTAAGGCAGCTATTGCAACTGCAGCCGCAACAGGGTTTCCTCCAAAAGTAGAACCATGATTCCCTGGCTCAATTACATTCATAATACCATCGTTTGCCAGTACCGCAGAAACTGGATATGCTCCACCACTCAATGCCTTTCCTAAGATCAAAACATCTGGTTTTGCCTCAGGACTTCCAGAGCAATTTTTATCCTCACATGAACAATTTCCGCAGGTAGCTAATAATCTACCCGTACGTGCAATACCCGTTTGTACCTCATCTGCAATAAATAACACATTGTGTTTTTTACACAAAGCTTTTGCAGCTGCTAGGTATCCTTCAGAAGGCACATATACACCCGCTTCTCCTTGAATAGGTTCTACCATAAAACCTGCAATATTGTCGTTACTTTCCAAGGCTTCTTCTAAAGCTTGTAAATTATCGTATTCTATTTTTATGAATCCTTTAGTAAATGGTCCAAAGTTTTTACGCGCTACTGAATCACTTGAAAACGAAATAATGGTGGTTGTTCTTCCGTGGAAATTATTTTCACAAACAATTATTTGCGCCTCATTTTCTTCAATTCCCTTAATTTCATACGCCCATTTTCTACATATTTTCAACGCAGTTTCAACCGCTTCTGCCCCTGTGTTCATTGGCAATAATTTATCGAAACCAAAGTATTCAGTTGCAAATTTTTCATACCTCCCTAACATATCGTTATAAAACGCACGAGATGTTAATGTAAGAGTTTGTGCTTGGTTTACCATTGCTCCAACAATTTTTGGATGGCAATGCCCTTGATTTACCGCTGAATAAGCTGATAAAAAATCATAGTATTTTTTCCCTTCAACATCCCACACATATACTCCCTCTCCTTTACTTAATACTACAGGTAGTGGGTGGTAGTTATGTGCTCCGTATTTGTTTTCTAAGTCAATCGCTTGCTGCGAAGTTAATTGGTCTAAAACAGCCATTTTAATATTTTTTTTAAATGTGAATAAAATAACCATTCCTTGTCTACCTTTATCCTTTCGAAAGCTCGAAAATTCAGCGTGGGAAAGAAATCATCCCTAAAAACGTGCAAATTAATAAATAAATGAGCATAACAAAAATTGTATTGAGTTAAATATTAAGTGACCATGTTTGTATTTTTGTGTCTAAACAGAAAAATACTAAACTTTTAATTATGAAAAAACTTTCAATTATATGCTTATTCGTTTTTATAGTTGTAGGCTGTAAATCTACCTCTGTAACAAATACAAAGCTTGATAACAAAACTGAGCGAATGCTAAAAGGGAATTGGACCATTACTGCGGTTAACTTTTCTGGTTCTAATTACTTAGCCGTAAATTCTTTCAATGTAGAAGACTCTAAGTGCTTTATTGGTAGTAACTGGAGTTTTGTTTCAAATAACAATGAAGGAGAAATGAGTTTAAACAACCCTAGTACCGATTGTAAAGACTTTAGCTCGCCAATTACTTGGTATGTTAATACTGACGGAAACTTTATTTTAAAAATCATCGATAGCCACAAGGCAAAAGATGTAAATAGCGGTTATATTTTAAAATTAAACAATGTAACAGAAAATAGCTTTGACTTAATTGACAAAGTAAATGTTGCAGGAAAAATAGAAGACATAACATACTCATTTCAAAGACAATAATTAACAAATACATTATGAAAAAATCAATCATTTATAGTTTATCAGTTTTATTTTTAGCAGGAACTATTTTTACTTCATGTAAATCTATTGAGAATGCTAACAACACTCAAAAAGGTGCTGCTATCGGTACTACTGCCGGTGCTGTGATAGGTGCTGTTATTGGAAACAACGTAGGTAGTGGAAACAACTCTGAACTTGGTGCCATTTTAGGAGGTGTTGTTGGTGGTGTTGCTGGTGGTGTTATTGGTAATAAAATGGACAAACAGGCCCGTGAAATTGAAGAAGCATTGCCTGGTGCAGATGTTGAAAGAATCGGAGAAGGTATCAAACTTACTTTGGGCGAAAACGCGATTCAATTTGCTACGAACAAAGCTACTTTAACTGCCACTGCACAAGCTAATTTAGACAAATTAGTTCCTGTGTTTAAAGATTACGAAAACACTAATATTGTAATTTATGGTTACACAGACAATACCGGTGCTGTTGATTACAATCAAATGCTTTCTGAAAAAAGAGCTAACTCTGTAAGAAACTACTTAGCTAGCAAAGGTTTAGACGGTAGTCGTTTTCAAACAAAAGGAATGGGAATTGAAGATCCTATAGCTACAAATGATACTGCTGAAGGAAGAAGTCAAAACAGACGTGTTGAATTTGCCATTGTAGCGAATGAAGAAATGATAGAAGAGGCTAAAAAAGAAGCAGGTAAAAACTAAAAAACAATTCGTTATCCTGAATATACGTTACAGTTATTATCAGGATTAAAACTATAAAATCTCTCAACGAACAGCTGTTTGTTGAGAGATTTTTTCTTTTGATTTATATTGTTAATCCATTTGTTTACTAGCCTTCAGTTTTCAAGAAGCAAGATATTTTTTGGTATGTAATGAACAAGATTTAATCTTACAAATCGTTGTCATTTTCTGTCGTTTAAGTTTTGCCTGAATACACCTTCAAAATCATATACTTTTTCGAGCAGAAACCTTCTTTTTTACAATAATGACGTTAATGTTTTTTTATCGATTTTTGAGAGTTTTTATACATTTCAACTCGTGAAAAAATATTTTTCTCAAGTCTGCCTTAAAATTACGAAATCATCAAAATAAATACAATATTTTTTATTTTCATTAATACAAGCTATATGTTTACTTCATATTTTAAATAATATTTAATAAATAAGGATTTTTATTTTTCAAAAACCATGATAATTATCATTTTTACTCAACTATTTTAATCCGAAATTTGTTATAGAAATAAATAAAAAAATGAAAAAAAGTAAGTTTATAATATGCAATTTGTTGTTGGTGTTTTCTTTCGCATGGCAAGTAAATTCTCAACAATTTCAAATAGACAAAACTAAGTCTATTATTACGGTTTCTGGAACTTCTAGTTTGCATGACTGGGATGTGACAACCAAGACATTTGATGGAGAGGTAAATGCAGTAACTGAGGAAAGTTTTAACATTAACCATTTATTCATAAAGATAAAGTCTACATCTTTAAAGAGTGGTAAAAAAAGTATGGACAAGAACACGTACAAAGCTTTAAAGACAAAAAAACATGAATTCATAACCTTTACAATGACCAAAATGAATTCTATTACTCCTCTTGAAGACGGCAACTATCGCATGAAAGTATCTGGAGATTTAGAGGTAGCAGGACAAAAACGTTCTATATTAATTACCTTCTTAGTGTCAAAAAACCAAGATGGCATTGGCATTATAGGTAGCAAAGTAATACATATGACAGACTATGGTATAGAGCCTCCAAAAGCTTTATTGGGTGCTATAACCACAGGCGATCAAATAACTATAAAATTCAATACAAAATTTAAAACAGAACAATCATGAAAAGTAATTTTAAAATAGCATTAGCAGTATTAATGGCTTTATTTGTCTTACCCCTTAGTGCACAAAAAAACAGGGATTTAGATAATTACAGACAGCCAGACAAAAGAGGTATCAACGTTTTTGAAGCTCCAAAATCAACAGAATCTACCTTTGATGGTGTTAAGGTAAGAATAGGTGGTTCATCATCACTTCAATTTCAAGCACTTAACCACGAAAATTCAGGAATCGTTCCTCTTAAAGAGATTGGTGACAACTTTAACTTAGCCACTGCCAATTTAGATTTGGATGTTGCATTGTATGACGGTATAAGAATGCATTTAAGAACATACCTTTCTTCAAGACACCATCCAGAGCCTTACGTAAAAGGAGGTTATATTCAATTTGATAAATTAGAGTTCATAAAAGAAGGTTTCCTTGAAGATTTTATGCAGTATGCTACCTTAAAAATAGGTCATATGGAAAACAATTATGGTGATGCACATTTTAGAAGATCTGACAATGCGCAAGCTATTTACAATCCATTTGTTGGAAACTTAATTATGGATGCCTTTACAACAGAGGTAGGTGCTGAATTATACTATCAAAGAAATGGTTTTATTGGAATGATGGGTGTTACCAACGGTAAATTAAACCAAGGTGTTGATAATCCTGGTACTGGTGGTGCGTCTTTTATAGCGAAACTAGGGTATGACAAACAGTTTGATAATGATTTACGCTTCAGACTTACAGGTTCGATTTATAACACAGGTTTTGTAAGAAATAGTTATTTATATAGTGCAGATAGAGCAGGTTCTAGATATTATCTAGTTCTTGAAGATGACGAAGCTTCTGCTAGATCTAACTTCAGATCTGGTCGTTATAACCCTGGGTTGAGAAATCAAATCACTGCCATCATGATCAATCCTTTTGTAAAATATAAAGGACTTGAATTTTTTGGAACTTTTGAGACTGCCAGCGGTAAAGCTGATAGCGAAGCAGAAGAAAGAACAGCGACCCAGTTTTCTACTGAGTTAATCTACAGATTTGGTAATGATGAAAAATTCTTTATCGGAGGTCGTTATAATAAAGTAGATGCAGAAGATAGAAGTGAAGGTGAAATTGAAATTTCTAGATTCCAACTTGGAGCAGGTTGGTTTATGACTAAAAATATTCTAGCTAAATTTGAGTACGTAAATCAAAAACACGATGGCTATGACACTACTAGTATCTTTAACGATGCTAAGTTTAATGGTATCATGTTTGAAACTGTAATTAGCTTCTAATAAGTACAAAACTTTAAAACCTCATATTCAACTTCATGAATATGAGGTTCTTTTTATTATTTTATTATATTTGCAGTAACTAAATACTTGAATCTTATGAGATTGTTAGTTACCTATTTAAGTATTTTACTCATCCCTTTTTTAACAACTTCGAAATCTACAACCGTAGTTATTTCAAACGACAGTAAGCTTACTATCTTAGGTTATACCAATATTAATACTTTTGAATGTCAACTCGACTTTCAGTTTGTAAACCCTACACTAGACGTTGGGTATGAGCAGCGTGGAAAAAAGATATCATTTCGAAATGCCAACTTAAAAATAGCCAATTCATGTTTTGATTGTGGAAAGAAAATGATGAACAAGGACTTTCTAAAACTTCTGAAAACCAAACAATATCCGAACATTGAAATTTTGTTGAACGAGATAGATTTAATAAGTCAACAACAGGCACTTGCAAGAGTACAACTAAAAATTGCTGGCAGAAAAAAAGAAATTACCGTACCCATAAAAATTAGTAATGAACAACACCTTTCTGTTCAGGGTTGTATGGATGTAAAACTTAGCGACTTTGAGTTAGAAGCACCGAGAAAAATGTTAGGTTTAGTGGTCGTATCTGATGCTATTGAAATACACTTTGACTTAAATATTAAAAACAAAGAGATTAAGAAAAATTGATTTTCTTTGTACGTTTTAAACCTTCTTTTTTACAATAACTTCCTTTCTAAAACTTGCTTTGCGGGTATTCATACTCATTTCAACACAGTGTAATCTTGCAACTCGTTTAATTGTTTATACACTAAAACTTCAATAATTGTTGGCTCTGAAGTGCTAAACTAGCATACAGCTATAATCAAATTTTAGTAAATTTATCTCAAAACCAAAGTTATAACTACACTTCAAAACAGACCTAAGCGTCCGAAAAATAAGGGCAGCGGTCAAATTTTTAAAAATCCTTTTTTAGAACGTTTGACCAAAACTCATATTGCTATTCCACTAGTTATATTTAGTGTAATCTCTACATGCCTTATTTATTATGGCATCATAGAAAAAGGATTTACTACTCCCGAAATGATTATACTATTTTTTGCAGGTTTATTCGTATTTACTTTAGTAGAATACCTTATGCACCGTTATGTATATCATATAAAACCTCATACCCACACCATGGAAGATATGAGTTACAAAATGCATGGGGTGCATCACGATTATCCAAAAGACAAAAAGCGTTTGGCTATGCCCCCTATTTTAGCCTTAATTTTGGCTACTCTCTTTTTTATCTTATACAGGGTAATTTTAGGAGACTTAGTCTTTGGTTTTTTGGCAGGGTTCTTAATGGGATGTACGATTTACTTAACTATTCACTATAGTGTTCACATTTTTAGAGTACATAAAAAATTTTTAAAAACATTGTGGTATCATCATGCTGTACACCATTACAGACAACCAAATAAAGCTTTTGGTGTCTCCTCTCCTCTTTGGGACTATGTGTTTAATACCATGCCTAAACTGAGAACCGAAACAAAAGAAGGCCAGTTTATTGACGATTAAATAGTGATTTAAAGTACTGTTTATCTATAAACCCTCAGATTACTCTACTACAAAACAAGATAAACGGTTACTTATACGGCTATTCATTCATTGAATTATCCATCTAAGTAACCGTTTTTACTTTATGATAAAATGTCGCTTTATCCTTCAGAAAATAGAGCGCTTAATTTATTGATTTCCTAAAATAATCGGCATTCCGCTTTTACCAGAACCAATAATAACCACCTTACTATTATTAGAATTTGCCAATCGATTGGTCGCTTCTATACCTTTGTCTTGTAAAATTTTATCGGTTAACGAAGCACTTAAAATTCTGTTGGCATCTGCCTTTCCTTTGGCTTCAATAATTTGCTTTTCTGCTTCTTTTTGAGCTGTTACCAATCTAAACTCGTATTCTAAAGACTCTTGCTCTTGCTTTAATTTACGCTCAATCGCCTCTTTAATGGTTGGCGGTAAGGTAACGTCTCTCACTAAAACCTCATTTAACTGAACGTATTGTTTCTCTAAAATTTTCTTGGTTTCTAAAAAAATTTCATCCTGAATGGCATCTCTTTTACTAGAATACAGTTGTTCAGGTGTGTAGCGACCAACGACACTACGAGCCGCTGAACGAATAGCAGGTTGAATAACACGCTGCAAATAATTTTCTCCTAAAGTCTGGTGCAAATTTCCTAGATCCTTGTAAACGGGTTGGTACCACGCAGAAGCATCAATTTGAATTTCTAATCCGTTAGACGATAACACCTTCATTTTTTCAAAAAGTTCTTGTTGTCGTACTTCATATACGTGAACTTTGTTCCAAGGAGCAACGATATGAAATCCTTCTCCCAATGGTGGTTGGTCGGTTACTACCCCTCCACCAAAGGTTTTATACAGTACTCCTGCTTGCCCTGATTTGATGGTCTCGGTTGATTTTGCTATAAAAATTATTAAAATTATTGCTACTGGAATGAGCATTCCAAACTTTGGGAATTTAAGTTCTACTTGGTTTCTTGTCATTATTTCTGTGTTTTATACCCAAAGGTACAACTAAATTTCAAGAACCACAGTTTTTATAGGAGCACTCTTTCGATGCAAACTCCAATTCAAGAGTAATATGTTCTAGGTGAAAATCATCATGCAACATCTGTTTCACACGCTGCTTAATTTCGTCGCCTTTTTCCCAAGATAGCTCTTTATCTTGTATTACAATATGAGCTGTAAACACATGGTACTCGCCGTCCATTGTCCATAAATGGGAGTCGTGAATACTTTCAATTTCTTTCATTGAAACTATTTTTTGTTGAACTTCATTTATAGAAATATTCTCTGGGGTTCCTTGCAATATAATTCGCAAACTTTCTTTTATGTTTTTGTACACGTTATATAAAACAAAAGCAGCGATGGCGATTGATAAAACAGGATCTAGCACAGGAACATCCCAAAACTGCATAACAATACTCGCTAACAACACAACCACCCAGCCTAGTACATCTTCTAATAAATGTAAGGAAACTACTCGTTCGTTGATTGAGGTTCCCTTTTTTAGCCTTAACACCGCAGCTCCATTTACTATAATTCCTAGAACCGCTAACCACATCATTCCTTTGGCATCAGCATTTTCTGGATGTAGTATTCTCGGAATTGCCTCTTTAATAATAAACACCGAACCTATAACTAATATTATTGAGTTGACGATGGCTCCTAAAAGAGAGAATCTTTTATATCCGTATGAATAGGTTTTAGTCGCCTTTTTGTTAGATTTTTTTTGAAAGTACCACGATAAACCTAAACTTAAACTATCTCCTAAATCATGTAAAGCATCAGACATTATTGCCAAGCTATTGGTATAAAAACCTCCAATAAATTCAATAATTGTAAACCCAAAATTTAAAAAGAAGGCCACAGCAATATTGCTTGTAGAATTTCCGTGTGAGTGTTGGTGATGGTTATGCCCCATGTTTTTATAAGTTGACTCTAAATGTATAAAAAAGATGCAAAAAGGGACGTTTTAAACTCCCCTTTTTTATAATTTTACTAAGATTCCTGTATTAAATACAAATCCATCAGTCGGCGCCCATATATCTGTTAAACTAGGATTGTTATGAGGTGGTTGGATCATTTCTTGATAATTTTGCTGCTTGGTATCGGTAAAATTTTCAAAATTTGCATACAAACTAATTTTTCCAAATGTTCGCATTGCCATGAAACCCATCGTCCAAAAGTCGGGTGTTTGTGTAAGGTCATTTCTTAACTGCGAACTTTTGTAATAGGCTTCATAACCTATTCGCCAGGTACCGTGTACTTCGTACATTAACACGCCTCCAAAACTGTGCTTAGGGGTTAATGCCTTTTGATTCTTATTAATTTCGACATTATTATACGCGTAATTGGTAAACAGTATAAAATCTTTATACTTTAACTTTAAATTGGTCTCTGCTCCATAACTATTTAACGGGCTATTGGAATTTACAAACTCATAATTCGTAGCATTTTCTTCTAACAACAGTGCATTTTTTACTTGTGTGTAAAAAACTAATTGATTGAATGACAACGATACATTATCGTTTAAAATTTTGGTTTTGTAATTAATATCTGCATTAAAACCTACAGAAGTTTCGGGTTTAAAATTTGAGACATTAATAGGCATTACATTTTGATACGAACGCAATTCAGCATCTTCTGTAAAAATAGTAGGTATTTTATATCCTAAGCCTCCTCCTATTCTACTCGATACGTTATCGTTATACTTTATAAATAAAGAGGCTCTGGGTAGCACAAAAACTCCGTAATGGTCGTTATAATCTGTTCGTAAACCGCTTTCTAGTGTTAAACTTTTGGTGAGTCTCCAGTTATTTTGTGTAAATGCCCCAACAGTAAACTGCTCATAACTTCTATCTAGGTTTGTAGTTGGTTTTTCTATAAAATTTTCAGTAATCATATTTCCTCCTAAAACCCAATCGGAAGTCGTGTTATACCAGTTGTATGTTGCTTCTGTAAAACTAGCCCATTGCTTTCCATCAAACTCGTAATCTGATAAGGCTAAATTTCTTGTAAAGTAGCTGATGCTATTTTTAAAATGAAAACTTTTTTCTTCTGAAATATCATTTGTATACGAAAGTTGTGTCGAGTAGCGTTCTGTTTTATTTTTTTCATAAAAACCATTTTCTAATGATGTATTTCCTGCTATAACATCCATAGCACCACCAGTGCGATTTTCTAGAGTTGTGCCAAAATTTAAACGCCATTCTTCTTGTTTGCTAGGATAGTAAAATATTGACGGATTTATCGTTACACTTCGAACTTTTGGAATGTCTGAAAAACGATCGTCGTTTACATCGGTTGCTTGTTGCCTATTTGCTGAACCGTATAGCGTAACTCCAAACCTATCGAAACGTTCACTATAAAAAGCGTTTAAGGTGCTTCCGTTACGAGAAGTCTGGTCGAACATGAGGTTCATTTCTCGTTCGTTTTTTGGTTTTTTAGAAACTAAATTTACCAAACCCGCAATAGCACCGCCACCGTATAATGTTGACGAGCTTCCTTTTATAATTTCTACCTGTTGTAAATCTAATGGTGGAATTTGCATAATGCTCAATCCGCTTGAAAAACCTCCAAACAATGGAAATCCGTCTTTTAGCAATTGCGTAAACCGACCATCCAATCCTTGAATACGAATGCTTTGATTCGCTGAATTGGCAGAGGTTTGTTGCATTTGTATTCCTGTACTCTCGCGTAAAAGCATGGCAATGTTTGATGAATTCATAAATGCTTTTTCTGCTAATTCTTCAGAAGATATAACCTCTATTCTAGTGGGTATTTCTGCTATGGACCGTTTACTTCTTGTCGACTGTATAACGACGGTTTCTAAAGACTCTTCATCTTCATGGAGTTCTACCGTGATTTGAGTTTTGTTCGTTGGAAACTGCATTGTTTTTTCAATCGTTTCAAACCCTATAAATGAAATTACCAACGTTTGTGTTCCGTTAGGTATGGTAGTGATTTTTGCAATACCCTTCAAATTTGTTTCGGCGCCTAAGCTGGTGTTTTTTATATATACCGAAGCTCCAATTATCGGTTCTTTTTCGTCAGAAATTACTTTAACTTCTATTGAATTTTGTGCTTTTATTTGAATAGCTGATAGCACCATTACTATCGCTAAAACTATATTTTTAACCATTTATTTCTTTTAAATTGATGATATAAATTTATTAAGTTGACGCTTTTTTCAAAAAAAGGATGCAAAAATTACAACTCTCTTTCTAACCTGTCTTTCACATGTTCGATTTTTGTCTTACCATGTGCTAAAGGTTTTCCGTCTTCGTCTAAACTTACCATGATAATTTTATCAATGGCAATAATTGTTTTTCGGGTTATTTTGTTACGGACTTCACAGTTTAAGGTAATAGAGGTTCTTCCAAACTTTACCACGTCGATTCCTATTTCAACAATGTCTCCTTTTTTTGCTGAATTAACAAAATCTATTTCAGACATAAACTTGGTTACAGTTTTCGGAATTTCTAACTGTATAATGGCATACAAGGCTACTTCTTCATCAATCCATTGTAGTAATCGTCCTCCAAAAAGGGTGCCGTTGGGGTTTAAATCTTCTGGTTTTACCCATTTGCGTGTATGAAATCTCATAGTACTCATTGTTCTATATTGTTCGCTTCAAAAGCTACCAAATCATTATTTATAAAAGTAAACGTTATTTGTATGGGATTGCAACACACCTCACAATCTTCTACATAGGTTTCGGATGTGCTAGCGTCTAATAACATGGAAATTTCTTCCCAACAATACGGACATTGAAAAAAGTGTTCGTACATCATATTTTACCGTGATATTTTCTGATAAACCATTCGATTGAGAGTAAAATTATAATCAATACTAACAACCATTTCCAGTCTACTAAGCTTTGTTTCTTCGTAATAGCCTTTTGCGTAGTGTAAAAAGAGGCATGCTTCTGTAAATTTTTTAATAAATTATCAACTTTATCAACATACATAACAGTTCCCCCTGTTTTTGTTGCCAGTCGTTCTAATTTTTTAAAATTGGCATTGGTAAATTGTTCTTCTATCTGATATTCTTCTATTTTAAACCTACCTGAGCTTCGTATATTTTGATTCTTTACAGTAACTGAATATTCATATTCTCCTGAAGGCAATCCTTCAACCGCAACTTGGTACGAGTTATTAACTAACGAAAAAGGAATGCTTCTTTTCGCCTCTGTTTGTAAGTTAGTTAGCGTTAGCTCTAAAGATGCTCTGCTATCAAATTGATAGTTTTTATCTACATAAAATGCACTGATGTTTATAGGTTCATTGGCAGCATACAATCGTTGCGCTTTTACATCTAAACGTCTTCTCTTTTTAGTAGAGGCTAAATACTGCACCAAGTTTCCTACAAAGGTATCAAAGCTTTCAAAGTTTTGTTCTCTTAAATAGCTCGCTGCTCTCCATTTCCAGATACCTTCGCCAAAAAGAAGGGCATACTTTTTATCGCCTTCTTCGATGTTTGATAATAGCGGTTGCGTGGTTTCTACTCCTGCAAACTTTTGACTCAATAAACTTTGAGATTCTTTTTTTACTTGTACTTCTCCAAACGCATCTTTTAGTGGTGGAAATTGCCCAAAACCAATATCTTCTTGATAAAAAGTTAAAAAATCTGGATTGTAAATAGCGGTGTATTCTTCTTTTTGATTGATGGCTCTCTTTTGAACTCCTAAATTTTGACTATTCAAAAAATTCCAATCTGTCTTCGTACCTGAAATCAGTAAAAAATTAGATTCTATTTTTTCTAAAACTGATTTGAAATAACTATTTGGCTGGTACAACACAAAAAACTGATACGCCTCTAAATCTATAGTTGTATCGTGTATCAACGCAATGTCTACTTTGCGCTGTTTGTTACTCTCAATCGCTTTTTTTAACGCACCCAAATCGGGATGTAAAAAAGAGCTTAGCAACAACACTTTGGTTTGCTCATCTAAAACTTCAACTGAAAAATTTTTATAATTATTCTTCGTGTTTTTTTCATCAGCAATTTTACTCACCGAAGCTGTGTAATAATGCACCCCTTTGGCATTCGATACCAAATCGGCAGTAACAGTTTGCACGGGATTTTCTGGTGAGAAACGTAGTTTTTTCGAAAATACAATACTCCCATTTTTTGTGATAGAAAAAGTAGTATTCACAGCTTCTTTTCCCTCATAATACAGCAATGCTTCTACTGGAAACTTGTTTTGAATATAACTGTACTTATTTGCGTTTACTTGTGAAATTTGTATGTCTTGGTATCGAATTGTATCTCCTAAAACTAACGGAAATATTTTATTGTTCGTTGATGAAAACTCATAATCATTTCCTTGGGTTTGGTTTCCATCAGTTACTAAAATGGTAGCGGCATTTTTAGCCTCATTCAATTCGTTAACAGCCACTATTGCTTTGGAAATGTCTGTTTGTATTTCGTTAAAAGACAAACTATCTAACGTTTGCACCTCTTTTCCGAAGGAAAAATACTGTACGTTAAATTTATCTTGAAGCTCTTGGTTATTTTTTATTTTTGATACGACTTCTCGAACCCTGTTTTCTTCTTTAAAAAACTGAGTTGATAGCGAATTATCTACCAATACAGATAGTACTGGTTTGATATTTTCCGTTTCGACAGTGGTAATTTTTGGATTGATTAGTAGCAACCCTATAAAAAAAAGACTGAGTGCTTTTAGGCTAAAAAGCAAAATGTGTACTTTCGGGGTTCTTTGTACTTTATAGAAATATTGAAAAAAAGCGATGGCTACGCTTATAAATACGGCTAATACAATATAAATGATAGTTGTTGATTCCAAAAAGCTACTTTTAATATGTGAAGATAAAAATATCTCACAAATAAAATACGTTTTTCTTGTTTTTCATTAATGTTTTGAATTGTGAAGGGATCAGTTATCGATTATTAAACGAATCGTCATAACGAGGAGCGATAGCAACGTAGTCATCTCATTTAATTTGCCAGTATCTTTTTTGAGTTGTTAGTGCTTAGTTTTGGGTTATTAATTACCATTTATCAACAAATCAACTCACTCATTAGCTCATTAACTCATTTACTCATTAGCCCATTAATTCATTCGCTCATTAACCCATTAATTCATTAACTTATAGTGGTTGGTTTGGGTTTTGCTTCAAACATTTTAAAGAAAAGCATCGAAGCGATGTTTCGTGCTCTTTCTTTGGCTTCATGGGCTTTTTTTCCTTCAAAAAGTTCATCAACTGTTTCAAACCACAACTGTAGCCAACGTCCGAAGTGTTCTTGGTAGATTATATAGTCGAAATTACTGTCAACATCTTTGTGCGCTTTCATGGGGTTTCCTTTAAACTTTCTGACAAAAAACAAGTTTGTTTCCCAAAAATCGGTAAGTTTTTGCAAATGGCTTTCCCAAGTGTCAGCTGGAATTGTTTTCAAAAAGATCGGACCTATAAAATCGTCGTTTTTAATTTTATTGTTATAAAAGGTTGATACTAATGTATACACATCTTCTCTATTTTCTATGTCTCTTTTTTCCATTTTACAAATCATTATTACAATACGTTACAAAAGTATATCTTTTTGTGATTGTAATACCATTTATAATTTATGACTTATGGAATTCTGTAAGAATTTATTCACCCTTTGTAGGCTTACCGAAAAATAGGATAGTTGTGAATTCGAATTTACTAACATTAAAATCAACCAAATAAGATTATATGTATCTTTAGACTATAAAACACCGAATATGGTATATTTCGTAAAATCAATTTTTAACCTGTAGCCATATTTCAGGACTAGACATTTAAGGAATGAACGAAATTTCAGGAGAAATAGAACAAATTTTCTACAAAGCTTATTTTGAAGCGGATTATCTGTTGGATTTTGAGAAATGGATTTATGAGTCAACGGAGTTGGAAAAAAATTGAAAGCGAATTCATACTTTGAATTCCTTTCCTTTAATTACAAACAAAACGATACTTTTTAGAATTTAAAAAACTAATTGAAAGCGAAATAAATAAAGGTCAAATTGAAAAGTGGAGAATAACGAAAGACCTATTAAATGCAAAAAACAGAACTCAAGATTATCCAGAATCAATTAGGAATATCTATTGGATGTATTGCTACTATGGATACGACTTTTTAGATTGTGTCGCGCATCCCTACGGATTGCACGCAGATCAAATTTTTATGTATTTTGAAGCAGAAAGTTTTGATGATTTACCAGAAAATACAAAACAAGAGTTTATATTGAATTGCTATCCCAATATTATAGACGAAATTAATAGAGTTTTAAATTGGCTGAAAAATGAAGAAATTATTCTTACCGGAAAAACTGATAGAAATGGTAAATTAAAATATATTGACAACCGGATTGATTTAGAAAACAGTAATTTGAAAGCTGAAAAAGACATGATTAAGAAAATCAAATGGTGGCAATTTTGGAAACAAACAACGTACTAAAAAAAAGAACTGAGGTAAAAAACAACTAAATTTTATACTTTTTTAGCCTAACCTACTTTGATAGTTTATATCATAAGGTAAAACACCTTTTACAATTGCAAAGGTTTGTTTTAACAACTTATTACATACAGCTATTAAACATGAAATATTTGAAAAATAAATAAATTTTCTATCATAAATTCAGATGGAGATAAATTCTAAATGTTAATAGAATAAAAGACGACAATTCATTTGTTTTAGATAATTATTGTATTGCTCCTAAAGAACTACATCAAGAAATTCAAAAAGAAAGTGAAATTGGCAATCATGATCCAAATGATTTACATTTTTAGGTAGTATTTTACCAGAAACCAAAGATTTGATTTTGGCTAATATGAATATTTTGAATTTATATTACGCTGAACATAATCACTCCAAAGAGACTCTCGAATCAGATGAATAATATACTGTAAAGGATATCTAAAGGTGACCTCATCGGGCTTTTTCTAATCCTTTCCATTCTCTATCAATGAATCCTTTTCTACGTATAAGAATTCGGCAACTTCTATCAGATGCTTAATCACATCATTTACATTGTCATTGTCATTTACCAAGGAAGAGGCCATTTCTACCGTAATCAAATTTTTTCGTATCAGCTTATCGATTGATTTACTGCTTTGATTTCTTGCCTCTTTGGCTTCCTTTTTAAGTTTAAGGAGTTTGGCATAATATTGCTCTCTTCCTGTTTCATCTTGTGTTCTAAATAAATAAATTGTACGAAGTACTTTGACTAATTTCTTACGAAATTTATTGTACTCATTGGCCATATGTTCGTTCTCAGAAAATAGATATTGAGAGACATTTCTATTTAACTCTCTTACGTCGCGAATAATTTCAACCATTAATCGATTTGCAATCTTTATTTGAGATATTCGGTCATTTTGACTTTTTGTGATTTGTAAGGTACTTTGCCCTGTAGTTGCATACCGTATAATTTCTCCATAAATAGATTTCACTTTTCTGTAATACATATCTCGAACATCTGTCTTAAAATCTTCTTTAGATTTTTTGACAATCTTTTTAGCTCGCAAATCAGATTTTATATCTTCTCTATGAATGTTTAATCCATGGGTAACAATTTCAAATATGGCGTTTTCATACAGGTATTTAGATTCATTAACCAACGACACTATCAAGGTCTCTGGGTATTTCATTACTGTCTTACTCAAAAACTTTGGCTCATCAATTTCCTTCTCAGATTTTATCTGGGCAGGAACTAATCTTTCTACGATGCGAGCAATAGGCTTAATAAACCATACCAAAAGAAAAGTATTTGAAACATTAAAAGTGGTATGAAATAGAGATAACGCAACAGGGATAGCTGCTGCACTTAGGTAAGGTGATTCAGAACCTGTCTGAGCCACTAACCATTCAATAAATTTTAAGAAAGGATAAAACAATACCAAAACCCAAATAACCCCTAAGACATTAAATATTAGATGAGCCCTTGCAGTTCGCTTTGCGTGATAGTTAGACACTACAGCAGCTAGATTTGCAGTAATAGTGGTACCAATATTTTCTCCCAAAACCATCGCAGCGGCCAGAGGAAAAGGAATCCAACCCTGAGCTGTCATGATTAACGTAATCGCCATAGTGGCACTTGAAGATTGGATAATTATGGTTAATAAGGTTCCTATAAATAAAAACAAGAGAACAGACCAAAAGCCCAAATCGGTATACCTCGTTAAAAACTCAAGAATATCAGGATTTTGTTTAATATCAGGTACCGCATCTTTTAAAAATTGTAATCCAATGAATAAAATGGCAAATCCAATAATAAACTCTCCCCAATTCTTCATATTTTCTTTCTTAGAAAAAGTGAAGGCAAAACCCAATCCGACCAGGGGCAATGCGATTGAACTCATACTGACCTTAAACCCAAGGAGGGTAATTAGCCAAGCGGTAATAGTGGTCCCAATATTTGCGCCCATTATAACGCTTATTGATTCGGTTAGTGTCAAAAGAGACGCATTTGAAAAACTAACCACCATCAGGGTAGTAGCAGAGGAAGACTGAATAATTGATGTGATAAAAAACCCGGTGGATATCCCCAAAAACCTATTGGAAGTCATCGTCGCCAATATTTTTCGCATCTTATCTCCCGCTAGTCTCATAAGTGCATCGCTCATCACCTTCATTCCAAATAAGAAAAGGCCTAATGACCCAAAAAGTTGTAGAATATCGTAAAATCCGTAGTTCAAATCTGCCTTTATTTAATGTTATGTTAATGTAAATATAAAGTAAATTAATTGTAATCATGAAATCGTTTTCACAAAAGGCACAGATCCCTACCTAGAGAAGGCGTTAGAAAACTTAGAAAATTATTAAATGATGAGTTTAACAAAGCCTAACTTAAAGTTGGTAAAGATTTAGAAAAATGGAAATCCGAAAAACATTTTACCTCTTGGTTGGGTTTAGCACCAAAACAGCATAATTCAAAAAAAGAAATAGTGATTACAAATCAATAGGAACTCCAAAGGCAGGATTAATATTTAAAAAGACTGCGATAGGATTACTCAATAGCAAGCACATTGAACTGGGTGTCTTTGGCAGAAAAATACTTTCTAAAAAATGAGGCTTTTTGCTGTAAAAACAGTAGCAATAAAGTTAGCAAAATTATATTGGGAACTATTGGTTAAAGGATTAGATTATATGGAAAATAGAATTAAAAATATCAACAAAAAATGTTGAACAAAAAAAACATCCTTTAGCAGAAATGCAAAATAACTAGGTTTTGAAGTTGTTGTAAATAACTGATTATGTTTAACCTCAATGGTAAATACAATAGACCAAAATACGAAATAATAAACCATAAATAGTATTACAAGAAATATGAACTAACTGTATCGTTGTTTTAAGAAATGATACTTAACTTCGTTTTAAGAATAAAGTTATCAAAGCTTCTATGTCGCATACTCTATATTAGGTATACGCTTTTAATCATCGCTCTTTTTCTAAGCATAATTTTGTCATAGATGTGTATAAGATGTATTTTACGTTCTTTTGAATTTTAGTCATTATAGTCCCAAATTCATTGCTTTGATGTCCTTATTTCTTAAGAATGAGCTGAGATAATCTTTGCGAATACTAACAATTTTTCTTTTTTAGGAATAGACAGATTACAAAAAACACCTACTCTTTAAAGTTTAAGCTGTTTTTTAAAGCGCATATTAAAAAAGCGACCAAGTGGTCGCTTTTCTTATGTAATATACGAGTTATACTGTTATTGTATACTTTCTAATCGTTCTCTTAATAATTCAGGGTCTTGTAGTGCATCCCAACCAAAGAATAAAATCATTCCTACCATAGTAATTATATATAATGAACTTAAAATAACACCAATAATAGCCAAAATCTTACCAATTTTAACATTATTGATTCCATCATATTCATCTGGGTTTTCATTATATAAAGCTGTTGCCTTTTTAGCTAAAACTAAAGCAACAATACCAAGAATTAATCCAATAAAGCCATAACAACAGCATCCTAAAATTGAAATGATTCCTAATACTAAAACACCTGTAGAATTTGGTAACTTTTGTTTTTCCATAGTTTTTCTAAAGTTTAAATTAATTGATTCATTTTTATAACATAACTACTCACAATGATAATTATATTAATGATGGCCAATATACTGATTATTTTTTGAGCATATTTTACTTTGTAGAAGAAGTTTATACAAACAACAAGAGCTAACAGTAGCAGGGTGTATATCGCAGGGTACATTTTAAAAGCAGCGACAAATTCCCCATGAAGAACCAAATTCAAAGCACGTTGCATGCCACAACCCAAACAATCTACTCCAAAGAGTTTTTTGTTTAAGCAGGGTAACATATAATCTTCTAATTGTAACGGCATAAACTGTTATTTAAACAAGTCCATTCCAGGAATGTTAGGCATTCCGCTTTTAGCGGCAAGGGCTAGTTCTTGTTCGTTAATTTCACCAGCACGTTTCAGAGCTTTGTTTAGAGCTACAATTAAATAATCTTCTAGCTCTTCTTTATCTTCTAATAAAGATTCATCAATAGAAATAGCTTTAATTTCACGATTAGCAGTCACCGTAACTTTAACATTCCCGTTAGCCACTGCTTCGTCAATTAAAACGGTATCTAATCGTTTTTTTGTCTCTTCTACTTTTTGTTGGGCTTCTTTAAGTTTGCCCATCATTCCAGAAATATCTCCGAACATCTTTGTATTGCTTTTATGATTTAGTTAGCAACAAAAATAGTATTTTCACAAGAAATATAAATCAACTTAAAAAAATGAAAAAAATAATGCTTCCTGCTTTGTTTTTTAGTCTTATTTTTGGTTCTTGCAAAAAACAAGAGATGACGAAAGATACAAAAGCACCAATTGCTGAAAAACAACCCACTAACTTAGAGAAACACGGAGATATTCGTGTAGATGATTACTTTTGGATGCGTTTAACAGATGCCCAAAAAAATGCAAAAGTAAAAGATGAACAAACCCAAAAAGTATACGATTACCTGAATGCAGAAAATGCCTATTATGAAGAAATGACCAAAGAAACAACAACGTTTCAAGAAATGTTGTTTCAAGAAATGAAAGGCCGCATAAAGGAAGATGACGAGTCTGTACCCTACAAAAAGAACGGATATTTTTACATCACTCGTTACGAAAAAGGACAACAATACCCTATTTACAGTCGTAAAAAAGAAACTTTAGAGGCTGAAGAGGAAATCATGTTTAACGTAAACAACGAGGCAAAAGGATATGATTATTTTCAGTTAGGCGGATTAACTATCTCTCCAGACAACACAATGGCAGCTTTCGCGACCGATACCGTAAGTCGTCGTCAATATTTCATCAGAATTAAAAACCTAGAAACAGGTAAAATTTACAAAGATGTTATTGAGAACACTACAGGGAGTTCGGTTTGGGCAAATGATAACAAAACTTTGTTTTATGCAAAAAAAGACCCAGTAACCTTACGTTCTTCAAAGATTTACAAGCATACTTTGGGTTCTGATGCTGCTTTAGATGAATTGGTATACGAAGAAAAAGACGATACGTTTGGGGCATTTGTAACCAAATCAAAATCAAAAAAATACATCATTGTAGGCTCTTACAGCACGGTTTCAAACGAATACCACGTACTAGAAGCCGATAATCCTAATAGTGAGTTAAAAATTATCCAACCTCGTGAACGCGATTTAGAATACGATATCGCACACTACGGAGATCACTTTTATATTAAAACCAATAAAGATGGGGCAACGAACTTTAAGTTGATGAAAACCCCTGTAGATAAACCAGGAAAAGAAAACTGGGTAGATGTTATACCGCATAGAGAAGACACCCTGTTTGAAGATTTCTCAATTTTTAAAGACTATATAGTTTTAGAAGAAAGAAACGAAGGATTGAATAAAATCCGTATCAAACGTTGGGACGGAACCCAAGATTACTATTTACCTTTCGATGAAGAAACCTATTCTGCAGGAGTGTATGGAAATCCTGAGTTTGACACTGAAGTCATTCGGTATTCCTACAATTCGATGACAACTCCAAGTTCGGTGATTGATTTCAATATGAGAGACCAATCAAAAGAAATCAAAAAAGAGCAAGAAGTTTTAGGAGGAAAGTTTGATAAAAACAATTACATAAGCAAACGTATTTGGGTACCCGCACGTGACGGAAAAAAAGTAGCCTTGTCTATTGTCTATCATAAAGATACCAAGCTTGATAAAAACACACCCGTATTACAATATGCCTATGGTTCTTACGGATACACCATAAATGACGGGTTTTCAACCACACGTTTAAGTTTATTAGACCGTGGCTTTGTATATGCATTGGCACACATTAGAGGAAGTCAGTATTTAGGACGTGACTGGTATGAAGATGGTAGAATGCTGAATAAGAAAAATACTTTTACCGATTTTATTGACTGCTCTAAATATCTAATTGATAACGGCTACACCTCACCTCAACATTTATATGCCATGGGAGGCTCTGCTGGAGGTTTGTTAATGGGAGCTGTTATCAATATGAATCCTGAATTATACAACGGTATAATTGCTGCAGTACCCTTTGTAGACGTTATTTCTACTATGTTAGACGATAGTATTCCATTAACAACAGGAGAGTATGACGAATGGGGAAATCCAAATGACAAAGAGTACTACGACTATATTAAATCGTATTCTCCTTATGATCAAGTTGAAGCGAAAGCGTATCCAAACATGTTGGTTACTACAGGCTTACACGATAGTCAAGTTCAGTATTGGGAGCCCGCAAAATGGGTTGCCAAACTACGAGATGTAAAAACAGATAACAACTTATTATTCTTGCATACCAACATGGAAGCAGGTCATGGAGGAGCTTCAGGAAGGTTCGATGCTTTAAAAGAAACAGCAGAAGAATATACGTTCTTTTTAATGTTAGAGGATAAGTTAAAAAAATAATTATATTTTTGCGCTCGATTGAGTGTAAGTGTCATTGCGAAAGCAACGAGCAATCTCAACAGATTTTTCGTGTCCGTATTTCGTAATGACACTTTTCTTATTTAAAAACTATAATGAAGAGACATCAAGGTATAACCAATTCGATAATAGATTTAGTAGGTGAAACCCCCATGATTCAACTGCACCGAATTACTAAAAACTTACCGGGTACCTACTATGCAAAACTGGAAGCCTTTAACCCTGGGCATTCTGCAAAAGATCGAATTGCTTTACACATCATAGAAACGGCTGAAGAAAAAGGAATTGTAAAAGAAGGCGATATTATTGTAGAAACTACTTCGGGGAATACAGGGTTTTCATTAGCTATGATAAGTATTGTAAAAGGTTACCGATGTATTTTGGCCGTGAGTGATAAATCTTCAAAAGATAAAATAGACATGCTAAAGTCGATGGGAGCAGAGGTACACGTATGCCCTGCAAATGTTCCTCCTAACGACCCTCGCTCGTATTACGAAGTAGCCAAACGATTACACCGAGAACATTCAGGGTCTATTTATATCAATCAGTATTTTAATGAATTGAATATAGAAGCCCATTATAAGACAACAGGACCTGAAATTTGGGAACAAACTAACGGGAGCGTAACTCATGTAGTTGCTGCAAGCGGTACAGGAGGCACGATTTCTGGAACAGCGAGATATTTAAAAGAGCAAAATCCTGATATAAAAATTTTAGGAGTTGATGCCATGGGGTCTGTCATTAAAAAATATCATGAAACAGGAGAGTTTGATGCCAATGAAATTAGTCCGTATAAAATCGAAGGATTGGGTAAAAACTTAATTCCCACGTCTACCGATTTTGATGTGGTTGATGTATATGAAAAAGTATCGGATAAAGAAGCTGCTTTAAAAGCCAGAGAATTGGTAAAAACAGAAGGAATTTTCGCTGGGTATACCTCAGGAGCTGCACTACAAGCTACACAGCAATATGCCGATAACGGATTTTTTGATAAAGACAGTGTAGTCGTAGTGATTTTACCTGACCACGGTTCTCGTTATATGAATAAAATTTATTCCAACGATTGGATGAAAGAACAAGGGTTTTTAAGTTAATTTTTACCTTTTGCGATTATATTTGTGCATGTTTTTTGACTTGATTAACCATTCAAGATAAACTTTTTTTAGAAACGCAGAAGGTTTTAGAAAAACAAATCATTAAAATCAAAATAGGCATTATGAACAGCAAGATTCCTGTTATTTAAAGAAATCAGTAAAATACGTACAGAAACCCCTGTAAGTTACTGGAGTTTTTTTTATATTTGAGTATGGAAAAGGACTTACATATCACTTTTGAATACCAAAAAACGAATAAAACGAACTTATTTTTTAGGCTGTTGAGTATCGTTTTAATCTTAATTTTTCTCTGTAATCCTTTGTATGAACTTGTAGATGTTTTTAGGAGGGAGTATATAACAGTTTGGTGTTGCATGATTCCATGTCCTTCTGATTTTTATGGTTATTTTTTTATATAAGTGGATTTATTCTCACAATTTGATGATGTTCATGTAAACCTACTTCCGAAAGACGGAACAGTACAGTACTACGGAATGGTGTTGCCAAAAAAAGAAGCAGATGCATATTATGAAGCGTTATTGAATTCTATTGAGTGGCGCAATGACGAAGCGATTATTTTTGGAAAACGTGTGGTAACCAAACGGAAAGTGGCTTGGTATGCCGAACAAGCTTTTGAATATTCCTATTCTAACATCACTAAAACAGCCTTACCCTTCACTAAAGAATTAGTAGCGTTAAAAAAATTAGTGGAACATGAGACCAACGAAACCTACAATTCTTGTTTACTAAATTTATACCACGATGGTTCAGAAGGTATGGCATGGCACAGCGACGGCGAAAAAGATTTAAAAAAGAACGGAGCCATTGCTTCGGTAAGTTTAGGAGCAGCAAGACGTTTTGGTTTTAAACACAAACGAACCAAAGAAACAGTATATAAAGTGTTAGAACACGGTTCGCTGTTAGTTATGAAAGACGAAACCCAAACCCATTGGCTACACCGATTACCACCCACCAAAAAAGTTCACCGACCACGTATAAACTTAACATTTCGCACGATTGTGGGGTAGGGTTGGATTCAGCGCGGTGTAATCCATTAATTCTAAATTATTTAGCTTCTATTAATGATCTTTTATTCGTCTTTAATTTGAAGCCATTCTTTATAAGTGACAACTCGCTTCTCTTCATTAGGCATAGTCTTGCCTGATAAAACACCTATGAATTCAAGATAATTTCCATCAGGATCGGTGAAGTATATTGATACTGCTGGCACCCAACAAAAAACCATGGGTTGTTCATTATCATTTTGTAGAAAATTCCAGTAGTTTAAGTTGTGAGATTTTAAGAAATCAATTGATTTATTGATTATCCATTCTGGGTCACATTGAAAAGCAAAATGTCTTAAACTAATTTCATCTTTGGGCTTTTCCCATAAACCGAGCATTGCTTGTTTATCTTTTCCAATCCAGAAAAAGGCTATTCGTCGTTCTTCATCATATCTACATTGTTTTAATCCAAGTATTTCAGTGTAAAATTCAATTGAGTTTTCTAAATTCTCAACATCGAGGTGAGTTTCATAAAGTCCTTTAATCATCTTTCATTTTTATTTTACGATTACAACATTATCTAAGAATATGATTTCGTATTAATAAATTATATCACAAATAGCTAAGATAATAGTTTAAATTAAAAATCAATATAAATCTAAATTTTAGTCAATTCATTAATCATCAGTCATAATTCAAAAACCTACTTCACTTCTTTATAAAAAGTCAATTCATATTCTGGCAACAAATCTTACTGTGTGATATTTATCAAATCTTTAAGTACCAAATCGGGTCGTACAGGTGATAATTCATAATACACCAAACCACCTGTTTCACCTGCTACCACTAGTCTCCAAGACTATTGGGGAACATACAGCATCAAAAAACACTACCTTATAAAACCTTTATCATCTATTTCTAAAACTGTAAAATCATCATGTTAGTTGCTGGCACTTGAACAGTAGCAATATAGTTCTATATCTTTATTTTCTCTACAATAATTAACACTTTCTACTAGTACATCAAAATAAACTTGTCTTGTAAAAGCATCTATCCAATTTACCGTAGCAAAAGACACAAAATACAACCCTGATTTATTATGAAATTTATAGTTTCTACTCATAGCGCTTCTAAAATACAAAAACTACCTTAAATTTTACTTCAAAGTAGTTTTTATATTATTTTTTAATAGCATCTCATACTTACTCTTACTCGACACTAGTTGTAACCTAGCGGTAGCTATTATTTTTACACTCTAGCGGCAGCGGGAGTCATTTCCGATAACGCTCAAATGTCAAGGTGCGGAGATAATCCTTATTTATATCATATGTCCCTGTATCAACCTCTTCTATCAATGACTTCTCTACAATTTTTTTCTCAATTAAGTCTAAAATTCCAGAATAAACATCATTCATACTCATATTTGATAAATTTGGATTTGTTTCAATGAATTTAAATAATTTCCAAACTGAAAAATTGATAGTTGCTTTATCAATAAAACCTGAATCATATTCACAAATAATATTATTATATTCTATCCTGCATCCTCTTCCGTGAAAATTATATTTATAATCACCTATATTTCCTTTCCTAGAAACCGACTTATCAATATCACTCCATAAACCATTGACAATATTATATTTTTCATTAAAAACACCCTCAAATTTTTTTATAAATAAAATATAATTTCTAATTATTTCTTCCATATTATCAAGCATTGTTTTTAAAAAACACATCACCATAATCTTCCTCCTAAAATTAAAACTACAACAATTATAAAAGAAAGTCCCAATATAAAGGCATTCTCATTTTCTCTCCATTCAGAATACTTTCCTCTAAAACCTTTAAGCATCCATATTAAGAAAGCACCCAAATCACGTATACTACTATATCCGCCTCCCATATGTATTATTTCTTTTTTACTCTTGTAGATTGATTAACATGCTAATTAAACTTTCCCAATTTGATAACGCAGACTTCTAATCCGTGTTTCGTTTCAAAATATAGCTACGGTTATGATCTCTAATTGGTTTTCTAACATAGACTTCTATATTTTATCAATATTTTAACCGATTTAGAACTACAAACCTTTGCCTCTATTTTGTAAAAATATCGACCCAAGCTACTGTCATTATTTTTATAAAATAGATCAAATCTACTTATTTTCTTTTATATTTTGTAGACCTCATTTCATAGTTTTAAAATATAAAACAATATAAGAAATATAGTAAACTTATTGCACGGACTACAAGTCTACACACTCGGGATCGACCCATTTTTTAATATGTATAACATATAATAAATGATTAAATGTAAAGTCTCGAGGTTTTCCTTTAAACTTAAAAAAATTATTGATAATATTTGAGAATGGGTTCTCTCCTGAGAAATACCTACCATAATCAAAAGTGTTCATATCTATCTGAAAATTATCACCAAAAACCATAAAAAACGTTTCAGCATCAATTCCATCAGTTCCAGTTTTGTTAAATGATTCGTTCATATTAGTAATTGTATATCCTAACTTATCATGAACAAAATCTTTTAATTCTTTTATTTTAGTTTCCAAAGTCATTATACATAGATATTCATACAATTATAAGTTGTAAATCAGCCCCACCTATTGTATGATTACCCAGCTACCGCACGATTGCATCGTGTGGTACATATATTGGTTAATACAACCTCAACACAATAACAGTATCTAACTGACCTTTTTCTCCTGCATAATTTAAAAACTACAATACACAATGTTTGGTAGAGCTCATTTAATAGCTTTTAAACAAAGAACAATATAAAAAATCTGGTGCAAATTATCAAACGGACTACAAGTCTACCCATCGTGTTATCAATTATAAATTTTAACCAACCTCTTAAATTCAGATTTATAACCATTGGTATCTTCTCCTATACCTTCTTCTATCAATCTAAAAACATCTTCTTTTTTTGACTTATTACTAAATTTTGATTTGCTAAGTTGCATTCCAAATAGCGTTACTGCAGCGATAAAGTTCATATCATCTGTAGGAGTACTTACTTCATCTTTTACAATTTTGAAGAACTCTGTGCTTTTGCTTTCTTTTGGTAACTTATATCTAAGTTTTACAGTTAATAGCTCATCATTAAAAGTATTTATTTGCTTATTTTGAGTATACTTTAGTTTAGGTAATTTCTTTAAAAACTTACTTTTTACTCCCGTTGGAATTACTTCGTATAATGCAGTAACAGTATGACCACTTCCTAATTCTCCAGCGTCTTTTGTATCATCTACAAAATCTTCATCATTCAACAACCTATTTTCATACCCTATTAAACGATACGCTT
Organism: Tenacibaculum tangerinum; assembly: GCF_029853675.1. NCBI lineage: Bacteria > Pseudomonadati > Bacteroidota > Flavobacteriia > Flavobacteriales > Flavobacteriaceae > Tenacibaculum > Tenacibaculum tangerinum. The sequence continues at coordinate 434,396 of NZ_CP122539.1, read as the reverse complement.
GCACTTTTTTGGGGTTGAATTCTACTTGAATTTTTACATCTTTTGCAATGGTGTATAAAGTTCCTCCAAATTCTTTACCAAATACTTTTTGTGCTTCTTGCATTGTATCTATATACGCATGGTTTCCATTTCCTTTGTCTGCTAAAAGTTCTAATTTATCATCTTGGTAATTTCCATAGCCAAATCCTAAAACAGATAAAAACACTCCTGATTTTCTTTTTTCTTCTATTAATTCTTCCATAGCGGAATTGCTAGACGCTCCCACATTAAAGTCTCCATCTGTAGCCAAAATAACACGGTTGTTTCCGTCTTTAATATAATGTTCTTTTGCCAATTTATATGCTAACTCAATTCCTTCTCCTCCTGCTGTTGAGCCTCCTGCTTCTAATTGATTCAGTGCTTTTAGTATGGTTTCTTTTTCAGTTCCTGGAGTAGGTTCTAAAACTACTCCCGCAGCTCCTGCATATACTACTATAGCTACTTTATCTTTTTCTCTCAACTGATTTACCAATAGCTTAAAAGCCGATTTTAGCAGCGGCAACTTGTTTTGAGCTGACATAGACCCCGAAACATCTATTAGAAAAGTTAAATTCGAAGCTGGTAAGTTCTCTTGTTTATATTCCTTTCCTTTTAGTCCAATTCTCACCAACTGGGTATCTTCATTCCATGGCGTAGTAACCACTTCTGTGGTTATTGAAAAAGGGTGCTTTCCCTTGGGTTTTGGATAATTATATTCAAAATAATTAATCATTTCTTCTATTTTAACTGCTTCCTTTGGAATTTTTTGTCCGTTATTTATCATCCTCCTTATATTACTATAAGAAGCTTTATCAACATCAATAGAAAATGTAGATAAGGGAGAATTTATTGGACTTTTAAAAATATTCTCATTTCTTCCTGCATAAGAATCTCTCTTTTCAACTTGATTGTACCCTCTGATTCTAACAGCACTTGAAGAAAACGCTTTTTTACCTTTCAAAGCACCATAACCCACTACTACAACTTCTTCTAAAACATTATCGGGCTTCATGCTTACATTAATCACCGAACTGTCTTCTACATTCTTTTGTACCGTTTTCATTCCTACATAAGAGAACACCAAAATATCTCCTTTCTTGGCCTTTATAGAATATTTTCCATCAAAATCAGTTTCTGTTCCATTGGTGGTTCCTTTAACCATTATGGTTACCCCTGGTAATGGATCTGATTCATCTGAAACGATACCTTTAATCGTTTTTTGTTGTGCTACAAGGGTTATTGAACTCAATAACAACATTGCATAAAATAGTTTACACATAGCTTTCCGTTTTAAAGTTTCCATAAAACTAGCTAGTGTAATACTTTTATAAAATCTTAAATGAGTAAACAAGCTTATTAAGAACGTTAAAGGCACTTTTTAGTGAGGCAAAATTTTAGCAAGTGTTTTTTTACGTTGGATTTTTTTGGTTGCCGTCTCTATGAATTTAGGTATAAAATAAATTTCTTTCGGAATTTCGTATTTAGAGAGTACAGCTAGATTGCTTACTTCGTTCGAAATGACACTGTTTTCTTTTCCCTCCACTACTAAAATTAATCGCTCTCCTAGTCTTTTATCGGGAATTCCTGCTACAAAAAAACGATGGGTTATAATGTTAGCTAGTTTTTCTTCTATTTTTTCGGGATGTAGTTTCACTCCTCCTGAGTTTATGACGTTGTCGTAACGTCCTAACCATTCAAATGATGTAGTAGAAATTAATCGAACGACATCGTTTGTTACAATTCGTTCTTCAGCAACTTTGGGTGCATCGATTACCAGACAATTTCGGTTGTCTTGAGAAAGTTGTACATGGGGAAGAGCCTTGTAGTGAAAATTTTCTTTATTGGCAGGGTGGTTCGTTATCCCTCCAGTCAATGACGCACAATTATTTAGCTTTTTAACAGCGATATGTGTAATGGTCTCCGTCATTCCGTAGGTTGCAAAAATTGCCGTGGGCAGGTTTTGAATTTCTTTAATTAGTTCATTAGACACTGCGCCTCCTCCAACAATTAGTTTTTTTACTTGATGAATTTCTTTTAGAGAATTTTGTAATTGCATGGGTACCATTGCGGAGAAATCATAATGCTTATTGGTTTCTCTTAATGGATTGGAAACTGCCTCTACGATATCTAACTTCCACCCTAACACGAGTGCACGCACTAGCATCATTTTTCCAGCAATATAGTCGGTGGATAAACACAACAACGCAGTGGTGTTTTCTTGTATATCAAAAAAAGTTCCTGTGGCTTTGGCAGAGTTTACCATATATGCTTTTTGTAACGGAATTAGTTTTGGCTTTCCCGTTGAACCCGAGGTTTGTACCACTACAACGTCTTCTTTGGCAAACCATTCGGATAGAAATGAAAATACCGAAACATTAATAGTCCTTGAATAACGTAGAAGTTCTTCTTCAGAAGAAAAGGAGACTCCGTTTAACTGAAAGCTTTTATGAAAGGTGAATTTTCCCAATGTATGTAGTATACAATTTTATAATTATGCTTCAATACTGATTGGCTTTTCAATGTTACCAAACAGTTTTTCTTTCCAGTTTTTCCAACCGTACTTTTTTGAAAATAGCAGTAGCATTAGAGGATATAAAACGAGCACTGGTAAAAACATATCAATCCCTACCGAAGGCTCAGAAGTATCGACAAACAGCGCATCTGTTTGAAAAACGGTCCAATCTGTAGTTACTAAAAATGCCGCTACTATATTATTGACGGCATGCAAACCGAGAGCTAATTCGGTTCCTTCATCCATCAAGGTGGTGATTCCGTAGAAAAAACCCGTTCCTATGTAAAATACCATGGAAATGTAGCCGAGTTTCTCTACTTCAGGGTTTGCACCGTGTAACAAACCAAAAATTACAGAAGTTACAATCAGCGGCACCCATCTGTTTTTAAACCAGACACCTAAGCCCTGCATAAAATAACCTCTAAATAGTAATTCTTCAAAACTTGTTTGTATGGGTAAAAACAAGAATGAAATAGTTACCAGAGTAAAAAAAGGAACGGGCTTAAAATTCCATATATAATCTTCAGGAGACAATATGATATCACTTACTATTACTAGTACAGATAGCACTCCCCAAACTAAAAAACCAAACCAAAATCGACTCCAATCTATCTTGTTTCTACTTGTTATGAGTGTTTTAATCGCTCTTTTGTGAACGTATTTTATTCCTATAAATAATGAAAGTAATCCGAAAGCAAACATAAGAATCATCATGAATAGGAATAAGTTTTTATCGATTCCTAAACTCATAAAATTATCGTTAGCCGCTCTAAGAAACTCTTCTGTATTTTCAGTGTAGAATACCGCTGTTATGAGTAAGGGAATTACTCCTATAAACTGCCATCCTATGAGGGTGATAAAAATGACCAATAGGTATATATACCATTGATTGTATCCTTTGTATGCTTGCTGTATAAAATTCATTTTTACATCTTAAAATTCCAGTGTTTGTTTTTGTTATAGTGTAAATTTCCATGCATAACTTCCAGTGGACTGTCAAAATTGTTTGTAAATAAACTTCCTGTTCCTAAGCCTTGTGGCAACGGATTATGCAAGGTATAAGTCCACTGTGCAATTGCGTTTAGACCCACGTTACTTTCCAACGCACTTGTTATCCAATTTCTTGCGTTATGATTAGCTGCTATTTGTATCCACTCGTTACTTCCTTTGAATCCTCCTACCAAACTTGGTTTTAAGATAATATACTGTGGTTGAATAGTTGCAATACATTGTTCTTTTTCTTTGGTGGAAAACACTCCTATCAGCTCTTCATCTAAAGCTATGGGCAAGGGTGTTTTTTCACATAAACTTGCCATTTCTTGCCACTGTCCTTGTTTTATGGGCTGTTCGATAGAGTGCAATTCTAGCTCTGCTAATCGCTGTAATTTCTGTAAAGCATTTTCGGGCAAAAATGCTCCGTTGGCGTCTACTCTTAGTTCTATTTCTTTGGATGAAAATTCGTTTCGGATAGATTGTAATAGGGCTATTTCAGTATCAAAATCAATCGCTCCTATCTTCATTTTTATAGTAGTAAACCCTTGTTGCAGTTTGTCTTTTATTTGTTGTTGCATAAAAGCTTTTTCACCCATCCAAATGAGTCCGTTGATAGCAATTTGTTGTTTTCCTTCTGTAAATTCTGAAGGGAATAATTCAAATGGGTTTTCATTTTTTAATGATAAAAACGCCTGTTCTAATCCAAATTGTATGGATGGAAACTGCGCTAATTCTGCCAATAAAAAATCTAAATCAGAATTAATGTTCGTACATACCCATTGCAATTTCTTTTCATACTCGGGTGTATCGTCAGCACTTAATCCTCTAAAAAGTCCACATTCTCCAATACCCTTTTTTCCTTCCTTTTCTAATAGTAAAAACCACGTTTCTTTGGTTCTTAAAACTCCACGAGAAGTTCCGCTGGCTTGCTTAAAATTCAGTAAATACTTATGGTAGCTCGCTTTTATCAATTGTCGGTGTTTTAGTATGTGCTTCAGAAACTTTTTTAAACTGGTCTAAGTATTGTTGGCTCATCTTTTTAAGTGCCCCTTTAAAATATGGAAACAAACAACTCATTACATACGATTCGCTGGTACAAATAGATGTTTGTAGTATTTTCGTGTTGTTGCCTTCTGCCGTAAACACATAATCATCGGTTTTTAACATGTTTTCAGCATCATACCCTAAAGCTATTCTTTCGTTGTGTTCATACTCTAAGATTTTTTGCGTCATGGTTATCGGTTTTCCCTTATTTTCTACAACCACTTTATACGTACTCCCCAGCTTGTTGGGTAATTCTTCTATCGTTTCGATTGATTCTAAATCGGGCATCCATTTTTTCATCAACGATACATTCTGAAAATCTTCAAAAACTTCAGGTACAGGTTTGTTAACAATTACTTCATTGGTATACACTACTTCCTGCACTACCAATCCTGTTAAAAAAAAGGCAAGAATTAAGGCGGTAATAATTCCTAGAATTATTTTGATTGCCTTCATGTGTTTACTTTGTTGTTTTCCTGCACTCATGCGTTACATACTTTTGTTCTTAAAAAAAATTTTCTTAACATCTACAAGTATAATCAAAATACTTACTATACCTATCAAATAGTATCGAGATTTTATGGTGGACATTTTAGCCCTAGAAATCTAGATTGACGTTGCTTCGTCGAGATAATAGTGTAATTATAATTAAGTACAGACATTCTCTATGCTTAAATAGTTAGCGTTTCTCCTATTTCTAATAAGATGAGTTCTTTTTTTGCCTGTGCAAACTTTTCTTTGGCTTGTTCTGTATTGATTTCTATCGGTGGAAAAGTATTGAAATGACAGCCTATTACTTTATCACAAATCACCAAATCACTCGCTATAATGGCATCGTCTACTCCCATGGTAAAGTTATCTCCTATTGGAAATATAGAAGCTGTTAAGTTCGTTGACATGGGTATCAATTTCATATCCATAGTTACGGCTGTGTCTCCAGAAACATATAGCGACTTTTCTCCTGCCTTGATTACGAATCCTCCTGGTTGTCCGCCATAACTTCCATCGGCAAATGAAGAGGTGTGAATGGCATTTACATATTTGGCTGAAAAGGTGTTGTTAACATAGGTTCCTCCATGGTTTACGGGATGCCCTTTTAAGCCTTTTGCTCCATAATACATTACTATTTCATAATTGGAAATAATGGTAGCTCCTGTTCTTTCTGCTATGCGCTCAACATCTAGTACATGGTCTTGATGTGCATGGGTAAGCAATATATAATCTGCTTTTACTTCATCTACATTGATTTTTGATGCTAATGGATTCCCTGTTATAAAAGGGTCTATTAACAAATGTGTTTCATTAATTTCAATGCCAAAGCATGCGTGCCCGTAAAATGTGATTTTCATCTGTTTATTTTTATTATTTTTCTACTATGTGATGTAACCTTCGATAGTTAAAACAATTATTACGTGTGTAATTTATAATTCTTTTAAACATGTTGGCTTCATTATTTTTTTCGTTTGATTCGTTTTTTTATAAATACGATTAGTAGCACCAATAAGAGTATAAAAGGCCAAATATTTACCAAACCTATAAAGAACCATTTTACATTATCTATTCCGTTGCCAAATGCATCTGCTAAAAGTCTGCCAAAACTTTTAGAATAAGCACTGTTTACTTCTTCTTTATAAAACCGAATGGTTAAAGTTGAATACGATACTTGATTTTGCAAGTATTTTAAGCGCCCTTCTATTGATTCTATTTCTGATCTTACCTTGTTTAATTCTCGTTCAACTTCGATAATCTCTTTTACGGAAGATGCTTTTTTTAAGATTTCACCGTATCGCTTTTCAAGTTCTTTTTTAACTTTTAAGCGTGCCTCGATATCCAAATACTGCTCGGTAACATCGTTTACCGAAATATTCTTCGTATCAAATCGTTCTACTTTTGAAGAAATTTCATTTAAAAAAGCATCAAAGTTTTTAGAAGGAATTCTAACAATTAAACTAGAGGTTATATTTTGGGAAGATTTATACTCGTTATCGCCCGAAATGTATCCGTTGTATTTTTGTACTGCCTGTGCTATTTGGTTTCTTGTTGCCGATAAATCGTTGGTTTCAAAAGAAATATCGCCTGTTTTAATGAGCTTTCTTTCAATGGTTATTTCATTATTAGTTACCGTAGTATTCGCCTGCATTTCCTGTTCTTCAGAAACAGCAACATCTTCTATACTTTCTGAATACTGATAAGCACCTGCTTCTCTTTTATAATCATTATTATTGCAACTTATAAGCAACACCAATGCTGAGAAAAAAATCAAAACACTCTTCATAATAAAAAATTTCTTGGGAAGTTACAAAATTTGCCCTAATCCGAATAAAATAGAAAACAAAAAAGTGCTCAATGCTACTTTTTTAAGTTCTCCGTCTAGCAAAGCCGCTTCTTTATTTTTATAGACAAAAACTAGGTGTTTAATTAATGGAATGTAGGCTATAACAAACAAAAATTGTGTTGGTGAATGGTAGGTAATAACCACATATAAGAATGCAAATACAAACGATGCGATAATTAAGCAATAGTGATATACTTTTGCAGATGCGGCACCCATTTTTACGACGAGTGTATTTTTTCCTGATTTGGCATCGTTTTTTCTATCTCGCATATTGTTTAGATTCAATACCGCTGTACTTAACAGTCCGATGGTAATTGCTGGTAGAAAAATGATAAGATTTAGTTGTTTGGTATATAAAAAATAGGTTCCTACTACGGCTAACAATCCGAAGAAAACAAATACAAATACATCTCCAAATCCGCTGTATCCATAAGCTGATTTCCCAACGGTATATTTTATAGCGGCAACGATAGCAGCAATTCCTAGCACGAAGAAAATTACCGAGTATAAAAAGTTGTCTTTTCCGAAGGCAATATAAATTAGCAGTAATGCTATACACAAAGTACTAAAAGCTGTAACAATCATTGCTAGCTTCATTTGTTTCGGAGTAATCGCACCAGAAGAAACCATACGGGTTTCTCCTTCTCTGTGGTCATCAGTTCCTTTTACTCCATCTCCGTAATCGTTGGCAAAATTAGAGAGTACTTGAAAACCGATGGTAGTTAAAATGGCCAGCCAGAAGATTGGGGTTTTCAATAAAGTTATAGTACTGTCTACATACACCACTTCATTAAATCCTAAAAACGCTCCCACAATAATTCCTGATACTGAAAGTGGTAACGTACGTAAACGTGCTGCTTTGAGGTAGTTTTTAATCATTCTTACAAAAAACAAGATTCCCGCGAAAGCGGGAATGACATTATTGTTATGTTACTATTACAAATTATTTGCTTCTGCGATTAGTTCTGCAATATCTTTTACTTCGATTTGTGCTTCTTTTTCTTTGAACTTTACACCATCGGTCATCATAGTATTGCAATACGGACAGCCTGTAGCAATAATTTGAGGGTTGGTTTCTAAGGCATCTTCTGTACGTAATACATTGATATCCTTATCTCCCTTTTCTGGTTCTTTAAACATCTGTGCACCTCCTGCTCCACAGCACAAGGCTGTTGATTTATATCGTTTCATTTCGGTCATTTTTACGCCTAAACGACGAATTAAATCACGCGGACTTTCATATACATCATTGGCACGCCCTAAATAGCATGGGTCGTGATAGGTTAATCGTTTTCCGTTTAAGTTTTTATCCTCTATAGTCAAACGCCCATCTTTGATTAACTTGCTAATGTATTGTGTGTGGTGATACACTTTATATTTCCCTCCTAATCCTGGGTATTCGTTTTTTAGCGTATTGAATGAATGCGGATCGCAGGTTACGATTGTTTTTATTTCGTAAGCATTTAACACTTCAATATTCGTAACGGCTTGCATTTGAAATAAAAATTCATTTCCAGCTCGCTTTGCGGCATCGCCTGTTGAACTTTCTTCGGTACCCAATACTGCAAAATCAACTCCTGCTTGCTGTAATATTTTTACGAAAGCTCTGGTTATTTTTTTTGCTCTATCATCATAACTTCCTGCAGCTCCTACCCAAAACAACACTTCTGGTTGTTTTCCTTGAGCCATCATTTCTGCCATTGTTGGTACTATCATAATTCTTTATCGTTTAATTATTGATATCATTTATCTTAACTGTAAGCTTTCTTCAATACTATTTCAGAAAACAATTTTTATATTTTTATTGATATGTTAAAATTAGCTAATAAATAGGGAGTAACTAACCCATATGCATTATCCGACCCCAATACTTTAAAGGCTCCTAAACCTATACTAGGCTCAAAAAATAGTGATTTATTTAATTTGAATTGATACCCATAAACTGCATCAAGACTCAACATGCTTGTCCATTTTTCGTAACTAAGACCTACAAAATAGCCATATCTTAGATTGGACTGAAAAAAAGAAGATGATTCATTGTTACTCCTCGTGTAATATCTCACAAATGGACTTATCATATACCCCTCTTCTTTTATATCCATATCGAAAAAAAGCATCGTTTTTGTATTAAAGTAAAGTAGTCCAAGTCCATAGGATAATTGGTCGGTTTTATGATACTCTCCTTCAAGCTGATAAATTCCGAATACTGATTTTACAACATCTAACTTTAATGTATAGTCTTTTTCCTGTGAAAAACTACTAGTTAAAATAAATATAAAAAGTATAATAGTTAATATTTTTTTACTCGTTCTACTGCTCATCTTTCCAGTTTAATCGATCCATTTGGCTATACTGCCATGGTGCTCCGTTATTTTCAATATTGGTCATCATCATATTTAGCTCTTGCGGTGCTGCTGATTCTTCCATAACTAAATAGCGACGCATGTCTATAATAATTGATAACGGGTCGATACCAATCGGACACTCTTGCACACAGGCATTACAACTTGTACATGCCCATAACTCTTCTGGAGTAATATAATCGTTTAATAACTGCTTTCCGTCGTCTTTAAACTCCCCTCCATTGGCATCAATATTTTTTCCTACTTCTTCTAAACGATCACGTGTTTTCATCATAATGGCACGTGGTGATAATTCTTTTCCTGTAAGGTTTGCTGGACACGACGATGTACAGCGCCCACATTCAGTACAGGTATAGGCATTCATCAATTGTACCCAGTTTAAATCGGTTACATCAGAAGCTCCGAATTTCTCTGGCATTTCTTCCTCGGCGCCTTCTTCTGGCATTGCATAAGGGTCAGCATCTGGATCCATCATCATTTTTACTTCTTTGGTAACTGCCTCTAAATTATCGAACTGTCCCTTAGGATTTAAATTGGCAAAAAACGTATTTGGAAATGCCAATAAAATATGTAAATGCTTAGAGTAATATAGGTAGTTTAAGAAAATTAGAATTCCAACAATATGTAACCACCAAGCAGTTTTCTCTATCGTATGCAATGCTTCAGGTGAAAAACCATCAAACCAAGGTGCTATGAATTGAGAAACTACATTTCCTACTCCTGCTTCTTGAAAGGGAACATCGGTAGCGTTCATAATTAGGAACAACGACATGAGTACCATTTCAAAATACAATATAATATTTGCGTCTTTCTTCGGCCACCCTTTCATTTCTTTATTCCAGAAGCGTTGTACTTTTTCGATATTTCTTCTAAACCAGAAAATAATTACGGCTACTAAAACTAAAAAAGCAAGTATTTCGAAATTACCAATTAAGAATCCGTACAAAGTATCTCCTAAAATTGGTTGAAAAAAACGATGTGTTCCGAATAATCCATCAATAATAATTTCAAGCATTTCAATATTGATTAGGATGAATCCTATATACACCACAACATGTAAAATTCCTGAAATTGGACGGCGCACCATTTTGTATTGCCCTAGTGCTATTTTTGCCATGTTTTTCCATCGTTCTGGCTGTCTGTCGGTTCTATCAATATCTTTTCCTAGCTTAATGTTTCGTATGAGTTTACGAACATTCATTACAAAATATCCTATCCCTGCAATTAAAATCAACGCAAAAAAGATGTTTGATATGTATTTCTCCATCGTTCTTTAATTATTAAGTTTTGTTAGAAATAAAGTGGGTTTACTTCGTATTTTCGTTATTGGTATTATTGTCTTCGTTATAAGGTTTCGGTTTCTTTCCAAATAGTGAAAAATGCACAAAACGCTTAGGATTTAGCTTCATCTCCCTTAATAGTTCTTCTAATTCTTTTGAAGCATTGGTTAGGTTTGTATACATTTTTTCATCGGTCATTAACTTTCCTAAAGTTCCTTTTCCTGATTTCATTTTAGCCAACATATCATTAACATTTGTTAAAGTGGCTTCGAGCTTTTTTACTGATTCTCCTAGGTTAGCCTTCGCTAAATCGTCGGATACTTTCGTAAAATTGTCTGTAATTTTTTTCGTGTTGGTTAAGGTGGCGTTTAGGTTAGTCTTACTATCTTTTATTAAATCATTTACAGAAGCTAAGGTTTTACGAACATCTGACATTACCTTCTCCAGCCCTAAAACACTCCTATTTAAGCTTTTACGAGATTCCTCATTTAAAACCTGATTCACCCCAATTAATAAAGAATCTGCACCGACTAGCACATTTTCTAGTTTTGCCTGAATTGGGTTGAGTTTTTCTCCTACTGAAGAAAAGATATCGGATTCTACCTCTCCCTTTAAATAATCTCCTGATATTGCTACTTCTCCATCGTATTTAGGAATAATGGCTAAGTTTTGCCCGCCCATTAAACTTGCTGAATAAATTTTAGCAATGCTATTTTTTGAAAACTTAAAATCGGTATTAAGTGAGATTTTTACTACAAGACTTCCTCTTTTTTCAGGGCTTTCATTAAAAAATATTTGTTCTACATTACCTACCTTTAAACCGTTTATGGTAACTGAACTTGCTTCGTTAAGACCATTTATATTATTGTACTCTACAAAAAAGTGTCTTGCATTCGCACTGAACAAGTTTTGCCCTTTTAAGAAATTATAACCCCATATAAACAATGCTATAATTACTACGGCAACGATTCCTGTTTTTAATTCTTTAGACATATAATTTATTTATACCAGCGAAAATAACAATAATTTTCAGAGTATAAATATAGAACACCTCTAAATTAATCGTTTTTCAGTGCTTCTGCCATAGAAATTCGTTTTCCGTTCTTAAAAGCTACTAACCATGCATCTTTATAGCCTTTGTTTTTTACTTGGGGTAATATTCTTTTTATTTCAGTTAAGCTTGGGGAGTTTCCGTAATAATATTTGTAGTAATTATCAATAAATAGAGATTCAACATCTTCTAAGTTTTTAAAGCTACTTGTTGAAAGTTTTTTTCTTGAAGCTGCTATTTGTATGCGAAAAACAATTTCTGAAGAAATACGTTTTAAAGGTGTTTCTATATTCTTACTTGGTGCTTGTACTTCCTTAGTTTTTTCTTTAGTAACTTCTTTTTTAGCTAGAGCTTCTTCTTTTTTAGGGATTGTCTTTTTTACTACTTTTTGTTCCACTGGCTTTGATAGTTCTTTTTCTACTAACGGTGCATTTACTGTAACTGTTTCGCTTATGGTATTTAGCTTAAGCCTTTTAAAATATTTTTTAATAGCTTCAGCTATTGATTTTGCCATTTGTATTTGACCGCTTCTAGAGTTTAAAAACTTACCTTCATTTTTATTAGTTAAAAAACCTAATTCTATCAAAACACTGGGCATAACAGTTTCTCTTAACACTAAAAAATTAGCTTGCTTTACTTTTCTATTATTTCTTTTTAACGCTACGAAGTTATTTTGAACTAAGCCTGCAATTCCTAGGCTGTTTTCTAAGTTTTCTTCTTGAAGCACCGACAATCCTATTACTGACTCTGGTGAGTTAGGGTCGTAATCGTAATTTTGTTTGTAATTATCCTCTAATAAAATTACGGCATTCTCTTTTTTTGCGATCTCTAAATTTTCCTGATTACCACTTAAACCTAAAACAAAAGTACTTGCTCCATGTGGATCTGGTCTTCTAAAAGCATCGCAGTGAATAGACACAAATAAATCTGCTTTTTTATCATTTGCTATTTTAGCACGGTTATGTAACTCAACAAAAACATCTTTTTTACGAGTATAAACTACTTCAATATCTCTTGATGTTAGCAACTCTTTACCCACATCTAGTGCCACTCGCAAGGCAATACTTTTTTCTCTAAAACCGTTTCCTAGATTCCCAGGGTCTTTCCCTCCATGACCCGCATCAAGAACAACGGTGTATTTTTTTTGTGCCGTTACCTCTAATGACACTCCAAATAAAATGGTTAAGACAGTTAGAACAGTAAAGGTTAATTTTGTTATGTTATATTTAAGGAAATTTAAGAATTGCATCAATAAAATTTAACTATTTTTGGTGTTTAAAATATAAGCGTTCAAATAGCACGCCAAAGTTTTAAATATAACACAAAAATAGTATTAATAATATTGCGAGCAAATCCAACTTACATACTTTTAGCTTTCTTTCTTTTTTGTTTTCAAATAAGTACTGCGCAAGAATTTGGTAAAAAAGGGATCAGTCCTCAAAAACTCAAAGTAGATTCTACTTTTACCAGTTCTAAAGATTCTTTGATTGATATTAAAAAGACTGATATTATTGTAAAAAAAAGAGATACTATTGCGAATGACTCTATAAAACCTAAAGAGGTAATTGATGGTATTATTACCCATGACGCTGAAGATTATACGATACAAAACGCAAAAAATAAAACCATTACCCTATACAACGAAGCCCATGTAACGTATACTGATATTGATTTAAAAGCTGGAATTATTATTCTAGATTATAAAAACAATATGGTGTATGCTAAGGGAATTAAAGATAGTACGGGGTATCATCAACGTCCGCAATTTAAGCAAGGGAATCAGGAATCTGAGCAAGATTCTATTTTGTTCAACTTCAAAACTAAGAAAGCCTTGGTGTATGGGGTAAAAACAAATCAAGCTGGTATTATTACGTACGGAGAAAAAACAAAACGTGTAAACGATTCTACCGTCTACATGCGAAGGTTGCGCTTTACCACTTCAAAAAAGAAAATTCCTGACTATTACATTCAGACAAATAAAGCGAAGTTGGTTCCTGGTAAAAAAATTATTGTTGGAGGTAGTAACTTAGTATTAGCTGATGTACCAACTCCTGTTTACTTACCCTTTGCTTATTTTCCTATGACCAATAAAAGGACTTCTGGTTTTATTATTCCCTCTTGGGGAGAAAGCAATAGCCAAGGTTTTTTCATGCAAAACGGTGGTTATTATTTCGCTCTGAGTGATTATTTTGATTTGACGATGTTAGGTGACTTATACACCAACGGAAGTTGGGGACTTAACACCTCATCGAACTACTACGTTCGTTATAAATTTAGCGGGAGTTTTAGTGCGCGTTATGAAAATATTATTCGGGGTATACGTGGTTTGAGTGATTATCAAAAATCTACTAACTTTAACATACGATGGAGTCATAGTCAAGACGCGAAAGCGAGTCCGAATTCCCGTTTTTCTGCATCGGTTAACTTAGGTAGTAGTAAGTATTACCGTCAATCGTTAAACGAATTTAATAGCTCTCAGTTTTTAAATAATACGTTGAGTTCTTCCGTTTCTTATTACAAAAAGTTTGTGGGTACACCTTTTAATATGAATGTGACTGCTACTCATACTCAAAACACCAATACCGAAACGATTACCATGACACTTCCTTCATTACAGGTAAACATGGATCGTATTTATCCGTTTGCTGGTAAAGGTGGTATCAAAAAGAATGCTATTCAAAAAATAGGTTTGAATTACAGTATGCAAGGGCAATATCTTATTAATACTACTGATGATGAGTTCTTAACAGCAAAAATGTTTCAAACTGCCAAAAAAGGGGTACAACATTCAATCAGTACCAACACCAGCATGAAAGCTTTTAAGTATTTTACCTTAACACCTAATGTTAGTTACAAAGACGTATGGTATTTTGACAAAATTAAAAAGCGATACGACTCTGAAGCTATTGACAAAGATGACAATTTTGGAGCTGTGATTAACGATACTCTTAGTGGATTTACTCGCTATAACGAATATAATTTTGGGGTTTCTTTATCTACGAATATCTACGGTATATTTCCTATTAAAAAAGGTCGTTTAAAGGGTATTAGACATACGATAAGACCTTCTATTTCGTATGGGTATCGCCCTAATTTTGCTGATGATTATAACTTGACCGTGCAACAAAGTTCCGACCCGAACGATTTGCTAACTTATTCTCCTTTTCAAGGTGGTGTGTACGGAACTCCTGGAAGTGGTATTTCAAATTCTATTAGTATAACTGTAAATAATGTTTTAGAGGCTAAAGTAGCTCCAAAAGATCCAGATAGCGATGAAGAAGATAAAAAAATAACCATTCTTAACAACTTAGACTTTAGTGCAGGCTATAATATTGCTGCTGATAGTTTACGATGGTCTACTGTTAGAGCCAATGCGGGTACACGTCTTTTTAAAGATAAACTAGCGTTAAACATGAATGCTACCTTCGACCCTTACCAAGTAAATAGTGAAGGACAACGAATTAATAAATTTAATAGTGCTATTCTCAGGCTCACCGATGTAGGAGTTACTGCTAATTATGCTATTTCTAGTAAAGATTTTGAAAAAAAAGATGACGATGACAAATCTGAAGATAAAAATCAAAGTGGTAATGGAGCACAAGATACTCCAGATGTATTTGGTGAGAACATGGGAATAACAAACGGATTTCCTAATCAGACCAATACTAAAGAAGACGAAGTTAAAGAAACAGAACTTTACAAAGCTAAAATA
The DNA here is from genome assembly GCF_029853675.1 of Tenacibaculum tangerinum. NCBI lineage: Bacteria > Pseudomonadati > Bacteroidota > Flavobacteriia > Flavobacteriales > Flavobacteriaceae > Tenacibaculum > Tenacibaculum tangerinum. The sequence continues at coordinate 419,088 of NZ_CP122539.1, read as the reverse complement.
CCTTGGACTCTTAATTTAGTATACGCTATGAGTTACTTTGATAATGGATTAAAAAGCGGTATAAGAAACAACTCATTAATGTTTAGTGGTAATGTAGAGTTGTCTCCGAAATGGAAAGTTGGTTTTTCTTCTGGATACGATATTAAAGACAATGCGTTTACGTATACACGACTTAATTTTTCAAGAGATTTAGATAGCTGGCGCTTTAACTTCAATTGGACTCCTTTTGGTAGGAACTCTTCTTATTACTTTTTTATTGGTGTAAAAGCGTCGGTACTAAGCGATTTAAAATGGGATAAAAACAAACCACCAGACAGGGTATTGTTTTAAGCTGTATGTAGGCTGTAGGCAAAACTAAAAACCTTTTTAACTTTTTAACTTAAGTAAGAATGAAAAAAATAATTATAACTGATAACGCTCCTTCTCCAATTGGGCCATACAATCAGGCTGTATTGAGCGGAAACACGCTTTATACTTCTGGTCAAATAGCAATTAATCCTGAAACGAATGAATTGGTTTTAGATTCTATTGAAGCAGAAACGAAACAGGTAATGCAAAATATGAAAGCCGTGTTAGCTGCTGCAGACATGACTTTTAACAATGTAGTAAAAACGTCTATTTTTATTTCAGATATGCACAATTTCTCTAAAATCAACGCAGTTTACGGACAATATTTTGAAGAAGCCACTGCTCCAGCTCGTGAAACCGTAGAGGTAGCTAATTTACCTAAGTTTGTCAATGTTGAAATTAGTATGATTGCTATCAAATAATAGCATACAAATCGATATAACACGAACAAAAAAATTCACTCTTTAAGTGGATTTTATACCGCTTTGATTAATAATTCTGCTGTTGAAGGGTTTGTTGCCAAAGGAACATTATGAACATCACACAAACGTAGTAACATTGAAATATCTGGCTCATGTGGGTGTTTTGCTAAAGGATCTCTAAAAAACAAGACCATTTGACATTTTCCTTCTGCTACTCTACCTGCAATTTGAGCATCGCCTCCAATAGGCCCTGACAAGAACCTTCTAACCTCAAAACCTGCTTTTTCAGCTTGTTCTCCGGTAGTTCCAGTAGAAATTAACTCGATTTTTTTCTGATGTAACACTTCTTTATGGTTATTTAGAAACTGAACCATTTCAGCTTTCATCCCATCATGTGCTATAATTGCTATTTCCATACATAAAAATATTAAAAAAACATTCCCATCTAAAAAAGCGGGAATGTTTTCTGGTATTCTATATATTATAAATATTATTCTTATAAAGACGCTGCATGTACGAGTAAATCTACAATTTTTGTAGCATATCCATACTCATTATCGTACCATGAAACTACTTTAAAGAAATTTTCATTTAACTCTAAACTTGCTTTAGCATCTACAACAGAAGTTCTTGTTTCAGAAACAAAATCTTGAGAAACAACTTGTTCTTCGGTAAAACCTAAAACTCCTTCTAGTTCTCCTTCTGAGGCTTCTTTTAATTTAGTTAAAATTTCTTCTAAAGACGTCGACTTTTCTGTTCTAAAAGTTAAATCTACTAAGGAAACATCTGGGGTTGGTACACGCACTGCCATACCTGTCAATTTACCCTTTAAATCGGGAATAACTTTGGCTACTGCTACCGCTGCACCTGTAGTGGTGGGTATCAGGTTACTTAGTACCGAACGACCTCTTCTCCAGTTTGAATTTGGTCCATCAACAGCATCTTGACCTGAAGTAGCTGCGTGAATTGTGGTCATTAAACCTTCTACTAAACCAAAGTTTTCATGAATAACTTTTGCCAACGGTGCTAAACAGTTTGTAGTACACGATGCATTTGAAATGATGGTATCATCGGCAGATAATTCTTTATGATTTACCCCAACTACAAACATTTTTGCATCTTTAGACGGTGCTGAAATAATCACCTTTTTTGCTCCTCCTTTAATGTGTAAACCTGCTTTTTCTTGCGTTAAGAAAAACCCTGTTGATTCAATAACATACTCAGCACCTGCTGCATCCCATTGTAAGTTTTCAGGATTTCTTTCTGCTGTAACTCGTATAGTTTGTCCGTTCACTACCAAGTTCCCATCTTTCACCTCAACATCTCCCTTGAAACGTCCATGAACTGAATCGTATTTTAGTAAATAGGCAAGATAATCAACCTCTAATAAGTCGTTTATCGCTACTACTTGTACATTATCTCTTTCCATTGCAGAACGAAAAGCTAATCTACCGATTCTTCCAAATCCATTAATTCCTATTTTTATCATTATTTTAAAATTTTATAATTTGTGTTTTAAGTTGTCATGATATCTGATACACGTAACAATTCGTCATCAATATTATGTTCACCTTTAATTGCCTTCTCTAAATCTGTTGCAATTACTTTGTTATCTTTTAACCCAACCATCAGGTTCGTCTTTCCATCTAACAACAGTTCTACAGCTCTTACCCCTAACCTACTGGCTAATACCCTATCAAAACAACTTGGAGACCCTCCTCTTTGCATATGACCTAGTACTGAAACTCTTACTTCATAATCAGGAAGATTTTCTTCTACATAATCTGCCAGTTGAAAAACATTTTTACCCGTTTTATCTCCTTCTGAAACCACTACAATACTTGATGATTTCCCTGATCTTCTACTCTTCTTTAAAGACTCTAACATTCTTTCGAGTCCAAGATCTTCTTCAGGAATTAAAATTTCTTCTGCTCCAGCTCCTACACCTGCATTAAGCGCTATAAAACCTGCATCACGCCCCATTACTTCAACAAAGAAAAGTCGATTGTGCGAAGACGCAGTATCTCTAATCTTGTCGATTGCTTCTACCGCAGTGTTCAAAGCGGTATCGTAACCAAGTGTATGGCTTGTTCCTGAAATATCATTATCTATTGTTCCAGGAATTCCTATAATTGGAAACTTGAATTCTTTGTTAAAAACAACTCCTCCTGTAAAAGAACCATCTCCTCCAATTACCACTAAAGAATCTACCTCATGCTCTTGTAAAACCTCATATGCCTTTTTTCTACCCTCTTTAGTTCTAAACTCTTTAGAGCGAGCCGATTTTAAGATAGTTCCTCCTTTGTTAATAATATTATTAACACTTCGAGCGGTTAAAGGAACGATGTCTCCCTCAATCAAACCTTGATATCCTCTATAAATTCCCATACATTCAATACGATAATAAGCACAAGTTCTTACTACAGATCGTATTGCTGCGTTCATTCCTGGAGCGTCTCCTCCGGAAGTCATTACTGCTATTTTTTTTATTTTTCCCATAAAATCGAAGTTCAAATTTACTCAATTTTTATCATTAACATTAAAAAAAATACGAAATCGTTGTAGGATTTGTTAAGAATTAGCGCCTATTTTATGTACTAAAAAAACGGGTAACAAAGACGAGCATATCTTACTTATTTGTTCTTCTCATTCTCTCTAATTAACAAGAGTATAAATTCTTAAATCGGCCAAAACATTCTTTATATAACCGAAATAATGTTTTTTAAAGAATTTAGCAGCTTCCTAGAACTTAAGTAATGTAAATTAAGTGCAGTTTTTGTTTTAATAATTAACTGAAACTAACAAATACGTTCGGATACTGTGGAATTTTACAAAGATTATTATTTTTATTGATTTTCTCAAATTCACTCAAAACGACACGATACTTTTTTATATGTCAAAAAATAAATATCGTAATAATTTTTATTTTACTTAGCATATTCCAATTTAAAATATCAACAAGCAATTTTTTTATGTTGTGTTGGCAATGGTTTCTATTTCGCATTAAAAAAGTCGATTTTAGTTATTTCACTGGTTTTTAAACTCCAAAATGTTGCTTGAATTTTTTTGTTATTAAAATTTTCAGTAACATAATCGCAATCGTAACTCATATCAAAAATTTTATTCCAACTATTTTCGACTATCATTCTTAATTCGAGTGGATATTTTTCTTTATGCATAAATTCTATTTTTGAATCTTTTAAAAGTTTATCAAATTCAGATTCCTGCTTTTCATTGTCTGCAATATACCAATAGTTTAAAGGGAAATGCCATAAGTAAAAATCAGAAAGTAGAACTTCATTTTTGGGCTTCTCGAATTCAATTCGAACTCCCTTTGTACCTTTCGGTAAAAAACCTGAACCTCTTAAATCAGGTTTCTTTGCTTTTATATTTTTATATTGATACCATGCCCAAATAGGATAACTATTTTTACTTGGTTTTTCCCCAATTCTATTTTCCATTTGTTTTATAATCCATTTATACGCCTGATTAAAGTCAGAATCAGCATATTTTTCTGACGAATGTATTTCTCCATCTGAAATTAGATTATAATAAAACTTTATAGGTTGGATTGTCCAGAGTTTCATTCAATTTATCACTAACAAAGATTGTATATAGAAAAAAAACAATTCTTGTATAAGAATTTTCTCTTTTGATTTATTTTTGGCTTAAGGGTTACTTACCGTTTTATTGCACTGCTTTATCGTAGCTAGAAATTATCTGTTGAATCTGCTTGTTTTCAAACACTGTAGGATATAACTCTCTGATAATGATATGGTATTCAAAATCGATTGTTAACGCATTTTTTAAATGTGTAATGCTGTATGCTTCTTTTCCTAGTATCATAAACAATCCACAGAGTCTGTATTCTACCTCTGCAAATTCTTTATACATTCTTTTTGCTTGAATTAATATTTTAAGTGCTTCAGTAAACTCTCCTAAAAACAACAAAATATCGGCTAATGCAACATATATTTCAATTTCTCTATCGCCTAATGATAAGCAATTTTTAAAAGCTTTTACAGATTCTTCATAAAAATTGAGTTTTAGGTTAATATCTCCATAGCGTCTCCAATACAAAACATTTGCTTCGTCTATTTGAATAGCCTTATTGATATAGTACAATGCTTTTTGATAGTTTTCTTGATTATAACAAGCATTGGTTAACAAAATCCAACCTCTATCTAATAATGGATCTTCATGTACTGCTTTCTTATAAAAGTGTATGGCTGTTTGTGTATTTTCAAGTTTTTCATAACACTCTCCAATTCTTATATATGCATACGCTGTAGGGTCATCTAACTCTAGCGTAACCAAATAATTTTCAATAGCCTCATCATATCGCTTTAACTTTTCGAGTGCTTTTGCTTTTTCTAAATATCCGCCTACAAAAATATCGTCAATCAATACAGCATAATCAAAAGCTGTTAGTGCCTCTTTATACATTCCTAATTCGAAATATTGTTTTCCTAATTGATGCCAGGCTACTTCACAATATGGATTCTTATCTAAATACGAATTTAAAAAGGAAATAGCTTCTTCGTGGCTATCTTCCATATCAAAACAGTACACTATATTGTATAAAGATGAGTAGTCTTCATAATCTACTTCAATACATTTTGCGAAATTTAACCGCGCATTTTCAAAGTCATCAAGATACAAGTATTCCATACCTATCATCGACCAAATATCAGATGGGTCTTCGATATACTGTAACGATTCTTTTAAAATAGCAATTGCTTCATGATGCTTTTTCTTCTTAGATAAAATAATAGCCTTTTGAATAAAAACTTCTTCATTGTGCGGTTCAACAGCTTCTATGTTTGATAACATTTTAATTGCTTGATGCAATTCTTCTTCAAAAATTAAGATTTCAACCTTCATTAATTTCAACTGAATTGAAGAAGGGTGCTGCTCTAAACCAAGTTTCACTGCTTTTTTTGCTAATGATTGTTTCCCTGTATTCAAATAATGCTCTATAATTGTTTCAAATTCTACAGCATCAAAAAAATACACTTCATTGGTTTTTAACATAGATTCAAATTTTGATATGGGCATAGGCAACAGATTTGAAGTTATAGATAAATTTAGTGTAAGAACAGTCTTTTTTTACCATTACGTTCATTTCTTTTTAACAATTTAATTAACAATTAAATTTTATCGTTCTTATTAGCCTGTAGTTGTTTGAAAGAGTTAATAATTTTTCTATCTTTGAAAGAACAAAAAATCAATCTCTAATTTTAAAATATAAAAACATGAGTAAGTTTGACGAAAAAGTAGCACTTTATAAGAAGTTTATGGACGATAGAAACATGCGTTCTAATACTGAGCTATTAACTGCTGTAACTAAAGGATTAGGTCCTTCAATCTACAAAAATGATGCTGAAACAGTATCTGGAAGCGATTCCAAAGAATTAGAAACCGTTAAGAAAAATTTCTTAATGAAAAAGCTAGGCTTACCAGATGGCCCTGAATTGGATAAAGCTATTGAAGAAGTTATGGAAAGAATTGGAAAATCTGAAAGAAACAAGTATCGTGCGGTGGTTTACTATATGTTAGTAAAGAAGTTCGACAAAGAGTCTGTTTACGGAATGTAATACCTTTTTTAATAAAATATAAATCCTGTATTTAAGCTTTTAAATACGGGATTTTTTTATTTTAGCCCCCAACAAACAACTTACATATATGTCGCAATTTATTAGCGTTTTTGATATGCTTAAAATTGGGGTTGGTCCCTCTAGTTCTCATACGCTGGGACCATGGAGAGCAGCACAGCAATGGGTACAAAAATTAAAAGAAAAAAATGAGTTTCCTTTAATTGAAGAAATAAAAGTAGACTTGTATGGTTCTCTTTCGTTAACGGGTAAAGGACATGCGACAGATTTAGCCGTTTTATTAGGTTTAAGCGGAGCAGATCCTGAATACATTCCTATCGAAACAATCGATGTTATTATCAATGATATTCAAACCAAAGAATTGTTATTTTTTAACAATGAAAGAAATATTGTGTTTACCAATGGCTCTGTAAAATTCAATAAAGATTTTTTACCTTTTCACGCCAATGGAATGACGTTTAGAGGCTATGCAGAGGGTATCGAAATTTCTACAGAAACCTATTATTCTATCGGTGGGGGGTTTATTGTGCAGGAAGACGATAACCTCGCTGAAGATATTGAAATTAACAAACAAAATTTTCCATTTCCTATTAATAGAGCTGCTGAGCTGGAAGTTTATTGTGAAAAAGAAGGAGTACCTATTTCTGACATTGTGTACCAAAACGAGCTTGTTGTTAACTCTGCCGAAGATATCGATAAAGAGTTGCACCGTATATGGAATACGATGTTAGAATGTACCTATATCGGTTGTCACACGCAAGGTATTTTGCCTGGTGGACTCAACGTAAAGCGACGTGCTTTTGAAACGCATCAAAAGTTAATTAAAGATGCAACATATACCAATCCTGAAGAATGGATTACTGCAATTCGCAGTACTGAGGTTAAATTTCGAGAGATTTTAAAATGGGTTAGTTGTTTCGCATTATCGGTAAACGAAGTAAATGCTTCTTTAGGCAGGGTAGTTACCGCTCCTACTAACGGAAGTGCTGGTGTTATTCCTGCTGTCTTAATGTATTATTTAGTTATTGAAAATCATAAAGCAGGTTTTGAAGAAATCAAAAAATTCTTATTAGTTGCTGGAGAAATAGGAAGTATTTTTAAGAAAAATGCTACAATTTCGGCTGCTATGGGTGGATGCCAAGCTGAAATCGGCGTTTCCTCTGCCATGGCCGCCGCTGCGTTGACAGAACTGTTGGGTGGTACTCCACCACAATGTTTAGTCGCTGCTGAAATTGCCATGGAACATCATTTAGGACTGACCTGCGACCCTATAGGCGGACTGGTACAAGTACCCTGTATTGAGCGCAATGCTATGGGAGCTATTAAAGCTATTAATGCTGCTGAATTGGCCTTAGAAACCAACCCGAAAGAATCTAAAGTTCCTTTAGATAAAGTAGTAGATACTATGTGGGAAACTGCGAAAGATATGAACAGAAACTACAAAGAAACCTCAGAAGGTGGTTTGGCTGTTACCGTTCGTTTGGCAGATTGTTAATTTTTTATTTCATCAGTAAACTAAAATTTCCTTTCTTTTTAATGACATGACCTTTGGGGTCTATAAGTTCTGCATAAAACCAGTAATCGTTAGACGGTAACTTTTGCCCGTTATAAAAACCATCCCAACCAACATCATTTACAGATAAAATTTTAAGTATTTTCCCAAAACGATTATAAATAGTTACTCGCCCACTCTTGTAAAAGCTTTTACCGATGCCCTTTATATGCCAAGTATCATTTATACCATCGTTGTTAGGAGTAAAAAACTTTGGGTAATTAATAATAGAAATTTCAAAAAATTGAACTCCACATCCATTTATATCCTTAATAAGGACCGTATAAACACCTCCTTCTAAATTATCAAAAAAAGGTATTTCTTGATAATCATACATTATGTTAGAATCAGCATCTAATAAACTAAACTCGTAATTTCCTAGTCCTGCATTTTGAGTATTAATTCTAATACTATTATTTTCTGAATCGTCTATAATTTCCAAATGATTGATGGTAATGTTTGCTATACTTGATTCTTTTACTTGAATACTTTTTATTTCAGACTCACAACCAACATCAGAAGTTGCTTTTACAAAATAGATTCCTCCTTTTGACACACTGGCTGTTATCAAATTACTTATTGGGTTTCCACTTTCATCTTTCCACTCATAAGAATAATTTCCATTTGGGTTATCAACTTTAAGCTCTAAGGGAGAAGCTTCATTTACACAAATAATAGCTTCGCTTTGTAAATCAAAATTAGGTTTTTCTTTTACTTCAAAATCAATTGTTGTTTCATCATAGCAAATCGCATATTGCGGATTTTCTACTCTTACTGTTATCATTTGTGAATTGGTGCTTAAAGGGTTGGGTAAAGGGCTTGGCAATTGATTGTCGTTTTCGTCAAAATAGTTGACAATCATTCCTGTTTGAGTACCTAAAATCGTACTTTCAATACTTGAGGTATCAAAATCTGCAATTCCATCAAAGTCATCATCACATTGCTCTTGTGTTGCTACTTTATTTGCTACTGGTACTGAATTAACCACAAAGCTTATGGTAGTTTCGCTATAACATTTTCCATTTAGGTCTTGTGAAGCTGTATTAACAATTCTCGCTGTAACTGTTTGTGTAGCCGTAGTGAATGGATTAGGTAATGGGCTTGGTAGTGGCATTCCATTTTTATCAAAATAACTCACAGCCACATCAGTTTGATTACTAATGATTGTATTTTGAATTGTTGACGTATCAAAAGCAACTACCCCATCTCTATCATTATCACATTCTGGATTAATAGTTACTGGGTTAGCTACGGGGACTTTTTCAACACGTAAAGTGATGTGATGCCCCAAACCTAAGCAATCATTATCTAGGGCACTATCTACACGTATATAAATGTTTTGCTGATTTGGATATCCTATATTTTGATAATTAGTAATATTTGTAATTGCATTCAATTCTGCTAAAGCATCCGCTTCATTCCTGTAATAGTTAATAATAAGCTGTTGATTGGCAGGAAACAAATTTTTCACCTCTTGTGTAACAGCGCTAAAACCGAAAGTTGCTACCCCATCAGTAGTATCGATACCATCGTCACATCGATAAAAAATTTTTGAAAAAGTTACTGGAATTTGAGTAGTGGAAATTATTAACTCAACCTCGCTTACTCGAAAACATCCATGAGTATTTTCTACTCTTGCCCAAACCGTATCGTTACTAACTGTTTGATTTGTATAAGCTGTAGGATTCGATATTGGGTTAGTGTTATTTTCTGCATGATTTTTCTCTTCAAAAAAAGTAATTGTAAAATCTTCAGGGTTTGAAACTATTTTCTTTTTTGCTTCATTTAAATTAATACTACTAAACCCGTTTATATCTGCGTTGTCACACTGTTTTAGTTCAACAGTTGATGCTACTGATGGTAATTCTAAAACTTCAATAGTAAAAGAAGTTGTTGTTGTACATTGGCTATTTTCATTACTAACTGCTTCAACATATATGGTTTGTGGGTTTTGAGTATTAGGAAAAGCATTTGGTGATGCTATTGGCTGTTTCAATTCGGCATCTGTGTAATAATTATAGCTTACATTTGAGTTAGTTCCATTGAGCAATAGGTATTGTTCTTGCGCTGTCAAATCAAACTCAGTAATACTATCATTATCCGACCCTGAATCGGCATTATCACATTGTGTTAAAGTTGAAAGGTTACTGGGTGATTCTAATTGTGGTGTTTTATAGATACCTACATTAAAATCTGTAATATCATTACATGCTGGATTCTGCTTATTATAAACTTCAGCTATGATTTCTTGCGTAAAAAAACTTGAGGCATTCGTATACACTTCAGGTGTGTTTATTTTAATACCGCTGGTGTAATTTACCATTCCCTCATAATAATTTACTCCAAAAATATTAGAGTCAAGACCATTAAGGATATTTATATTGTGCGATACCAAGTCAAAAGAAATATCGCCTGTAAAATCACATAATAAAATATCATAAGGTTTTGTAGCCACTGGTTGTTTGTATATTGTTACGGTTTTAGTTTCTGAAGAAATTTGCCCTCCTGAAGTAACGCTTAAAGTAACATCATAATTTCCAGCGCTTAAGAAAGTATGTATAGGGTTTTCTTGTGTTGAAGTATTTCCATCTCCAAAATCCCATAAGATGTTGTCGTAACTTTCTAAATTACTTACATTAAAACTTGTCGCATCTCCTAAACAATGGTTTTTGCTTTGAAAATTAATCGTAAAAAAAGATTGAATAAATACGGGTAAACCTGAAAAACTTATTCTTCCACCTAAATACAATGCTTCTGAAACATAATTAGCTCCCAAGCCTAAGGTGTTAGGGTTGTTGATAACATCCAAATAAGACTGAGCAAACCCAGCAATGTATATCTTACCATCAGAAGCTAATTGAAAAGAGTCATGTGATACCGTTGTTGTAGATAATTTTACTTTAGAGTTTACAATATCACCTGGAGAACCAGCTTGTAAGTTAAACTGAAAAATACCTTCGTAATTAACCGCAGTATATAGTAACTCACTATTTGGAGAAAATTCAAGACCATAAATCTGTTCGTCATTCGAGTACTTTAATAATGTTAAAGGATTAGAAACTTTACCTGTAGATGTATCAAAATCAAATATTTGTACTTCCGATATTGATGGAAATCTTGCAACAGCTATTTTTTTTCCATTAGGTGCTATTTTTATTTGCCCAATAGAGGCTCCATCATTATTTACAGTTGTTCCTACAGCACTTATAACAGGGTTAGGGTCTATACCTAAGCTACTAACTTTAAAAGCAATAAACTCATTGTTTCCCCATTTATGACTTACAACCCAATACTCATTAGCTACAGAGCTTTGAATAGCTGTAATTTTTTCGGTAGTTGGTGTATGTAATAAAACGTTTTTAATTGAAGTTATTCCCCCTAAGCCACCGTCTAGGGTCATATCAACTTCGGAGTATTGTAATCCGTTGTTACCAATAAAATCATCTACTGTGAAAATATAATATTTATTTAAGTCACTAGGTTTGGGGACTACAAGTGCTGAATGTGTACTACGGTTTCCTCCATTTAATCCCGTACCATTTAACATAGTTTGATGATTTTTATTCCAAACTGTTCTACCATCTGTGTAAAATAGAAGCTTTCCATTGGTGTCTGATATTGTTGCACAGCCTCCTTCAGTGTTTAATTTCCCATCTAATAATAATGTTGGTGAGCCACTATTAAAATCTAAACCAACATACTCTCCAAAATACCAAATGTTAGCTTCTTTTTGAGCAGAGAGAGAAGTGCTCAATATTAAAAAAATAAATACTATTTTCTTCATTTATTATTAACAAAATTCTATGATTTTACAGAAATGAAATCAGTTATTTTCTGCTTACCATTCTAGGCCAAAATCGACATTTAAATTAATAGAGATATCCTCTAGAGTAATATTGCTTGGTTTTGTATTACGGTGTAATGACAAATCGATCTCTCGTCCGTATGGAGGACCTAATAGTAAATCTTGTCCTATACCTCCTCCATCATCATCAGCCAAAGCAAATTCAACCGTAGCATTTGGATTTACATACAACTCTTTTTGTGAAAGATTCCATGTTAAATCTCCTTGGTTCTCCTTGACAGAAGATTCAAACCAAGGTCGTTGTTGAAGTTGACCTGATAGAATACCTATTTGAGGTTTCTGCAAGAAAAAAAATACGTCTGCTAATCTGTTAGGATCTGTATTAGAAAATTCTGTATCCCAAGTATTGTCTTTATCATAAAAGCTGTTAACTAATACTTCTTTAAGGTGCACAGCATTTCCTTTTTCTATGGTAAAACTAATAGTGCTACTTGCTTTTTTACCCGCATCATCCTCTACTCGAATGCTGTAGGAGATAACTCCAATATTCGCTGTATTTACATACAAAGGTAAACTTGTACCAAACGAATCTCCTAAACTTTTACTTACTGTTTTAAAAGTAGTAAAATTATCTGTAGAATAGGTAATACTACTAAAAGGCTTGTTTGCTTTTACCTGGAAGGACACAACTTCGTCAATAGCTACTAGTGCTTTTGAAGTAACTAACTCTATTGCTAATGAATCTTCTTGTGGTTCTGTAATTGGGTCTTCGTCTGAACTACATGCCAATAGAAGAAAAGGAAGAATTAATATTATTTTTTTATATCTCATTTTTATTAGTTTCTATAAATTGAATTATCTCACCAATCGTAATATCTTTTTGAGAAATATATTTTTTTGGGTTAAAAATTTTATTAAAAAAATTCTTAACTCCCCATAAATCATTTTCGTAATTGAAATAGTATTCAAAAGGAAATTTTTTTCCTTCAAAATTAAATTCAGCAAAAATTAATTCTAAAAATTCTTTTGCATCATCACCATCTAACCCCAAATCCTTACCTATTTTCGTTTTTAAAGATATATTTGAAATACCTACAAATTTAAAAGATATCTCTTTGATTAACTCTAAATTAGTCATAATTATTACATACTTTAATTGTCTACAATACTGTTATAAATCATCTGGGTGTTATATAATGTTTTCCCAACATCATAAATTAAAATTCCCCAACCCACTGGACCAGCTAATCTTCCAAGAAACCTTCCAAAAACCTTTGTATATCTTAACGAGCCTCCTCTAAAATGTGTAGGTAATCTTCTTGGCATTTCTTGCGGGAAAAGCTTAGAACCATATTTTGAAGCATAAGAAGTCCCTTTAGAAGCACCTTTTGCTTGGAAAGGTTTATCTATTAATCCAACCCCGTCTATAGCTGCCGCTAGAGCAATTAAATCTTTTATCCCAAATTGTTCTGCAGCTTGGTCTATTAATATATCTCTGTATAATTTCGCTTTAGATGTATATTTTTTCCCCTTATACTCCCATTTAGGTTTCGGATTTAATAGTGAATGGGCAACATGGTTCAAAGAAGAACTAATTGCTCCATTTCTAAATCCATCCCAAAATTTACCACCAGTAATAACACTACCAACTCCACCAGAGAGAGAACCAGCAGTTATAGTTCCTGCGGCTCTCCAAAAATCTGAAGTTTTATCTCCATATAGACCTTCCATACCAGATGATACTAAGGAGCCCAATGCTCCTGCTGCAAAGCCATGTATAAATTCACCTCCCATGGCTGAAGACATCATCCCTCCTAAATATCCATGCATAACAGCTTGTACACCTACTTTTAATATTCCTTGCAATCCTTGGGTTATTTCTCCAATACCAAAAGATAGAGCTCCCCCTATAGCTCCTGTTAAAGCTGCTAACCCAGCTCCTTGAAAAAATGGACGTCCTTCAATGGAGTTAATTATTCCATTTGTTGTTACACTTATTAAAGCTCCTATTAAAGCTGCTGCTATAAAGCCCAGCTCTCCACTTTGGTCTGTGAACTTTAAGGGATTATTCCAAACGTAGCCAAATCTGTTAAAACTTTGTGTGCTAAAGGGATCTTGTATATAATTATCAGGAGACAAAAAACGTCCTAGTTTTGCATCATACATACGGCCATTCATGTGTATCAAAGCAACTCCCATAAAATGTTCATGTCCTGTATAGCCACGATTTAGCAGTGTAGAGCCATATTCAAAATCAATTTCGCTATTCAAGCTTTTAAATTTATCAATTTCTCCCCAGGCACCAAATTGTCGTTGTTCTTGTACTGTTCCATCACTCTTAGTTATTGCTAGAACGCTATTTAAATAATCTCTATGTAAATAATGATAGCCATTAGCTCTACCTGAAGCTGTTTGCTTTACATGCATCACTGGGGCTGAGTAGGCATCTCCACCAACATACGTAATAATTTTTGTGTTTCCTTGTTTATCTATTTCTATTTCAACAGGACTTATTGCTGAATAATGTTTTTGATACCTACGATCTAATTTATTATCCTCGTTCCCTCCATAGTAAGCATGACTCCTATTTTGTAACAAACCGTATTCAAAATCTACTTTTGCTTTATCTTTTACTGAAATTGATACTGGTTTTTTATACGCATTGTATGTAATTTTTTGCAAGGGATGATTTTGATAATACAAATCTCCTTGGGTATTTAAATCTACTTCTTGTAAACGATACGAAGTAGTACTCCCGTAATTATATGTTCCTATTGTAGAATTTGAGGTAATACGACCTCGATCATCGTAGTTCTGTGCTCTACTTACTGAACCCGAAATATTTGTTAAACGGTCTAAGTTATCATAGGTGAAGCTTTCATTCCAACTTAAATTATTATTCTTTCTATTGTTTAAATTCCCTCTGGCTGTATTAAAGCTATACTCAAGGTTTAACGCTATTTTTGTAGCATCGGAATTTTGGTCTAACATTTTGGTTAAAAAACCATATTGATCATAGGTTCTTTTTTTAATTATACCGTTACCTAATAACACTTCTTTAGCTTGTCCTCTTTCATTTACTTCTTTTAATTTCCATAAAGAAGTATTGTTGTTAAAATCTTGGATTTCTTTTAAAATACCAGAATTAGCATCAAATATATTTCGAACTTTGACTGTGCTACTTACATTATTTCCAGTATTTTTACTAATATAAGTTTCAGAATCTACTCGACCATACCCATCTCTTGTTACTTGATGTTCAAAATAGGCTTTACCATTTTGCTCTTTAGTCGTATATAGCCTTTTTTGACTATCATATAGGTAGGTATATAAATAGTCTTCATTGGTTCTAACATTTTTTCCTCGTATGTACGATAGCAAATTATCGGCATTGTATTCGTAGGTAAGATACATGTCTGTTTCATCTCCTTTAATTTCCTTTTTTGTAATCTTACCATACCCATCATAATCGTATCCTGTGTATCCCTTCGGACTAGTTTCCTTTAAAATTTCTCCAATACTATTATATTCATAAGTATATAGACCAGCAGATGGATCAGTTAATTTTATTTTCCTTCCCCAGCCATCTATTTCGGTGCTTACTACATGACTACCATAATTCGCAGATTTCATGACGCCATTACCATGGTATGTATATGTAACAATACCTCCATTATCCTCCACTTTGGTTATGTTATCCATACCATCTTTTGTGGTTTTTACTGTTTTAGTCCCATCGTCAACTGTTACGATTAAACCATTATAACTGATATTCGCTAGTAAACCATTAAAAGTAGTTTTATTAACTACTCGTCCATAGTTATCATATGAAGTAGTATTCCATTGACTTGGGAAGCTAAAATAAGGTTCACTCTCCTTAACGATCCGCCCAACAACATCATAGTGTATACTTTTATACATCCATTTATTATTAATGCTTAATTCTCCTCTTTTAATTACCCAGCCTAAAGCATTATACTCTTTTATTCTATCTTTTCCTTGAGGATAGTTAGTAGTTTCTCTTATTCCCCCTCCGTTTAAGTACGTATAAATATAATTGGTTACTTTTCCTAAATAGTTTTTCTCAGAAATCAAGCGATTCCATCCATCATAAGTAAAAGTAGTTATTTGATTGTAAGGGTTAGTAGCAGTCAGAGGATTACCAAAAATATCATAGGTAAATTTAGTCACTTGTTCCTCTACATCGGTTGACTCAATCAAAAAACGTTTAGTAGGAATATCGTACTTAAATTTTTCTGTTCTTGGTATAACATCACCACTAGGAGTTAATGTTTTTTCAATTACATTTCCATAAACATCATACGTATAACTTTCTATATTCCAAGAAGTTCCATTGCCTTTTACTTTTTGTTGTGTCAATAAGTTATTATTGTAGCTATACTCTTCTTCTGTTGTGAAAACATTTGCTCCAATAGTGTTAGTTTCTACTTTTTTTGTTAATCTACCTACATGATAGTATTGACTATTGACAGAAATATTATTACTATACGTATATGTGATATTTTCATTACCTCCATTGTAAACAGTGTTTTCAGTCAACGGATTTTTATAAGAATCATATGTTATTGTTTTGGTTGTTGTTACTCCTGTTAGTGCATCATGCTGCTCTATTTTAGTCGGTACAATTATAAACACCTTATTAGATGATAAACTTGAGCTGTATGTATAAGTAGTCTTAGACATATAATTACTTACCTCATAGGAGGAAGTAGAAACCCACTGCTCTGTGACTGCTCCCTTTTTGGTAACATCATGCTTTGATATTGTCCATAGCGTACTTACATCATTACCGTACCAATTACTTCGTCTAGTTTTGACAAACCCTTGGAACCCTATATTAATATTAGAAACTGCCCCTTCGTATCTAAAGTCTTGATAGCGTTTAATGCCAGCACCTTCTTCAGTCAATTTTTTAACTAATTGAAAAGAAGGAGCTCGATTCACGTTGAAGTAAGGATAAACTTGACCATAATTTGGAGTATACACTACAGGTCCGTAATTATCTGAATCTCCTAGGCGTTCATAATCTATAGTTACCTTAACTCCATTATTCGTAACATTTTTTAACAGCCCATCTTTTCTATGGTCTTTCGCAAACTCATACATAAATATATTGTTTACACTTACATAACCATATTCTAAGTTACCATTCGTACGGTTGGATTCTAAAAAAATTGGCATTCCATACTTATTAACTCCTCCATTGTTTTTCTCATACTTAAACTCTAAAGGAAATGTTGGGCTTGCATCTGAAATGTTGAAGGTATTTTTATGTACGCTAATATATTCTACGGACTTGTCATACGATGAATAAGGCGCAAAAACATTATGAACAATAAGATCTGTCTTACCATCACCGTTGACATCTTGAGCTACATATCTAAATTCAATGTACGGATTGTCCATTGTAACTCCATTAACTGTACCTGTATAAGGAGCTAAAAGTTTATCCTGCACATATTCAATACCTAAATTTTTAGTTTCCTTGTAAAATTCTTTTCCTTTTGAAATAAAAAATCTCCAATTTTTCGATTCGTTCGCCGTGGCTATTAAAAAGTCGGTTTTTCCATCACCGTTATAATCCCCTAAAAGAATAGGAATTTGATAGTTTCCATCCCATAATTTTATTCCTGAATCTGTTTCTTCATAAAGCAACACTAAATTATTATTATCATCTAACGTATACACATATAATTTTCCTCCTTGAAAATGATAAATATCTTGTTTACCATCTCCATTGTGATCTCCTACTTCAAACCTATCCTTAGTTCCAACACCTTTTCTTAAATAACCAGAAATTTTAGAAAAATTAGAAGTAACATTTCTTTTTAAATCTATAAAATGGACCTTTGCATTGTATTTGTTTGTGGTGTATGAATTACAATCACAACATTCTTCAATAGGTAATCTTGCTGATTGTTCTTTAGAATTATTTGTTTCTTCTTTTTTCAATTCAAAAGGTTCTAAACCTCCACCATCATCACAATCTCTAGGGTAACATGACTGTGATGTATATTGCTTTTCAATAGCAAGTACATCTGTGATACCGTCTCCGTTAAAATCTCCTGAAATATATTTTTTTGGAATAGACCTATAGCTAGAGCTTCCGCAATAATTATCTGTTCTATATTTTGCTGTGTTCCAAATCTTATCAAACTGAACATAAACTCCATAGGGTAGTTTGATATAATTTCTAAACCTAATTGCTGAAGTTGAAGAGGTTGATAATGATGTTTCTTTTACAGTAGTTATCGTTTGTTGATCTGAAATACCTCCAACATCGTTTAGGTTGGTACTAGAAAAAACATCTGAAAAACCACCCGTAGGGATTTGATAAGCGAAACTTCCGTATTGGTTATATAAATCATAATGAAGATAAATGTTATTTTTGTTAGTGATATCGTAAAATATAACATCAGTTCTTCCATCTCCATCATAATCCCCTGCTATAAGTTTACTCGTTTTATAATCAAATCCTGGATACAGATCTCCTGAAACAGTTTTACTTTTAAATGTTGAAGTCGTTGTTTCATAATCAAAAGTTATAGGAGTCAACTCCTTATTGTCCTTATTATATTCTTTGACAGAAATTAACCTATTGTATCCTAAAGAGTTAACATTATGAGTTAATTCATATTTTCTATATTGAGAACCACTTGCAGTTACTTGAATACTTTTTAAAAGATTCGTTCTCTTAAAATTATATTCTCCAACATAAACACTTTCTGGTCTATTCCTCGAAGCATAGGTAAAATTAATCTGATTCATTGGCGAAGTACTCCCTATTCTTCCACCATATTTAATGGTTTTAATACTCAGCAAACCATTATCGGATTGATAATTATAATCAATGTAATTTCCTTGTGGGTCTTGCCATCTAAAAATAGCCCATTCTATCCTACTTCTGGAATTTCCTGAATTACCGTACCAAACTCTTGTTCCGTCAGGATAATATACAATAAAGTATGACGGACCGTAGGTACTCCCATAAGGAGAAGTACCATAAGCTACAACTTTAATATTGGAATAATTTTCTGTTTGATACACCGAACCACTTGCTCCATAAGTTCCTGATTTTAAAATCAAACGTTGACCATCTAAAGAAAAACGATCATCTAAAAAATCAACTCCATCGTGTTTATTGTCATAATATTTAGTAGCAGGTACTCTACTTATTGTTGATAGTCCAGAAATATTCCAACCCCATCCTGCTAAACCATTGGCTCCTTGGCTTGTATAACTTATGCCTATGGTAGGCGCTACATCTTTTATTCCAGGAGGTACCATTACAGGTATTGAATAACTAGCAGCACCTGTTAAAGAAACTGACAAACTACCTGCAGTACTTCCCGCTTCTGTTGTGATAACTGGGTCACTTGGGTCTGTTACATCAACACATTCCCCAGTGTTGGGGTCTAAAAGGCAAGGTTCGTCAATAGGTAGTGCTTTTGCTTGAGCGCTAGTTGTTTTTACCTTAATATTGAATGATTTTTTTGTTTTTATCTTTAATTCTCGTCCATCTACTTTAATTTTTCCTTTTGAAGTATTACTTGTGTTTTGCGCCTTTACATATTGAAATCCAATAAATAATACTATAATAAGTGTATATAACCTTTTTTTCATCTTCTTAACTTTTTATTTTTTAACAATTTTTTTTGTAATACTTTTCCCTTTTTTCAAATGAATATGAATAAAATACATCCCTACTGCCATGTTACTCATATCTAGTTGAATGTTAGTATTATTTGTCTTGATATTTTTCAATAGTACTGAGTTGGCATTGTATAAATTTATCGAATGCATGTTTTTCAATATATCGTCACTTAAACTAAGAGTGGCATAATTAGTTGTCGGATTCGGGTAAATGCGCACAGTATTTTCGAATATTTGCTCAGGGTCTTCTGAAAGTTCATTTTCTTCACTGTTCATATCACCTTCTGCAACCGACGGTAGT
The DNA here is from genome assembly GCF_029853675.1 of Tenacibaculum tangerinum. NCBI lineage: Bacteria > Pseudomonadati > Bacteroidota > Flavobacteriia > Flavobacteriales > Flavobacteriaceae > Tenacibaculum > Tenacibaculum tangerinum. Next base: position 399,371 of record NZ_CP122539.1, on the reverse strand, counting down.
TCATTTACCTCATTATTTTCCTCTTCTTTCTTGGCCGCGGGAAGCGAGCAATAATCTGGGTTACCACAATAAAAAGCCTGTGTTTGATTTCCTGCTATATCGTAAGAGAGTAGTAATTTTGAATCATCATTAATATGAAATAATTCTGTTATTGTAGGTTCATTACCGTTTACTTCATCTATTCTTGGTTGATAAAAATACTGCCTATCCAGTATATTGATATCGTAATATAGATACGAACGGTGTCTTAACGCAGTTACCGTGCTTTTTAGCTTATAATCTGTTATCGTTCTAACTTTTTCTCCCGTTATACCATCATAAATTCCTCCTGTATTGGAAGTTCCTGTATGACTACTTTTATGTACATACCCTACTAATAAATACCACCTATTTAATTTTGGTAAATCTCCCGCAAAAAAGTATGGATTGCTATTGTAAGTTCCATCCAATCTTAATGAACCACTATCATTGGCGTAAAATCCAAAATAGGTAGAACCATTATTAGATGTTGTTTTTTTTATCCATACACTAAAGCGATAGGAGATGCTAGCACTAGCTCCAACCCATCCAGTATTCCAACCACCATCTGCATTACTAGAAGCATCAGGTATTGCTTTCCATAAAATTACTTCTTCTCCTATATGGTTTCTTCCAAGCTCTCTGCTATTTTCTGAAGTGGTGCCGTTTTGCCCAAAACCTGCAACGCTACCAGAACCTACTGTCCAGTTAGCTAGGTAATTTTTCAATAAGTTTCTATCATCGTCATTAATCCCTAATAAATCTTCTATTGGTGGCTCATTACCATCAACCAACTCCATTCTGGGTGCGTAAAAATACTGCCTATCCGAAGTATTCGTGTCATAATATAGATATGTTCTATGTCTTAATTTCGTTGCTGAGCTCTTAAACTTAAAGTCTGTGATAGATCTAATTTTTTCTCCTGTATCTCCATCGTACATAGCTCCATAGTTGATAGTTGAACTATAGTTACTACCATGTACGTAGCCAACTAGCATATACCACTTATTTAACTGAGGTAAATCTCCATACCAAAAATAAGGATTACTATTAAGCGTTCCGCTTAGATGTAAAGAATGATGTGCCCCATCATAGCTATGGAATCCAAAATAGGAAGTACCATTATTTGAATTGGTCTTTTTTAACCAAATAACAAATCGATACGTTTTTGTATGATCTATATTTGAATAAGAAGAATTCCAACCACCATCTGCATTACTGGAAGCATCTGGAGTAGCCTTCCACAACAGAACGTTAGTTCCCTCGGGACCAATGCCATATTCCCTACTATTTTCAGAGTTGGTACCGTTTTGTCCAAAACCAGAAACAGAACCCGAACCAACTGTCCAAGTATTGGTATTTAATAAGTTTTGTGAGTTTGATGAAAATGTAATTGTCAAAAAAACAACCACATAAAGTAGCCTTGTTTTCATAGAATCTTTTTTTAATCTTTTAAGTGACTAAAATATTAAAATTTTCTAATCTAACAAATTTTTAAGTGTTTAATTTTTAAGTATAAAACACTTAAAGCAGAATTCAATTATAGAAACTTTGCTAAACACCTTTTTTTAGAAAAAAGCTTACCTCGTAAAAACCAATTCGTTCTTAGAAGACATTTCCTCAGCATAACCATATCCTTCGGTATTAAAACCTTTCAATTCTTCTAAAGTATCCACATTATTATCTACAATATAACGTACCATGAGTCCACGTGCTTTCTTTGCATACGTCATAATGGTTTTATACTGTCCGTTTTTAAAATCTTTAAAAACAGGAGTTATCATAGGCACTTTTAAGGCTTTTTTAGGAAGTGCTTTAAAATACTCTGTACTGGCTAAGTTAATTAACAACTCATCATCGGTAAGTTCTTCATTTAGAGACTGTGCCAAGGTAGTATCCCAAAATTTATATAAATTATCTTTTGTACCTACTTTTAATTTCGTTCCCATCTCTAAGCGGTAAGGCTGAATTAAATCTAACGGTTTTAGCAAACCATACAACCCAGATAAAATTCTCAACTTCTGTTGTAAAACTGGAATTTTATCTTCTGAAATTGAAGTTGCATCTATTCCTCTAAACACTTCCCCTGTAAAAGCATATATCGCTTGTTTTGCATTCTCTGGAGAAAAAGGAAGTTGCCAATCTTGGTTTCTATCGTAGTTTAAACTTGCCAAGTCATCAGAAATTTTCATTAACTCACCCAATTTTTTTCTTGAGATTGTTTTGAGCTTCTTATTCAATTTTTCTGATTGTTCTAAAAAACGAGGTTGTGTATATGCATCGGTAGGTGCTTTGCTTTCAAAGTCTAACGATTTTGCAGGTGATATTATAATTTTCATATAGTAAATATTTACAGTAAAGATAAAAAGCTAATTTAAAATCATCAATCCGTTTGGGTAATTTTTACCAATTACAGTATTGATATTTCTAATACTATATTCTTAGTCCATCATAAGCTAAAAACACATTTTCGGGCAATTCTTTTTCTACTTCATCGTGCAAGCCTAAAAGCTCACTAATATGTGTTAAATAGGCTTTTTTAGGTTGTATCTCTTTAATAAAATTTAGCGCTTCTTCTAAATTAAAATGGGTGTTATGAGGTTCTTTTCTCAACCCTGTTACAATTAAAACATCAAGATTTTTTAACTTACTTTTTTCTTCTTCTGAAATGGTTTTAATATCAGTTATGTAAGCAATATCGTTAAAACGATAGCCTAAAATAGGCAAATTACCATGCATAACCTCTATAGGAGTTACCACTACACCATCTAATTCAAAACTTTCTTTGTGTGAAACAATAGTTGGCGCTACACTTGGTGCACTCGGATATCGGTTTTCGGTGGCAAAAATATAATCGTATCGTTTTTGTAAAACTTTTAGTACTCTTTCTGTTAAGTAGATAGGCACTGGTCCTATTTGAAAACAATACGGACGAATTTCATCCAATCCAGCGATATGATCGGCGTGTTCGTGTGTAAACAAAATTCCGTTGATAGACGCTACCTCTTCACGCATCATTTGCTGACGAAAATCAGGTCCGCAATCAATCACATAATGAACATCACTCCATGAAACTAAGACTGAAGAACGTAATCTTTTGTCTTTGGGGTTATTAGAAAAAGCAACAATATGTTTACTTGTAATCATGGGAACTCCAGTAGAAGTTCCTGTTCCTAAAAAAGTTATTTGTACCTTATTTTTTTCTCCATTTTCACTACAAAAGTACAACAAAAATTGTCTGGTCATTTGTAATTTCAGTACATTTGTAGCACGTAACTAAAAACAACAAAATGGCAATTACGTTAAAAGGAGATCAAAAAATAAGTACGGTACCAACGACTAAAATGAAAGCGTTGAAAATTAATTTAAACGCTCATATTTATGGGACTTTTGCAGAAATTGGGGCTGGACAAGAAACTGTTCGTAATTTTTTTAGAGCAGGCGGTGCTTCGGGTACCATAGCAAAGGCAATGAGTGCTTATGATAAAGATTTTTCTGACGCCATATATGGAATTGAAAAAGATAATCGTTACGTTACAGAGCCTCGATTAAAAAAAATGTTGAAGTATGAAATGGAATTAATTGAGGAGCGAATTGAACGCCAAAAACATCCTGATAAATTATTTTTTACGTATGCCAACACTGTAGCAACCATCAACTTTAGTAAGAAGTTTAAAGGTCATGGCTGGGTAGGTATTCGTTTTCAATTAGATCCTCTCGAAGATTATAACGAAATTGTATTACACCTACGCTTTAAAGAAACCGATGCTCGTCAGCAACAAGAAACATTAGGTGTTTTAGGGGTAAATTTAATTTATGGAGCCTATTACTTAAATGATAATCCTAAAGAGTTATTAAAATCTTTTTATGATAATATTGATAAAGATCGTTTAGAAATTGACATGATTAATTTCTCAGGACCCCGCTTTATGTATGTTGATAATCGCTTAATGAGTTTGCAACTTGTTAAAAACGGAATGACCAACGCTGTGATGTTCGGACCTGACGGAAATAATTTACTACCCGCACAAGTACTGTATAAAAAGAATATTTTAGCACTTCGTGGTAGTTACAGACCCGTTACTAAGGTAAACATGGATATCTTTGAGCGCTCTAAACAATTGTTCTTTGACGAAAACAAAGTAGATCCTAAAAAGACAAAAATTATCTTTGAAATTACGTTAAGTAATCTTCGTGCTGAGGGTGAAATTAACGAACGTGATTTCTTAGACAGAGCCGAACTCTTATGCTCTCTTGGACAAAATGTTATGATTACCAACTACCAAGAGTACTTTAGACTGGTAGAGTATTTTAGCGAATACACCAAAGAACGTATGGGGCTTGCCATGGGAGTGTACAACTTAATTCAAATATTTGACGAAAAATATTATCGCGATTTAAGTGGTGGTATTTTAGAAGCCTTCGGAAAACTTTTCTATAGAGATTTAAAGGTATACATGTACCCTTACAAAGATGAAGAAACAGGGGAATTTATTACCAGTGAAAATCTAAAAGTGCATCCTAGAATGAAAGAACTGTATAAGTTCTTTAAAAATAATGGTCGACTAATTGATATTAAAGACTACGACCCTGATATTTTACATATTTTTTCAAGAAAAGTATTGAAAATGATTAAAAATGGAGAAGAAGGCTGGGAAGATATGTTACCAAAAGGGGTTTCTGAAACCATCAAAGAAAAACGTTTATTCGGTTGGACAAAAAGAAATAACTAGTTTTTTTAGTTTCTTTTTTAAACCTTTTATAATCTTTAAAGTCCAACAACTAAAGAACTTTTAGTTGATTGACGAAACTACACTTATAGACCAATTACAGCAACCTCTTACTAAAGAAGTTGCTTTCAAAAGCCTTGTTGTACAATACAAAGAACGGCTATATTGGCATATACGTAAGATTGTAATCTCTCACGACGATGCCGATGATGTTTTGCAAAACACTTTTGTGAAAGTTTTTAAAAACATTCATACCTTTAAAAGAGATAGTAAACTGTATTCTTGGATGTATCGAATAGCCACCAATGAAGCCATCACTTTTATTAATAAAAGGGCAAAAGAAAAAAATAGTACTATTTCAGACTATCAAGCACATCTTACCTCTACTTTAGATAGTGATTATTGGTTTTCAGGTAATGAAATTCAGCTTATCTTACAAAAAGCCATTGCTACATTACCTCAAAAACAACAATTGGTGTTTAATATGAAATACTTCGATGAGATGAAATATGAAGAAATATCAGAAATTCTTGAAACCTCTGTTGGTGCTCTGAAAGCATCTTACCATATAGCCGCTAAAAAAATTGAAAACTTTATAAAGAACTACCATTAAACCTTTTACAAAAAAAATAGTCTTACTATAGAAATGGATAAAAAATTAAAACATACTATACAATTTATACACCAACAAGTTGGCAGGAATAGTGGTTTCTCAACCCCAGAAAATTATTTCAATGAGGTTGAAGAAACTATTAATACTTCTATATTTCTAGATAGCTTACCTAAAGAAAAAGCGTTCAATACTCCTGATGGTTATTTTGATTCAATTGAAAGTAGCATTCAATCAAAAATAACAACAGAACAAACTGCCCCAATAAAAGTAATTTCACTACGTAAAAGAATGTTACAATATATTCCTGTAGCCGTAGCAGCTTCTGTCTTACTTTTCATTGGAATGAATTATTTTAGTACGCAACAAATAACTTTTGAAGACATTACTATTTCTGAAATAGAGTCATGGTATGAAAATGGATATGGCGATGTAGACAGCAGCGAACTTGCAGCAATATTAAATACTTCTGATTTAGAAGACGATATTCTTGCTTCCATCAGTGATGAAATAGTAGAAGACTACCTAATCGATATAGATACACCAATTCTTTTAACTGAAATACAAAAATGATGAAAAAACACCTACTCACATTTGCTGTAATCTTTATATCTCTTTTTTCTACACAAGCACAAACAAGAAAAGAAAATTACGAAAAAATAAGAGCCTTTAAAATATCTTTTATTGCAGAAAAACTGAACCTAACAGAACAGGAGGCAGACAAATTTTGGCCATTGTATACCACCTATGACAGAAAAATGATATCGCTGCATAAAGAAGAACGTTATGGTATAAAACATAAAATTCAACGTTTAGGTGGGATTGATAACTTGACTGAGGAGGAATCGAAAGATATTATTTATAAAATTAAGTCGGTTTCAAAAGAACAATATGAAACAAAAAATAATTTTTACAGTCAGCTTGCCACTTTTTTACCCTACAAAAAAATTCTGATGCTAGAGGTCGCTGAACATGAGTTTCGTAAAAAACTCATTAAAAAATTAAGAGGAAAAAAGAAACCATAAAAAAACAAAAAAGGAAGCGATTAAGCTTCCTTCTTTTTTTACTTATTTACTATGGCTAAACAAACATATAAATCTGGTTTGTTAGCGGTAAATTGTTTTAGCCAAATGGTTAGTTCGTCTATCTCATAAGGTAGTAATCTATTCAAAGCCTTTTCAAGTTCTTTACAAAATAAATCTGTATTAAAACTAACTTTTTGAAGTACCGTTTTTGTGTACTCATACATAGCTCTTGCCATATTTATTGGGGTTATCTGTTATTAATTACTAAGCGTAATATACAAAAATTTATTCTATGTATAATGTTAAAATTTATAAAAAAAACGAGATTCTTTAAGAATCTCGTTTTACAAGTTATTATTTTACAACAACTTACAAATTATTTACCTTTTCTATTAAGGCATTCGCTTTCGTTTCTAGCTCAGCGTTTATAGCCTTGAAATGCGCTTTCTTGTCCTCAACATCTTTGGCATTTACCTTTGCCATTAATTCGTCAAAAGTTACACTTGCTTCATCAATAATAGCCGCTGCTTTTGCTTTATCTGCTTCTGGATTTAACTCTGTAGTTATTTGACAAATACTAATAATATCTCCTAATGTATACTTAATATCTTTCTTTAAATTTTTTATGCTTGCCATAATTCTAAATTTTGATGCAAAACTAATCGATTTTATCCAATTCTTACTTAAATTTTTCAAAAAACTACTTTGATATAAACTCCATCTAATAAAGCATGATTTACAGAGATCGCTACTGGAAAGTGTATATGAGAATCCGAAGAGATTATCCATTACCAACTTTCAACACCTAACTATCTCTTCTACAAAAACTTTAACACCTCTGTAATAGAAGCTACTGTTTTATAGGTATCTGATTGTTGTTCTTGGCTCACTTCTTCGTGTGCCCAAGTGGTGTGAAACGGTACATGTATTGCTGTGGCTCCTATAGCTATGAGTGGTAATACATCTGATTTTAAAGAGTTTCCTATCATTAAAAACTCCGAAGGTTTAATGTCTAATCTTTTTATCAGCTTTTTGTAATCGGTTTTCTTCTTTTCACTCATCACTTCTGTATGATGAAAATATTTTAAAATTCCTGATTTGGCCAACTTGCGCTCTTGATCTAATAAATCTCCCTTTGTAGCTACAATTAGCTTGTACCTTCCGTGTAACTCTTTTAGTACCTCTTCTACTCCGTCTAACAACTCTATAGGCTTTTCTAACATCTCTTTTCCTATTTCAAGAATAGCCTCCATTTTTTTAGGACTTATTTTATAGTTAGAAATTTCTAACGCACATTCAACCATAGACAACATAAAACCTTTTACACCATACCCATAAATTGTAAGATTTTCTATTACTTTTTTAAATAATTCTTGATGGATTTTATTTTCTGTTTCATAATCAGATAGCAATCTTGCAAATTCATCTTCGGCATCTCGAAAATACGTTTCGTTAACCCACAGCGTATCGTCGGCATCAAAAGCGATGATCTTACTATTTTTCATTAGCTAGTTGTTTTAAAGCCCTTTCGAGGTCTTCAGGAGTATCGATACCTATACTTTCTACTGAAGTTTCTATCATTTTTATTTTCTTTCCTACTTCTAAATAACGAATACATTCAATTTTTTCAGCAGCCTCAATGGGTGTCATAGGTGTATGATAAAAATCGATTAAGGCTTCTTTTCTAAAAGCATATACTCCTTTGTGTTTGTAATAGTTTATAGCGACTTCTTTATCTCGATGATATGGTATTACACTTCTTGAAAAATAAATAGCAAACTCATTCCTATCTGTAATTACCTTCACATTATTCGGGTTTTGAATGTCTTCTTCGTTGGTCATTTTCACTTTCAACGATGCTAAATCAATTTCTTTTTGCGTATCTGTTTTAAAGACCTCAATTAATTTTGACAACGAAGTTGTATCTATAAAAGGCTCATCTCCTTGCACATTTACCACAATATCTACCGCTAAGTCCTCTACAGCTTCAGCAATTCTATCAGAACCGCATTCGTGTTCTTTTTGACTCATTAGCACTTTACCTCCTATTTTTTCTATAGCACAATAAATTACTTCAGAATCGGTTACCACATATACTTCGTCGAACAAGTTAGCATTTACTGCTGCCTCATAAGTTCTTACAATTACTGGTTTTCCTCCTAAATCTTTCATCAATTTACCTGGAAAACGCGATGCACTATATCGTGCAGGAATCATGGCTATAATCTTCATAAATAATACGAGTGTTTACATATTCAAAGATACATATTTAAACTGCTATTGTAAAAACCAGTAACACTCAGATTGAGAAAACTTTAACACAATTATTTTTTGATTTTATTCAATTATTAAAAACTTTTACTACTTTTGAAGCACAATGAAGACGCTTTTACGCACATATACGCTTATTTTTAACACAATCGATTCGATTACGTGTATTGTTCGCATGCAAAAACAACACGTATATGTAACTAGAAGCATCCAAAGAAATAGCTATAAACATCGATTTTGAACAATCTATTTTTTATTATAAAATTAACCAAGGGTGCTTTTTTAAAAAGCACCTTTTTTATTTACTAATATTTTAAACTTTAACCATTATGAACACTTTTAAGTATCGAAACAGCATTAGAAAACAGGTAGCAGCATTGACTATAATGTACTCAGTGCAAAATCCATTTTACAGAGAACCCGAATTACCAATACTTAATATTTAAAATTATCATGAAAACATTACATATTACACATAACGGTCAGCCAAATCAATTTATAGTTAGTAAAAAGCAAGTTAGTAAAAATAAAGTGCTAAAAACTTCCGTCTTGTACGATAAAATTGAATCTAGTGCAAATACTTCTCTCGGCTTTTATCCTGATGCCTCTCATTTTAGTTGTAACAATATCGAATTCGATCAATTAAACAATGCCTACCTTAACGATAAGCTTGTTATTAAAAACAATATTAAAAAATTGAGTACTACTGAAATTATTTTCAATATAACAGTATCTAAAAAAGAAGAAAAACAACAGCATCTTATCTGTACAGCTATTTTTGGTTACACAATACAAAAAGCGTGCTAGTTCTCCCTAAAAATAGATGATAGTGTCAACACAGTTATTGAGTTCTTTATAAGCTTAAGGGTATTTTCTCTTAAGCTTATTTTTAACGTAGTTTCTGAACAACGTTTCCAGTTTAGTTCTTTGAAAATCAACATTATAAAAGTAAACTAAGCACCCTTATATGTTACATAGTTTCTGGGAGTTTCGTATAAGGTTACTTTTAAATCTAAGTTTTCTGGAATATTTACACGCAACTTGTTATAAATAAACACCGATATGTTTTCTGCGGTAGGATTAACGTTTTTAAACTCCGCTACTTCAATATTTAAGTTCTTATGATCTAAAACTTCTTCTACTTCAAGTTTTATTAAGTTTTTTAACTTACCTAAGTCGTACACATACCCTGTTTCGGAGTCTATCTCTCCAGTTAACGATACAATTAATTCGTAATTGTGCCCATGATAGTTAGGATTGCTACATTTACCAAAAACCTCCCTATTTTTTTCATCGGACCAATTGCGATTAAACAATCGGTGTGCTGCATTAAAATGTGCTTTTCTATGAACAGTTACTTTTGGCATATCAAATAAACGCTGCTATTTTATCGTACGATTCTTTAAAAATTATTTTAAACCAAGCCGTATAACTTTCAGGATGATTTTCTATATCATTTTTCACTTCTTCCAAAGGCATCCACTTATACGATGCTACTTCTTCGGGGTTTACCATAGGTTCGTCGTTATATCTCCCAACCATTACATGATCTAATTCATGCTCTGTTAAACCATTATCAAAAGGCGCTTTGTAAATAAACGAAAATACTTCTTCTAACTCACATGAAAAACCCATTTCTTCTTGCAATCTACGTTTTCCGGCTTCAATATTCGATTCCCCTGCTCGTTGATGTGAACAACAAGTATTAGTCCATAGTAAAGGAGAATGGTATTTTTCAGCAGCACGTTGTTGTAGCATTAATTCATTTTTATCATTAAAAACAAATACCGAAAATGCTCTGTGTAACAACGCTTTTTCATGCGCTTCTAATTTTTCCATAACCCCTATTGGGTTGTCTTGTTCATCTACTAAAATTACGTGTTCTTTCATGCTTAAAATATACGAAAAGCAAACTTACAAAAATCGTTTAATTCTAAGTCGTTTATGCATAAAAACATGACGTTTGTGACAAAATTAAAAAACTCTTGTCTTGGATTTTATAACTTTAGAATTGTAAATCTATTATTAAAAATGTAAATAATTCTATTAAAATGATTCAATTAACTCCAAAAAAACTCAGCACTATCAATCCAGATATTTTATTAGTTTATGGTAACTTACAACCAGAAACACCTAAAGAATATTACACTGTAAAAGTGAATACTCTTGTTCAAAAAAGATTACCCGGAGCACCATCAATTTCTATTGACATAGGCAACCTAATGACAGAAATTAAAGTAGCTAAACCAGAAGATGTTCCTAGTATTCCAAAAGAATTAGAGCCAAATATGAATTGTCTTAAAAGAGGCATTACCGACGAATACCCGTTACTTCCTAACGAAGTAATCCTGAGGAATAGAATGACTTTTCTATCAGAAACATTTCAAGACTTTCCTATACGAACTCTTGTATTCGAACTTACCACTAACAAAGCCATTCTATACTTTTTAATAAAAAATATTGGTCTTAATAATGAATATGTTCCCATACTGCAAGAGTCTGAATTTACACAACCTCAAAAGTTATACCCCAGTTTAGACTCTTTATCATTAAAACTGAATGTTACAAGTACTGCTGTTTCTATTGGAAAAGATATTGCTTCTGGAATGTTAAGCGCAATAGGTGGGGCGATTGCTAATGCGATACTAGACGAGGTTTTCCCTGCAAAAATTCCTAATTATTTTGACGAGGTATACGCTAAGATTACCAAAATAGTTAAACAAGAAATACAACAAAGTAAAATCGATTCAATTAGCGGTGCTATAACTAATTTAGTTCAAAAAATTAAGAATGAATATGTGCCTGCTCTAGAACAAAGTAATACCAAAGATAAAGAAGATCGTCAAGCTCTTTTTAAGTTACTACAAAAATATGATCAAACCTTTCTTTCAGGTGCAGAAGGTATGCTAGGTACCCTACAGCAAAAAGAGTATGCCAAAGCAGGCTTTACCGTTTTTATGCTTGGTGCCTCACTACAACTAAGCCTGTATCAAGAAATGGCCAATGTAGATCCTATGAATAAGAACGCTAAAGGAGAATGGATGCCTGCTAATAAATCTAGTTATGGAAAACCCAAAACTGGTACACTTGCAAAAACAGCCAATGACTTTATTGAACATGCAAAAAAAACTTATAATGAAATTATGACTGATAGTAATAATGCCGTTAAAGCTCAGAAATTCAAGAAAGAACGTAGTTATGTAATAGGACAAACTTTGGTTACTAACACATATTATTATGGTAGAATAGTGGATAATGGTGTTGCTACCAACATTCTTCGGGAAATTGGTCCAGATGCAAAAAATGGTAGTAATCCTAAGTTTGAAGCATTTACAAAAAGTGAAATTCCTAAGTATAAAAAAACCAAAAGAGAAAATTTATATAAAGAAATGAATTCTCCTCTTGAGGTTATTGAATCATGGAAAGAATTGGTAAAAACGCCTATAAAAATAGCCTAGTTCTGCTTAAATAAAAAAAGAATTCTAAGAAAGCTTTCTTGAACAATTAAAGGTTTAACTGTATCTTTGCAACCTTAAAATTTATAGATGAGTTTTTTAGAAGAAATACAGAAGCGACGTACCTTCGGAATTATATCACACCCCGATGCTGGTAAAACAACTCTAACTGAAAAGTTATTACTTTTTGGTGGCGCGATTCAAGAAGCAGGAGCGGTTAAGAATAATAAGATTAAAAAGGGAGCTACTTCCGATTTTATGGAAATAGAGCGCCAGCGTGGTATCTCCGTGGCTACTTCGGTATTAGCTTTTATGTATAAAGACAAGAAAATTAATATTCTTGATACACCAGGACACAAGGATTTTGCAGAAGACACTTTTAGAACGTTAACAGCCGTCGATAGCGTTATCGTGGTAATTGATGTAGCAAAAGGGGTTGAGGAACAAACCGAAAAGTTAGTGGAGGTTTGTCGTATGCGTAAAATTCCGATGATTGTTTTTATCAACAAGTTAGACCGCGAGGGTAAAGATGCCTTTGATTTATTGGACGAAGTAGAGCAAAAACTAGGCCTAAGAGTTAGTCCGTTAAGTTTTCCTATCGGAATGGGATACGATTTTAAAGGTATCTACAATATCTGGGGAAAGAAACTAAACATCTTTTCAGGAGACAACAAACAAACCATTTCAGAAGGTGTTGAATTTACGGATATCAACAATCCTGAATTAGATAAAATCGTTGGTGAAAAAGCTGCAAATACCCTTCGTGAAGAATTAGAGTTAGTGAGTGAGGTATACCCAGAATTTGACCAAGAAGCCTATGTAAACGGAGATTTACAACCCGTTTTCTTTGGTTCAGCTTTGAATAACTTCGGGGTAAAAGAGCTGTTGGATTGCTTTATTGATATTGCACCGAACCCACAACCTAAAAAAGCGGAAGAACGCTTGGTAGATTCTAAAGAAGAAAAACTAACGGGATTTGTTTTTAAGATTCATGCCAACATGGATCCGAAACACCGTGACCGTTTAGCCTTTGTTAAGATTGTATCGGGAACTTTTAAAAGAAATACCCCGTACCTACACGTTCGTAATGGGAAAAAGGTAAAGTTCTCGAGTCCGAATGCTTTTTTTGCTGAAAAGAAAGAAATCGTAGAAGAATCATTCCCTGGGGATATTGTGGGATTACACGATACGGGTAATTTTAAAATTGGAGACACGTTAACCGAAGGAGAACAATTAAACTTTAGAGGTATTCCTAGTTTCTCTCCAGAACATTTCCGATATGTGAACAACGCCGACCCAATGAAAGCGAAACAACTATACAAAGGGTTAGATCAATTAATGGATGAAGGAGTGGCGCAGTTGTTTACCTTAGATATGAACGGACGAAAAATTATTGGTACGGTAGGAGCGTTACAATACGAGGTAATTCAATACCGCTTGGAACACGAATACGGAGCAAAATGTTCGTATGAAAATATTGCGGTACATAAAGCTTGTTGGGTAGCTCCAGAAGACCCAAAAAATGAAGAATTCAAAGAATTTAAACGTGTAAAACAACGCTATTTAGCGAAAGATAAGCAAGGACAGTTGGTATTTTTAGCCGATTCTCCATTTACCATTCAGATGACGCAACAAAAGTATCCAACGGTAAAATTACATTTTACGAGTGAATTCTAGGCAATAACAGATTGTAAATATCCATATAGTTATGAAAACTAAAAATTATAACGTCATTGCGAGTAACGAAGCAATCTTTTTAAAGAGATTACTTCATTGTGTTCATAATGACGTATGCCTCTTTATTCTTTTCTCACTTCTCTCTTCTCTTACAATCTACAGTCAAGAGCACCTATCTAATTTACAAGGGACAGAATTGCACAATAAGGTTCGGTTAAATTTTATTCCTGTTGAAATGCCTTCAGATAAGTTCCCGGACTTAGAACCAACCATGGGGTTGGCAGGTTTGCATTATCAAATTCCTATCAATGATTGGCTATATGGTGGAGCAGGTTTTCATTTTGCAGTAACTGGTGACCAAGGAGGTTTATTTACCTTGGGTGCCGAATTAGGAATTAACAAACAGTTATATAAAAACCTATACCTTGATGCAAACTTCCACTTCGGAGGTGGCGGTGGCTATCGCTATTTGGTAAATGATGGCGGATTTATCAATCCGAATATCGGATTACAGTACAAAAAGAACGATTATTCCTTCGGAATACAATACAGTCACCTGAATTTCTTATCAGGAGAAATTAAAAGCAACTCGGTTTCATTCTTTGTAGAAATACCTAGTGTGTTGCGCTTTACTGATTACAATAAGGCACATCAAGAATTTGTAGCTGACAATTTAGCTCCCGATAATTTTTGGAATAAACCCGCTGTTAAAAATGCACAGCAAATCCGTTTTGACTTCTTTAAGCCTTTCGGAAATTCAAAAAAAGATAATGGTGATGCACTCACAGAAACCCTTTATGTGCTCGGTTTTGAATATCAAAAATACTTGAACGAAAACACTTTCTTATTTGCCCATACCGATGCTATTTATAAAGGGCTTCGTGCTGGTTTTATGGATTTGTTTATCGGTGCTGGGTATCATCCTTACCAATCAAAATACCTCAATATTTTTGGAAAATTAGGAATTGGTGCTGCTGGTGGTCGTGTGGCTCCAGAGGGCGGATTGATGGTATATCCTTCCGCAGGAATCGACTTAAAACTATTTAAAAATATTGCTATTAGTGGTCACGGTGGTTATTACCGAGCCATTGCTGGTGATTTAGAAGCGTATACATTAGGTTTTGGTGTAAAATATTTCGGTTTGAATGGCGGAACATCTTCCGAAGAAAATAGTACGTATCATACCAAAGGATTACGTTTTGAAATACAAAATCAAAGCTATTTTGATGTTGCGAAAACGGATGATATTTATAATGCTACCAAAATAGATTTGCAACTAATTGGTTTTAAAGCCAACTACGACTTAAATCACTGGCTATACATCGCTGGTGAAGCAAGTTTTGCGTATGATGGTCGTTCAGGTGGTTATGCGCACGGATTGGTTGGTGGCGGTGTATATAGTCCGCGTTTTATGAACAATCATATGCGAGCCTTTATAGAAGTAATGGCAGGTGCTGGTGGAGGTGCTGGAGTAGATACCGACGAAGGAATTATGGTACGCCCTACCCTTGGATTGAGTTACGATATAACACCTGAGGTGGCTATCCTTGCATCAGGAGGTAAGTACTACGCTCCTTTTGGCAATGTGAATTCAAACAATATTAACATAGGTTTAAGTTTTAACCTTTCAACTTTATCAGTAAAGAATTAATTTTGCTTTTTCTTCGGAAAAAGTAATTTCATATATAAACAAGAGAAAAATGGATAACGGAATTTATGCAAAGTTCACCACTCCAAAAGGTGATATTTTAGTAAACTTAGAATACGAAAAAACTCCTGGAACTGTAGGTAACTTTGTTGCTTTGGCAGAAGGAAATTTAGAAAACTCAGCAAAACCACAAGGAACTCCTTATTACAACGGATTAAAGTTTCATCGTGTAATTCCTGATTTTATGATTCAAGGTGGATGCCCACTAGGAACAGGAACAGGAAACCCAGGGTACAAATTTGATGATGAAATTCACCCTGAATTAAAACACGATGCTCCAGGAAAATTATCAATGGCGAATGCTGGACCAGGAACCAATGGTTCTCAATTTTTTATCACACACGTTGCTACTCCGTGGTTAGACGGCAAGCATACTGTTTTTGGTAGTGTTATTGAAGGACAAGACGTTGTTGATGCCATAGCCCAAGACGATACGATGGAGGTTGAAATTTTACGTGTAGGTGATGCTGCTGAAGCGTTTAATGCGGTAGAAGCGTTTAGAACTTTTGAAGGGGCTCGCGAAAAACGTGAAGCTGAAGCAAAAGCTCGTCAAAAAGAATTGTTAGACAAAGTAGCTGCTGGATATGATGAAACTCCAAGCGGATTGCGTTACAAAATCTTACAAAACGGAGACGGAAAACAAGCTACCAAAGGAGCAATGGTTTCTGTACACTACAAAGGTCAGTTATTAGACGGAACCGTTTTTGATTCTTCATACAAGCGCAAACAACCTATCGATTTTGCGATTGGAGTTGGGCAAGTAATTCCTGGTTGGGATGAAGGGATTCAATTGTTAAAAGTAGGTGACAAAGCGCGCTTAGTAATTCCTTCTGACTTAGCCTACGGTGCACAAGGTGCTGGTGGTGTAATTCCTCCTAACGCAACGTTAATTTTTGATGTTGAGTTAATGAATGTAAAATAATAGTGCATTACTATAGCAGATTATAAGATTAAAGGTTCTTCTTTTAGAAGAGCCTTTTTTTTAGTAGTCTAATTTAAAGTTGGTTCAGCATAGAGTATCAAATTCATTTTACTAAAAATCAATACTTTGGTTTCCCGAAATCACGTTTATTAGTATTCCTCAGGCTCAATATGAATTAAAATGTGCCCTAAATCTGGGAGTTTTTCTCTTAAATAGTCTTTTAATTTATGTGCAATTTCGTGTCCTTCTCTTACGGTAATGGTACCATTTACAATTGCATGTAAATCTACATGATATCGCATTCCTGCTTTACGCACAAAGCATTTTTCTGTTCCTAAAACGCCACTTACTTCCATAGATTTTTCTCTGATTTCTTCTATTAAATCATCATATACATGCTCGTCCATAATCTCTGCTAGCGCAGGTCTAAAAATCAAGTAACTGTTGTACAAAATAAAGAAAGCGGCTGCTAAGGCTGCCCAATCATCGGCAGCTTCATAGCCTTCTTTAAAAATAAGTGCTATCGAAATTCCTATAAATGCCATTACAGAGGTAATTGCATCGCTTCTATGGTGCCATGCATCTGCTCTTAAAGAGGAGCTATTGGTTTCTTTACTTTTCTTAATGACTACTTGAAAAGAAATTTCTTTCCAAACAATAATTGCCCCTAACACAAATAGAGTCCATGGTTTTGGATTTTCATGAGGTGTCTGAATGTTTTGTATGCTTTCATAGGCTATAATTGTTGCAGAAATTACCAAAAAGGCTACCACAATAAAGGTGATTAGTGGTTCTATTCTTCCATGTCCGTACGGATGATTTTTATCTGCGGGTCTTTTTGCATATTTTAAGCCTAATAGTACCAAAATAGAAGAAAAAATATCGGTGGTAGATTCGATTGCATCGGCTATTAATGCATACGAATTTCCAAAAACACCTGCCAATCCTTTAATAATCGCTAAACCTGCATTACTTAGAATACTAAAATAGGTTGTTTTAATCGCTAATTCCTCTTTGCTCATGAAGTTTACTCTATTGGCTCATTTTATAAGAAGTTACGAAGTTACTAGAAAACCATAGAATAAAAAAGATTCGCCTTTGACGAGTCTCAAAATAGTTTATATAAACTTCCATTTTATGAAAGTCAAGTTTTCAACAGGTTTCTACGGTAGGGAATTTTTACCTAGTATTGTTCTATCATTTAATCACCACAAAATATGTTGTAGTTTTTAACTAACTCTATTCTAGAATACTTTGTATATTCTTTCGATTCAATCAAATCAACCATAACATCACAATCTTTAAAGTAATTTTGGATACTCTTTTTCATAGTTCTGTTATATAATGTAGCTACTTCTTCTCCATCTCTTTTTATAAATAAATCTACATTTTCACCGACATAAAAAGAACCATTGTTACCTTTTTTATCATGTAAGTAATTAGTATAATTCGTATATAACTTTTTTCTTTCGTATACCGTAATTTTTCCTTTTGAAACAATTCTTAATAGCTCTGGTTCTTTATTTCTTTTCGTATGTATGTATTCATACTCAATGTCTATTTCAAACCCATGAAAGATAATTCCTTTAATTAGTAAACTGTCCCAAATATCTGGGGCATCATCTAAAGAAATCCTAAACTTAATTTCATTTTTTTTAGTAATTATGCCATACCCTTCAAGAATGTCTCCATCTAAAAACACTAAACTCGCCTTTTGTGTTTGACAGAGTGTGTTATTGGCAAAAATTAGACACAATATAATTAGTATTGTCTTTTTCATATTTATAAAAAAATCGCTTCGTTTAATGAAGCGATTCGATTTTTAATTTTATTGGCGTTTATTCTTTATATACGCCCATATTTGCATATTTATCCATACGTTGCGATACTAAATCTAATTCTGATAAGCTTTTTAATTCTTCATAAGCTTTCAAAATTTGCTTTTGAACCACTTTAAAAGTTCCTTCTCGGTCAGAATGTGCGCCTCCTAATGGTTCTTTAATAATACCGTCAACAATTTTTAGCTTTATACCATCTTCAGCCGTTAATTTTAGGGCTTCTGCTGCTTTTTCTTTTTGCTCCCAACTTCTCCATAAGATAGTTGAACAGTTTTCAGGTGAAATAACCGAATACCAAGAGTTTTCTAACATATAAACTCTATCACCAACGCCAATTCCTAAAGCACCCCCTGAGGCTCCTTCTCCGATAATTATAGTAATGATAGGTGTTTTTAAACGTGTCATTTCAAAAATATTGCGAGCAATCGCTTCACCCTGTCCACGTTCTTCGGCTTCTAATCCTGGGTAAGCTCCTGGCGTATCGATAAAAGTTACTACTGGTATTCCAAATTTTTCTGCCATTTTCATTAGGCGTAATGCTTTGCGATATCCTTCTGGGTTTGCCATTCCAAAATTACGATATTGGCGTGTTTTGGTGTTGTATCCTTTTTGTTGGCCAATAAACATAAAAGATTGGTCTCCTATTTTACCCAATCCTCCAATCATTGCTTTGTCGTCTTTTACACTTCGGTCACCGTGTAACTCCATAAAGGTATCTCCACAAATCGCTTTGATGTAGTCTAAGGTATAAGGACGGTTTGGATGACGAGATAACTGTACGCGTTGCCATGCAGTTAAGTTTTTATATATATCTTTTTTAGCTTTGGCTAATTTTTTTTCAATTTTTTTACAGGTTTCTGTTACGTCTACTTCACTTTCTTCTCCTATAATATGACATTTTACCAATTGATCTTGTAATTCTTTAATTGGCATTTCAAAATCTAAATATTCCATTGTATTGTTGTATATAGTTTGATTTTCTAATTTTATAGTTAGTCGTTTGTAAAGGCAAACATACTAAAAAT
Source organism: Tenacibaculum tangerinum (assembly GCF_029853675.1). Lineage (NCBI taxonomy): Bacteria > Pseudomonadati > Bacteroidota > Flavobacteriia > Flavobacteriales > Flavobacteriaceae > Tenacibaculum > Tenacibaculum tangerinum. The sequence goes on along the minus strand of NZ_CP122539.1, from coordinate 380,092 downwards.
TTGTACAGTTTTCCTTGGTGGCTTTTCTTAAAATACTATTTTTTACTGATTTTCTTTTTTATAGAAGACGCGTTTTTTAAAATTCCGTTAAGCAGTACTACAAATAAAACAATAAAGGCTCCGTAATAAAATTCTGGATTCATTTGTTCCTTTTCTCCAAAAATGAGTAATGCTAAAATAATAGCGTAGATGGGTTCTAAGTTAATAGTTAACATTACGGTATATGGTGTTAAGTATTTCATTACTTGTACTGAAGCAATAAAAGCATAGGCTGTACAAACACTGCTTAGTATAAGTAGGTACATCCAATCTGTTGCCTCAATTTGAAAAAATGCTATCGAAAATTGCTGCGTAAACAATAAGTATAGGGTTACTCCTAATACTCCAAATAGCAATTGATAAAAGGAAATTCTATTGGCATCGTGTTTTTGTATAAATAATCCGTTTAAGACTGAAAACAACGCTGATAAAAAGGCTGATATGAGTGCATATATGATTCCGAGGGTATACTGACTTTCAAAATTGAAGATAATATATAGCCCTACAATTACTAATAAACCTAATAGTATTTCAATGGGTTTTATTTTTCTTTTAAAGAAAAAAGGTTCTATAATTGAGGTAAAAAAGGCTCCTGTACTCATCATAACCAAAGCAACAGAAACATTTGAAACTTTTATCGCTTTGAAAAAGGTTATCCAATGTACTGCTATGATAACTCCTGAAATTGCAAACTTTACTAATGCCTTTTTTTCTATTTGGAACGATTTTTTTCTAATTATGAAATACAGTGCAATAAATACTACTGCTAACAACATTCTGTACCAAACTAGCGGAACTGCATCTATAGATATTAATTTACCTAGTATTGCTGTAAATCCCCAAATAAAAACAATGAAGTGTAGGTGTAGGTAGTTTTTTAATTTATCTCCGTGCATTGTAGTATAGATATATAGCGTACATACCGAATACAAGATTAGGCATCCAAACATTTAATAGTGCATTGGCTCCTGGCACTGCTCCTAATACCTCTGCTACTTTTAAGAAGAATACATATATGAACATCACACTGATACCTATGGCAAGGTTCGCCCCAATACCACCTCTTGCCTTTTTATGTGCCAATCCGACTGCTATTAATGTTAATATATAACAGGCAATGGGCAAACTGGTTCTTTTATAGAGTTCTACTAGATATGCGTTTAGGTTTTTAATACCTCTTTTTCGAGATATATTTATAAACTTAACCAATTCTGGTGAACTCATTTCTTGAGCCATGGTATTTTTATAATTAAAGTCACTTGGTGTAAATGCAAAAGTTGTGTCTAAGGTTCTTCCTGAAAAGATACTGTCTCTGTCTTTAAAAATTTTTCGTTTCTTCCACGTACTTAACTTAAATGTGCTATCCTTTTCAATCCAGTTAATATTGTCGGCAGTCAGTTTCTTTTTTAGTTTAATTCCGTCATATTCATCTATAGAGAAGTTGTATCCTGAATTTCTCTTTAAATCGAAATTTTGAATGTATATGTACGTGCTATCGTTGAGTTGCAAACTAAATTCTCTTACAGAATTGTCTGAATATTTTTTCTTTTTTATGTATTTATCTTCAAAAGCTTTTCTTGTTTTACTACTAGAGGGTACAAAAAAATGATTCATTAAGAGTGCTACTATACAAACAATGGTTGCTCCTAAAAAATAAGGATATAGAAATCGTGTAAAAGATACTTGCGAACTGTTAATCGCAATAATTTCGGTATTGCTTGCTAATTTGGAAGTAAATAAAATTACGGCAATAAACAATGCCAAGGGCATGAATGTATTTGCATAATAAATGATAAAATTTTTGTAATAATCATTCGCTATTTCAAAAACTGTTAAGTTTTCATACCGTAAAAACTTATCTATTTTTTCGGCAATATCGATAGCTACCGCAATGGGTATTAAAATAAGTAGGGTAAACAAAAAGGTTACCAAATAACGTTTTAATATGTACCAATCTAATATTTTCAAATTACAAACGTTTATTCATTTGTTGTACCATTTTATCTTTCCAAGTGGCAAAATCTCCTGCTATAATATGTTTGCGTGCTTCACGTACCAGCCATAAATAAAAACCTAAATTATGAATGGATGCGATTTGCTTTCCTAACATTTCTCTTGCTGCAAATAAGTGACGTAAATACGCTTTTGAGTACATAGTATCTACCCAAGTGATTCCCATTTCATCAATAGGTGAAAAATCATTTTCCCACTTTTTATTTTTGATATTGATACTTCCGTGTGCAGTAAACAGCATACCGTTTCGGGCGTTACGTGTGGGCATCACACAATCGAACATATCAACTCCTAAGGCTATGTTTTCTAGAATGTTGATTGGGGTTCCTACTCCCATTAAATAGCGAGGTTTGTCTTCTGGTAAAATAGCAGTTACTACCTCTGTCATTGCATACATTTCTTCTGCTGGCTCTCCTACCGATAATCCTCCAATCGCATTTCCTTCAGCACCTACCGATGCAATAAATTCTGCAGATTCTTTACGCAAATCTTTATAAGTACTCCCTTGTACAATTGGAAATAGGGTTTGATTATATCCGTATTTTGGTGGAACTTTTTCTAAGTGATTCACACAGCGTTTTAACCAACGATGTGTCATGTGCATAGAGCGTTTTGCATATCCATAATCACAAGGATACGGGGTACACTCGTCAAAAGCCATAATGATATCTGCGCCAATAGAGCGTTGAATTTCCATTACATTTTCTGGGGTAAAAAAATGCGTAGAGCCATCGATATGACTTTTAAATTTTACACCCTCTTCGTTAATTTTTCTTCTTCCTGATAAGGAATATACTTGATATCCTCCACTATCGGTTAAAATATTACGATCCCAATTCATAAACTTATGCAAGCCTCCTGCTTGTTCTAAAATGGAGGTTTGTGGTCGTAAGTATAAATGATAGGTGTTTCCTAAAATAATATCAGGATTTATTTCATCTTTTAATTCTGATTGGTGTACTCCTTTTACCGTAGCTACGGTACCTACAGGCATAAATATGGGAGTTTCTATAGTTCCGTGATCGGTAGTAATCACACCCGCTCGTGCTTTACTTTTAGAGTCTGTTATTTTTAAGTCAAATTGCATAAGCGACAAAGATACGTATGTAAGTTGAATGTTTAAAAGTGTAAGAGTTAAAAAGTGTGAAAGTTGAAATTATAAAAGTTGAAATTATAAAAGTTGAAAGTTTGAAAGTTGAAAGTTGAAAGTTAGCTCTTGGCTCTTGGCTCATGGCTTTTGGTTCTTGATTCTTGGTTCTTGGCTCTTGGTTCTTGGTTCTTGGTTGTTAGTTATTCGTATTTAATTATTGCCTACTACCAGAACTACTTTTTTCTTTGTCTTCCAAACTTATTTTTAAAATTGGTGTTCTTTTTTGGTGAGACTTTTTTATTTTTTGTTGTTACTTCGGAATCTTTTTTTGAGGCTTCCTCTGTTTTTGTAGAATTAGCTACCAAACTATTTATTTCATCCATTTCTTTGGCTGATAATTCACGCCACTCACCTACTTTCAAGTTTCCTAAAGTTACATTCATAATACGTGTACGCTTCAATTTTTTAACTTCGTACCCTAAATACTCACACATGCGTCGTATTTGACGGTTTAAGCCTTGTACTAAAGTTATTTTAAATACAGTATCGTTGATGCGTTCTACCTTACATTTCTTTGTAACGGTTCCTAAAATCGGTATTCCGCTACTCATTCGTTTTATAAAGCGTTCGTTAATTGGTTTGTTAACGGTAACGATGTATTCTTTTTCGTGGTTATTTCCTGCTCGTAAAATTTTATTGACTATATCTCCGTCATTTGTCAAGAAAATGAGTCCTTCAGAAGGTTTATCTAAGCGACCTATGGGAAATAACCGTTGTGGATGCCCTACAAATTTTACAATATTTTTACGTTCTTTACTATCTGTTGTACAAACAATTCCGACTGGCTTGTTTAAAGCGATATAAATTGTTTTAGCCTTTGCTCTTAATAATTTTCCATCAATTTTTACTACATCTCCTTCGTATACTCTATTTCCTAATTGGGTAGGTTTACCGTTGATCGTAACTCTACCTTCTGTAATAAAGCGTTCTGCCTCCCGACGTGAGCATATTCCAGTACTACTTATATACTTATTAAGGTTAATTGATGTTTGGTTCTTATTTTCCATTAGTGCAAAGAAAAAGAAAATCCCCAAGTTTGAGCTTGAGGATTTGCAATTTCTACTTTCTATTGTTTAAAATATAATCATTTTTTGAGTACAGCGTGCCAAACTTGGTCTTCTTTCATAGTCAAAACCAAGTGTTATCATGTGTGTACCATAATTAAAATCTTGGGTTTTATTCATGTTAATACTAAATCCATACGACACGTATAAATTATCCTTTTTTAAACCAAACAGCGGAGCAATGGCATTGGGTGTAAAAAACTGATCGTTGAGAAAGGTATAACTCAACCCTGCCCATACATAACCTTCTCTAACACCTTTTCTTGCTTTGATATTTACATCTGTTCTAGAGCGTTTATCTGCTTCTCTATATTCTACTAATATTGAAGGTTCTAACTCAAAGTTTCTGCTTATATTGGCAAATGTGTACGAGCTAAATACAGTGTACTTTCTTAACACTTCTGGCTCTCCGGTTTGGAAATTTTCAATTTCTTTGTTAAGAATATTTACCACATTCGCTGTAATGCTAAATCGTTCATAACGATACAACAGTCCTACATCAAAATTTGAATTATTTAGTGTTCTGTTGGGCACTGATTGACCAGAGTTATTTTCTGAGGTTTCGATACCAAACTGAATAAAGCTATAGCTTAACGCAAAAGATAAAAAGCTATCGTGAAAATCACTTAGTGTTAAATGACTGGCAAACGACAATTTCGCTCCTTTGTGTGTAGTATTTCCATTTTTATCGTTAAAAATACTAATTCCTCCACCAAAGGTATCGGCGATACGTGCTTCAACAGTTAACGATTGTGTATCGGGTGCATTTTTAACACCAATCCACTGACTCACACCATTCAAACGTATTTGCAATCCCGTTCCAATACCAGCATAGGTTGGTGAGATTAAAAACGGATTATCTGCCAAATGACTCACGTATTGTGGTAATTCTATCTCCTGTGCAGTTGCTTTTACACTACAAAATACTACACATAAAATTATTAAAATCTTTCTCATTTCTCTTATCTATATAGTGTAAAGTGACCCATTACTTTCTTCTCTTGACCTGATAGTTCTTTAAAGTAAATAGTATACCAGTAGTCTCCTGATGGTAGTGGTTTTCCGTCATAATTACCATCCCATCCTTCTACTACTCCTTTGAAATTCGCTAAATTACGTGCGTATCTATCATAAATAAACACTTTAATCTCGTGATAGTCTTCTACTTCACGTGGATACCAATAATCATTCGTTCCGTCTCCATCTGGTGTAAATAGATTTGGTATAAAGATAGAGATGTATTCTCCTCTAACCGTTAGTGTAACCTCACATCCTCTAGCGTCTCTTACCGTTATTGTATAGTCTTTTGTTTGTAAAATTAAGAACTCGTTGTCGGGTCCAAACTCACTTCCATCTACACTATATTCATACGGTGGCAATCCAAATTCTGCATTTGCAATTAACGTATTCTTAACCGAATCGTCAATAGTTAATACTAATGGTTGATATGCTATGATATCAATTGGGTTACTACTAGAACTTTCAGAACACGAAGTTATTGTATGCGTAACTGTAACTATATAACCGTTACCTGCTGGTACGTCGATAAACTCACCTGTGGTATTGGTTGCTACAGAATTGCCTGTACCATCGAATAATGTATAGGATACATTGTTTCTATAAACTTCATCTACCATTGCCAAAATGATATTGCCTGTTGGACAGGTATACTCATAATCTACCGTTAATTGTAAATCTACTGGTTCAGCAGTTGTTAATCTAATTGGTTCTGGGATGTCACAACCTTGTCCGCTATCTCTCACAGTAATATAGTAAGGCATACCTCCTTGTATGTTTTCAGCAGCTCCTAAAACTATAGTATTCTGATTGTAAGGGGTTGGCATTTCTATATTATTAATACTCACATAATACGGTTGTGTTCCGCCTTCAACCTCTATGGTTATTGTTGGAGATGGATCGTTGATACAAATTTGCTCAGTAGTACTTACTAAGGTTGCTGTAAATTCATCAGGCTCTCCGATAGTAACATCAATCGTTTCTAAACATCCTAATTTATCTTTTACCGTAATTGTATAATTTCCTGCTGATAAATTTCTAAATACATTGTCTAGCACAAACTTATTGGTTGGGTCTGAACTGATGTTGTATTCATAACCTGTTAAGTTTCCTCCTGATGCTAATACGGTAATGGTACCGTCGCTTCCTCCGTAACAACTTACATCGGTATGGTTCTCATCTACCACTAATGGTTCTGGTTCTTGTATGTTATATGTCGCTGTCTCAGCAAAGCATACTACTCCAAACCTATTGGTACTTCTAACATTTATTTTATAGGTACCTACACCTAAACTTCCGAACATACTTGACTCTTGCCAGTCTGCCACTACAACATCATTATTGTCTAATAATTGATATTCGTAGTTTCCAAATCCACCTACTACAGTTGCTGATAGCACTCCGTTTGCATCTCCATTACAAGTTACAAAACCTGACTCAACATTTAGGGTAGGTTCTAGTTCTTCGTAAGCAGCTACATTCACTACCACATCTTTTACACAGTTGTTTTCATCTCGAACATAGAAGGTATGCTCACCTGCTCCTACATTGAAAGTATTTATATCGCTGTAGTTAACCCCATCGCTACTATACTGGTATGCACCTGTACCTCCAGCTCCAAACACTTCTACGGTAGCTTCTGAGTTATTACAGGTAATATCTTCGATAATGTTTGCTGTTGCCTGAACTTCAGTTGGGTCTACAATATCGACGTTATCAATAAACTGACAACTGTATTTATTGTCTCTTACCGTTACTTGATAATTAACTCCTGCTGGTAAATTGTTAAAAATGTTCGATGATTGCTCTACTTGTGTAACCCCGTCAGGGTAGGTTAAAATATAGGTATAGCTAATCGTATTATCTTGTGCTTGACCTCCTGTTACATTGGTTACTTCAATACTTGCTGAATACTCGCCTTCACAATCATTCTCTATCACATTGATATTTGCAGTTATATCTACTGGATCGTTCAAAGTAAATTCATAAGTAGCTAAACAATTATTGTCATCTTGTACTGTTGCCGTATAACTACCTGCTGCAAGCCCTGTAATTCTTCTATTAGAATCAAAGTTTTGAACCGTTGTACTTGTGGTGTTATTTACCAATTCATATTGGTAATTGCCCCAACCTCCTTCAGCAGTTAACAAGATTTCTCCTGATGTTGACACATTACAATTGATAAAGGTGGGTTCACCGTTTACTATTAAATCTTCAACTGGTTGTATGATTTCGAAGTTTTCTGTTGTAGGTTCACAATACGGTGAGTCTAACATCACTACGCTTACATAGTAATTGCCTGCTATTAAATTATTAATAGGTGTAGGTGTTCCTCCTGTTCCACTTCCTGAAGTGATTGCAGTAGGATTACCCACCGCGAATACCTCATAATCATACGCTCCTGTGTAAGGTGTTTCTGAACCAAAATTAATAGTTACGCTTCCAGTACCTCCGTAACATGCTCTTTCTGGTGTTGCCAAAACATCGAATATTGGAGCTTCTTCTACGGTATGATAGGTTACAAAAACACAACCTGTATTGGTATTAGAAATTTCGATGGTATATGTATCGGTTGGTAAACCTGTAAATGCAGCCACGTCTGTTGCTAAAGTCACAGTCTGAGTATCGGTATATCCTGTATTAGATCCGGTAATGGTATAGGTTATATTCGCTAAATCTGGCTGTACTTTTACCGTGATATTTTCTCCTGTAGCACAATCGATAGCCTTGGTTACATTTACCTCTGCATCTGTCATCGGTGTAAACGGATTGATTGTAGCTGTAGCTGTACCAAAACAATCATTGTTTTCGTCGTATACATTAATTGTATACGTACCTCCTGCGATATCTGTAGAGATGTATGTAAAATTACTATCGTCTTGCAATACCGTTCCTGCGGCGTCTAAAAATACAGCGCGGATGTAATTTCCTGTTCCTCCAGTAATCGCTGTTCTATCTACTGTTATTACAGCAACATCGGTTGTATTACCTTCTGTACAGGCGAATTGAGTTACGGTTATTGCATTATCTGGAATATCAATCTCGTCATTGCCTCTAATTTCCACATTTGTAGAGGTTGTACAGCCATTGATTCCTTCAGCTTCAATTGTATACACTCCTGCTGGTAAGTTTGCAAATACCACGTTGGCATTTGATGAAATACCGCTGTCGTCATTAGGATCTGGACTTATTGTATAGGTTAATGGTAGAATTCCGTTATCGGTTGGTGAAACGGTAATTTCTCCATCTGTACTACCAAAACAAATATCATTCACAGATGCTGTAGCAGCAAAGTCGGGTCTTATTTCCGGTTGTATTTCAATGGTTCTAGAAACATCACAAATTGGTGTGGCATCTAAATCACGTACTGTAACCGTATAGGTTTGTGGAGTATCATTTGTACTTGGAATCGTAATGGTAAACGGATCGCTTGTTATGGCTACATTCGATACCAATACTGCATCTACTGAACCTGTTACATCGTACTCGTAGTTGCTTGTTCCACTTACCCAATTCACTAAATCAACCGTTACTATTCCGTCTGGTGAAGCTGAACAGTCTACCTTTTTAGTTTCAACTAATGAGAAATTAACATCAGGGTTAATCGTAACATCTGTTGGAGTTCCTGCATCACAGTTATTTGAGTCTACCACATTTACCGTATACACATCTGCTGCTAAATTCGTAAAGGTATAGCTAGTTGCTGTTAATACCTGAGTTTCTACAACGCCTCCTGAGTTTGAAAGTGTATACGTATAGGTACCTGTGCCTCCTGCTGCATTTACCGTAATACTTCCTCCTACTGAGGTATCACATACATTATCTGTTTCATCAACTGTAAATGTTACTGGAACTGGGTCGGCGATTACTACTTGATCACTCGCCTCACAATAAACTCCTGCTGCTCCGCCTTTATCTCTTACTACCACGGTGTAATCTCCTGCTGGTAAATTGATAAAGATGTTGTTTGAGCTAAAGGCATAGCCTCCATAAGCAACTCCTGGATTTGCTGTTTCTTCTAATTGGTACACATAATTGCCCCAACCATCACTTCCTGTAGCGGTAATCGTGGCATCTGAACCTCCGTTACAACTTACCGCTGTTGTTTCTGTTCCTACTACCGATAACGGTACTGTAGGTTCTGCAATGGTAAAGTTGTCACTTTGTGCTTGACAGAATGGCGAATTGCCTCCCATATCAATACGCACATAGTAGGTTCCAGCTGATAAGCCTGTTGTGATAAGCTGTGGGGTATCACCATCACCTACTCCGTTTATTCCTGTATCAACTCCTGCTGAAGTATATACAGTATAAGTATAACCGCTTGTATAAGGTGTACTTGGGCTAAAAATTAGTACGGCACTTCCGTCATTACCATCCTGACAACCTTCATCTTTAATATCCGTTATCAGTATATCAAATACAGGTTCTTCTGCCACTGTATGATAGGTAACTAACTCGCAACCTGTACTTGGGTTTTCTATGGTTATTTGATAATCTCCTGTAGGTAAAGCATCAAAATCTCCTGAAGTAACTCCGATTTGAGTTATAGGTCCATATACATGTCCATTGACTCCTTCAATAGTAATATTCGTAGCTACTGATGTTGTTGAGCTATATGTTACCGTGATGTCTTCTCCTGTTGTACAAGTAATGGCATTGTCTAACGTAACAACTGGGTTACTTAATGCATTGAATGGTTGAATGGTTGCAGCAGTTGTTTCTGAACATCCTTGATCGTCATATACTACAATGCTGACAGTACCACCTGCGGTATTCGTGGTAGTAAATACAAAATTACTACCGTCTTGATTTTCATCTGGACTTCCATCGGCTGGATCGTAGGTAAACACCACTCGGGTATAGTTTCCTGAACCTCCTGTGGTTCCTGATGGTAACTCAACACTGGCTACATTTACTGTATTGCCAGTTGTACATAAGAATTCGGTAACTACTGGGGTACTTGGTACAATTGGATCGTACTCTTCAATCTCAATATTTGTTAACGTAGTTGTACAACCATTCGCACCTCTTCCTGTTACTGAATAAATGTCTGGTGGTAAATTAGTAAATACTGAATCTCCTGCAGGTAATGTAACTGTATAAGTTCCTGCTGTATTGGTTATTTCATAAACCAATGGCAATATACCATTGTCTACTGCATTTAATTCAATAATTCCCGAATTATCCCCTGCACATAAACTCGCTGTCGCAGTATGTGTAAAATTAGGTTGAACAGGGTCTTGAATGGTAATAGACTTCGTATTTGAACAACCCGAAGTGATATCAGTTACCGTAACATTATATATTCCACTCGCTGTTACCGTAATATTTTGAGAAGTCGATGCTCCTGTTATAGAGCCATTATCTGGTGCAGAGGTAGCAACTGGTGTAACTGAATAGGTAAAATCTCCTGCGGTACCTAAATTCGCTCCTGAGGTTATTTCGATATTGAAAACACCTTGTCCTGGCACACAGTTTAGGTTTTGCGCTGGAGTTAGACTAAAATCTACATCTGGATAAATTACAATAGGAATTGAATTTGTTGCACACCCATTTGCATCTCTTACTACAATGTCATAGTTTCCTGGCACTAAAGCAGTAAACGTGTAGAAAGTATCGGAAGTTGGTGCCGTAAAGGTTGCTCCATTATCATTTGAATATCGATATGGTGGTGTACCTCCTAGAGGTGCTCCGTTATCTGCTGTGATAGTAATTGTTTTAGTACTTGCACAACTGCTGCTACTTATGTCTCCTGGCTCTAACACAGGTGAAGGACTTACATTCAACGCTACTGGTCCGAACGTTTCCGAACAACCATTGTTGTCTGTAACTTCTACCATTACATTTACTGGTAAAGTTGGGACTGATACCTCTGCATGAGCGACGCTAAAAGTAGTACCTGTTAATGTTATTGGAGTTGCTAACGTGGTGTTTGTTGCTGATATTACCGTGTATGTATATCCGCCAAAACCTCCTGAAACATTCTCTACCCTTATCAGTCCATCAACACTACATGTAATATTGTTCAACAAATTTAAATTTCCTGTAATAGGTGATCCTTCTAAAATTTCTACATCTCCACTTGCCCATTGACATGTTCCTCCTGAAGTACTTTCTATTACTATAAAATATAAACCTGGATTTAGTGTTTCTGTAGGCGGAACATCAAAGGTGTACGGATACGTTTCTGTATCCGCTATAGTACCTGTAATTCCTAAAGGTAAATCTGTAATTCCATCATACAACTCCCATCCTATTGTATCACCTGATAAAACGCCATCTGTATCTTCTATAGTAAACTCTATTTGACCATTATTAGCTCCATAACACGATTGATTGTTTACTGTTGATGTGATATTTACATCAAAATCAGAATCAATTGTAGAATAATCAATTGGATTTTTATTCGTTTCAATACAACCTGTATCTGTATCTCTTACATAGAATTGATAATTCAGTCCAGGAATAATTCCCGTAAAAATATGTCTTCTAAAATCTGAATTAGGGTTTCCTGGGTCAAGATCTACAGGTCCTGGTTGAATTGCTGGATACCAAGTGTTAGTGTTTATTGGATCATCCGTACTAATTCCAAACTCAAAAGGCCCTACTCCATTTTGTGCTACTACTGTAACACTATATCCTGTGGTACAATTACCAGATGGCGTTACCTGTACAACTATACCACTTACTTGGAAAGGCATTACAAATATTCCGTTATTAACTTGACATCGAACCGTAGCCCCATCCATAATTCTTATCGCTGGATAATAAACCTGACCTGGTGTTAAGCCCCTAACCGAATATAAATTATCTCCTCCGCTTGTGGCAAATGGCAATGTACTCATGTCTGTCCAAGTAGTGCCATCTACCGTGTACCATAATGTATAAGGTGCAAAACTAGCTAATGTTGTGCTACCAAAATTAAAGTCAAAACCAGTATTAGCGGGTACAATAGTTGTACAGTCCTCTGGTAATACAGGTTTTATATTCATTGGAATAGCCACTGGATCTGTTAACGAGAAGCTAAAAGTATCTTCACATCCTAAATCATCGATAATTGTGATTAGGTAACTATCTGCTACTAAATTGTTAAAACTAAAATTACTTCCAGAAAAATTATTAATCGTATCAACAACTGCATCTGAACTATCTGTAATAACAATAGTATGTGGAGCCTGTCCTGTATTTACTACAATTTGACCATCTACGCTACCTAAATCTCCACTACATACTGGATGATTTGCTATAGCATTGATACTTACTGGAGTAACTGGATTTATAACCACATCTTGAATAATGTACTCACAATACGGTGCTACTCCATTGTTATCTCTTACATATACATCGTAAGTTCCTGCTGGTCTGGTATCGGTATCAGAGTCTAATGCAGTAAAAGGTCCCGCTGGTGAACCGTCTGAAACTATAGAGTATACATAATTTCCTGCTCCCCCTATTGGATTTATCTTAATTGAGCCATCACTACAACTCGCATTCGTAACGTCGGCTGCGGCTAATAATTGTGGGTTGATAGTTACCGTCTCTTCAGCATAGCAACCTTTTTCGTCTTGTACTCTAATAACATAAGATGTTGCAGACAAACCAGTGAAGGTAAATTCATTAGGAGTTGCAGCATTAGGGAATTGCCATGGTCCACCATTAATATTAAATTGGTAATTACCATTTCCTGTAACATTGGTTACTTGGATTTCTCCATTACTTCCATCATAACACTGGGGTTCAGCATCAAAAGTCACTGTTAGAATCGGGTCTACTGTTACCGTAACAGACCCTGTACACCCTAATCTATCGGTAGCTACTACTGTATAAGTTCCTGCAGGTATATCTGTAAATGGACTTGTAGTTGGTACTGAAGTATTTGTTGAATCGAATAACTCGTATGTATAAGGTCCTCCGTTTCCATTACTTGCTGTTGGACTAATGGTGGCACCTGTTGCAGGATTACAGGTTATTTCTTTTGTAATTAGTCCTACTACCGTTATTGCTGTTGGATCGGTTAAAGTTACACTTGGTAACGATACATCACAAACAGATGCTACACCTGTTGGACGTACTTGAATATTGTGCATTCCTTCTGCAAAACCTGGAATTGTAAATGGATTGCTGTTCGCTAATTCCCAACCTGATCCTATATTGTATTCAAAATCACTTGGTGGGTTGTAAGGGAAATAAACTTCAACTGTAATTGTTCCATCTGTATCTCCTATACATGTTGGGTTCGTTTGACCTATAACTGCGGCTGTAAACTCTTGGTCTGGTGCTACATTTACGGTTACTTCTGTAGCACAACCACTTCCATACTCCACAGAAATGGTGTGAGTACCTACCGCCACATTGTTAAATACATTGTCTCCTGTTTGCGTAATAGTACCATCGAGTGTATACTCATAACTCGCATCTAGTGGAGTTACCGTAATAGTACCTGTTCCGTCACAATTATAGGCTACCGATGTACTCAATGCAGGTGCTGCTGGTAAATCGGCTATTGTAACTTGATTTAAATCAAGTAAACAACCATTAGCATCCACTACTCTCGTATCATACGTACCTGCCCCTAAATTTGTTACTGTAGTACCTCCCACTTGTGTATAGGTTGCATCAGTGGTTAACTTATAAAAATAGGTGTAAGGTGTAGTTCCTCCTGTTGGTGGAGTAAACGTAATTGTTCCTAAAGTAGTGCCTGATGGACTACATGTTACATCAGTTGCTGTCGTTGGACCTCCACTAGTTAAGGTTGATGGAACTGTAATAACTTCTGTGGCATTTAACGAGAAACAATTGTTAACATCGGTAACTGTGATGGTATAATTTCCTCCTGCTAATCCTGTAAAAGAATAACTTAAATCGTTTCCTGTTTGTGTTGATGAAGTAGGACCTGTTACGGTTACCGTATAAGGTGCTGTACCATTTCCTGTGGTTACCGTAATCGTTCCTGTATCTGTGCTACAATTTGGTTGTGTTGCTGACGTACTAATTGTTGGGTTGGGTATTTGAGTTACCGTAACAGTATCTGTAAACTCACAAAAGTTCGCTCCTCCATTTTTATCTCTTACATACACCGTATACGTTCCGGCAGGTACATCTATCGGACTAGACGGATATGTAGTTTGAGTACCTCCCGCATCTTCTACTATGAATTGATAGCTTCCATCGCCTCCACTTGGGTTGATAACTATTTGACCATCGCTACAGGTAGCTCCTACAGTAGTTACTGTAGCTGATAATTGCGGTAAAATAGTTGCAGATCTCGTCTCTGAACATCCTCTACCGTCATATACCGTAATATCATAGGTATCATCTATTAATCCTGTAAATGTAAATGTATTCGGCGTTGCTGTATCAGGAGACTGAGGAGCTCCACCATTGATACTGAACTGGTAATCATCATTACCTGAAAGTACATCTACGGTAATTGTTCCGTTGGTTCCGTCGTAACATGTTACTGGGGTTAGCGTGAAATCTATGGCTTCTGGCTCTTCTACGATTACGGTAACAGGAATACAACTACTTCTTGCAATGGTTATTTGCACATCGTCAATAAAATTTCCTACTGTTCTATTACCTGTCGCTGTGGATACTGCTTCAAAACTAATAATGGTTGTAGTTTGATTGGCTGGTACAATGTATTGACCTGAATATACTCCCCAAGCTGTATTTCCATCAGTCATGGTTTGCATGAAGTCCGTCGTAAGTAAATCTGCTCCGATGTTTACCGTGGCCACATCTACTCCTGCTCTACCTCTATGAGCTACCGACCAATTAATTACATCGCCTGGTTGGGTACAAAACTCTTGATACATTGTTCCAATTGCATCGGCATTTAATTCGGCATGCGCTACCCCACTATAAGCTGGTACTCCTCTAAAGTTGTTGTACCAAATCTCTATTAGATTATCATTATCTTCATTTTTTATATTCCATCCAGGGTAGTCATTTTCATTAATAAACCTAAATGTAGTATTTGCTCTTGTGGGATCTTCAAAGTCACCATTTTCAAATAAATTTGCCGTACATCCACACTCATTACATTGTCTACTATCAAGTACCATTACAATGTAAGGTTCTGCTCTAGGTGGTACGTTTTCAAAAACTGGTGAGCTTTGCCAAGTCGTTCCTCCATCTATACTAAAAGTGTAAGGAGGAATTCCACCAGTTGCTTCGGCAGTAATCGTTGATGTGGTTGTATTACAAGTTACTTCTTGTGTTAATGATGCTGAAAGTAAAATCTCTGTTGGTTGACTAAGAGTAACACTTCCTAAATCTAATTCACAAGAGGCATTTCCGTCTGTTTCCCTGATTAATACATTATAAGTATCTGGTGCTAAACCAACAATTTTATAAGGATTATCTGCTGTTACTGACCATTTGTCTCCACCGTCTATAGAATATTCGTAGATTGATCCAACAATATTCTGTGCAGAAATGGTAATACTACCGTTATCCGATCCAAAACATTCACTATCAGAAGACCCGATGATACTTCCTGAAAGTTGTCTATCATTTCGAACGGATACGTTGATATTTCTAGTACAATTACTTCCATAATCAACCGATACCGTGTAAGCTCCTGGTGCTATATTCGTAAACACACCTGTTGTGTTTGATATGGTTCCTAAGGTATAGGTATAACTTCCTGCCGGGTTTGCGGTAATGGTAATATTTCCTGTTCCATCGCAATTATAATCTACTGAGCGACGTAAAGTCGGAGCCGTTGGTAGCCCTTCTATTTCTACGGGGTCTAAATCGAGTGGACATCCATTTGCATCGACAACCCTAACATCATATATTCCTGCGGGCAGACCTGTTGCTGGGTTTGTGGTTGCTACGGTATACGTACTATCTGTACTTAACTTATATTGATACGTATAAGCTCCTGTACCACCAGTGGGTGGGGTAAATGTTATCGTACCATAGGTGATTCCTCCTGAGGTATTACATTCTAAATTAGTGGCAGCCGCGCCTCCTCCAGACAACGCTTCCGGTTCGTTTATAGTGACATTTGTAATTTCATACAAACATTGATATGAGTTTTTAGACGCTCTTATGTATATTGTATAGGAACCAGCAGCTAAATTCGAAAATGCTCCTGGGTTAAACCAATCAGTATTATTAATACTGTACTCTACAGCATATCCTAAATTATCTCCGTTAACTCCTACGTTAATTTCTCCGTTGGTTAATCCGTTACATGAAATGTCTGTTGTGGTATAAGAGAATTGCAATTCTGGTTCGATTACCACTTCTATAGGACCTGTTATTTGGTAGCATCCATTATGATCTATCACTACAAATCGGTACACTCCCTCGCTTCCAATAGGCACAGAATAAGAATAGCTATTGGTACCTGATGTTAAATAAGCCGAAGCAGGAATATCTGACACATTGGTATACAAATCTACTCCTTGACTCGTCCATACGGCAAAGTAATACGAGTTTCCTGTTGAAGTATCAATCGTACCGCCTCCTGCTGTTAACTCAATGATTCCTGGAGAACTGCCATCTTCACAGCTAATATCTTTTGTTTTCAGTGCTGTTAGGGTTAATTCTGCTGGTTCAATGATCTCAATATCTTGAGTGGCGCTACATTGCGGAGTAGAAACTGTAACGGTGTAGTTTCCACCATCGGTAACTGTAAATTCGTAATTATTATCGGTAATGCCTACTTGCGAACCTACGGTATTTCCTCCTAATGTTAATGTATATGTATAAGGACCAGGTACATTATTAATCTGTGCTCGGATAGTTGCTGGTCCATTAGCACATTCCATATTCTCACCTGTTACTTGTAAGTCGATATTTCTAGCACCTACATAAATCAAATCGAATGTATAGTTACAAGATGCTCCTGGCTCTGAAGGGTTTAAACGAACAGTTAAATTATAATCTCCTGCTTGTGTTACCGAAAACACATTGCTGTCTTGAAAATCAACAAAATAGCCGTCGGTTGCAGTTCCTGAAATTCCACTCAAACTATATTGATAGGTACTAGGGATATTGTTTACTGTAATTGAGCCTGGGGCTCCACAAATAATTTCTTCTACTACTATTTCGGGAGTTACTGTCGCTTTGTATACATTAAAATAATAGCTTCTAGGACATTGCCCATCGTAAAGTACATCTAAACGAAACTCGCCTGCATCTGCAAAGTCTCTAGAAAATTCTCCATTTCCTATCTCGTTCCACGTACAGGCTGTATTTACATTCGGACAACCTGCTTGTGTTTCATCTGCACAAGAAGCTTCGTCTAATTGAAACCATCTTACTGTTGTCTGAGAATTGGGGTCAAAAGGTAAATTAATGGTACGGTCGTCTCCTGTACACAAATAAATTTCGGCTAATTCTAAACCGTTATTTGAACAGGTTAGTACCTGATCTGCAAAAGAAGCTATAGGATTGGGCTCAGAATCGTAACCGATAACATGTATGGTTTCGGTTTGCCCAATACAACCTACTGGTGCTATTCTTGTTACGATATAAGTTCCTGTTTGTGTTACTTCTAGTGTTTGCTCTGTACCTAAAACCACCCCTGGGTTTGCTGCATTTTCCCATGAATACGACTGAAAGCCACTTCCTGCTACCAAAGTAGTACTATTACCACAAATTATTTGATTTCTTTCAAAAGTACATCCACTTATGTCTGCTAAAAAGTTAGAAGCTCCAACCACTCCAAAGCCACAAGCATCTACTGCAGCGAAACTTTCTTCTCCATCGACTACTATTCCTGAAACTTCTCCTACATAATTGGCTGTAGCTTGATTTTCAATAATATTAAGAACACACGTCTCTTAATGCTGCACAGTTGGGTGCAACTTGCACCCGCAACCTTATATTATAAGCAGGGTCATTTCGTTCAACAAAACCATCTGGTATGGTAAAACGCAACTCTCCTCTAAATTCGTTCAAAAAGGTAGGAGGATCGTAAGTGTAGGTGACTCCTGGTGGTAAAATAATGTCACTTTCTAACAGGCTAACATTTTTAGGTAGCCTATCGATAATAACCGTTTCGATAGCATCATCTGTACCTACATTTTGAAAACTGATGTCGTACCATAAGTAGTCTCCTAGGTCAACATCGGTTCCTCCTAAATTATTAAGAACCTTGGTCTATTCCGTCATCAATGGTTTTTACCAAACGAATACTAGGTTCTATTACTTCTACCGATAATCCTAGTAAAAAGGGCCAATAGGAATCTTGCGTTGAAGAAAAACGCATGACCCCACTGGATTGGTTATTCCCTATTAAACTATTGGATGGATTATTGAGCTCAAAAAAGTCAGCATCTAACCCCAAAGTGTTTTCACTGTCTGGCGTTCTGCCTCCTAAATATGAATTATTATAGGTAATTGAGCTATTAAAAAAATTGTCTATAGGATTAAGACTTCCTGTGGTTAACTTTTGAAAGTTACCCGAAGTATCTTGTAATTCAAATCTATCATTTTCTATTTTTTGGTCTCCTTCTAAAGAACCAACTAAAAAATTAGCTGCAACTGGTCCTGTTGGTATTGTAGTAAAACCTGAAAAAGGCACATCATAAACTGATTCATCTTCACCTTCATTTACTTTAATAGTCGCAAAACCGTCAAAAACAAAGAATTTTTTTCTTGATTCTGTTTCGTTTTCATAAATCACCACCAATATCCAGCCTGCTGAAGATCCTAAACTACTTCCAAAAGTATCTCTTCCTTTGGTAGCTTTTATGTTAGCGCCGTAATACACCCCATTAGGGTTTGCTAACCCTTGTATTAAACCTGTAACATCTTTATAACATACATAAGGCTTCTCAGTAGTAATTCCATCGTCATAAATTAATTCCCTAGCTGTTGCATCAAACTTATCTGCAACAACATCAATATAATTAGAAGCTCCCGGTAATTTGAACTTCATTTCATTAAAATCATCATCTCTGGTATTTACTCCAAATTCTTCATCTTTCCATTCTTCATATGGATATATTGCCGCCCAATATAACCCTGCATACGTTACCTTTGAACAGTTCGGTAGGTTTAAGGTAGCACTACTTGATGAAAAGGTAGTTGGATCAGAATCGATATCGATATAATCCATATTTGATGCTCCGTTATGGTCACTGTTAGATCCATTACCATTATACGGATTGTTAGCCGATTGACCGTTACCATTGTTTGACCTATTTAAAGTATTGTTGGCTATAAAGGTTAAATTACCTCTTAAGGTGTGCTCCGTTCTTAGTTGAAAGGGGGTATCTGCTTTGGCTTGATCTTTTTGCATAACCCCTTCGATTAGTTCTCTTTCTTGAGAAAACAGGCCAGTGATTTGCAAAAGGATTAACAGGGTAATGATTTTTTTCATAATATCAAGGGGGAATTAGTTGTAAGTTATTTTATATGTACTATCGTCTTACGATCGTAAAAGGCTCCGTTTAAATTTGTGTTATACATTTTAATAGCTTCTGCTCTATCGTTTGTTTTAAATATATAGGTATGCATATATCCTGTTTGGGGGTTTACAAAATAATCTGCATCTATATTGTCATTTCTTAATTCATCTACGTTTCTATCTGCCAACGCTTTGTTACCATTTACATATACCTGTAAATAGTATCCTGGTGCTACGCCTTTAACCTTCATAGTTCTTACTCTTGCAGGAGGCTGTGTTTTAGGCTCTTCATAACTACCTCCTTCACCAGTTCCTAAGGTTATTTTAACCACATAAACGGGGTCTTTAGTTATTTTCTTTACTTCAATCGTTGAATTGTCTTTCTTACTGTTATTCATTTCGAACAAACGCGTTTTATCGTTGAAGTCATCTACTTCTTCTTCTGCATCTTCTTCTTTGGCGAACCTTTCAATATAAACATAGTAAATTTTCTTTTGAGGTTCGAACACGTATTTTGCTTCAATATCTAAACGTGCCCATTTTTCAATTAAGGCTTCTGCGTTTTCTTTGCTTCTAAACTGATCGGAAACAACATAATACATGGTGCCTCCACCACCACCCGAACGTGTGATGGTACTCTTACGCCATGGGGCATTTGTTCTTCTTCGTAATGATGTATCTTTTGCCTGTGCTGAGTCTCTAATTATTACAGTATTTGTTGTTGTTTTAGGTGCTGGCTGATTTTTAAGTATTCGCAATACCTCATCTATCTTTTTATTTAAAATATTTATAGAATCTTGCGCTCTAAGAATTTCGTCTGATAAATCGTTGTGCTCTGGATTCTCATATTCAGCCTGTCGTATAGGAGTTCTTTCTGGAAGGTTTACTTTTACACTACCTGTTCTTCTTTTAGGTCGCTGTCTTGTAAATGATTTTTTTCAAAACTATAAATCAAACCTACCTCATTGGTTGCAGCAAAACTATTCTTTTCATAGGTAAACCCTATCGATAAATTATCAGATAAATTAACTCCTAACCCTGCAGATATACCATAGTTGTTATCGTATCCTGCTTTTAACCAACCTGCTTTAGGTAAATCGATAATCGCATTGGCACCATAACCAAACTCACCATCTCCTGGTTTTCTTGCCATGGCTAGCACTCGTACATCTGTTCCTTCAAAAAGACCTCTTGCATATGTTAGTTCATACGAATACATTGCATGCCCTGAAAATGTTTTTTCTCCAAAAGAAGTCGCTAATTCGCTATTCTTTAAATTATAGTCTAGTAAGTTTTCAAAAAACACTCCTACATCAAATCTTCCTATTGAAAGAGTTATGGCTGGCTGAAAATTTACAATGGGTATGTCTTGGTAATTAGAGATTTGCGGTTCAGGGTCTACCGAGTTTACTTTCAATCCATCGGCACTTCTTCTACTGTATATAAAGTTAAAGCCAAACGTTAAATCCATCGTTTCATTTAACTGCAAACGGTGCGCATAGTTAGCTAAGGCACCGAAATCTTTAAATACTCCTACTTCTTGTTGGTATATCGCTAAACCAGCTCCGACATTTTCCCGCATTTTTCCGGAGTAACTTGCCAAATACAATCTAGGATTGTCTTCAAACGCTACATTACTATTTCTAACAATAGCAGAAAGAGAAGTTTTATCCTCTCTAAGCGCTGAAAAAGTAGGTACCGTTAAAAAGCGATTAAATTTCATGAAATTGCGAGAGCTAAAACTATTGTGTAGCTGCCCACTATCAGAAAATTGTGCTTGTATTGCAAACACATTTAATAAAACACAAATCAATATAGTAATTTTTCTAATCATATAATTTAATCTATTACCGATATGGTACCTGCTTTAATTAACTTTTCGTCTTTTATAATTTTATAATAAAATATTTTTTGATTCCCTAAGCTCTCCATTGGCCAATCATTTTTATAATCGGTTGTCTTTAAAATTTCTCTACCGTTCGAATTGTATAGTATTACCTCTACATTGGGTTGATACGCATACGTGTTTGACAATTTCCATGTATCGTTAGCTCCGTCTTGATTCGGAGACACAATATTAGGCACTATAATTTGTCCGTCAGGTTCTACTACCTCAATAGTTCGTATCACTGAACAGTTTCCTACTTGTACAAACACGGTATAAAAGCCTAGAGCCGTTACTGTTAATTCTTCTGTAGTAGATAACAACACTCCTGAAGTATCTTCTCCTTGATACCATTGATATGCTTCTCCGCCAGACGCTACAATCGTTGCTGAACTTCCAGATTCTAACACTACTATTTCTGAAGGCGTAATCGTTACTGCCGAGTCGTCAAAAGGAACTACAACAATAGGGTTCAGTTCGTTATCGCATCCATAACCCGCATAGTTTAACACATATGTTCCTGCTGCTGTTACTTCTAATACTTGAGGGTCGGCTGGAGTTACGTCTTCTGTACCATCTTTTATCCACTGATAGGTATAACCAGCAATTACATTATTTATTGTGTACGTTATCGAAGAACCCGCACACAACGAATTAGAATTAGAAGATGACGTTACCTCTGGCACTTCTACCAACTGAATCTCTAATTCGTTAGAAACTCCTTCTGCTCCAAAAACGCTTACCCGTAAGGTATACAAACCACTATCTAGATAAGAGTTTAGCGCTAATTCTTCATTGGTTTCTCCTGATATAGGGTTGCCATCTTTATTCCATTGATAATTCAATGCTTCAATTTGACTCGCAGTTAAGTCGTATTCGTTGTCGTCTTCGGCAATAGCTGTAACCCCAACAATACTTAAATTTGTATTCGCAGCGTTGCATGCTTCGTAAGCTGTATCGGTTCTTATAGTGGCATTGAATGACTTAATGCCTAATAAGGTATATTTTTCTGAATCTACTACTGCATCACAGGCAGAACCAGTACTTTCGGTTACCCGTGCATAGTACACGCCCGGTTCTGTTGCATTCATACAAGGCTGTGTTCTTGCTGCTAAAGGCGCATCGTCTTTGTACCACTGAATACTGCCTGAAGAAGCATCGTGACTAATACACAACTCTATGGCTTCTCCTGTTAAAATAGCTCTAGTAAGTGCACCTTGCGTAGTTACCTCAAACCCTGCAGTAGTTTGCTGTTGCAATACCACATTATTTGAAGTAGTGGTACACTCCCCTGTATCAATTACCAAACGGTAGGTACCAAACTGCCCTGTGGTTGGTGTGGTATACGTAGGGTCGTTAGATGATTTTACCAAGGTATCGTCTAAATACCAATTGTAGGTCAAATTAGGGTACGACACATTGGCTTCGAACGTATGTGATTCGTCGCCACATATTTCAATGGTTGAGTTTCCTTTTATCTGACTGTCTCCTTCATCCAATATCACGACATCTACTAAAGTAGAATCTTTAGAACCACAAGATCCGTAATCTATCTTTACTTGGTACTTCCCTGTTTCAGAAACTATTAATTTAGGCTCGGCAGTCGTTGTAATCAATACATCATCTCGATACCATTGGTAAGCACCATTTTGAGTTGTATTCAACGTAAGTTCAGTAGAACCACTACCACATAAATACACATTTTCAAAATTATTTAATATAAGTGTACTTGTTGGATATTTATACGCCTCAAATGGATCTGAATCTGGACTCGTCATTGCAGGTGAAGTGGCTACCAAGCGTATTCTGTAGTTTGTCCCGTATGTATTATCGGGCAATTGGAAAGATTTGGTAAAAGTAAACGTATCATTTTCTTCAGTTATGGTTCTCACGTTCGTTGGGTTATCCCAATTACCGTCGGCATCAGACAGTTCAATAGTAAAAACATTATCGCTGTTAAAAGCAGTTTCTGAATAACGAAATTGTACTCCAAAGTCTGTTTGTCCCCCATTACATGCAGCCGTAAACTGTAAAACAGGCTTTAATAAAGTCTGAGATACAACACTAGTTACACATAACATCAGTGCTCCTAAAAGTAATAAAATGCTTTTAGTATACTTGTTCATCTAAGGGGATGTTTAAGAAAATCAAATTTATAGTTTTTATTAAAAAAACGGCTACAAACTTAACAAAATTAATGATGAAAGATATAAAATCTATTTTGAACTAGCAACTAAAGTTTTCAACCTTGAATAGCAGAGACTTAGATTGTTAGTTAACAGTTCAAAAAAAAACTACTCTCCGAGCCCATTTAATCACAGGTTAACTATATTTTATTTTAAAAATTCTACCGTATATTTGTTTTCTATTTTTTGAATCATGACCAAGAAAATTACCATTGCTATTGACGGTTTTTCATCTACAGGAAAAAGCACCATTGCCAAACAATTAGCGAAAGAGTTAGGATACGTTTATGTAGATACAGGCGCTATGTACAGAGCCGTTACTTTATATGCCATGCAGCATGGTTATATTTCGGAAAATCATTTCGATTCAAAAGGTTTAATTGAAGAGTTGCCTGCTATTTCTTTGTCGTTCACGTTTAACAAAAAACTTGGCTTTGCCGAAATGTATTTAAACGGAGTAAATGTTGAAAAAGAAATTAGAACTATTGAAGTTTCTAAATTGGTAAGCAAGGTTGCTGAGATTTCTGAAATTAGAAAAAAGTTAGTACGCGAACAGCAAGAAATGGGTAAAAACAAAGGCATTGTAATGGATGGGCGTGATATAGGAACGGTGGTTTTTCCTGATGCTGAACTCAAATTGTTTATGACTGCCTCTGCCAGCAAACGTGCTACTCGCCGCTATAAAGA
Organism: Tenacibaculum tangerinum; assembly: GCF_029853675.1. Taxonomy (NCBI): domain Bacteria; kingdom Pseudomonadati; phylum Bacteroidota; class Flavobacteriia; order Flavobacteriales; family Flavobacteriaceae; genus Tenacibaculum; species Tenacibaculum tangerinum. The sequence continues at coordinate 355,674 of NZ_CP122539.1, read as the reverse complement.
ATTGCTAGACAGAGGAGACAAAGTGAATTACGAAGATATTTTACAAAATGTACAAGAACGCGACAGGATAGATTCTACTCGAAAAGATTCTCCGCTAGTAATGACCGATGATGCCATTGAGTTTGACAATTCTGATATGGGACTCAAAGAGCAGTTTGAGCGTATTATGCGCTTGGTAAATGACCGAATACAATAAACTACCTTAAATCGCTTATTCTTTTATCACTATTTCTTATAAACAAAATTCGATATTGAGTTTTGTTTACAAAACACACACTCTCTATTAGAAAATTGTTTTCAAATATAACAAAATTATAATTCACAGTGTTTTACTAATAATTTGTATCAATGAACAATGACAACTGATCATCTTTAATTGTTGCAGAACTGTTGAACTGTTGAATTGTTGAATTGTTAACTGACAACTCACAACTAAAAACTCAAAACTAACACCTGAAAACTATTTTGACGATCCTTATAAAAATCGTACATTTCTTACATGGATACGCTTCAAAAAATACTCAATGTTTCACAAATACGAAAAGCCGACGAATACACCATTACTAAAAAAAGAATCACTTCTTTGGCTCTTATGGAAGCAGCATCGTTGGCATTTACAAAAGCTATTGAACCCCTGCTAAAACCTACCCAAAAAATTGCAGTCGTTGGGGGTGTTGGAAATAATGGGGGTGACGGATTTGCCATTGCCCGAATACTTCGAACCAAGGGTTTTCATGTGCAACCTTTTTTAGTTCAACTAAAAGAAACGCTTGCTCCAGACTGCAACAGGAATTTTAAGAAACTTGACGATAGCATCGTTATTAAATCGGTAAGTGATATTCCTGATTTTTCAGCATACGATATCATCATCGATGCTATTTTTGGCTCAGGACTATCTAAACCTATAACTGGTTTTACACAGGAAGTTATAAAAAAGATGAATGAAGCTAATAAGATAGTGTATGCTGTCGATATTCCTTCAGGACTCTATTGCGATGCGGTATCTGATGCAGACACCATTGTAAAAGCTGACCTTACCATAAGTTTTCAACGTCCAAAACGTTCCTTCTTTTTTCCTGAACATGGAAATTTTGTAAAAAATTGGAAAACGGTTGACATCGGTTTAGATGAAACGTTTATACAACAACAAGAAAGTAACCATTACCTGCTAGACAAACGAATTGTAGAGGTTTTGGTCCCAAGACCTCGCCAATCACACAAAGGAAGTTACGGACATGCCTTGATCATTGCTGGTTCTTACGGAAAAATAGGTGCTGTGGTACTTTCTTCGAGAGCTTGTTTGCGCAGTGGTGTGGGTTTACTCACTACGTATGTTCCCAAATGCGGATATCAAATTATACAATCTTCCGTTCCAGAAGCGATGTGTGTAACCGATGAGCATGAAGAATTCGTAACCCAGCTACCAGAAATTTCGAAATACGACGCTCTCGGCATAGGTCCAGGACTCCATACGGACAAAAAAACGGTAGAAGTCGTAAAAAAGTTACTATCAGAAAGTAAGCATCCATTAGTAATAGATGCTGATGCTATCAATATCTTAGCTCAACATAAAGAGTTGATAGCCTTACTGCCAAAAAATTCGATGCTAACGCCGCATATCAAAGAGTTTGATAGGTTGGTAGGAAACTCCAACACCTCAAAAGAGCGTTTTCAAAAGCAACTTCTTTTTTCAAAAAAACATCAATGCATCGTGGTTTTAAAAAATGCCTATACTACGATTTCTTCTGTTGAAGGAAATTTGTATTTCAACACTTCTGGAAACCAAGGAATGGCAACAGGGGGCAGCGGCGATGTGCTTACAGGAATTATTACAGGCTTACTGGCACAGGGTTACTCGCCTTTATATGCTGCTTTATTGGGCGTGTTTTTTCATGGAAAAGCAGGAGATAAAGCCGCTTGTAAAAAAGGCTACAACGCATTAATTGCTTCTGACATTATTGATGCTTTACGAATAGAAAAAAGTTAGTTTTCTTTAGAAAGTAATTGAATAAGTACTGCCAACAACATTACCAATCCGCAGCCCAAAGCATTTAACCACAAATAAGGCAACCAATCGATATACCAAACTGCAATAATGATAACTTGCGTAATAATTGCTGCAATAAATACGGCATTTCCTTTGACAAACTTTACAAAAAATGCCAATAAAAAGATTCCCAATACATTTCCGTAGAAAATTGAACCAATAATATTCACCAACTGAATTAAGTTATCAAACAAATTGGCTACACAGGCGACCAAAATTGCCAAAATACCCCACCCTAGCGTAAACCATTTCGACATTTTTACATAATGTGCTTCGCTATGTTCTTTACTAGTGTTTCTCTTATATAAATCAATAACGGTGGTTCCTGCCAAAGCGTTTAATTCGGACGCAGTGGATGACATCGCGGCAGATAAAATTACCGCTAACAACAAACCTATCAATCCTTTAGGTAAATTATGCAGAATAAAATGAATAAAAACATAATCTTTATCATTTGTTTCTACCAACGGATTTGCTTCGGTAATAATCGTTTTCGCTTTTTCTTTTAGGGCTTTATCTTCTTCGTTAAATTCTTTAATTTTAACCACATTTTCTGGTGTTAAACCTTCAAAGAGCAACTCTTTTTTTTCAGTTTCAATGAACTGATGTCGCTGGTTTAATGCGGAATATTGTTCAACGATTTCAGCGTTTGAATTTGCGATGGCTTCGCCTGCTTTCGGATTAAAGTTCAACGGTGCTGGATTGAATTGATAAAATACAAACACCATCACTCCTACCAACAGAATAAAAAACTGCATGGGTACTTTTAGGAGTCCGTTAAAAATCAATCCTAATTGACTTTCTCGCAACGATTTTCCTGACAAGTAGCGTTGTACCTGGCTTTGGTCTGTTCCGAAGTATGACAGCATTAAAAATGTTCCGCCTAAAATACCTGTCCAAACCGTATAACGATTGTTTAAATCCCACGAAAAATCAAGTACTTTCATTTTATTGGAAGCTCCTGCAATTTCTAGAGCTTTGGTAAAGGTAATACCGTCAGGTAAATAGTGTAAAATCAAGTAAAAAGCGACAAACATTCCTGCAAAAATTACCGCCATTTGCTGCTTTTGGGTAACACTCACCGCCTTTGTTCCTCCAGATACGGTATAAATAATAACCAAAATACCAATGATAATATTAAGTTGTATTAAGTTCCAGCCCAATACTGCTGAGAGTATGATGGCAGGCGCAAAAATGGTAATTCCTGCTGCCAATCCGCGCTGAATTAAAAATAAAATGGCGGTTAGCGTTCGTGTTTTTTGGTCGAACCTACCTTCTAAATATTCGTAGGCGGTATATACTTTTAATCGGTGATAAATAGGAATAAATACCAAGCAAATGATTACCATGGCAATGGGCAATCCGAAGTAAAACTGCACGAAGCCCATTCCGCTATGAAATGCCTGTCCGGGTGTTGATAAAAAGGTAATCGCACTGGCTTGTGTTGCCATAACAGATAAACCAATCGTCCACCATTTACTTTCGTTTCCTCCTTTTATAAAGTCTTCAACATTTTTACTTCCTCTGGTTTTCCAAGCTCCGTATAAAACAATAAACAATAAGGTTACCGAAAGAACAATCCAATCTATTAACTGCATGGGTTATGTTGTATATATGTTAGTAATAAAGTAAAATAATATAATGTACAGTGCATTCGCTACTAACACGAGTGTGTATTCTTTTTTCCATATATACTTTTTGTCCATGCGTTGTTTTTTGTTCATTAATTATTGTACTGGTTTTTCGTAGAAACTATTAGCTAAGGTAGCCTCAGTTAACAAAGGCATTGTAAACTCAACAGGTTCTTTTGCTGGTTTTATGGGTTGCCCGTTTTCATCTTTAGCGTACCAAGTTATAGATTTCGGCAATACCAAACCGTTTACATTTTCCCAATCGTTATAGCGTATAATTTTATAAGCATCAGTTGGTTCTTTGCTAAAAAAGGTAACTGTATACCCTAACCAAGCCATTTGTTTGGTTTCTGGATGGTAAAATATAAAATAATTATCATCTGGTGAAGTTCCTACGTTCGCTTTGTAAGAAATTTTTATTCCTGGGTAGGTTATTCCCTCAAAAGTTAAGGGTGTTGTTTCTGAATATACAATGCCGTCATCAGCCAATACAAAAGGCATGGCATAGAAATAAAAATATAAGTTATAATAAAATTCAGGATTTCCTTTAAACGCAGTAGTATCTTGTTGCTGTATCCATACCTCTTTTCCGTCAAATCCTAAAGAATATTCTGGTGAATTTACGGCTGTTTTTCGTGAATGTAAGTCTATCGTATGCTCCTCCTTTTTTAGTGTGAATGACAAGGTGTTCATTTTCTTCCATTGATTAATTCCACCATGCTTTTCAAAAACTTCTCCCAATACTTTTGGGTAAGTTACTTCGCTAGTTTCTTCTTTTATACTGCTTTCTTTTTTGTTTTCATTTTTACATGCCATCGTAATAAGAGTTACGGCTATGAGTAGGAGTAGTTTTTTCATTTTACGTTAATTTATTTAGACTTGGTCGAAACCACCAGCCAAAATTACATTAAAAAAACAAGAACGCTCTCAACTATTCTAAAGCGTTTGCTATAAGCTGTAAAAAGCGAAGCAAATTTTTCTTTCAAAACTTTCAGCAAGCTGTGAAGTCTTTAATTTCTTTTGTTAATGCGATTTTGGGATACAATGTCATGCCTACAGAGCGAAGTTATGAGTAATAAGACATCTCAAAACTATGAGTTACTTATATGAGTGAGATTCCTCTCTGTCGTTCAGAATGACATTTTTAACAAAAAAAAACGCCAAGTGGGCGTTTTTTTTATTCTGCTTCATTTTTTTACTTTGGGTATAGTAAATTCACTTTGTTTTCTTTTTTATAGCATTTTCCCCGACGACAAAAAGCAAACTTGTTACTTTTTGACCTTACTAAGAAGGCTTTAAGTTTGTATCCATGCCAAAATTAAACCCTTTAATTTTATTTTTGGTAAGTCAGTGACTTACTTTTAGTAAGTCACTGACTTACTTTTTTACCAAAATCATAGGGAAAATTGAAAAATTAAACAAAATGTTTAAAAAACGTGGATTATAAAAAATTTATGTATATTTGCTTTTATGAAAAAAATGAATTTACATATAGCACAATGGGTAGCAATACCAAAATGTAGTTTTCGTGAGAATCTTGATGCAGGAATCTTTCGAAATCGGACGTTATATGTCAATTATAATCAAAAATCGTATATGATTTAATTATAAAAACTAGTGATATAAAAAGCGTCCAAATTTGTTGGACGCTTTTTTTTATATTTTTTTTGAAGAAAATGAAATTATAGTACAAAACATATAAAAAGTAAGAATTGAACTCTAAGCAACTAACGTACAAAACGTTGCACAAGCAATAGGTATCTGGATAAAATCCGGACAGCCAGCCTGCACCTTAAAACAACCTAACTTATTGGTTTTCAATATTTTAAATGTTAAAATTTATTGTTTTATTAAAAAGTATTCGTATATTTGTACCATACTTGTTAAGAAAAACTTAATTAGTAAAACAACAAATAATTTAAAACAATGAAATTAATTAACGCAAACATGCAGTTCAGTTTACCTCATATAGAAGGAACTGATTACAGAGCAAGAAAAGACAAAGATGTTTATTGTGTAGCACACTATTTAATGAGGAATTAGCAACAATTCTGTAGTAATATATATCACAAAAAGGCGTCTTTATTAAAAAAGGCGTCTTTTTTTATTAAAAAACATATTTTAAAAGTTAAAAAACTTGTACGAATCGTTTTTTTTCGTATATTAATACAACAAAATTAACAGCTATGAAAAACATTAAAATTGCACACACTAAATGAAAAAGGACGTTTACTCATTAAACAAGAACGCTTACTAAATTTACATTCATTGGTTACTACAATAAGAGTAACTTAGAATCAAAATCAACTAGCGTTCACATCAAAATTGCAAACGCTTCCTTTACGACAAAGTAGAATTTCCTGAAGTCTGTTGTACTCAATAGGCCTTAGTAGTAATGCATCTTCAAAAAATTGATTGTTTATCAATTGAATTCTACCTACTACCCAAACACTTGGGCTAGATGATTATTGCCTTAACTCAAAGCTAAGGTGATTTATTCGAAAATTTATTTCGATGCTATGTAAGCCGCAAAATGCGGCCAGGAAAACTATTGTCAACTATTAAAAATTGAAATTATGAGAACTTTAAAATTCACACTATTAATCACGCTATTATTTTTGTTAACTACAAGTTGTACAGATTTAACAGAAGATATCATACCAACCAACACTACTCAAAACACTGAATTAGTTTCAGGTATCGGAGACACTACAACCGATGATGGAACTCCAACTCCTGATACGGGTGATGGTGATGGAACGGGTAGTGATGGTACCAAAGGAAACTAATCATTTCCTATAATTCTAAGCCTTTAACAGTTTTGTTAAAGGCTTTTTTTTAGCTTTGTCAAAAATCAACAATCTTGAGATATTTTAAAATAAACTTTTGGAGTTTCATTTTCCTTTTTTTGCACCTTTATGTTGTTTTTCTTTTTTCTTTCAAGAAACAACACAACAAGACAGTATTGAAATATGGTTGAAAGAAGCTAAAAAGAAAAACTTAGATGATTCCTCAAGAAAACAATTGCTACTCAAGTCGTATAATTATATTACTAACCACCATAAAAAGTTGCCTTTGGAACTTAGTTCCATTGCGTATGAATATTATAAATTAAAAGACACTACTAACTTTTTTAAGGTGAATAAAAAAGCATTAGAGCTAGCTACGAAAATAAACAACACCTATGCTCTGGGCGATGTCAATTGGAATTATGCTACTTACTATGTAAAGTTAGAAATGTATGACAAAGGCTATCTTCACTTTGATAAAGCCTATCAAAACTTTATTAAAGGTGGCTTTAAAGACGAAGCTTCAAAAATATTATTTGGAATGGCAAACATAAAAGGCAGATATAGGGATTATATAGGTAGCGAAATCCTAAGTATTGAAGCCATAAAACTTTTTAATGAATTAAAAAACTATGAATACTTATATTCAGCATACAATTATTTAGGATTATTACAAAAAGATATCAAAGAATATGATATGGCTTTAAAGTACTATGAAAAGTGTTTATCATACCTAAAAGAACTTGACGAAGAAAAATCTAAGCCGAAATACATTCCAGTATATAATAATATAGGCAATATCTATCTGAAAAAAAAACAATATGATAAAGCTCTTGACTATTATAATAAAGCTCTAAAAAATAATACTAAAGCGATGAGTTATGCTAGAGTTCTTGATAATAGGGCCTATTGCAAACTTCTTTCAAAAGACACAATAGGTATTAAGAGGGATTTTTTCAAATCATTATTTTTAAGAGACAGCTTAAAAAATAAAGGAGGAGTATTAACCTCAAAAATCCATATTTCCGATTATTATAAATATATCAAAGATACTACCAAAGCCTTACAATATGCGCAAGAAGCCAATGTATTGGCGAAAGAATTAAAAAATGGAGGCGACTATTTAACAACCTTAAATCAACTCGCAAATTTAGACTCAAAAAATACTAAAAAATACTTAGACCGTTATATTGAATTTAACGACAGCCTGATTAGTGCCGAACGTAGAATACAAAACAAATTTACCCGCATAGAGTTCGAAACCGACGAGTATATTGCAGAAGCCGAACGTTTAAACCAACAACGTATCTGGATACTTGTAACCAGTATAGGGGGACTCTTAATTTTAAGTTTGTTCTATTTTTTACGAGTGCAAAAAGCTAAAAACGAAAAATTAAAATTCGAAGCTGCACAACAAAAAGCCAATGAAGAGGTATATCTATTAACCCTACAACAGCAGGCTAAATTAGAAAAAGAACGCATTAACGAGCGCAATCGTATTTCGGCAGAGTTACACGATGGGGTTCTAGGGAAACTTTTTGGTACTCGGGTAAGTTTGGGGTTTTTAGCTATGCAAATGCAGCCTGAAACGCAAGAAAAACACCAAACATATTTGGATGAGCTGCAAGAAATTGAAAAAGAAATTAGAGATGTATCGCATAAATTAAGTGATAGTTTTGACAACTCGAGTATTAACTTTACCACCCTATTATCAGAACTTTTAAAAGATAAAAGTGCTATTGGTAATTTTAGGTATGAGCTTAATTCTGAGAAAACTATTCCTTGGGATGAGATTGATAACATCACCAAAGCGAATATATATCGTATTGTTCAAGAAGCATTGCAAAACATTATTAAGCATGCCAAAGCAAAAAGTGTTATCTTAGACGTCTCAAAAAATGATAAAGAACTTCTTATTTCGTTGAAAGACGACGGAATTGGTTTCGATATTACGAAAAAGAAAAAGGGAATTGGTATAAAAAATATTACAACAAGGGTACAAAAACTAGGTGGTGATTTAGAGTTTATATCTAAACCGCATCGTGGAACTACGCTTGTTATTAAAATTCCTTTTAGATTATATGATGTACAGTAAAGAGTATCATGCTTTAATTATTGACGATCACCCTCTCATATCAGAAGCCTATAAAAGTGCTTTTTCTTTTATTGAAAGTCAGAATAAAAACATTTCTTTTCACATTGAGATCGTTGACAATTGTGGTGATGCTGATAAAATTATCGAAGAGTATACGTTTACCAAGCAACATTTTGAAATTATATTTTTAGATATTAGCCTCCCTCCGCTTGAGGAAAAAGGAATTTTGTCGGGTGAAGATCTAGGCTTAATTATCAATGAAAAACTCCCTGAATCTAAAATTATCGTCTCTACTACGTTTAACGATAATTATCGGGTGCACAGCATTTTAAAAAATGTAAATCCTGATGGTTTTTTAGTTAAAAACGACATTACTCCTGTTGAGTTAGTGCAGGCGATCAATACGGTGCTCAACGACCCTCCTTATTACAGTAAAACGGTGATGAAAGTAATGCGGAGTGAAGTTTCGAAAGATTATTTCTTGGATGATTTAGATCGAAAAATTTTGTATGAATTGTCTATTGGCAATCGTGTTAACAAACTACCTAATATTCTTCCGTTATCATTGGCTGCCGTACAAAAAAGAAAACGACATATGGCGAAGCTATTTGGCGTTGATAATTCTGATGACCGCGATTTGATTTTAATAGCTAAAGAAAAAGGGTTCTTATAAGATTTTTGTTTCAATTAGGAATTATGAATTACGAATTATGAGTTTTTAGTTTTTAGTTTTTAGTAGGCTCATTCATAAAATGATTAAAGCCTTGGAATATGCGATAATGATGTCAAAAACGGTTTTTTTATTGACTGAAATTAAAAAACTGCCTGAAATTACTTTTCAGGCAGCCTCTTTACTTTAAGAATGTGTATCAAAAACTTAGTTGTTTTCTGCAACTACTTCAAATACAATATCAGCTACAACAGTTCTGTGTAAACGTACAGAAGCGTTGTATTTTCCTAATCTCTTTACGTTACCTCCAGTAACTTTGATAAATTTCTTATCGATTTCAGTTCCTGCTTTAGCTAACGCATTGGCAACATCAATGTTGTTTACTGAACCAAATAATTTATCTCCTGAACCTACTTTAGAAGCTATTTTAATTTCATAACCTTTGATAGTTTCTGCCACTTTATTAGCATCTTCTATCAATTTAGCTTCTTTATAAGCACGTTGCTTTAAGTTTTCTGCTAACACTTTTTTAGCTGAAGAAGTAGCTAAAATTGCATATCCTTGAGGTATTAGGTAATTACGTCCGTAACCATTCTTAACAGTTACAACATCGTCTTTAAAACCTAAGTTTTCTACGTCTTGTTTTAATATCAATTCCATGTTTCTACTTCTTTATTATTTTAACATATCTCCAACGTAAGGCATTAAAGCTAAGTGACGAGCTCTTTTAATAGCTTGTGCCACTTTACGTTGATATTTTAATGATGTTCCTGTTAAACGTCTTGGTAAAATTTTACCTTGCTCATTTACTAAATACATTAAGAAGTCTGCATCTTTGTAATCGATGTATTTAATACCGTTTTTCTTGAAACGACAGTATTTAGCTTCCTTTTTAGTTTCGATATCAAGCGGAGTTAAGTAACGTACTTCTCCTTGCTTATTTCCTTTTGCTTGTTGTTCTATAGATGCCATTTCTTACTTTTTTGCAGATTTAACACGGTTTCTTCTCTTTTCAGCCCAAGCTGCAGCGTGCTTATCTAACTTTACAGTTAAATAACGCATAACGCTATCGTCACGTCTAAACTCTAATTCAAACGGAGCAATGGCATCACCTGCTACTTTGTACTCAAATAAGTGGTAAAATCCACTTTTTTTCTTTTCGATTGGGTATGCTAATTTTTTCAAGCCCCAATCTTCTTTAGAAATCATTTCTGCACCTTTAGAAAGTAAATAGTCCTCAAACTTTTTTACTGTTTCCTTTATCTGAGTTTCAGATAAAACGGGATTCAAAATGAAAACAGTTTCGTAATGATTCATAATTAAATTATTTAAAATTTATTTTTAAGCCTGCAAATATACTGCTTTTTGCTGCATAAACAAATTCTATTGAATTAAATAACTGGCAAGCAACTAAAATGCCTTCTTATTCTTAATTAATATCAAATCGAAGACCTAATGAGATGTTCCTAGTGTTAGTATTTTTGAACAAAGGGTTTAAATCATATTTAGCATATAATCCAATACCTTGGTAAGCAACATAAGCACTTAACCCGTAATTAAATGTATTCATATAAAAGTTATTCTTCTGAACTTCTTCAATCGTAACCCCTTGTATGTTTTTGTATTCTAAATATTGGCGAGTTCCTAGTTTGAAACCAAAGAAGCCACCTAGTCCAACCTGAAAGCTTTGATGTGTTCTATCAACAATTTCTCCATCAGAATACTTCCTGTTTTTAGAAAAATCAAATTCTAGATGCATCGGAAATGTCATTTGTACATGACGTAACCTACTTTCAGAAAGTTGTTCTGGATGAATACTCAAGCTTGTTTCATTTCCATTTACAACGTGATATTGATTGTTTTTGGCTCTTAAATTATTCCACAGAAAAGAGAAACCGTATTTAAAATATGTTTTAGATGGTTGTTTTGATAAACGTGTTTTCCAAGTAAAACCTACTTCGTAGAAGTGCGATTCCCAAAATTTGTAATCTGAATTTTCTAAAGAACTTAGTGTATTATTTAGCAACGTATTATTTGTACCTAAAGCAAAAACGAACTGCGTAGTGGTTCTCTTTCTTCTTCTTTTTCTTTCCTTTTCTACGTCATCTTGTTTATTCTTAGATAAGTCTAACTTAAACTTAGCCCCTCCGATACTAAAAACATTTTCGCTTACGCTGTCTTCACTGCCTATTATTTTACCCTCAACTTTTTCTTGTACCAGTTGCTGTAATTCTAGTTCTTGTATACTTACTTCTTTCTCTATTTGAGCTGCATGGTATGCCGCTGCTTCTTTTTTTAATACTGTTGCTTCATCAAACGATATTTTACTCTTTTCTAATTTCTCATTAATCTCTTTTACTTTTATTTTTAAAGAGTCTTTTTGCTGCTTGGTAATGCTATCAATACGTATTGAAATTTTCTTTACTTCTTTTTCAAATACTTTTTCTTGAGATTGGGCAATAGTTGTTACAAACAACACTAATAATAGTATTCTTTTCATTTTTATAATTTTAAATTAAACTGATAATAAATTGGAATGGTTAATTATCGATAATTAAATAGGCGCTTTTATTTATTTCTATCAACAATTGCAATAGCAATGTCAGATATTTTCGATTTTAATTTTTGCATAAAGTCTCCTTTAAACTCTTCATCATCAATCGTTCTTTCAACTTCTGCTAAAATAGTATTAGGATCTATTTTTAAGTTTGACTTTTTTAGCTCGTCTTCAATAGTTTTTAGCACATCTTCTCGTTTCAACCTGTGCTTTGCGTAATATTCTTCAATTTCTTCAGGAGTATGTGTTACTGAAAATAACAAATCATCGCTATTTACTTTTATTCTTGAGTTTGAGTTTTTCTTTTTTATTACTGATTTATTCAATTCTGCGACTACCACTTCTTCTTTTGGCAGTTTTTCATTCTGAATATTTTCATAAGCTACTTCTTCTTTTAATACTGGTTTCTTTGTTTCAACAATCGGTTTCTTTTTGTCTTGAAATCGTTCCTCTTGTTTGTTTTCTTCTAGTTTTACCACAACTTCATCGGTTTCTTTAATAAGTTCTTCTATACCTTTATTATTGATATTTAATGTATCAATCGGAATATTAACGATTACCTTTTCAATGTTTTTTTGTGAATCAGAGTCTTTAAAGTAAAAAACTCCAAAACTTATAAGTAAAGCCAAACCTGCAGCATAACCTATATATAAAAACCAGTTTCTTTTCTTTATAGCTTCTTCATTATCTAAACGATCCTCTAACCTTTCCCATGCTGAGTTAGATGGCTTGAGTTCTCTATTTTGTAGCTTTTCTGCTATATGCTTATCAATATTATTGCTTGACATTTCTTATTTGATTAATTTTCTCGTAATTAGCTTGTAAGCATTTACGGGCTTTAAATAATTGTGACTTTGAGGTACTTTCAGAAATTTGCAATCTTTCTGCAATCTCTGAGTGTTTATAGCCTTCAATAGCGTATAAGTTAAAAACCAACTTATACCCCTCAGGTAATTCATCTATTAACTTTTGTATATCTTCTACCGATGTATTTTCAAGGCTTTTAGTTGCTACCTCATTAAAAACAAATTCTTCATCCGATACGTGAACTGGATTCTTTTTCCGCAAATAACTAATACACGTATTTACCATTATTTTACGAATCCACCCTTCAAAACTCCCTTTCTCTTTAAACTTTTCAATATTGGTAAAAACTTTAAAAAAACCTTGTAACATTAAATCTTCTGCGTGATGTAAGTCTTTAACATACTGCCTACAAACTCCCAACATTTTTGGAGCGTATCTATCAAATAGTTGTTGCTGGGCATCTCTACTTTGCTTTTTTGCTTGTTTAATGAGCGAACTTTCTTTGTTATGTAATGAAATAATTTTCAAATCAATAGTTAGTTTTTTTTATAGCCTTACAAATATATAGACTACTAGATTTGTAAAAAGGTTGCCTGAAGAATAAAAAAACTCCGATCAATGTAATACTAGATGCTCAAATAGTATGAAGCATGATATTTTAAGGTGACTCGCGGTAAATTTTGTCTCCTCTGATTTTTTACGTTGCTAAATAATATATGCATGCTACTTATCGCAAAAATCCTGAATATTCAAGCAAAGATTAGTTAAAATTATTCACAAACATTTTGAATCAAAACTTGCTCAATATAATTCTTTACAGTACTTTTATTTTAAACCCCGTTTTAAGCAAAAGAGTTTTATTGTATGAATTATAATGCAACGATAGAAGAAGAGAATAAAGAAATTGCCAATAGGTATAAAAACTTGTTAAAAGGTACCTATCAAACATTATCTATAAATGATAAAAAATTAATCCGTAAAGCGTTTGAAATTGCAGTAGAAGCACATTCAAAGCAACGAAGAAAATCAGGAGAGCCTTATATCTTCCATCCCATTGCTGTAGCTAAAATAGTTGCAGACGAAATTGGTTTAGGAGCCACATCTATTGCTGCTGCTTTATTACATGACGTTGTTGAAGACACGCACTATACCTTAGATGATATGGAGCGGTTGTTTGGAGAAAATATTGCTCGTATTGTAAGCGGATTAACCAAAATATCGAACCTAAAACAAGAGCAAGACTACTCTATACAAGCAGAGAATTTCAGGAAAATGCTGCTTACGCTGCACGATGATGTTAGAGTAATACTTATTAAAATAGCCGACAGATTGCACAATATGCAAACTATGGATGCTATGCCAGATTATAAGCAGGTAAAAATAGCTTCTGAAACCTTATATATCTATGCTCCACTTGCACACCGTTTAGGACTTTATAATATAAAAACCGAACTAGAAGATTTAGGGTTAAAATATACAGAACCCGATGTTTACAGAGACATTGCAAACAAAATAAAAGAAAGCAAAGAGGATCAACAAAAATATATTGATAGCTTTACAAGTGTACTAAAAGAAGCATTAGATAAAGAAGGCTTTGCCTACGAAATAAAAGGGCGTTTTAAATCTATTTTCTCCATCCGAAGAAAAATGCGTAAGCAAAATGTAACTTTCGAGGAAGTATACGATAAGTTTGCGATTCGTATCATATATCAACCCACTTCCGAAGATGAAAAATTTGATGCTTGGAAAATCTATTCTATCGTTACCGACTTTTTTAAACCAAACCCAGCAAGATTGAGAGATTGGATTTCTCACCCAAAATCAACTGGATACGAAGCCTTACACATAACAGTAATGGGACCGCAAGCCAAATGGGTAGAAGTTCAAATTCGTTCTCAAAGAATGGATGAGATTGCAGAAAAAGGATATGCTGCCCATTTCAAGTATAAACAGGGCGCAGTAAAAGAAAACGGACTGGAGGGATGGCTAAATCGTTTAAAAGAGAGTTTAGAAAATCAAAGTATAGATGCTGTTGATTTTGTTGAAGATTTTAAACTCAACCTGTATGCGAAAGAAATTTATGTATTCACCCCAAAAGGAGATTTAAAATCACTACCCAAAGGAGCTTCGGCATTAGATTTTGCCTTTTCTGTGCATACCGACGTTGGTTTAAAATGTAGAGGTGCGAAAGTAAATGGAAAACTCGTTCCGCTAAGCCATGAATTAAAAAGTGGCGACCAAGTAGAGGTACTCACAGCTTCTAACAACAAGCCCAATGTACGTTGGTTAGATTTTGTAATTACTGCAAGAGCGCGTGCCAAAATTAAATCTGCCTTAAAAGCCGAAGAAAAGAAAATAGCCGAAGAAGGAAAAGCTATTTTACAACGAAAATTACGTCATTTAAAAATTAATTCCAGCGAAAAGGTAATTCATGAATTAGCAAGTTATTTTGGTCTTAAAACCAGCTTCGACTTGTTCTATAGAATTGGTAATGGTGCAATAGACAATACACAACTTAAAGATTTTGTGGCTCAAAGAAGCAATCGCTTTATGGGCTTTATTAAAAACACATTCAGACGAAATTCCTCAAAAGAAATATCTGAAAAAGAAGAAGTTACCGAAAAGTATGATGCTTTAGTTTTTGGAAAAGATGAACAGAAACTAGATTATACACTGGCAAAATGCTGCTCTCCTATTCCTGGAGATAAAGTTTTTGGTTTCGTTACTATTAATGAAGGTATTAAGGTACACAAGAACAATTGTCCAAACGCGATTTCTTTACAATCGAACTATGCTTATAGAATTATGCCTGCAAAATGGATTGATTCTACAAAGCAAGAATTTACAGCCATTCTACGTCTTTCAGGAATTGACAATAAAGGTATTGTAAACAACATTACAAAGATCATTTCTAATAGTATGGATGTGTTTATACACAGCATTAATATTTCTGGAGACAATGGTGTATTTGAAGGAAAGCTAGCATTGAGCGTTAAAAACAAAAATCAACTTAATGAATTAATTAACAATATGAAAAAAGTAGAAGGTGTTCAAAAAGTAGAACGTGTGAATTCGATGTAGATTTCGTTTTGAATATCCTTGTTTTTTGTAAAGAAATAAACGTAAATTTGTCCTTTTGTAAAATGTAACAATAAATGAGTAACTCAGCCGAAAATCAAGAAATTGTAAAAAAAGTGTTCACTTCTTTTTTAGAAGAAAATAAACACCGTAAAACACCAGAACGTTATGCTATTTTACAAGAGATTTATGATGCTGATGAACATTTCGACATTGAATCGTTGTACATTAAAATGAAAAATAAAAACTATCGCGTAAGTAGAGCTACGCTTTACAATACGATGGATTTATTGTTAGATTGTGGCTTGGTGCGTAAACACCAATTCGACGGACAGTCTATGGCACGTTACGAAAAGAGCTACTTCGATAAAAACCACGATCATGTGATTCTTACCGATAGTGGCGAAGTAAAAGAGTTTTGCGACCCAAGAATTCAAATCATCAAAAAAACAATAGAAGATGTTTTTGATATTGACATTCACAACCATTCACTCTATTTCTACGGAACAAAAAGAAACAACAAATAAAATACAACAATTAACAACACACTAAATGGCAGTAGATTTATTACTCGGACTACAATGGGGAGACGAGGGAAAAGGTAAGATTGTAGACGTTTTAACAAAAAACTACGATATCATTGCACGCTTTCAAGGAGGACCAAATGCCGGTCATACCCTAATTTTCGATGGAAACAAGCATGTATTACACACTATTCCCTCAGGAATTTTTCATAAAACAGCTTTAAACGTAGTAGGTAACGGAGTAGTTATTGACCCTGTTATCTTTAAAAAGGAATTGGAAAATTTAGATACGCATAATATCGATTATACCTCTAAATTATTAATTTCTCGTAAAGCACACTTAATTTTACCAACACATCGGTTGTTAGACGCAGCCTCTGAAACCTCTAAAGGAAAAGCGAAAATAGGATCTACTTTAAAAGGAATCGGACCAACATATATGGACAAAACCGGTAGAAACGGAATGCGTGTAGGTGATTTAGAGCTAGATAATTGGAAAGAAAAATACAGAGCCTTAACCGAAAAGCATTTAAGCATGCTAGCATACTTTGATGTTCAAATTGATTATAATTTAAACGAATTAGAAGCTGAGTTTTTCGAAGGAATAGAGAAATTAAAAACATTACAATTTATTGATTCTGAAGAGTTTTTAAACAAAGCCATAAAAGAAGGAAAAACGATTTTAGCAGAAGGTGCACAAGGATCGTTATTAGATATCGATTTTGGAACCTATCCTTTCGTTACTTCTTCTAATACGACTGCTGCTGGTGCTTGTACAGGATTAGGAATTGCTCCTAATAAAATTGGAGAAGTATTTGGTATTTTTAAAGCATACACTACCCGTGTAGGCTCTGGACCTTTTCCTACCGAATTGTTTGATGAAGACGGAGCAACGATGGCTAAAGTAGGTCACGAATTCGGTGCTACTACGGGGCGTCCTCGTCGTTGTGGATGGTTAGATTTAGTTGCCCTAAAATATGCCGTAGACGTAAATGGCGTTACCCAATTGATGATGATGAAAGGAGATGTTTTATCAGGTTTTGACACCTTAAAAATTTGCACTTCTTACAATTATAAAGGAGAAGAAATCGATCACTTACCCTATAACATCGAACCAGAAAATGTATCGGTAAATTACACGGAATTCAAAGGCTGGAGTGATGATTTAACTAAAATGACCACTGCCGATGAACTTCCTCAAAACTTATTAGATTATATCGCATTCATCGAAAAAGAAACAGGAGTACCTGTTAAAATTGTTTCTGTTGGACCTGATAGAAAACAAACAATTAATAGATAAAATTCAGTAGTAAATAATAAAAGAGGCTCCTTTTAAAAAGGAGCCTCTTCTGTTTTTATAAAGAGTTTAAAAATCTTTACTACATATTAACAATTACGCTTAAAGCTTATACGTTATACCGAAGTTAATATTCGACAAATCCAAGTTTAAACCAAAAGAACTTGTTGAAGGACTTCCATCTGAATCCATATTCACATAAGACAAAGCTCCAACAGAAGCTCTTAAAGCTAATCTTTCAGAAACAAAATAGTTTATCCCTGGTGCAACTGCTAAGGCAAAAGTATTCATATCCCCAGCGTCTATACCATCAAATTCTATTGCTCCTGAAGCATATGACAATCCTGCTCCTATAACAAATGAAAAGTCATTTTTTGGTGTAAAGTAATAATTCCCAACTAAACTTCCTCCAAATTGAGTAGACGAAATCTCACCACCAAATGACTCTGAAGTACTTCCTCCCACAATCAAACCTAGTTCCAATGAAATATGGTCTGTAATAAAATATCCTGCTGAGGGAGAAAAAGTATAATTACTAATATCAGTATCTTCCGCTTCTATAGAATTGTATCCTGCTGTACCTGTTACATACCAATCTTGTTTTTCAAAACCTCCTTTTGAGCTCTCTTGTGCACTAGCGGCTAATCCTAGAGCCAACATAGCAATTACTAATTTTTTTTCATAATCTTTAAATTTATAATTTTTAAGTTTGTCAAACGAAGATAATGGTATTTTTTAACTTGAGTATTATTATTTTCTTGATATAATTTCTTTATTCTTATAATGAACTGGAAACAAATTATATACGATTATGTTAATTTTTTAAAGATTGAAAGAGGGTTGTCTAAAAACTCGATTGAGAGCTATAAAAGAGACGTTAACAAGCTGGTCTTGTTTGTAGAGAATTTAAGCGCTTCCCCCTCTCCTATGAACATTACCCAAGAAACCATTCAACAGTTTATTTATGATGCTAGTAAAAACATCAATGCTCGTACCCAAGCTCGTTTAATTTCTGGCTTGCGCAGTTTTTTTGACTTCTTAGTTTTTGAAGATTATCGAAAAGACAATCCTACAGATTTAATCGAAAGCCCTAATATTACCAGAAAGCTCCCAGAAACCCTAGAAAAAGAAGAAGTAGATGCTTTAATTGCTGCGATTGACTTAAGCCACCCACAAGGAGAACGCAATAAAACTATTATTGAAACTATTTACAGTTGCGGACTCCGAGTAAGCGAAGCGATTAACTTACAACTATCTGACTTATTTTTCGAAGAAGGGTATATTCGTATTCTAGGAAAAGGAAATAAATACCGCTTTGTACCTATTCATGTTACCACCATACAAAGGCTCAACTTTTATATAAATGAAATTCGATCTAAAATCATTCCTAAAAAAGAAGATGAGGATACGGTTTTTTTAAACAGAAGAGGAAAACGATTAACACGTCAGATGATTTTCATTATATTAAAACAACTCGCTGTAAAAATCAACCTAAAAAAAAGTATAGGCCCGCATACCCTTCGACACTCTTTTGCCACCTATTTATTAAAGCATGGTGCAGACTTACGGGTAATTCAGCAATTATTAGGACATGAAAGTATTACTACCACAGAAATTTATGTGCATTTAGATACTAGTTTTCTTAAAGAAGTGGTTGAATTACATCACCCAAGGAGTGATTTAAACTTAAATAAAGATGAAAAGTAAACGAAACTATTGGGTACAAAAAAAGGCAAGCTACCTACATCACACCGCTACGACCTAATACCCTTGCTGCGTTCCCGCCCTGGGGGATTCAAAGGGAGCTGGTTGTGTAGGACTTGCCGATGCAAATTTACGACCATTTTTTCGTAAAAAACAATAAAATTTCCATAAAAAATCTGTAACATTTCTAAGTTTTTGAATACTAATAATTTGTTACTCACATTTTTTAACTTTAATAGTAAAAAGTAAGCACAAAAACTAAAAAGAATATATTTGTATCACTAACTAAATTCACACAATGGAAAATCAAGCAAACAGCAAAAACATTATTTTAAATTACGGATTATACTTAGGTATTATCGGTGTTTTTATCCACTTAGCCTTTTATGCAACAGGTACTTTAATAGAATTTGGCTGGTTAAATGGTATCATTGGTTTCGTAGCTATGATAGCACTAATCATCTTAGGTATTAAAAAATTTAAAGCAGATAATAATGGCTTTTTAACGTTCGGACAAGCGTTAAAAGTTGGAGTTGGTATTGCTGTGATAAGCGCTGTAATATCAACTATTTACACGTTACTCTTCACAAATGTAATTGAACCAGACTTTCAAGCACAAATGATGGAAATACAACAACAAGCATGGATAGATGCTGGTATGACTGACGAACAAATTGAAGCTTCTGAAGAAATGGCAAAGAAATTTAGCAGCCCTGTGATAACAGTTCCGTTGGCTATCGTTGTTTCAGCATTTTTTGGTTTTATTATCTCTGCCATTGGTGGCGCAATTATGAAAAAAACAGAAGAAGATAGCTATTAAATAGCGTTTAAAATGGTAAAAAGTTTCATGTAACCGTAATACTTTGTAACTTTACCTTTTCAAATTTTGAACAAAACCTATGGATATATCGGTGGTAATACCGCTTCTTAATGAAGAAGAATCTTTATATGAATTACACGATTGGATTGCAAAAGTTATGCAATCCAATCAGTTTTTATATGAACTTATTTTTATAGATGATGGTAGTACCGACAGTTCTTGGAGTGTTATTGAAGAATTATCAGCAAAAAATAATGCCGTAAAAGGAATTCGATTTCAAAAAAACTACGGAAAATCGCAAGCCCTAGATGCTGGTTTTAAACTAGCTCAAGGACGTGTAGTCATTACCATGGATGCTGACTTACAAGACAGTCCTGATGAAATTCCTGAACTATACAAACGAATTGTCAATGACAATTTTGACTTAATTTCTGGCTGGAAAAAGAAGCGCTATGACAACGTCATGACCAAAAATATTCCATCAAAATTATTCAACTGGGCAGCACGTAAAACATCAGGATTAAAATTACACGATTTTAACTGCGGATTGAAAGCTTATAAAAACGAAGTCGTTAAAGCAGTGAAAGTAAGCGGAGAAATGCACCGCTATATTCCTGTATTGGCAAAAAATGAAGGCTTCGATAAAATTGGCGAAAGAGTAGTACAACACCAAGCTCGCAAATACGGTGTTACCAAGTTTGGGATGGATCGCTTTATCAATGGCTTTTTAGATTTGATTACTATATCATTTTTATCAAAGTTTGGAAAACGCCCCATGCACTTTTTTGGCTTATGGGGAACATTGATGTTCATCTTTGGTTTCTTTGCTGCTTTTTATATAGGTGTCATGAAAATTTACCATTTATCAGCAGGAATCAAAACCATACTTGTTACCAATAATCCTTGGTTTTACATCGCTTTAACCTCTATGATTTTAGGAACTTTATTGTTTTTAGCAGGCTTTTTAGGAGAATTAATCATTAAAAGCAATCCGCATCAAAAACATTATATAATTAAAGAAAAACTGAATTTTTAAACCCGTATCTTTGCACGGTTTTTATTTTGATACATGAGAGAGATTTTAAATAACGCTAAACAATGGCTTTCTGACACTTTTGATGCAGAAACACAACAAGAAATTCAACAATTAATTGATTCTAACTCAGAGGAACTAATAAACGATCGATTTTATAAAAATTTAGAGTTTGGTACTGGGGGAATGCGTGGAATTGTTGGTTCAGGAACAAATAGAATTAATAAGTATACGTTAGGTAAAGCAACACAAGGACTAAGTAATTACTTACATAAAACTTTTCCGAACAAAACCTTAAAAGTAGCGATTGGTTATGACTGCCGCCACGATAGTGAATGGTTGGCAAAAGTAGTAGCCAACGTATTATCAGCAAACAATATTCAGGTAATGCTGTTTGAAGACATGCGCCCTACTCCCGAATTATCTTTTGCTGTAAATTATCTAGGCTGTGATGCTGGAATCGTTTTAACGGCTTCGCATAATCCACCAGAGTACAACGGATACAAGGTATACTGGAACGACGGTGGACAAATTGTTCCTCCACAAGACACAGAAATAATCAATGAAGTGAATTCACTTGCCTTCCATGAAATTAACTTCAATGCTAAACAAGAATTAATTACTTTAATAGGAACCGATGTTGACGAAGCTTTTTGGAAAGCATCGTTAGCTAATGGTACTTTTGATATTCAAGGACGTGAAAATTTAAAAATTGTATTTACTTCGTTACACGGAACTTCTATTAAATTAATTCCAGAAGTATTAAAACGAGCTGGCTATACACAAGTTCATATTGTTGAAGAGCAAGCTACCCCAGATGGAGATTTCCCAACGGTAAAATCACCAAACCCAGAAGAACCAGCAGCGTTACAAATGGCAGTTGATTTAGCTAATAAAATTGATGCTGATATTGTATTAGGAACTGACCCTGATTCGGATAGAATAGGTATTGCTGTTCGAGATTTAGAAGGAAACATGACTTTACTAAACGGAAATCAAACCATGAGTATCATGACCGATTTCTTAATCAACGATTGGAAAAAACAAGGAAGACTCAACGGAAAGCAGTTTGTTGGGTCTACTATTGTTTCTACCAACTTAGTCAATGAAATTGCCAGTTCTTACGGTGTTGAAACCAAGATTGGTTTAACAGGTTTCAAATGGATTGCAAAAATGATTAAAGACCATCCAGAACTTGATTTTATTGGTGGTGGTGAAGAAAGTTTTGGGTATATGGTTGGTGATTTTGTACGTGATAAAGATGCCGTTACTTCTGCCCTACTTGCCTGTGAAATTGCTGCTGATGCCAAAGCCAACAACAGTTCTTTTTATAAAGAATTATTAAATTTATATACGCGACATCACTTTTACAAAGAACACTTAATTTCTTTGGTAAAAAAAGGAATGGATGGTGCGCAACAAATCAAACAAATGATGGTGGATTTACGTAACAATCCACTAAGTGAAATCGACGGTTCAAAAGTGGAATTCTTGTACGATTATCAATCTTCGATAAGAAAAAATTTAATCACAGGAGAAGAAACCACCATCAACATTCCCAAATCGAACGTATTGATTTATCAAACTCAAGACGGAACTAAAGTTGCTGCTCGACCAAGCGGTACTGAGCCAAAAATTAAATTCTACTTTAGTGTTAACAGTACATTAGATGATAGTTCAAATGCGAAAGAAGTAGAAAAGACGTTAGATACTAAAATCCAACGAATTATTAAAGAATTAAACCTGTAATGGATTATTTTAAGAAGATTATTAAATATGCTATTCCGTATAAAAAATATGGATACTTAAATATCTTATTTAACATCTTATATGCTTTTTTTCTACCCTTTCTTTTTTGGTGTTGATGCCAATGTTGGAGGTTATTTTTAAAACAGAAACATCTAAGGTAACTGAAAAACCGACCTTTGAAGGAATTACTAAAGTCATAGATTATTTTAAGGAATATATGTCATATTATATAAATGATATTGCGGGCGACGATAAATCAAAAGCTTTGATGGTTGTTGTAGGCTTGGTTATTATCACTTTCTTCTTTAAAAACATCTTTAATTACTTAGCCATGTATTTTATTACATTTTTGAGAAATGGCGTTTTAAAAGATATCCGAAATGATTTATATAAGAAAACCTTAGAATTGCCTATTTCTTATTTTTCTGAAAAAAGAAAAGGTGATACCATGGCAAGAATCGGGACGGATGTATTGGAAATTCAGCATTCATTTTTATCCATATTAGAAATGATTGTTAGAGAACCTTTAACCATTGTTTTTACCATAATAGCAATGATTGCTATCAGTTTTAAACTGACTATTTTTGTTTTTATTTTTATCCCTATATCTGGATACATAATTTCTTTAATAGGAAAAAGTTTAAAAAGAAAATCTGATAGCGTTCAAAGAGAACAAGGGTATTTCTTGTCTTTATTAGAAGAAACTTTAGGAGGATTAAAAGTAATTAAAGGATTTACTGCTGAAAAAGAGTTTCAACAAAAGTTCGAAGCTTCTACCAATAGATTTTATCATTTTTCAAATACGTTGATTAACCGAACTAATTTATCAAGTCCTATAAGTGAGTTTTTAGGTATCGGCGTTATTGCTGTATTGCTTTGGTATGGAGGTAAATTAGTACTTATAGAACAAGTTCTTACTGGTGAAGCATTTATTCCATATATGGGACTAGCATACAACATTTTAACTCCTGCGAAACAAATTTCGAAAGCAAGTTATAGCGTTAAAAAAGGAAATGCAGCCGCAGAACGTGTTTTAGAAATTTTAGAGACCGAAAATCCTTTAAAAGATGCTCCTAATGCTATTGACAAGGAAACTTTTGATTCTACAATTGAAATCGATAATATTTCCTTTAAATACCAAGACAACTATGTGTTACAAGATTTTTCATTAACCATCCCTAAAGGAAAAATGGTTGCCTTAGTTGGTCAATCTGGAAGTGGAAAATCTACCATAGCTAATTTGTTAACTCGTTTTTACGATGTAAATAAAGGTAGTATTTTAATTGATGGCATTGATATTAAAAGCATCACAAAACACTCGTTACGACAATTAGAAGGATTAGTTACGCAAGATTCTATTTTATTTAACGACACCGTAAAGAACAATATTACTTTAGGGGTTGAGGATAAAAGTGATGAAGAAATTATAGCAGCTGCTAAAATTGCCAATGCTCACGAGTTTATAAAAGATTTGCCTGATGGTTATGATACTAATATTGGTGATAGTGGGAACAAACTTTCGGGCGGACAAAAACAGCGTTTAAGTATTGCACGTGCCGTACTTAAAAATCCGCCAATCATGATTTTAGACGAAGCTACTTCTGCTTTAGATACTGAATCTGAAAAACTAGTACAAGACGCTTTAGAAAAAATGATGCAAAATAGAACTTCGATTGTTATTGCACATCGTTTATCAACCATTCAAAAAGCAGATTTGATTGTAGTCATGCAAAAAGGAAAAATCGTTGAGCAAGGAACTCACGAAGAACTCATCTCTAAGAGCGGAACGTATAAAAAACTGGTAGAAATGCAGTCTTTATGATAAACAAATCAATTCTTATTTAACTTGAATTCAGGATATCATAACGTTCATTTTAATATTTGTACTTCTAAACCTCATTTAAAAACGTTAATTCCGACCGGAGGGAGTAATCTCATGTAAACAAGTAACTCCTATTATCGAGATGCCTCATCACTCATACTTCTCACTATCGACATGGTTTAAATGCGAAATAATAAACCATAAATCGTATAACATCAAATAAACAAAGCACCCTTAAAACAAACACTTAAAAAACACCTCAAAATAACTAAGCTTTTACAACGGTTTCATAAATTCTGCTATTGAGAAATATTTACTTAATTTTGAACCAAACAAGTGCTTTTTTTGAAAAAAATTGAAACTCACAACGTAAAAAAAATACTAATTCCTATTCGGTTACAAGAATATGCAGTGGGTATTTTTAAAACGATTCCTACGAAATCTGGTATCAAAAAAGCTATTAAAAAAGGATTTGTAAAAGTCAATGGTAAAACAGCTACTACAGCTTTATATATTAATGAAGGAGATACTATTCACTTATATGAATCAGAACAAAAAAACGAGGGAAAACAATTCAATTTTCCGCTTGAAATTCTTTTTGAAGATATTTATTTAGCTGTTATTTACAAACCTGCAGGAATCTTGGTTAGCGGAAATTCTTTTGCAACAATTGACAACGCTCTTATACAGAACTTACAAAAAAGCGCATTGACCGATGCCACTCGTCCACGACCCGTACATCGATTAGATTACCCGACTAGTGGGTTGTTACTCATTGGAAAAACCACTGAAAGTATTATTGCTTTAAACCAACTCTTCGAAAAAAAAGAGATTCAAAAAACATACTATGCTATTTGTATTGGCAAAATGGAGAAAAACGGAGAAATTGATTTTTCAATTGATGATAAAAATGCCTTTACTTCGTTTGAAGTTATACAAACCATTAAATCTCCTCGTTTTGATTTCTTGAACTTAGTAAAATTATATCCTAAAACTGGAAGAAAACATCAATTACGTAAACATTTATTTGCTATTGGTAATCCTATTTTGGGTGATAAAGAATACTTTCTAGAAGATAAAATTCTGAAAGGAAAAGGATTGTTTCTGCATGCTTCTTCCCTATCCTTTACACATCCATTTACTAAAGAAAAAATAATTATTACAAAAGAGCTTCCTAAGAAATTCAAAAAATTATTTCCCGAATTCTAAATAAACCTCTCTGATACAAGCATGTAGGAAATTCAAAAAAGTTATTTAAGAATTCCGAATCAAACATCTATAAATCAAATATTTGACTATTACTCAGCGATTAAAACAATGTTTTTAAGCATTAATACAAAACAACTAGTTAGAGGTTTATGTATATTATTTCGTCAATAAACCAACACTGTTTCAATTTTATTCTAAAGTAAATTAGATGTTTTTTATACATTTGCCCAAACTATATTTATTGCAATGAAAAAATTATTTTTACTATTATTTCTATCTTCTTTCTGTTTTTCTCAAACCGCTAAAGATCAATTTTATGATGAGTTTACCAATCCAAATATCAACAATAAACTTTCAAATTACCTAAAAGAAAACCTTCATAAAGACTTATTAAAAGACATTACATATCCAGAAAAAAGTAAAAAAATTATTTTGTCTTTTCAGATTAATAAAGAGAATATCCCTTATCGAATTGATATTAATTCTTCTCGTAATAGAGAATTAATAAAATCATTAAAAAAACTTTTCAAAGAATACAATCTAAACAATTTCACAACGAAGTTTGATACAAGAAAAAAATATTCCCTTCAAATTATTACGCCCAATGGAATAAGTAACATTATAAATTGCAGCACTATTCCATTAGAAATTTCTTCTCCAAACTATAAATCTTGTGAAGATTTAGATTTTTACGATGATATTAAGTATTGTGTAAATAAAAACATCAAAAATCATTTTTATAATTCAATCAATTATGATTTAGCTGATAGCATACTTACAAACGAAGAAGGGGTTACTTTAGATTTTAAGGTATTAATTGATAAACACGGCAAACTAAAGTTAACTGAAATAGAAGCACCTGAAGTTTTCAAAAAAAACATTGCTAAAATTACAGAAAAGTATGATACTGTTTTTCTACCAAAAATGATAAACAATAAACCTACTAATTACTACTACCATATAAAACAAGTATTTGAAAAAGGGGAAAAACCAATATCTGACTTAGAATTAGATTACAATTTTGATAGTATATTTAAAACAAATTCAACAAATGAATTAGCAAACTATTTCAAAAAAAATCTATCGCCAGAAGATTTAGAAAAGGCGAACCTAAATAGGGTACATGACAGACTAAAACTTTATTTCGAATTAGACGTTACCGGTAAACCTTTTAAAGTCTCAACCAATTCTAGATCTGACCTATTAGAAAGAAAGATTATTAATATTTTCAAAAGGTATGATCTTTCTAAATCGACTTTTAAAAATACACACCCTATAAATAGATACTTTACAACTGTAATAAAACATGAAAATGGTGTTAATAAAGTAGTTACGAATAGCATAATGGGATATAGTAGAATTCCCGTTTTTCCTAATTGTGAGAATTCCTTAAATGCTACTATGGGAAAAAATTGTTATAACAGAACGATTTCACAATTCTTTGTTAAACATTTTAATAGCAATTTAGCAGCCAAACTAGGACTTATGCCAGGAAAAAAAATAATATATGTTAAGTTTACAATTGATAAAGATGGGAAAGTTACTAATGTAAGTTGTAGAGCTCCACACCCAAAACTAAAAGAAGAATCTATAAGAGTTATAAAAAAACTAACAAAAGCTACTCCTGCAATGTTTGGTGACAAGCCAGCAAAAGTAAGTTATACTTTACCAGTAACTTTTAATGTTGAATAAGTATAATACAATATCTTTGCCGCATGCGAATAGATATTATTACGGTAGAACCCGACTTAATAAAGAGCCCATTTGAAAACTCGATGATGAAAAGGGCTATTGATAAAGGACTTGCTGAAGTTCATTTTCATAACTTACGAGAATATGGTTTTGGTAACTATCGTCAAATAGACGATTACCAATTTGGTGGAGGTGCTGGAATGGTTTTAATGATTGAACCTATAGCGAAATGTATTGAGAAGCTACAATCAGAAAGAACTTATGATGAAATCATATACATGACTCCAGATGCCAAAACGCTGAATCAAGCCACTGCAAATACCCTTTCCTTAAAAGAGAATATTATTATTTTAACAGGTCATTACAAAGGGGTAGACCAGCGTGTACGTGATAAATTTATTACTAAAGAAATTTCTATTGGTGATTATGTGTTAACTGGAGGCGAACTGGCTGCTGCCGTTTTATGCGATGCTGTTGTTCGATTAATTCCTGGGGTTTTGGGTGATGAAACCTCTGCTTTAACAGATAGTTTCCAAGATAATTTATTATCACCACCCGTATACACAAGGCCTTCAGAATATGAGGGAATGAAAGTACCCGAAGTACTGTTATCGGGTAACTTTCCTAAAATTGAAGAATGGCGTTCAGAACAAGCTTATAAAAGAACAAAAGAGATACGTCCAGATTTATTAGATTAATTAATAATCAGTAATTTATTTATTTTTTTTATCAAAAGAAAAGTTTTAAATTTGCAGCCACAAAATCAACCTCTGACGAGAATCGTGAATGTTGCTTTTATACAACCATAAATAACAAGAAAAATGGATTTAGTAAAATTTGTTCAAGACGAATTTGTAACAAAAAATGAATTACCAGAATTCGCAGCTGGAGATACTATTACAGTATACTACGAAATTAGAGAAGGAGATAAAGTACGTACTCAGTTCTTTAGAGGTGTAGTTATCCAAAAAAGAGGAAGTGGTGCTTCTGAAACATTTACAATCAGAAAAATGTCTGGTACTGTAGGTGTTGAGCGTATTTTCCCTATCAACCTACCATCTATCCAAAAGATTGAAATCAACAAAAGAGGTAAAGTACGTAGAGCTCGTATTTACTACTTTAGAGGTCTTACTGGTAAGAAAGCAAGAATTAAAGAAAGAAGACACTAAAAAATTCTTCACAAAAAAAATTAAAAACATCATGATTTTCATGGTGTTTTTTTTATTCACAATTTGTTCATAAAGCACTTCACTTAACTTGTTGATAACAAAACACTTGAAGTTACTAAAAAAACCAAACTATTTTTTTATATTTGAAACAAGAGTTTACAAAATAAGTGACGTCAGAATTATAGTTAACTATATCAATCACCCAAAAAGTAAACCATTAAAGTAACGTTCTTTATATGTTTTGTTTTTAAACGCTCGGTATGATTAAACGTAATCTTAAACGTAGTAATTTTAATTTTTGATTGATTATAAATTGTTATTTATAATTTACTAGTTATTAGTTTATACATATTACATTACTGATTATCGGTTAATTAAATGAATTTGTTTAAAAACACAGAAGTTTTATTTTATACACAACTGATTTATAAAGTAAAGTTTCTTTTTGAAATAGTAATGTAGCTTTTTTCTTATAAAAGGGCGTAAACAACGTTTTTTATTTGACAATGTACTAGTTACTAGTCAATACTATTATTATTTCAAAAAAAGCCATATCAATTACAAGAAATTGTTTGATATGGCTTTTGTTTTAAACCCGAATTATGTATCAAAACTTCGTAATAAGAAGTATAAACGCAATAAAACCAAGAGCTTTCTAAATTTTAACATAGCACTGCTATGTTAAATTTAAAAGTACAACAAAGTAATTGGTTTTGCAGCGTTTATATTTTGTAATAGACTTGCTGATGTAGAATACAGGTTAAATAACAAATTCTCTATTTTGCTTTCTTAAATTATCACATTCTCAATAAGCTACCCTAATTAATAACAGTTTTGCATCAAAAAACTCAACCGTAATCCTTAAATTTGCATCACTTCAAAATATAATTTAAAATATTACTTATACATATGACTAAGACTGCTAAAATTATGTACACAAAAACGGATGAAGCTCCGGCATTAGCTACGCGTTCGTTTTTACCAATCGTAAAAGCTTTTACCAAATCATCTAACATAGAAGTAGAAACTAAAGATATTTCTCTTGCAGGTCGTATTCTTGCTAATTTTTCAGATTTTTTACCTAAAGAACAACAAGTTGAAGATGCTTTAGCTTTTTTGGGAGATTTAGCAAAAAAGCCAGAAGCTAATATTATTAAACTTCCCAATATTTCAGCTTCTGTTCCTCAATTAAAAGCGGCAATAAAAGAGCTACAAGCTTTAGGATATGCGTTACCTGATTATCCAGAAGAAGCTACCACTGATGAAGAGAAAGCAATTTTAGCACGCTATAATAAGGTAAAAGGATCTGCTGTAAATCCTGTTTTACGTGAAGGTAATTCTGACCGTAGAGCACCCAAAGCCGTAAAAAACTACGCAAAAAAGAATCCACATTCAATGGGAGCTTGGAGTGCTGACTCAAAGACTCATGTTTCCACAATGACAGCGGGTGATTTTGCTCACAGCGAAAAATCGGTTACCGTACCGAATGCTACTGACGTACAAATTGTACATACAGATAGTAACGGTAACAAAACTGTTTTAAAAGAAAAAGTATCTTTATTGGCTGAAGAAGTAATTGATGCTTCTGTAATGAGCAAAAAAGCATTGTTAACTTTCTTAGAAGAGCAAGTACAAGATGCGAATGATAAAGGGGTATTATTCTCCTTACACATGAAGGCAACCATGATGAAAGTTTCAGACCCTATTATATTTGGTCATGCCGTTCGAGTTTTCTTTAAAGATTTGTTTGCAAAGCACGGTGATACTTTTAAAGAAATTGGGGTAGATGTAAACAACGGATTTGGGAACTTGGTAAGTAATCTAGAAGAATTATCAGCGGATAAAAAGGCAGAGATTTTAGCAGATATTGAAGCTATTTATATCAAAAACCCTGATGTAGCCATGGTAAATTCTGATAAAGGAATTACCAACCTACATGTTCCTTCTGATGTGATTATTGATGCTTCTATGCCAGCCATGATTCGTACTTCTGGACAAATGTGGAATAAAGAAGGAAAGCAGCAAGATACGAAAGCTGTGATTCCTGATAGTTCGTATGCTGGTTTATACCAAGAAACAATCGATTTCTGTAAAAAGAATGGTGCGTTCGACCCTACTACCATGGGAACTGTTCCAAACGTCGGTTTAATGGCGAAAAAAGCTGAGGAATATGGTTCTCACGACAAAACTTTTGAAATCGCTTCTGATGGAAAAGTTGAGGTGATTGATGCCAACGGAACTACTTTATTAGAGCATACTGTTGAAGCTGGTGATATTTGGAGAATGTGCCAAACCAAAGACGCTCCTATTCAAGACTGGATTAAATTGGCAGTTAGCCGTGCAAAGGCAACTGGAGTTCCTGCTGTTTTTTGGTTAGGAAAAGAAAGAGCCCACGATGCTGAAATCATCAAAAAAGTAGAAAAATATTTACCAAATCATGATACTACAGGTTTAGAAATTAAAATTTTGTCTCCTGTAGAAGCTACTAAATACACTTTACAAAGAGTTAAAGAAGGAAAAGATACCATTTCTGTAACAGGAAACGTATTGCGTGATTATTTAACAGACCTATTTCCTATTTTAGAATTAGGAACTTCTGCTAAAATGCTATCTATCGTACCATTAATGAATGGCGGTGGTTTATTTGAAACAGGTGCAGGTGGTTCTGCCCCTAAACACGTTCAGCAATTAGTTGAAGAAAACCACTTACGTTGGGATTCTTTAGGTGAATTCTTAGCCTTGGCTGTTTCTTTAGAGCATCTAGGTGAAACAACAAACAATAGTAAAGCGAAAGTATTGGCAGAAACCTTAGATGATGCAACAGATAAGCTGTTAGAGAACAAAAAAGGACCGTCAAGAAAAACTGGAGAACTAGACAACAGAGGTTCGCACTTTTATTTAGCCATGTATTGGGCACAAGCCTTGGCCTCTCAAGACAAAGATGCTGACCTAAAAACGCTGTTTGCTCCTATTGCAGAGAAACTGACTGCAAGCGAAACTACTATTGTAGAAGAGTTAAATTCTGTTCAAGGTAAAGCGGTAACTATTGGAGGATATTATGAGCCAAATGATGATCTAGCGAATGCAGTTATGCAACCTAGCAAAACTCTTAATTCAATTTTACAGAGTATCTAAACCGTTATTTTTATAAAAAATCAAAAGCAGGTGATTTCTCACCTGCTTTTTTTATAAAATTCAAACATCTATTATAATCACAATATCCCCCCAGATTATTGTTTTATAATTATGATGTAAGAAATTTTCTTCATCATTTCAGACACTGATAAATTTATAAAAGTCACAGTTACTTACAAAAATTTTTAATTAGTAACTTTGAATTATGAAATTTACAAAAACGACAGAGCAAAGCTCTATATATAATAACTTAGAAAAAATGAGTATTCCTGAGTTGTTATCTAACATAAATAAAGAAGATCAAACAGTAGCTTTTGCTGTAGAAAAAGCACTTCCTCAAATAGAAAAACTCACAGAGCAAATTGTTTTAAAATTAAAGCAAGATGGTCGATTATTTTATATTGGTGCTGGTACTAGCGGACGACTTGGCATTGTAGATGCTAGCGAGTGCCCCCCAACATTTGGTGTCTCACATGAATTGGTTATAGGCTTAATTGCCGGGGGTGATACTGCTATAAGAAAAGCTGTTGAGTTTGCCGAAGATTCAACAAAGCAAGGATGGAAAGATTTACAAGAACACCAAATTAGTTCAAAAGATCTTGTAGTTGGAATTGCAGCATCGGGTACCACTCCCTATGTAATTTCAGCTTTAGAAGAATGTAATAAGAATGGTATAATTACAGGCTGTATGACTTGTAATCAAGGAAGCCCTTTAGCATTAACTGCCAAATTTCCTATTGAAGTTGTTGTAGGACCAGAGTTTGTAACAGGAAGTTCTCGAATGAAAGCAGGTACTGCTCAAAAACTAGTCTTAAACATGCTCTCTACAGCAAGTATGATTCAGCTAGGCAAGGTAAAAGGAAATAAAATGGTCGACATGCAACTATCGAACAACAAGTTAGTAAATAGAGGAGAAAAAATGTTAGCTTCTGAATTAAATATCGACCAAAAAACCGCTCACGAACTCCTAAAAAAATACGGAAGTGTTCGAAAAGCTATTAAAAACTTTATGAATGAATAAACCGATTACTTTTGAAACTGGTGTAAAAAAACTTGTAATTTTATTAGGGTTACTCATCGCTTCACCTATTATTTTAAGTCTTGCTTTTAAAGCGATACGAATTTTTAAAGAAGCTCCTAAAATTTACATAGCTTATGGTTTGCTTGTTATAGGAATAATATTGCTACTTTTTACCGTATATTTCGGTTTTAAAACATTTAAAACACTATTAGATTTCCTCTTTAAAAACAACCTTTGAATAAAAATACATCCATAAAAAAACTTACAAATTGGGAGCACTGGCCGTCTGCCATGTTTTACCTTCCTAACCTCCCCTACGCTTTTTATTTAGCACTAAGAGCCAAACACCTAACCTTCTTTAGTGCCGCTAATCCTTGTATAAAAAGTTCTGGAAATGGTACGGAGAGTAAGTATGAAACCATTTTATTGGTTCCTGAAAAATGCCGTCCAAAATCAGTTTTAGTACAACCGAACGCCGACTTTGGCAAGGTATTAAAAGAACTACAGCAACAAAAAATCAATTTCCCTTTAATAGCCAAACCCGATGTTGGATTTAGAGGATTGTTGGTATCTAAAATTTCTTCAGAAAAAAAATTAAAAAATTACCTTGAAAAATACCCTATCAATATTATTATTCAAGAGTTTTTAGATTATGAAAATGAATGTGGTGTTTTTTATCATAGAAATCCTAATAGCAAAACGGGCAAAATTTCCTCATTAACATTAAAACATTTTTTATCGGTTACAGGAGATGGTAGTGCTACACTTAAAGAATTAATTTTAGCTGATAACAGAGCAGCATTGTACATCGATTTGTTTACCGAAATTCATCAAGAAAAACTCACACACATTCCAAGTAAAAACGAAGTTGTAAAGCTAACTTCTGTAGGTAACCATTCTAAGGGCACACAGTTTATAAATGGCAACCATTTAATTAGTGAAAAGCTGACAAACACCTTTGACAAGTTAAGTAACTCCATACCAGGATGGTATTACGGAAGAGTTGATTTAAAATATAATAGTTTTGAAGAACTAGAAAATGACATCGATTTTAAAGTGCTAGAAATAAACGGAATAATTGCTGAGCCCACGCACATGTATGACTCAAAAAATTACACCTATTTTAAAGCTTTAAAGGCTGTTAGAACTCACTGGAAATCTTTATTTGAAATAGCCGTTACCAATCATCGAAATTTTAATATTTCTTATGTAAACACGTATGATTTCATCAATCAAATAATTGATTTAATATCCTACACAAAAAAAATAAAAAAATTGACTAAGCTTTGATACGATTTAGGGTTTATTATTTCGCATTTTTGCCTATTGTCTCTTCTGTAGAGATAACCTAATTCGTTGATATTTATCCCTACCACGTTATTTAAAACTGGGTAATAAATCCAATGTATATCAAAAACTTAAAAAAGCTAGTGTATATTAACCAGTTATACTATTTAACGTGAGTTTGACGTAAGAAATTTCGTTTTCACCTACTAAAAAAGCAGAATATTTAGCATATTAAAGTACTGAATTTCAACAAACTAAAACTATCCTACTTATTGTTTCTGACATTAAAATAATTGAAATTTTCTGTAATCTTGACGATTTTATGAAAGAATTTAAAACTGGTTTTACAAAAAACAGTATTTCAGACACTTCTCAAACAAAAAAACGAAAAAGAAAATCCAAAATGAGTAAAAGTGAAGTAATGACCATTATGGTTATTTTTCATTTAAAATCATATCGGAATTTAAAACACTTTTACCTTTATTATGTTTGTAAACATATGAATGACTTTTTCCCCAATCTTGTATCCTATAACCGGTTTGTTGAACTCCAAAAGAAAGGTATCCAACCGTTAACTGTCTATTTAAAACTTCATGGATTAGGTAAGTGTTCAGGTATTTCTTTTATTGATTCTACAGCACTAAAAGTTAGCCATTATAAAAGAGAAAAGCAACATAAAGTATTTAAAGGAATTACAGAAAAAAGTTATGGAACATTAGGCTGGTTCTATGGTTTTAAATTACATCTAACTTGTAATGATAGAGTACAAATTATTGATTTCCTTATTACTAAGGTTAATATAGATGACAGATATACACTTAAAAACAAAAAATTTTACGATAAAGTATTTGGAAAAATATATGTAGATAAAGGATTTGATTCCAAGAAGTTTAGAAGAGTCATTCACAGAAGAAACATGTTCGCCAACATTGTTGAAAACAAGCGTAATAGAAAAGGAAAGAAAAGAGGAAGAAAACGGTTTTTCAACCAATATATTTATGACCAAAGATTTTTCAATGAGCGTACTTTTGCTTGGTTGGATAGTTTTAGAACACTTCTAATACGATTTGATTCTTTAGATTCTTCTTGGTTAAGTTGGCATTATTTGGCTTTTGCTCTTATATTACTAAAAGTCAAAATGAGTTCAATATATAAACAAGTTTATCTTTGATAGAAATATCAACAATATTAAAATCAGTATTGTTTAAAATACACAACGGGTAAATACTATTAGTTAGTGTAATAAAACTGTTTTCTTTTGTAAAAAGCTATTAAATGCCATATTTTAAATAATGAAAATTGTATGTTTTTTTGTGAAAAACACATAAATATATAAATGATTGTGTATAGCCTATTTTAGTCGGAAAGAAACTTTAGGAACTTTAGTCGATGGTGGTTTAACGATGAAACAAAAAAACTTTTATAAAAAAATAATCACAGTTTATAAAATAATTCTATTTTAGCCCTACAAACATAAAATTATAAATTAAAAATTATGAAAAAACTATTTTTAGTAATTGCTATGATTGCAGTTGGATTTACTGCGAATGCACAAAAAAATGTAATTAAAGCAAACCCACTTGGCTTAGCTTTTGGAATTGCTGAATTATCTTATGAAAGAGTTGTATCTGATAAAGGATCTTTTGAGATTGGATTATCATATGCAGGGGCCGATGTAACAACTGGTAGTGAAGTTATTGGAACAAGTGCAATTGGAGGTGAAGCAAAGTATAAATTTTACTTTTCTTCGGAAAAAGATGCTCCAAGAGGATGGTACGCTGCTCCTTTTGTAAATTATTCTGCCGCTTCTGCAGAGTCAAGTTCTGGTGAAGATGTTGGTTTTTCGGCATTTTCAGGAGGAGCTTTAGCAGGATACCAATGGGTATTTGGTGGAGGAGATTCTGGTTTTGCGTTGGATCTAAATTTCGGTGCACAGTATATTTCGGCTTCTGCTTCAGGAGGAACTTCTGTTAGTCTTGAAGGATTCTTACCAAGATTGGGAGTATCATTAGGATACGCTTGGTAATAAAGAATTATTATGCATATTATGAGAAAGGAAGCTATTTGGCTTCCTTTTTTTATAGATATCATTTAAAAAGTTATTTTTACCTCACAGAAAAGTAATCAATGAAAAAAATAATCATTATCAACGGACCTAATTTGAATTTATTAGGAAAAAGAGAACCCACTATTTACGGATCCAATTCTTTTGAAGATTTTTTTAAAGAGTTGAAAAGTAAAAACTCCAATATACAATTAGCGTATTTTCAATCTAATATTGAAGGAGAAATCATTGATAAGTTGCACGAAGTTGGTTTTGATTATGATGGAATAATTTTAAATGCAGCGGCATACACACACACCTCTGTAGGTATTGGTGATGCTGTAAAAGGAATAGATACACCTGTG
This sequence comes from Tenacibaculum tangerinum, assembly GCF_029853675.1. NCBI lineage: Bacteria > Pseudomonadati > Bacteroidota > Flavobacteriia > Flavobacteriales > Flavobacteriaceae > Tenacibaculum > Tenacibaculum tangerinum. The sequence goes on along the minus strand of NZ_CP122539.1, from coordinate 319,129 downwards.
GTCGAAGTACATATTTCTAATATTCATGCTAGAGAAGAATTCCGACATGCAAGTTACATTGCACCCAATGCTAAAGGAGTTATTTTCGGATTTGGCTTGCAAGGGTATGAATTAGCGCTTCAAAGCTTTTTGTAAATACCCATAACGAACTCCTAACAAAACAAACAACGGAATAAGAGGGTAGGTGAATAATTGGGTTTTAGTAAGCCATACAATAGGAATCAGCAGCATAAAAACCAATAAAACTTTACCATACATACTCACCCATTTTGGAGGCTTACTTTTCAGTAAAAGAAAAGCAACAAGTAGGTTAGGAGCGAATGCCCATAAAAAGTTAAAATTATTTGGCGCAGTAGAATGATTGGTGAAAAACCATAAAAAAACGATTAATAAACCTAAAATTCCCGTTGTAAAAAACAGGACGAAATCCAACCACTTAGTTCTTTTTGACTTTTTAAAATCAGTGTAGGTAATAAATACCCCTACTAAAGCAATTAGTAGTACTATTAAAAACGGACTGAAGGTGTCGCTTTTTGATTCTTTTTCTTCAAAGTCGACTAAAGTAGTTGTTTTTTGAACTAAATTTTCTTCCTTTTCTTCTTTTAGTATTTTTGAGGCTTCCAGCGCTTTAAAAACATAATCGGGTAAGTATAAGTATTCTATTGGAGTAGCTATTTTATCTAGCCTATTTCCCAAAGCAATATTAATACCTAAACTACCCCAGGTATTCGGATGAATTTCTCTATTCATCAATTGTCTGAGTGATACATCTTCTTTAACAAAATCACTTTTAAAAACGAGATGATCGCCTGTAATTTTTTGAATAATATCACGAGGTCTGGTAGCACAATTATCAAAATAAGGGTCGTAAAAATAGCTCGCATTTTCTGGTAATGCATTGTTCTCTAAAAACTGAAAAAATGTATTTCGTTGCTCTTGTGTTAAGTTTAAAATTTGTTCTTTTACCCAACGTTGCTCTTGTTGTGCGTCTTTTAAAGATAAATAAAACGGGTAACGAGCTAACTTATACTGCATATATCCTTTGGTAAAGTTCATATAAAAGTTAGGGTCATTAAAATCGAAAATACCATAATTGTACAATAAATCTAATTGTAAAACAGGGTCTTTTACCCGAATAGCCGTATGTCCGAATTTTTCATATAAAGCTTCTCCAGGACCAGAAGTGATGACACTTATTTGAGAAAATTTTGATAAACCTACAGTGTTAACTGTTTGAGAAAAACCTACGTTTATAGTAGTTAAACAAAGTAAAAGAAATGCATATTTTTTTATCATCACAAAAAGCTGAGAAAATTAGTGTTGCTATTTTACAAATATCATAAATCCCTTTCACATAGCTAAAGCTTTTTAACGTTATTGTTTTAGTTTGCTATTCCGATAATTTCTTTAATAAATTGAGCTATTTGTTGTTCTAACCACCTGTTTTCAGTATTAGAAAATGAAGAAATAAAACCTACATGACCTCCATAATTAGGAGTTAGCAGATAAAAATTATGCATGTTTTTAGCTTCTTTTATGGGGTAACATTCTTTGGACAAAAAACTATCATCCAACGCATTTATAAGCAATGTAGGAACTTTTATTTCGGGAATAAAAGGTTTTGAACTCGCTTTTTGCCAATAATCTTCTGAGCTTTCAAAACCAAAAACAGGTACTGTATATTGCTCTTCTAGATGTCGAAACTTACTCGCTTTGAACAGAAGTTTTTTATCCAGTGGGTAATCAGGAAATTTTTCTGATTTCTCCAAGAGTTTTAACTTCATAGTACGTAAAAACTCATTGAGGTAAATTTTGTTTTTTAACTTATGTAGTTCAGCTTGAGAAGAAGTTAAATCTACAGGAACAGAAACCGCGATACCTCCCTTTACTTCCGAAGGAATATTGCGATACTCTCCTAAGTACTTTAAGGTTAAATTTCCCCCTAAACTAAATCCAGTAATTACGATGTTTTTATAATTATAGTTATTTTTTAAATGTTTAATAATAAAATCAACATCATCGGTTTTTCCGCTATGATAGGTTTCTAATAATAAATTATCTTCACCACTACAACCTCTTAAATTCATACAAACCGTATCGAAACCAATGCTGTTTAAATGATTAGATGCTGTAATCATATAATTTGATTGAGCGCTTCCTTCCAATCCGTGAATTAAAAGCACCAATGTTTTTGAACCCACTATAGAAAAATCTAAATCAATAAAATCGGCATCCCAAGTGGTAATTCTCTTACGTTGGTAGGTTATCGTATCTTTCATAAACAAAGGACGATATACCGTATTAAAATGAGCACTTTTAAAAGGGAGTGTTGGTGTGAATGTATCTGAAATAATTGGCATAGTATAATAATATAGCTTTTTAAACAAATATGATAAAAAATAACTAAAATGTAAAAACCATTGAATGATTTCTTATTTTAGCTCTAAAATGATAAACATGGTGAATATTAAGAAATACATTCCAAATTTATTGACCTTAGGCAATTTGTTATGTGGTACTGTTGCCACTATTTTTGCAGTTAAAGGAGATTTTTTTGCCACCGCAATATTAGTAATGGTAGGCATACTTTTTGATTTTTTTGATGGGTTTGCTGCTAGGGTATTACAAGTTCAAGGTGAATTAGGGAAACAGCTAGACAGTTTAGCAGATATGGTTACGAGTGGGGTAGTACCCGGTATTGTAATGATGCAGATGCTAGTAAATGCTATAGATGTAGATGCTGTTGGATATTTTGGAGTAGACGAATATGGAGTTACAGGAAGTAATTTACCTTATTTAGGCTTATTACTAACATTAGGAGCAGGATATCGCTTAGCAAAGTTTAATATTGATACACGTCAATCGGATAGTTTTATTGGAGTACCTACACCAGCAATGAGTTTATTTGTAATTTCGTTGCCTTTAATAGCTCAGTTTGATAAAGAATCGTTTTTTATAGGGCTGATTCAAAACCAATACTTTTTACTATTAATTACCTTAGTGTTTACTTATTTAATGAATGCTGAAATTCCGTTGTTTTCTTTGAAATTTAAAAATTTCTCTTTTAAAGACAACGTAATTAAATATGTGTTTTTACTATTGTCAGTCATATTGATTGTAACACTAAAAATAGTAGCAATTCCACTGATTATTCTGTCGTATGTAGTGCTATCTCTCGTACACAACTCAGACAAAAAACTTTCAACTAAGTAGTAAACCTATTCATAGACGACATTTTGTTGATTTTTAGTGAATTCCATTTGATATTTATCCCTATCACCTTATTTAAAACTGGGTAATAAATCCAATGCATATCAAAAATTTTAAAAAAGCTAGTTTTATATTAACCAATAGTTATATTATCTATTTTACAAATTGTTTCTTTGGAGTTGTTGGATTGTATCCAAAATCTTCGTCTGGCAGCTCAATTCCTAGCTGATTTATGATAAAACCTACGCTTGCAAAATGATGTATAGCATGGCTATGCGCTTGTATTAAAGCACTTCCTAGTGTATAATTTGCCGTTATCTTTCCAGTGCCTAAATCATCGGTAACAGAGATAATTGTATCAAAATCCGATTCTTCTAAACAATATAATTGATTAATAACTTTGTTAAAATAAGCAATACCGAATGCTGTTTTTTGCTCAGCAAGCTCATTACGTTGCCTATCTGAAAAATCTATACATTTATTATCCAATCCATTAAAAACACAAGTAAAAACATCTAAAATATGCCTCATATTAGCACCTATACTAGAATAGTAAGGAGGAATTGATGTATCACTATATTGTTCGTCACTAATCGTTTCTAATAGTTTAACTCCTCTTCGTAAGTTTTTTTCAATGGCGGTTATCATTTGTAAGTATAAGTTTTCTAGTAAATCGCATAAATATAGAACTTTTTATGGGGAGAAATAAATTATTTTTTCAATTGAAAATAAGACCCTATAAATCAATAACATAAAATAAAACATCACTTTATATTACTATTAAAATAAAGCATTCAACTATTTTTTGGCATGTTCTTTGAAAACTATTGAATCAAATGCGGAAGCTGAAAAGCATATAGAGTAAGCTTAACCCTAAAATTAGCAATTATGAGAACAGGGATACTATTATTATTAGCAATGCTGTCATTAACAACAGTAAGTGCTAAAAACATTGAAAAATCAACTAGCAAAATTGGGGTTACCTATGGTTATAATGATGCTGTTACCTTTGTGGAAAGAGGAATACAATTTCATGTATTTTTAAATGGTGATTTCGACTTTAATACCCATTACAATAGATATTCTGACTATGGTATACGTATAAAACGAGACAGAAGAGGTCGTGTAAGAAGTGTAGGTAACGTGTACATTAACTACGATGCAAGAGGAAATGTAAATCGAATTGGTAGCGTGTTTATGAGATATAAATTCGGCAACCTTTTTAAAGTCGGAAATTTACATATACAGTACGACAGATGGGGAAATCCACGTTATAGAGGTTTCGTAAAACCTGGATACCACAACCATTGTGACACTAATTATTACCATAACGATGGTTTTGATGTAAATATTGATATTAATGTAGGTGATATTTTTGATTATGACGATGTTTATTTCTACAGAAAAGATTTTAGAAGAAATTACCGTCGATTCAGAGAAGACAATAATTTTTACTACTATAGAGCGTTACCAAATGCTAAAATTGGAAAACGTGGTGAAATTATAAAAAGACGTAAGCAGAAAGCTCACAACAACAAAAAGTATCAGAATAAACGTTACAAAGGTAAGCCCGAACAACGAGGAAAGTCTAGAAGACTTCAAGATTAAGTAAAAATCTACAAAGAGAAAAACCTCTCAATAAATAACTATTTGTTGAGAGGTTTTGTCTGTATATAACTTCCTATTCTGCCAATCACTTCTCACATTATCAATCATACTATTTAACGTGAGTTCGGGATACAATGTCAAATAGAATTTACTAAAAATCAACACAATGTTATTTCGATAAAGTGAAGTATGAGTGATGAGACGTCTCAACAATAGGAGTTAGTTGTTTATATGAGCTTCCTCCCTCTGGTCGGAATGACACTTTTAAATGAGCTTTGGAAATAAAAATCTTAAAATCAATGCAATGATATTACGAACTAAATTTATTGGAAAAACAGCAATGCTAGGCATTCATATTGAAACTTACTAATTCTATGTATTCTCACTAATATTGAACAAGAGAAGACCTGACTTCATCTATAAATCATCTTGGTCGCTTTCAAAAATCACTATTCAATTTGGTTTACAAAGAATTATACACTCAAAAAAACAACTCTTTTTGAATTCACCTACTTATTTCACATACCTACTTACTAAACTATTTATTTGCACTGATATCTTTAGTTTTATTACTACAAACAAATAAAGAGCTACAATGAGTATGCTTTTTAAAGCAATATTTACTATTGGATGGATGGGAAATTTTAAAAAATAAAATTCAGGGGTGGAGAAGTTCCAGAAATAAAATCCTAAAAACATAATTAAAATGATTAAGATCATTGAAAATGTTTTGTTAGTAAAAGGAGTCATTTGAAATTTTTCTTTCACAAACCACAACTTAAAACCATTGAATACCACAACAGTAATAAAGGTAGCTAAAGCCAACCCTGTTGTTCCCATTTCTAAATCGTTATAAAAATACGTATTTAGAAAATACACAGAAATCGCCATTCCTAAGTTTACAGGTAAAGCAATGCGATATAATTTAGAGTTATTAATAATCGCCCCATTGTTACCCAATAACATTAAAAATAATTTTGCAGAAGAGATTAACAATACTACTAATATACCCCCTGCATAATTCTTATTTGGCAAAAGCCTAAATAACTCCGATACATTACAGTTTACCAAAACAAAGAATAAACCTCCTATTAACAATAAGTTTATTGAGCTTTTTTTGTACAAGTTTTCGGTTTCTTTGGTGTTATCTTCATTTATAGATTTTGATGTTAGAGGCTGTAAAATTTGTCCCATTGCTCTACTAGGAGCTTCTATAAACGACCCTATAAAAACTGCTACTGCATAGTATGCTGCTGTTTCAAATCCATCTTTTCCTGGAATCATTACTTTGTCTATATCTAAAATAATTGCTCCAGCACTACCTGCTAAAATAATATACAACGAATACCTAAAAACTTCTTTAAAATTATGGGGTAGTGAAAATGAGAATTTGGGTATGTATAAATAAAATGCATACAACATCATTAACAAGGTTCTTAGAATATATGCAATTGATAGATACATAATAAACTCTTGTTTTGTTATAATTTGAAAATAAACAGCAAATAACAAAACCATTACTGCCACTCTATTGTAAAGCTCTTTTAATACATTTCCAAACACCGATTGCATTTGTACTTTTGCCCAAGAATAGAATACCTCATAATAGGCACAAGACACTGCTATTATGTAAATATAAATCGTGTAATTTTCAATAATTAGGTTTTCTTCTGAACCACTTTTAAGCACATAACTCATAATCCAGTTATGAAAATAATCCCAGAAGTACCCAATCGGAATTGCTATGAGCAATGGCAATAAAACAACTGAACTTAAGAATTTATCTTGCTCTTTTTTAGATGTATACGCCGAAAAAAACTTGATGATGGTAAAATGTATTCCGAAGGCTATGATTGGCATTATTAAGTTTGAAGCAGATAACACATATGTAACCAACCCATAATACTCATCTTTTAAAAAACGTGTATACAAGACCAACGTGTTAATTCCACCTATTAAAAACCCAAGGTAAATAATAAGGGTATTTTTGAAAGATTGTTTAAAAATAATTCCCAATATACTTTATTTTAATGTTGTGCTACCTGTCGTATATAGTCTGCTAACTTTTCGGTTAAGTTTTTTCTATGATACTTGTTTATTTTACTTGCTAAAGTAGGAATTTTACCTTCTTTTTTATATTGATGATAAAGATTTAAGATAAACTCTTTTAATTCTTTTTTATTATCATAATCAAAAACATTTCCTGAACCTGATTCTCTAATAATTTCTGCCATACTTCCCTCTTCTGGCCCGATGCCAATTATAGGTCGCTGGGCTTGTAAATACTCAAATGTCTTCCCAGGAATCATTTCTTTTGCACTCGGATAATCGTTTACAACTATTAATAAAACTTGCGTTTGCTGCTGGTATTCTTTCGCTTTATGATGCGGAACATATCCCACTTCTTCTATATTTTTTACATGGCTTGCTCTTATTTTTTTTGAAATCACCTCATCAACTTTGCCTACAAACCTGAGCACAAAATCATCTGCAAATTCTTTATGTTCTTTTGATAGTTCTGACAATACATCCCATAAATTTTCAGGATTTCTCTCAGCATTCATCATTCCTATGTATGTAAGCGTAAACTTTGTATCGATAACAACTTCTTTTAACCGCTCCTCTCCATCATCATCGAAACCATTGGTTATTACGGTTATATTTTTAGCTTTCTTTTCATATTTCTTTTTTGCTTCGTTACTCACCATCAATATTCCATCTGCTTCTTTTACCACTTTCTCTTCTAAGAAATAGTGTTTTTTTAATGATTTTTTTGTTAGCGGTAATAAGTGAAAATAATCTACGCTCGTCCAAGGGTCTCTAAAATCGGCTATCCATTTTAGATTTAACTGTTGCTTTAATTGCAAGCCTATAAGATGAACACTAAAGGGAGGTCCTGTAGTTATTAAAACATCAATTTTATTTTCAAAAAGATATTTTTTTAACATGGCAACTGATGGACGAACCCAGAATTTCCGTGCATCTGGTATAAAATAATTTGCTCTAATATACAGTAAGGCTTTGTCTAAAAAAGTTGGATTGGGGTTTAAAAAGCCTAAACTTTTTTGCGTGTCTTTCTTTTTAATTTTTGATAAAATTCCGTTGGGTTCTATTATAGGGCATTTTAGCACTTCTATTCCTTCAGGAACCTCTTTTTCGAGGGAAACATCAGTTATTGGATAACTGGCATTTTCTGCTGTAAAAACAACTGGTTCAATATTAAAATTTCGTAAGTATTTTACAAACTTTAACCAACGCTGTACACCCGGTCCACCAGCAGGTGGCCAATAATAAGTAACGATTACTACTTTCAAGCTAGTTTGTTATATAATTCTTTTAATTCTTTTGAAGTTTTATCCCAAGTAAACTGTTCTTTTACAAACTTTTTTCCGTTCTGACCCATTGTTTTTCGTAACGATTCACTTTCATACAAAGTTATCATTTTTTGAGTAAAGTCTTTCACATTTTCAGCCTCATGTACCAAACCTGCATGTACTTTTTGTACAATTTCTTCTTGCGCAGTTGCATCACTCACAAGCAAAGGTTTTCCTAGACTCATGTATTGAAAAATTTTGTTTGCATACGTTGTATCATGATGAATATTTCTATGCAATGGCGATAAACATACATCTGAGTTTTGAATCCAGCTAGGAAAGGTGGTATCTTTTTGCCATCCCACTAATTTTACCTCATTGGTCAGCCCCAAATCAACAACCAACCTTTCTAGTCTCGGGTTTGTTTTTCCTACAACAACAAATGTTAAATTTCTAATCTGCTTCTTAAGGTCGACCATGCTCTCTAAAACTGTTTTAAGACCTCTTCTTGCTCCTGTATCTCCTAAATATAGCATAGTGAATTCATTTGCTTTTTTTTGATAAGAAATAGGCGGAAATGAGCTTTTTTCAAAAAAAGAAGTTCTAACGGTATTGGGTACCACAACAATCTTATCAGCAGGAACCCCTACTCTATTCATAATCTCTTTTTTTGCTTCATTGGTAACCACTACAACATTGGTTGCCTTTTTAATAAATTCTTCTTCTTTCCGTATCCATTTTTTTATAGATATGAGTAATTTTCCTCTTAGCTTTTGCATGTGAGGATAAAAACGCATGATTTCTGGTCTATTCTCATGCAAGTCAATAACTACTGGTAAGGTATTTTTGTTTGCTCGAAATGCTGCTTCTGCAATTCTTATATCATGTATATGTACGCTTTCTATTTTATTGGATTTTATAAAATCTGCTATTTTCTTTTTCATTAAAATAGTATACACTGGTATCGTATATGCTAATGCAGACATTTTATATTCAAAAATAGTCGTTTTATACCTTCTTACGTGAATTCCTTTAACCAGTTCCTCTCTTTTTTCATTTGTGTAGGTTAGGCAAAATAAAAAGACTTCATGCCCGCTTTTTATGAGTTCTATGGCTTCATTCTCAACCCTTGGATCGGGCGGATAAACGGCATCTAAAATCATTCCTATTCTCATTTCTCTATCTCTTTTTCAGCATATACTGCATAATACCTAGGTACATAATTTCTTAAAATAGGTCGTATTCCTAACTTACGTACTGGGCTTGTCCATTTTTCGGTAGCTACTATACGCCAACCCGACTTTTCTAGTAACCAATCGTATTGCCAGTCTTCAAATTCATGATAATGTCTATCCCACATATCTGTTTTGCTTCTGTAAGCATTCGCAAACCATAATTTTAAAGGAACTGTTGTAATAATTTTCGTTGCCTCTATTGCTCTTAAAACATTAAAAGGTGCCAATAAATGCTCAAAAATTTCAAATGCTGTTACTGCATCGACCTTATACTCTTTTACTATTTGAGGTAATACATCTAAGTCTTCTCCATTGGTATTGTATACGGTGTAGCCATTTTTTTCCATGATTTCAGAAAAAGGATTACGAACTCCAAGATCTAGAATAACTGCGGGAGCTGGAAGATGTTTTTGTAAAAATGTTAGGGTGTGTTTATATCTTTTCTCAGGTAATTTAGAATACATGAACTTTATTTTAAAACAAATGTATTACTATTTTGCCATTATAAACAACAGAAGTAAAATTAGGTTCTTAAAAACTTATAAAACAAAAGCGACAGAGTACTCTATCGCTTTTAATTTCTACGTTTCTCATAGCAACTCGTACTAACTTAGTACTCATTACTTGTATAAAAGTAATACTCTTTTTTGCATAAATAAAACCTTAAGTACTCTATTTTATAAAAAGCACAAACAAAAATGGTATATTTGATTTTTGTTTTTCACGCTTTTTATAAAAAGTAACTCTACTGACTGTATGTAAAATGAAGAAAATTTTAAACATATTATTTCTACTTTTTCTTTTTCCTATAAAGGCTACATCGCAAACTCAATATATAGATTCAATTCATTTGAATAAAGCAAATTATTTTAAAAATACAGATTTAGATAGCTTATTTTATTATGGAGAAAAACTAAATGAATCTGAAAACGTGTGTAATAAAGTATTGTTATTTAATTTCAAAGCATTCGGTTTTTACAAATTAAAAGATTACGACAAAGCAGAAGAGTTCTCGCTAAAATCACTGCAACAGATAGACAGCTTGCTACAAGAACAAAACTTACCATGTCTTACTGAAGCTAAAATAGCAACACTTAATAGATTGTTTTGGGTAAAAAAAAATCAGGAAGATTACAATGAAGCCTATCGTTACATAATGTTAATGCAACAAACTAACGAGCAAAACAGCAAAAAATCTATCAACTATCATACAAATGATATTTCTATAAAGGTAGCCAGAGCAACTGTAAAAAGAGCCTTAAAAATGGAGTCTGTTGCTAAAAAAATTCTACTCAATGCCTATGCTGATTTAGAACATCACTCTTTAGATGAAGTAAAAAACAACAATTCATTTTTAGAACAAGAGGTTGCTATTATTAACAGCTTGGGAGATTTGTATATGGATTTAAGCACTCAAAGAAACAGCACTATTTTTATAGACTCTGCTGCCTATTATTATGATAAAGCCTATGACATAACCAAACTATTTGATCCTCCTCATAAAAACTCTGAAATTACCTACTATTTTAAAAAAACTGAAATTTTAATGGCTCGTAAAAAGTTTTCTGAAGCCTTAGAATTAATTAACAATTATAAAAATGTTTGTAATGGTTACAATTATCTTCACAAAAAACATTTTCAAAAGGCAATTTGTTTTCATGGTTTAAATAACTCTGACTCTACTATTTTTTATGCAAATAAATTTTTAAAAGACCCTAAAAAATGTAAAACAAGCAGGTTAATTACCATATATGATATTTTATCTAATACTTATGACCAATTAAATAAGTTAGACAGTGCTTATAAGTACTCTAAACTTACTATGGATAAGTTCAATCTTGCCGAGAAAAACAAAGAAAAAACATTTAGCTTATTTTACAATAATAATTTCAGCAAGGCACAAATACTAAATGATTCAATTCTTAAAAAAGAGGGACAGAAACAAAAAAAACTTATTTTTTCTTTTGTTTTTTTATTACTTGCTTTTGTCAGTATATCATACTATTTATTTAAAAAAGAAAAGAAAAAGAAAAAAGAACTTATTTCAATTGTGAACAAAAGAAAACCCTTTGAGGCTGAAAAAAAAGAGTACAACATCGATGAGGCTTTAGAAAATAAGATTCTTAACGAGTTTAAAAATGTGCAACAGAATTTAGACTTTTTAAAGTGTGATTTTTCAATAAACTCCATTGCTGAAAAACTCAATACCAATACCACTTATGTTTCTTTTGTTTTTAATAGGCATCACGATGAACCTTTTAAAAAGTATTGTACCAAACTTAAAATTAATTACGTTGTAAAAAAACTAAAAGACGACAAAAGGTTTAGAAAATACTCTGTACAAGCAATAGGAGAAGAAATAGGCTACACCAACGCCTCTGCCTTTGCGAGAGCATTTAAAAAGCACGTTGGTGTAACTCCTTCTGTTTTTTTAAAGGATCTAGAAGATTAACTTTTCCTTTTTTTTATAACAAACCAACCTATTGAAATCAACAATAGCAATACATAACTAAACACAGCTATTGTGCTTCCTGTTTTTATTATTTTGGGTTTGTATTTAAACGTTATCGTGTGGTTTCCTTTAGGTACTTCAAGTCCTCTTAACACGTAGTTTACTCTGTAATATGGCACATTCTTACCATCGATATATGCTTCCCATCCATCTTTATAGTAAATCTCAGAAAATACGGCAAATTGCTTCGTATTTGTAGTCGCATTATACACTAACTTTGTTAAGTCGTTTTCAACTAATTCAATTGTAGCTGTACTATCTTTTTGATAAGTACTTACCCCTTTAAAATCAAATTCTTTGGTATTTATAACTGCTTGCGATTTTGTTTGCAAACTATCAAGAGCAAAAATTTCTTCGTTGGCAGATTGTACCTCTTTTAACGAATTTACAAACCACACAGCTCCATTGGCTTCTGGATTTTCTTGATAGTTTTCATCACCTAAAATAAAGTACTTTGTATTGAGCATATTGAGCACCTCCATATTATTTTTTGCGATTTGGTAATCAAATAACTCTTGATAACGTTTCATTTTAGCTGCATGATAACCACCTATAGAATTATGGAAGTACGAAGTTCTTCCGTCTTGTAACGGATTTACACTGAAATTAGCAACACGATAATACCCTGTATCCTTCAGTATCTCTGTATCGGCTTTTGTTGCTGTAAATGGTTTCTGTACTTTTCTCGCCAGGGTAAAGTCTTCTTTATTCACATAATTAACATCAATAGACACTAAGTCGAAGAGTATCAATCCTCCTAGGAGTACTATGACAGGTAGTTGTTTTAGTTTTCCTTTTAAATATAACCATAGCACACCTGAGCTTGCTAAAACCAACAAAAGAGAACGCAAACTGTCGTTAAATAACATTGATTTTCTATCTGCTATCAAGGCATCTATCAACTCAGGAAGTTCTTGGTACTGACTATCTCGTAATCCTTCAAAAGCAAATAAACTAGAACCAAATAATAGGAACAGCAAAGAGATTCCTCCTACTATATAACATGATTTTTTTACTGCTTGCTCTTTTTCATCAGCTGAAGTTTCAGATGAGAAAAACTCTTTTAGTGCTAAAACACCTAGAAGTGGAACACATAATTCTGCGATAACTTGTATTGAAGAAACTGCTCTAAACTTGTTATACAAAGGAAAATAATCGATAAAAAAGTTTGTTACTGCAGGAAAGTTCTTACCCCAACTCAACACTATTGAAAAAATAGTCGCTCCGACTAGCCAGTACTTCAACCTTCCTTTTACTAAGAAAATTCCTAAAAAAAACAAAAGGAAAACGACTGCTCCTATATAAGCAGGTGCTTCAACAATGGGTTGTTTTCCCCAATAGGTTAACACTTGACTCGAATAATCTCTTGCAACACTTTTACCAGCCTTTTCCTCTAACACTTGATAAAAATTAGAATCTTCTCCTAACTTTTCTACTGTTCCTCCTCCAGTAAAACGAGGTATCAATAAGTTAAATGTCTCTGCAATTCCGTAGCTATACTCTGTTATGTATGCTTTATCGAGTCCTGTAGATTTTTCTTTAGGCGTTCCATCAGGGTTTATGGTTAATTCTGACTTTCCTCTGGTACTATATTCTGCGTATTGTTTGGTCGCTAATAATCGGGTGGCATTGACACTAATTCCTAAAAAACAGGCTGCTATAATAACTCCTATTTGCTTAAAATATAGTGATAACCTTTTACTTTTATAAGCAAATACAAATTCTACAATTCCTAAAATGAGCAAACAAAAACCTAAATAATAAGTCATTTGTAGGTGATTGGAAAAGACCTCTAAAGCCATAGCCATTGCGGTTAGCACAAAGCCCAACAAATACTTATTTCTAAAAACATATACAAAGCCTGCTATTACCAATGGCATATACCCAATAGCATGTGCTTTGGCATTATGACCAGCACCAAAAATTATAATTAAATACGTAGAAAAGCCAAAGGACAAACTTCCTAACACCGCTAATTTCCAATCTACCTTTAATGCCATTAACAGCACAAAAAAACTTAAAAAGTATAAGAATAAATAATCTGCTGGTCTGGGTAAAAATCGAATGGCTTTATCTACATAACGAATAAAATCATTTGGGTAATAAGCCCCTGCTTGATACGTAGGCATTCCTCCAAAAGCATTCGACAGCCAGTATGATTCTTCTCCTTTTTCTATACGATAGTTAGAAGACTCTCTAGCCATTCCTATATACTGAGTAATATCGTTTTGCTTTATTTGTTTTCCGCTTAAAACAGGGCTAAAATACAATACCGCCGCAATTACAAAAACAACAACTGCAATTGCATAAGGTAACATTTTCTTAAAATTCATGGTTAGTCTATTTCTTCATAGTCAACGTATTCGCCAACAGAATTATTACTTTGTTTTGTGTTATTTGGTTTTTTATCAATAACCGTTTTTCCTACCTCTACATCTGGTGATTGCTGCTGACTATTATATTGTTGCTGAGCTTTCTTTTGTACTTTGTCAACTGCTTTTTTAATTAAATAAGGCGCAAAAAGTCTGACTAAAAACTTTACAGCATAATAAACTAATAAGATAATTAATATGGTTTTTATAAAATTCACAGGTCCAGCTTCATTAAAGTTTATCATTTTTCTCTTAAAATAAAAAATCAATCAAAAATAACAATTTGAAGCAAAAGGAAGCGTTAAGACTTTATAAAACTTATATAATATAGGTAATTGTATTTTTACGTATGTTTGTACAACCTGAAAATTTGAATCTAATATATGATTAAAAAACTTCTTAGCTTCTTTGTTTTTTGTTCTATTATAGCCGCAAATGCACAATATACTCCTGTTATAAATTCAAATAAACCAGGTTTTTCTGAAAGTCCTTACAGTGTTGGTTCAGGTGTTTATCAATTTGAAACGAGTATTTTTTATAGAAAAATAAATGCAACTCCAACCTTTACCAACCCAGAAGCTCTTGGTTTAAATTTATTTTTTAGAACCAGCTTTATTTCTGAAAAGTTAGAATTAAATTTAAACACCTCATTACAAAACGATAAGATTGCATTTAAAAATATTTTTGAATCTTCATACAACGAAACCGGATTAAGTGAATTTAGTATAGGAGCTAAGTATATGATATTTGCGCCTAAATATGATGATAAAAGCAAAGAGATTAGAAGTTGGAAAGCACGACATTCATTTGATTGGAAACGGTGGATACCTCATGTAGCTATTTCGGCAGGAGCAAATATTGGTAGTTTTTTAACCAATTATCACGAAAGAGGTGGTATTAGTCCCAAAGTAAGTATTTTGTTGCAAAATGAATTTTCAGACAAATTAAATGTCATTACCAATTTTCACTACAATTACATCGGAACTGACTTTTCTGAGTTCTCTTATATCTTAACAGGTACTTATAATTTTGATGATTATTGGTCGGGATTTGCAGAAATGCAAGGTATTTTTGAAAAATATGAAAAGAAAACGAACATAGGAGCCGGAGCTGCTTATCTATTTAGCGAAAACATGCAATTCAACGCTTCTTTAAGAGCGAATTTAATACAAGATGAAATAGGTTTTTATGGTTCTCTAGGGGTTTCTTACAGAATAAACAAACACGTAGATGATTATGTTGAAATTGATGAGTTTGGAAATAAAATTGAAGAAGAAAAACCAGTTAAGTACGATAAAGATAGAAACTTCTTTGGCCGTATGTTTAGTAAATTTAAAAAGCTATTTTCTAAAAAACGAGAACAAAAAGTTGATTTAGATATCGAATCAGGTAACCCTGAGGCTGTAGGGGGTAAATCGAAAAGAGAACGCCAAGAATCTTTAGTAGATATTATTATTAAAGAAGATAAAAAGCAAAAAAAGAAAACAGCAAAAGAAGAAAAGAAAGCTGCCAAAAAAGAAAAAAGGAAAGCAGAAAAAGAGGCAAAGCGTAAAGAAAAAGAGCGTTTAAAACTCGAAAAAGAAATACAAAAGGAAGAAGAAAAAGAAGCGAAACGTAAAGAAAAAGAACGTTTAAAACTTGAAAAAGAAATACAAAAGGAAGAAGAGAAAGAAGCGAAACGTAAAGAAAAAGAACGCTTAAAATTAGAAAAAGAGATACAAAAACTAGAAGAAGAAATAAAAAAAGAAGAGCAAAAAGAAAAAAAGGATAACCAGAAGCCTTAAATTCAAAAAATGATTCAAATTAAAGAAATAACCACCAAAAAGGAGATGAAACAATTTGTTAAGTTTCCTTTTTCTCTTTATAAAAATAATAAAAATTGGGTACCTCCCATTATAAAAGATGAAATAGAGAATTTTGACAAAAACAAAAACCCTGTATTTGAATATGCAAAAGCTCATTTTTTCATTGCGCTAAGAAATAATAAAATTGTAGGCAGAATCATAGCCATTATTAATTCTTATGAAGTAGAGAAACAACACATAAAAAAAATACGCTTTGGATGGTTTGATGTTATTGACGATATTGAGGTTTCTAAAGCATTATTGAATAAAGTAGCTGAGATTGGACGTGAAAATAATTTAGAATATATAGAAGGCCCTGTAGGCTTTAACAACCTAGACAAAACAGGAGTACTTATAGAGGGATTTGACCACATAGGTACTATGATTACTTGGTACAATCACCCTTATTATGCAAAACATTTAGAGCAACTTGGATTTAAGAAAGAAAAAGAATATATAGAAAGTATTTTTCCTTTTAAAAATGTCGATATTAAGAAATATCAAAAAGCTAGTACTATTATACAAAAACGGTACAACTTAACTCCTTTAAACTTTACTTCTACAACTAAGATTATGCCCTATGTAGATGAAATGTTTAATTTATTTAGTGAAACATACTCAAAACTATCAACCTATGTACCTATTTCAGATGCGCAAATAGCGTATTTTAAAAAGAAATACATAAGCTTTATAAACCCCGAGTACATAAAGTTTGTAGTCGACAAAAACCACAAACTTGTAGCTTTTGCCATAGTAATGCCCTCTTTTTCAGAAGCACTACAAAAAGCCAAAGGAAGACTTTTTCCTTTTGGAATTTTTCATTTATTAAATGCTAGAAAAAACTCAAAAAATGTTACCTTTTATTTAATAGGCGTTCATCCAGAATACCAAAACAAAGGAGTAACTGCCATTATTTTTGAACAATTTCACCATGCATTTTCAGCCAAAGGAATTCAAAACTGCATCAGAACCCCTGAATTGGAAGAAAATCATGCAATTCATCAAATATGGAAAGATTTTGACCCCATAGCTCACAAACGAAGAAGAACCTACAAACTCGATTTATAATGCAGCTTTTTTATAATTCAGATTTAATTTCCAGTTCAAAAGAAATAACTTTCAACAAAGATGAAAGTCGACATATAGTGCGTGTGTTAAGAAAAAAAGAAGGCGATATTTTACATATTACCAATGGAAATGGACTCCTCTTTTTTGCAGAAATAACTATAGCTAGCGATAAAAAATGTGTTGCAAAAATTATTAACTGCGAAGAAAAATTACGTACTCGTAATTATTACCTTCATGTGGCAATTGCCCCTACTAAAAATAACGACCGTTTCGAGTGGTTTTTAGAAAAAGCTACAGAAATTGGTATTGATGAAATAACTCCTATCATCTGTAAAAACTCCGAAAGAACAGTTATAAAAACTGAGCGTTTTGAAAGAATCATTCAATCGGCTATGAAGCAATCTTTACAGTTCACACTTCCTAAATTAAATGAGGCGACAGCCTTTACCGATTTTATAAGCAAGGACTTTAATGAAGAAACTTTTATTGCTCATTGTGAAGACAATACTGAAAAAAAGTTTTTAAAAAATAGTGCTACTCCTAATTCTAGGTACATTATTCTTATCGGCCCAGAAGGTGACTTCTCAATCGATGAAATTCGATATGCTATACATAAAAACTTCACTCCTATTTCTTTAGGAGATAATAGGTTACGAACAGAAACAGCAGGATTAAATGTAGTACAGAGTATTTCTTATTTACATCAATAGCTGATTTTTTGTATATTTAACTATTGTTAATTTTTTTATTTTGACTGTAGCAGATTTATTTAATCTCTTTTTGCTAATTAGCGCTATTCATGGGTTTGCTTTCAGCATCATACTTTTCTGTTCTAAAAACGGAAGGGAAAAAAGTATGGTTTATCTAAATCTCTTAATCTTAGTTATCTCTTTAAATAATATTCAATCTTGGGCACTTGAAAGAGGACTTCTTCAAAACAAGTTTGAGCTTGTTTATATGCAATTTTCTTGGCATTTTTTAGCTATGCCTTTTTTATATATGTTTTTAATACATTATCTAAATTTAGCTAAAAAGTCTTTTAATATTTTAAAAATAGTTATCCCTGTTTTTTTACTATTAGTTATTGCTCAAATAAGTTTTGTGGTTTATTATAGTGATTCTGCTTCTGAAGAAAGATTAGAGTATATTTACAAACGTTATTCTTCTTTAGAAGAACTTTTTAGTATGCTTACTTCTGTGGGTATTTTTATCTATTCGATGTACATTCTTTATAAAAAAGAAAAACTATTTCCAAAGATATTATCGTATGATAATTTGAAGTGGTTATACACTTTTTTTATACTATCCACCATTGGATATTTATTATGGATTATTGCTTTAACTGTAACAATACGCTCAAATTTTGATAATTTTTTAGTTTCATATTATCCGTTAAGAATATTTACTACAGTATTAATTTATTGGTTAGGCTACCAAGGTTTAAGACAAATTCGTTTATTAAAAGAGCGTGAGAAAATAAGAGCCTCACTTTTAATTGATTTAAACGGTAATTTTAACATTGATACTATTAACCTATCTTCTGAAAAAAATTGCTCGGATCATCATTTAGAAAAGCAAAAAGAACAATTTATTCAAATTGATACATTCATCAAATCACAAAAAAAATTTTTGCTAAACAAATACACATTACAAGATTTATCAAAAGATATAGAATTAAGTTCCAGCACACTTTCTTCGATTATTAATAACATCGCTAAAAAATCATTCACCGATTACTTAAACGAGATGAGGGTTAACTTAGCAAAAAAATTATTGTTAGACCCTGATTATGGGGAATATACCATTACATCAATAGGTTTAGAATCTGGATTTAATTCTAAGTCTACTTTCTATACAGTTTTTAAAAAGTATACCGGACATACTCCTGTAGAATTTAAAAATTCAACAAAAACATAACTAAAAAACTAATTGTATTTTATAAAAAGGTAGTTCGAAAACATCCAATTTGGATGTTTTCGAACTACCTCTTTGTGGCAATTAGCTATATTTACAGAGTGAAATTTTAAGGATTAGTAGTTGAGAATACTTGAAGGGGTTTTCAATTTTTTAAAATTACACTTTTAACGATACTATTGAGAATTCTCTTATTCTCAGTGCGAAAGGGAGAAAGGGAAAAAGCTATAAAGCTAAAAACACCAATTTATTGTATTGGTGTTTTTTTTATCTTGACTCGTCATAGCCAACTACATCTTTCTTTTGTATCTATAAAAAGCCAAAAAACACTCTACTTTTTATAAAAAGTTGGTCTTAAAACACCCATCTGGATGTAACCGAACTCAATTTGCAACAACTTTTAATAAATTCACCGCATAGATTAACTGCTTTTTGAAAAACCAAGGAATTTTCAAAATTGAAAGCCTAATTTATTATTTAAGGGGAAATTAAACACCAACAGACTCAATGTTGGTGTTTTTTTATTGCCGTTTTACTATATTGCTTCCAAATTTTATATATGAGAAATTTCTCCATCATTATTTTCTTTCTACTTTGTATGAATTTATTCTCTCAAGAAGTAGCAATTATACAATATAAAGGAGGTGGCGATTGGTATGCAAACCCAACTGCCCTACCAAATCTAGTAAAATTTGTAAATCTACATACAAAAACACAAATAGATAACGACATTCAAACTGTTACCTTAGATGACGAAACTATTTTTAATTTCCCAATAACGTTTATTACTGGGCACGGAAATATATTTTTTACAACGAACGAAGCTACAACATTAAGAAATTATTTAACCTCTGGCGGGTTTTTGCATATTTCAGATAATTACGGGTTAAACACATACATACAACGAGAGTTGAAAAAAGTTTTTCCTGAATTACAACTTCAAGAAATTCCGAATAATCACCCGATTTATCATCAAACGTTTTCTTTTCCGAAAGGGCTTCCAAAAATTCACGAACACGATAAAAAGCCCCCCCAAGGTTTTGGGTTATTTTTTAAAGGTAGACTTATTGTTTTTTATGATTATGAAAGTGATTTGAATGATGGTTGGGAAGATGCTGCTGTTCATAACGATCCGAAAGAAATAAGGGAAAAAGCTTTACAAATGGGTTCTAATATAATAGAGTATGCTTTCAAAAATTAATACCTCACAAATAGATACTATCCGAATTAATTTTGATACCGAAGCTCTCTGGATGCTAAACATAGCTTTAGCTATAATTATGTTTGGAATTGCTTTAGATATTAAAATTTACGATTTTAAAAGATTAATTAATAAGCCTAAAGCATTACTCGTAGGGCTTTTATCTCAATTTATTTTACTGCCTTTTTTAACTTTTATATTAATTCTAATTATAAAACCTTATCCTAGTTTTGCGCTAGGTATGATGATGATAGCCGCTTGCCCTGGTGGAAATGTTTCTAACTTTTTTAGTAAAATGGCAAAAGGTAATGCAGCACTATCGGTTAGTTTAACTGCTTTTACTACATTGATTTGTTTAATCATGACTCCTTTAAATCTAGAGTTGTGGGGTAGCTTATACGAACCCACAAATAAAATTTTAAAAAGTGTCTCTTTAAACCCTTTTGAAATTTTTAAACTCGTACTTCTTATTTTAGGAATTCCCATCGTTTTAGGAATGTTAGTAAACCATTACCATCATACAATGGCTAAAAAAATAAATAAATTATTACGCCCCTTTTCAATTTTCTTTTTTCTTTTATTAATAGTAATTGCTCTTTACGATAATGCCGATGTTTTTAAAAATTATATACATCTCGTAATATTCCTTGTAATATTTCATAATATTTATGCTTTTGTAATAGGCTACCTAACTGGAAAATCATTCAAATTAGATATGAGAGATTGTAAAACTATTTCTATTGAAACTGGAATACAAAATGGCGGCTTAGGCTTACTTCTAATTTTTAGTTTTTTTGACGGATTGGGCGGTATGGCTTTATTAGCAGCTTTTTGGGGTGTTTGGGATATTTTTTCTGGAATGTTATTAGCCACCTATTGGGGTAGAAAAAGAGAATAGATGAAAACACTAGTATACTATTTTTTTAAACTTTATGTTAAAACAGGCTTGTTTTTTTATGCAAAGAAAATAACCGTTGTTGGTAATGATAACATCCCTAAAAAACAGGCAGTAATTTTTACTGCAAATCACCCAAACGGATTGTTAGACCCCTTGCTTATTGCTACACACATTCAAAGAAGAACCAATTTTTTAGTACGAGCTGCTGTGTTTAAAAACCCCACAATTGCTAAATTTTTTAACTTACTAGGAATGATGCCTATCTACCGCATACGAGATGGAGTGAAGCAATTGGGGAAGAATGAAGAAATTTTTAACAAGTGTCAAGAAATTCTTAAAGAGAACAAAACTTTATTGATCTTCCCTGAAGGAAGTCATAATAAAAATAGAACCATACGACCTTTAAGTAAAGGGTTTACTCGAATTATTTTTAAAACTTTAGACAATTTTCCAAATACTCAAATTCACATTGTACCTGTAGGAATTACGTATCAACAGGTATCTAACTACCCTTCAAAAGCGGCAATTCATTTTGGCTCTCCTATTTTAGCTAATGACCATTACGACAAAGAAAATCTAAATCAATCAATCAAAGAAATTAAAGAACAGGTGTCTAATCAGTTAAAAAGCCTAAGTGTACACATAGAACAAAACGAGAACTACGAAGCTACATTAACAAATTTAAACAACGCTCAAATTGATTTTACAAAGGTTGCTAAAGTAAACAGCATTATAAGTAGTAAAAAACAACTTGCACGGCAAACAGCCAGTATTAATTATGCTTTACCGCTATTTTTACTTATTATACTAAATAGTTTTATTCCTTATACAATTTGGAAATCGTTAAGTAAGAAGGTAGATGAAATAGAGTTTATCGATACTTTTAGGTTTGGACTTAATGCGTTTTTGTTCCCTATTTTTTATACTATTCAAAGCTGGGCACTAAGTTTATTCTTTGATTGGAAAATAGCGTTTGTATACTTTTTTTCTTCCTTGTTCATCGTACTTCTTTACACAAAGCTCGCACCTACTCCACCATCAAAATAGCGTCTTGAATATCTTGTTGAATTTTTGTTCGCATGTTACTTCTTACCAAACCATAATTTTTCATCGTCGGATACACTCTATTTGACAAAAACACATATACAACACCGGTAGCTGGATCTGCCCACGTATAGGTTCCTGTAAAACCACTATGACCAAAACTAACATCAGACACGCAACCGCAAGTAGCTTTTACTTTAGGATTTAATTGGGGTTTGTCAAAACCTAAACCTCTGCGTACCTTTTTTTGCTCATAGTAACGTTTGTTAAATTTATGTATCGTCTCTGGTTTCAGATATCTTTTTCCTCCGTAAGATCCGTCTTGCAAAAATAACTGCATCATTTTTGCAACATCATTAGCATTTGCAAATAAGCCAGCATGACCACCGACCCCTCCTAACATAGCGGCACCCATATCGTGTACATACCCATGTACTAACTGATTTCTGTAATAATTATCTTTTTCCGTAGGGACAATTTCATCTTTTGCAAATTTGTTCAAGGGTAAATAGGTCATTCTATAAGCTCCCAACGATTTATAAAACTGTTCTTCTACCAATCTATCTAGAGGCCGATGGTATTTTCTTTCTAAAACTTCTTTAAATATATAATAGCCTAAATCACTGTACTTATACCCTTCGCGTTCTCGTTGTTCAGAGTCTACAATATGTTTATAAATCGAATCTTTATATTCTTTTGCTAGGTATAAATTGTTGGCTACCTTGATATTGAATCTAGGAGTTCGCTTTCTTCTATAAAATTTTGTAGAATTTTGTCCTGTTACACTGTCTTTAGTGTCTAAATAAAAAGGAATCCACGAACGTAAACGACCAAAATGTGATAATATCTCTTTTATTAATAAGGTATCTTTATTTGAATTCCTATACCTTGGCACCAAGTCTCCTAAACTAGAGAATAAACTGATTTTTCTCTCTTCTTCTGCTTTCATTATCATAGGCACAGAAGCTAGAATTTTAGTTAGAGAAGCTAAATCATATACGTCAGAGTTTTTAACAGGACGTTTTTTTTCTAAGGTATGGTAACCAAAGCTCTTATTATAAATTACTTTTCCATTTTTAGCTACCAGTATTTGGCCTCCGGGAGTCATTTTTTCTTTTAAAATAGTATCGATTCTTTTATCGATAATTGATAATTTTTCTGATGAAACTCCAGCTTCTTCAGGTATGGTATATTGCAATACGTCTAGCCCTTTTATAAATACTCCATCTCCCACTTTAAAATCATCATTAATAGATACTGGTAATTTTCCTGTAAGCTCGAAAGCTCCAAATAGCGCTTGTGCTGATAATTCTTGAGCCAACTTACTATTTTGATAAGACATAACTACCGCTTCGATATTGGTAAAAGAAGGCACTTGAAGTAAACTATACGGACTTGCAAAAGCATCTAATATAACGGTATGGTTTCTTGCTATTTCTTGTAACCAAACTAAGTCTTTATTCGAAAACTTATATCCTTTCCATGGATTTTTATTTGATTTGTGAAAGCCTACGATTACTACATTATATTTTTCCAATTTCTGAAGTAATACATCTAAGTGCGTATCTGAAACCTCATCAACTTTTGTGTAATTTTTAAGCATTTCATAAAAATGTGAACCCTCATCGTTTCCTAGAGAAACATATGCTATTTTTTTATCTTGAAGATTTTTTATTGGTAATACATTCCCTTCATTTTTTAAAACCGTAATTGAACTTTTAATCAACTTACGGTGCAAAACTTCATCGTAAGGAGTATTCAAATCTTTAACTACGTTTTCTGTGGATATCGGTTGATACTTATGTAAACCTGCTATGTATTTTGCTTTTAGTATTTTTTCTACGGAATGATTTAACCGTGCTTCGGTTAATTTTCCTTCTAAAAGTGCTTCTTTTATCAGCTTTATTGAACCGGGTACATCTTGTGGAATCAACAGCATGTCGTTCCCTGCTAAGATGGCTGCTAAATCAATTTCTGCGGGTGTTGAATAATTTGCAGCTCCTTTCATATTCAATCCATCAGTAATTACCAAACCTTTAAATCCTAATTCATTTTGTAATAAATCGGTTACTACATTTTTTGATAGCGATGTTGGTAATTTAGGGTTGCTTTCTAATGCCGGAATGCTTAAATGTGCTGTCATTATACTTCCCACTCCTGCATCAACTATTTTTTTAAAAGGGTATAACTCTACCGAGTTTAATCGCTCTTTGCTAAAATTAATGGTAGGTAAGGTATGGTGTGAATCTGTCTCTGTATCTCCATGCCCTGGAAAGTGTTTCGCATTTGCCAACACTCCTACTCCTTGCATTCCTTTCGTAAATGCAATTGCTTTTTCAGCAACATTCTCTTTTTTTCTCCAAACGAACGGTTTCCTATAATGGGGTTATTGGGGTTGGTATTTACATCTACCACAGGAGCAAAATTCATGTGAATTCCTACACGTTTACAGTGCTCGCCTATTCTCTTTCCTACTTCTTCTAATAAGGAGTTATCTTCAACAGCTCCTAACGTCATATTCCACGGAAAACGGTAGGCATTTTTTAAACGCATATCTAACCCCCATTCGCCATCAAACCCTATGAGTAAGGGTGTTTTAGCTAACTCTTGGTATTTGTTATTTAAAACGACTTGCTTATCTGGTGTGCCTTGCATAAAAATAAGATTTCCAACATGGTATTTGGTAATCATATTTGAAATAAAGTTTTCATGCTCTTTATCTTTGTTTGAATAGGCTTGCACCATAAAAAGTTGTCCGATTTTTTCATCTATAGACATATTCTTCATAATACTATCAACCCAAACTTTTTGAGCTATGGAATCTTTTGCTAATAGTGGGTCAGCACCTATTTGTTGGGCTTTTATTATTTGGATGAAAGCAAAAGCTAATAACGTAAGAGTCTTTCTATTCATATAGACTTATTTTTAAATAATTTCGAAAATTAATAGGGGAATCTATAAAAATAACTTCAATAGTTATACCAAAAATCGTGCATGCCAACTTTCTTTTGCTGGCACTTCCCATTTTGTTTCAAAATCTTCTTTGGTATTTACCATATTGTTAAACACCACTGTTTCTGCTGTTATTTTTTGTTTTTTGGCAAAATCTTGAAACTCTGGAAGTTTTACTGTATTAATCGTATCTCCATCTTTAAAAGAGACATTCATTTTATCCATTAAATCTAACCCTAACTCTTTTTCGAGTTCTTGTACAAAATGTACCGAAGCATCGATGGAGCATCCTGAAACGTTATTAAAGTTCTCATCGACTCCTAAAATTAAAAACTGATTGTATTTAATAGTGAATGATGCTTTTAAATCGTCTCCATGACGTGTCCAATTATCAATAAAAAGGAACGCTTTTGCACTAATAAACTCTATTTCTTCTTGCGTAAATTCTCTATCAGACTGATATACCCAAACTCTAGAATTTTGGGGTAGGTTGTTATATTCTATAAACATTTTTTTGTATTTGCTTTTTATGTATTTGTATTTTGTCTTCTCAGTTACTCAAAGTTACGGAAATTGCTGGTTTTAATGCATTCCCTTTGTAAAATTCTTGTGGAAAATAATGCTTTCTCCATTTTCCTCTATTCTTTATAAAAATAGTATCTTTAGTAAATACCGCTCCAAAACTGGGAGCTACAATCGTGTCTTTATATTTTTCTCTACTTCCATTTCTTGTGTAGGTTCGTTCGTGAAAATTGTAGGGTATATGTAAGCGTTCTAAGCCAATAAAAAAGCCTTCTTGTGGAAACACTATATCAAGCTTAGATACATCAACTTCAACTTTTCCATTTGTCTTTTTTACATCAACAATTAAATCTTCTTTTAGCATATCTTCTGATGGTTCACCTGTGTTTTCATCTATCTTAAAGAGACGAATTCTAAACCTTGCTTTTTTTCTAAGCATAAGGCTTGTGAAATAAACGGTTATACTCTTTAAAAAAGGAACACTTTCATATTCATTTTTATAAGGAAAATACTTCGCTACAGTCCAAGGCGATCCTTTTCTGCCCGAAAATCCTGATCTAATATCCCTTCTTTTATACTTATCAACAACTAACTCTCTATCCGCTTTTTTAGAAATTACCACTTCCTCTAACTCATATAACTTTGGCTGGAGTTTAAGAGGCTTACTTTGTAAAGTTGACGCTAACACAATAGTATCTTTGTAATTCAAACAAGAAATATGTACTTTGCTATGTAATAATTGCTTGTTGATTTGTAGTGAAAAGACTCCATTTTCATCAGAAGAAACTCCGACATTCTCATTTAAAAAACTAATATTTGCGTACGCAACAGGTTCATTTGTATGCCAATCTATCACTGTGTTTTTTAAAACTACTGTTTGTGAAAAAATAGTGGTGCTTATAAAGCAGAATAAAAGAAAAACTCTCATAACCTAACTTTTAACGAATGTAAAAATTGAAAATTATAAGAGTTCTTAAGCTGTTGTTAATTTTTCCTGTTTGTACTAAAAAAAGAAATTACCTTAAATTAAACTTCTGTTGCAAGGCTTGTAACTTTTCTGCATCGGTCATGGTATTTTTCGGTGTCGACATTCGTTCTTTTATTTCTCGTAATACTTTTTTTGTATACAATGGAAAATCGGCATTTTGAATCCACGCATTATACCCTGGGTTTTCTTTTAATACTTCTTCAACGGTTCTTCCTTTATACTTTCCAAAAGAAAAAATTTCTTGATTTTCATCGTTAAACAAGATAAAACCTGCAAAATCTGCTCTTTTTCCATGTGTTGAAAAGTCACTCAATGCTTCTACAGAGTTTTCTAAATCGTCGTATTTTTCAACTTGTGCTAATAAGATTTCATAGGTTGCATTGGTATCTGCCTCTGCCCCATGTGCCCCTACTAATTCTTTTCCGCAGTAAAATTGATATCCAGCACTTAATGTTCGTTGTTCTTTTTTATGAAAAATGGTTTGTACATCGACTGCTTTTCGGTTGCTCATATCAAAATCAATGCCCGCTCTCAATAATTCTTCAGCCAATAACGGAATATCAAATCGGTTAGAATTAAATCCTGCCAAATCTGCATCTTTGATAAGCTCGTTAATTTGTGGTGCTAATTCTTTAAAAGTTGGCTCTGTAACTACTTTTTCATTCGTAATTCCATGAATTTCTGAAGCTTCTATGGGTATTTCTATTTCAGGATTTACCAACCATGTTTTGCTTTCTTTATTTCCGTTCGGAAACACTTTTAAAATAGATATTTCTACTACTCTATCTTTCGCTATGTTAATTCCTGTGGTTTCTAAATCAAAAAATACGATTGGTTTTGTTAAGTTTAATTTCATTTGTATTGTTTCATGTGGTTTGAAAGTTTTAAAAGCATGCTAGCTTGCATACTTTTAAAAACGTCTTACTTTTTTGTTACTTTCTAACTCTTTATTCGTTATTCAATTCTTCTTTAAATTCGTCTATTTGGTCTAACACTTTTGGCGGCAATGTAGGTTCTTTAAAATTATATTTTTCTAATTCTTCTTCTAATACTTTAGCTACAATATAGCGCGCTGTTGGTTTATCATCGGCAGGTATTACATACCAAGGGGCAAAGTCTGTTGAGGTTCTTTCTAGCATGTCTTTGTAACATTCTTGGTATTTATCCCATAACTTACGTTCTTCGAGATCTCCTGCAGAAAATTTCCAATTTTTTTCTGGAATATTTAACCTACGAAGCAGTCTGTTTTTTTGTTCTTCTTTAGAAACATTTAAAAAGAACTTTAAAATAATGGTGCCGTTTTGTGAAATATGATTTTCAAACTGATTAATTCGCTCCATTCTACTATGATAAAAAGCATCGTCTAAATCGTCGAGACTGTTTACTGTTGGAATATTTTCGGCAAATATATATTCTGGATGCACTCTGGTAACCAATACGTTTTCGTAGTGTGTGCGGTTAAACACACCAATCTTTCCTTTGGCAGGCAACGCTATATAATGGCGCCATAAAAAATCGTGCTTTAACTCCAACTCCGTTGGAACTTTAAAACTGTGTACTACAATACCTCGTGCGTTCACATCTTTAAAAACTTCACGAATCAGGCTATCTTTACCAGCAGTATCCATACCTTGCAAGCATAACAACACGCTATACTTACCTTCTGCATACATGGTATCTTGTAAGTCGCTAATTTTTTTCTTGCTTCTTTTAATCTTTTCTTCGCTTTTTCAACAACTTCTTTGGTCGCAAAGTCTTTTAACTCCTTTTTTTAGAAAATTTATATGTATTTGTGTCCATGTGGCTTTTGTATAGCATAAAAGTACAAAAATATAGCCTTTTTTAATTGATTTTTCCTTGGGAATTATCAATTATTACAATTACATCTAAATTCTTTTTCTATCTATTTTCTTGAGATTTACTTTAAAATTAAAAAATACATGAATACAACGATTATTATACAAGCAAGCTCTAAAAGTACAGGAAACACCCACAAAGTAGTCAACTACCTCAACAACAACAATTCTTTTGATTTTGTTGATCTAAAAACAAAAAACATTGGTGTATTTGAGTATGATTTTAGCAACGCTAACGACGATTTTATTCCACTAATGGAAGAAATTATTCATAAATACGATACATTGGTATTTGCTACTCCTGTATATTGGTATACCATGAGTGCTACTCTAAAAACTTTTTTCGATAGGCTGTCTGATTTATTGCATTATAAAAAAGAGTTGGGTAGAAAGTTACGAGGCAAAAATATGGCCATGATTAGCAACTCTGGTACCAACGACCGTAAAGAAGGTTTTGATATGCCTTTTATTGAAAGTGCCAATTACTTAGGCATGAACTATCTTGGTAGTACGCATGCTTGGTTTACTGAAGATGGAAATGATATTCATGCTGAAGCAAAATTAAATATTGATAGCTTCAAAAAAAAACTTACTCAATAAAACACTTAAAATCTTTGACACGCTCTCTGCTTACAATGAGTTCTGAATCTTTATAAGAATGTAGTTTTAGTTGTAAGCGTGAGTTCGTGTAAGACACTATGTCTTTAATGGCATTTACATGTACTATAAATGTTCTATTTACTCTAAAAAACTGTTCTGGGTCTAGTTCCTCTTGCCAATATTCTAACGAATTATCTATCAAGTAATTTCTATTAGTATTTGTATGAATATAGGTTGCTTTGTTTGCTGAATAAAAACATTCGATATCTTCGGTATTGATAATTTTTAAATGCTGACCTACTTTTATGGTAATTCGCTTTTTGTATTTTCTATCAACAGGATTAATTAGCAGCTTACGAATGTCGTTTATATTAACTTGTAAGTTGCTCTGTAATGGTTGATGCTCTTTAAATTTATCTACTGCTATTTTTAGTTCGTCTTCATCAATTGGTTTTAATAAATAATCAATTGAATTAAGCTTGAATGCTTTTAATGCATACTCGTCATAAGCAGTTGTAAAAATAATCGCTGAGCGCACGGTTACTTCTTCAAAAATTTCAAATGACAATCCGTCTGAAAGTTGAATATCTAAAAAAATTAAATCGGGGTGTTTGTTGTTTTGAAACCAGTTAATCGACTCTTCTACAGAGTGTAATAGTTGTTGTACTTCTAAATTAAGTTCGGCTAACATTCTACTTAATCTTCTAGCCGCTGGTCTTTCGTCTTCAATAATAATCACATTCATAGGTTTGCTTTTAGCTCTTATTGGTTCATATATTCTTTAATTTTACGTTCTTCCCATCCTTTTGAGAATAGTTTTTGTTTTCCAAAAACGACAAACCCATGAACACACACTGCTACTCCCCACCAAAAAAACAAATAATAATTATGACTATCGGAAAGAGCGTCTAAAATTGATTCATCTCTATATACAACGTCTTTGTATATTCTTCTTCCTATGAAAACTAAGTTGATAAGAATATATACTGTTAGGTGCTTATAGAACTTTTTAATTTCATTTACTCTTTTTTGAGCTCTTTTATATTGTTGTTCTTTATTAAAATTTTCCATTTCTTCTGTCTTCAAATTCGTTTATATATTCTTGTATTTTACGCTCTTCCCAATCTTTACTAAATAAAGATTTTGTTCCGAATACTCCTAACCAATGAAAAACAATTCCAATTCCCCAAAAAAGCCATGTGCTGTATACTCCGAAATTGCTAATTGCTTCAGTAAAAGTATCCTTATCATCTCTCATTAAACCTGTAATGATTATGGCAGATATAAATACATTAACTACTACATATACTAGTAAATGATGGTAAAAACCTTTGATTTTATCAACTCTTTTTTTAGCCAATAGGTATTTTTGTTCATGTAAATTATCCCCTTCCATCTTATTTTTTTTTGTTTAAATATTCATGTATCTTCTTTTCTTCCCAGCTTCTTCCAAAACCTAGCATATTTACACCAAAAACCAGCATCCAATGAATAAAAGTAACGAATACTATACCTATTACAGCAAACCAAAACCAATGATACTGAGGTGAAAACTTTACGTTTACCAAAACAATAATGATTGTAGAAATGATATTAACCAGCACATGCACATAGAATGCTTTTACTTGCTTTACCTTTCTTTTGGCTTCTATATATTTTTTTTCTTCTTTGTAACTATTCTCCATGATGGTTTTTTTCTAAAAATTCTTTAATCTTACGTTTTTCCCAGTCTTTTCCTAAACCTATTTTTTCTATTCCGTAAACTCCAAACCAGTGAAAAAATAATCCTAACAACATTCCAATAGCTGGATAATAAAACCAATGGTAATCAGGAACGAACTTTAAATTAATAACGACCAAAACAGGTATTATTAAAATGGTGACTAATAAATGAGCGTATAACCCTTTTATTTTTTCTACCTTCTTTTTTGCTAGTAGGTATTTTTGTTCTTGTAAATAATGATCTTTCATACTACTTATATTTTTCTTCTTCTTTCATTAACTCTTTTATCTTACGTTCTTCCCAGTTTTTACCTAAAAATAAGTTATAATTATGTACTTCTAAGTAATGAAATATCAATCCGATTCCCCAACCTATCATTGGAAACCAAAACCATTGGAATCTTGCATAGGTTTTTAAATTGATAAAAATTAAGAAGGGAATGACTAAACAGTACGAGATTAAGTTTTGGTAAAACTCTTTTAACTTCTCTACTCTTTCGACAGCCTTTACATACTTGCTGTTTTCTAGGTTTTGTGTGTTCATAATCCTATTTTTTACATGTGTTAATAAAGGTAAACGCACTGTAAATGTTCTATTATTATTTATAATTTCTATGTTTCTATCGGTAATTAAACCATAGCGATCTGCTATATTTCTTAATCCTACTTTGGTACCTTTCCCAATAGCTTCTTTCGGGTTCACATTATTTTGAATTTGCAAAAAACCATCTGCTTCAAAAATTGTAATCTCTAGAGGTTTCATTGATGAAACTACATTGTGTTTTACTGCATTTTCTAGTAATAATTGAAGTGATAACGGAACTATTTTTAACTCTGCATTGCTCACCTCGTCGGGAATGGTAAATCGTATGGCTTCTTCAAAACGCATTTGTAATAATTCCATGTACGTTTTTGCAAATTGCAACTCTTCTTGAATAGGTACTAACTCTTTATTTCGTTGCTCTAAAACATAACGATATACTTTTGAAAGCTTAGTGGTAAATTTTTCTGCTTGCTTCGGGTTCTCGCTAATTAAAGAGGTTAATACATTTAAACTGTTAAATAAAAAGTGAGGGTCTATTTGACTTTTTAACGTTTCAAACTTTGCGGTTTCAGTTTTCGCTACAATCTCATGTTGTGTGGTTTCTTGTTTTACAGAGGCTTTCCAGTTTACCATAAAACCACGAGCATGAAAAAATACAGCAACTCCTAAAGAAAAAATAATGGCAAATAAATGTATCCATAAAAAATGTCCTTTAAAAAAATTGGCTGGGTTGTTATTATAAATAACAATATATTGTACATAATGAATCAATAATACAGCTACTACTGTATAACTTATGGTGGCTATGATACCTGCCCAAACTCGCTGATTGGTTTGCGAAACCCAATCCCACTTCTCACTTAAATAGTCGTTAATAATTCCATTGCCAAGACCTAAAACAAAAGAGTACATCGCAGAAAATAAAAACACCAAACTAGCCTTTTTTATAGTAAATGCTTGATTAAACAAAATAAAAACGATACCGAATATAATGGTTAGCTTTGTACAAATCCAAATATCTTTTTTTAAGTTTTCAACTATTTTCTTTGATGATGTTTTCATGTATTTCTCTCTGTCAATCGTTACTAAATACTCAATTCTAGTAGCCTAAAATTTAATATCGAAAGATACATCTTTATCTCCAACTACAAATTTTGCATCCTCATATTGTGGAGGTCCGAAAGGAGATAATTGATTATTTGATGCCCCATAATCTTCTAACGGTATTCCATTAGGTTCAAAATCCATTTTATTATTATTGTTTGCATCATGAAAGCAAATAATGGCATACTCTCCCTCAGCTACATTTTCAAAAGCTACGGTACTTCTTCCTTTTTCTATCGTCGCTTGCTTAGCTTGTAATGGTTCTTTTCTAAAGTTTTCTTTTGAGTATAAAGCATACATTACTTTTCCTTGGTCTGAAGTAACATTCACAACAGTTACTGTTATAGTTCTGTTTTGTGCTGATACTGTTTTAACAGCGAATAAAATTGCCAGAACAAAAATGTGCATTAAAAATTTCATTGTATTTATTTTATAGTTAATTATGACACAAATATTCATCTCAAATACGATTTACAAAATAAAAAGAAACCGAACTGTATTATTTTTAAGATGAATTGTAACAATTTGTATTTTTGGACTACTTATAACGTATCAACTTTATTAAACTTAGTGGAAAAAGAATTAGAAAATAAATTTTTAACTGATTTCGAAGCCAATCAAAACATTGTGCACAAGGTATGTAGAATTTATACTACAAATCGAGATGCCCACAATGATTTATTTCAAGAAATCACCATTCAACTATGGAAAAACTATGGTAAGTTTAGAGGAGAAGCAAAGTTTAGTACTTGGATGTATCGAGTAGCATTGAATACGGCTATTTCTTTATATAGAAAATCTACCAGAAGTATTCAAACACAAGATTTTTCAGAGTACTCTTTTAAAATTAAAGCTGAAGAATATGACGACACAGAAGAATTGCAGTTAAAGGCTTTGTATAGTGCTATTCGCAAGTTAAATGATATTGATAAGGCACTGATTTTTTTATACCTAGAAGATAAACCTTATAAAGAAATTTCTGAAACACTAGGTATAAGTTCGGTAAATGCTCGTGTAAAAATGAACAGAGCGAAAGATAAATTGAAAAAAATATTAAACCCATAATTGTAAATGGATTTAGATAAATATAAAAAAGCATGGGAGAATCAACCTGAAGAAACCAATAAAGTTTCTCAAGTTGATATTTATAAAATGGCTCATTCCAAATCATCATCAATAGTTAAATGGATTTTTATTATTGGTCTTTTAGAGTTTGTTCTTTTGAATTCTCTTTATTTTCTTTTTGATATGGAAAAAGCATATAAAGAATATGAAAAACTTGGATTATACGATTTTATGATTTACTCACAATTTATTGTTTATCCTATATTATTTTATTTCTTACTTAAATTTTACCTGAATTATAAGAGTATATCTGTAATAGACTCAACAAAAGTCTTAATGGATAAGATTATCAAAACACGAAAAACTGTTAGATATTATGTACTGTTTAACTTGTTGTATGTATTTGTTTTTGGGGTAATTGTAACTGTTGCTACTTTGAGAACTCATCCTGAATTTAATTCTCAACAAGTTTTTGTGTCGATAATTGC
This sequence comes from Tenacibaculum tangerinum, assembly GCF_029853675.1. Classification (NCBI taxonomy): domain Bacteria; kingdom Pseudomonadati; phylum Bacteroidota; class Flavobacteriia; order Flavobacteriales; family Flavobacteriaceae; genus Tenacibaculum; species Tenacibaculum tangerinum. The sequence goes on along the minus strand of NZ_CP122539.1, from coordinate 285,068 downwards.
TACTGTAATTACGTTATTAATTGTACTTGTAGTTTTATGGCTTTTTTACCAGCTATTGTATGGTATTTTACTTAGTAAACTAAATCAAAACTATAAAGAATTAGCCAAACTCGAACAGTTAAACTAATAAAAATCTGATTCCTTTTTTACAAGTAATTCTAATGTTTTGTAATAACGATTTAGTATATTAGCTAAACAAACTGTTTATAATGAGAAGATTATTATTCTTTGTTTTTTTTCTATGTGCCACAATCACTTTCTCACAGGAAGAGAATTTTTGGAGCAATGTTCGCTTTGGAGGTGGATTGGGGTTAAGTTTTGGAAACACCACTACTATTTCAATTTCTCCTATGGCAGTGTATGATTTTAATGAAGGTTTCTCGCTAGGTGCTGGTATAAATTACACCTACACAGATAATGATTTTGGTTCTGCCAATATTTATGGTGGTAACCTTTTATCTATGTACAATGCACCTTTTATAAATCTTCAATTTTCTGGAGAATACGAACATCTTTTTGTAAATCAATCAACAGGAGATTTTAACAGAAACTGGGATGTACCTGCCCTGTATTTTGGGGTCGCTTACAGAACAGGTTTTGCCTCTATTGGGGTTCGTTATGATGTTTTACACAGCAATACTAAAAGTGTATACGCATCGCCAATATCACCAATTATACGAGTTTTCTTTTAAGCGAAATGCTGCAACTCTTCTACTAACTTTTCGTGCATTTCACTGGTATAATCTAAATGTGTAACAATACGTATTTTTCCTTCTCCCATAGAGATTAACAACACTCCTTTATCTGCCATTTTTTTCATAAAATCATCTGGGTTTATGGAGTCATCTACATAAAAAATAACAATATTCGTTTCAATAGGCTCTACTTTTTTCACATAAGAGCAACTTTCTAACACCATACCTATTTCTTTTGCCTTTAGATGGTCTTCAGCCAAACGCGCTACTTGATTGTCTAGCGCATAAATTCCTGCCGCAGCTAGAAAACCAGCTTGTCGCATCCCGCCACCAAACAATTTACGTACGCGCAAGGCTTTTTCAATATGCGCTTTACTTCCTACTAATACTGAACCTACTGGAGCCCCTAATCCTTTTGATAAACAAATTGAAATGGTATCAAACAATGCTCCGTATTGTTTCGGAGTTTCGTTTTTGGCAACCAAAGCATTGAACAAACGTGCTCCATCTAAATGATATGCCAAATTAGTTGCTTTGGCTACTTTTTGAATTTTTTGTAATTCTTCAAAATCCCAACAAGCTCCTCCCCCTTTATTAGTGGTGTTTTCAACACAAACCAGTCTGCTATATGGGGTATGAATATCGTTTCTTCCGCTTACCAAACTCTCTAATTGGTCGGCAGTAAACATACCTTTATCACCATCAATCAAGCAAGAAGTTACCCCTGCATTAAAAGCAGCCCCACCACCTTCATAATTATAAACATGTGCCCATTTGTCGCAAAACATTCTATCTCCGGGTTGCGTATGAACTTTTATCGCAGTTTGATTCGCCATCGTTCCCGAAGGAAAAAAGAGTGCATCTTCCATTCCAAACATATCTGCTACTTTCTCTTGTAACAAATTTACCGTTGGGTCGGCTTTAAAAACATCATCTCCTACCTTAGCATTCATCATTGCTTCCAACATTTCTTTAGTTGGTTTGGTTACTGTATCGCTTATTAAGTTTATTTCCATTTCTAACTACGATTTATAAAATGTATTTTTGCATTTATGATTACACACGAACAGCTTAAAAACATCGCTGAACGAATTGGCAAGTTAAAAGGATATTTAGAAATTGACAAGAAGTTAATTGAAATTTCAAATGAAGAAGAAAAAACAGCAAATCCTGATTTTTGGAACGATCCAAAAGAAGCAGAAGCTGTAATGAAATCACTACGATTTAAGAAAAAATGGGTAGACGATTACAATACTGTGGTTGCCATGAATGATGACCTAACGGTACTGTACGATTTTTATAAAGAAGGAGATGTTGATGAGCAGGAAATTTCAGCACAGTATGAAAAAACCGCTACTTTTTTAGAAGATATTGAGTTTAAAAACATGCTTTCTGAAGAAGGAGATAGTTTGAGTGCTACCATACAAATTACGGCAGGTGCTGGCGGAACAGAAAGTTGTGATTGGACAGAAATGCTTACCCGTATGTATACGATGTGGGCTGAAAAACAAGGGTATAAAATAAAAACCTTAAACTACCAAGAAGGTGATGTTGCTGGTATTAAGACGGTTACTTTAGAGTTTGAAGGAGATTATGCTTTTGGATGGTTAAAAGGTGAAAATGGAGTACATCGATTGGTACGTATTTCTCCTTTTGATAGTAATGCGAAACGTCATACTTCGTTTGCTTCGGTATATGTGTATCCTGTTGCTGATGATTCTATCGAAATTGAAGTGAATCCTGCTGATATTGAAATCACCACAGCACGTTCTAGTGGTGCTGGCGGACAAAATGTAAATAAGGTTGAAACAAAAGTCCAGCTTTTACACAAACCAACAGGGATTCAAATTCAATGTTCTAACTCACGTTCACAACATGACAACAGAGCTACCGCAATGCAAATGTTAAAGTCGCAATTATATGAAATTGAATTGCAGAAACGACTCGCTGCCCGAGATGAAATTGAGGCCAATAAGATGAAAAACGAATGGGGAAGTCAAATCCGTAATTACGTAATGCACCCGTATAAGTTGGTAAAAGACGTTCGTACTGCGCATGAAACAGGAAACGTAGATGCAGTTATGGACGGTAATATCAATCCGTTTTTAAAAGCTTATTTAATGATGATGGGACAGAAAGAGAATTAGTTGTTGGCTGTTGGCTGTTGGCTGTTGGCTGTTGGCTGTTGGCTGTTGGCTGTTGCAAAAATAAAAACTTTCCAACTTTTTAACTTATAACAAAATGATAAAAATATACCACAATCCACGTTGTTCTAAATCACGTCAAGGTTTAGAAATTATAGAGAACGCTGGAAAAGAATTCGAAGTCGTAAAATATTTAGAAACCATTCCTTCTAAAGAAGAGCTGAACGAAATTATTAGTTTATTAAAGATTTCTCCTATCGATTTGGTTCGTAAAAATGAAAAAATCTGGAAAGAGCAGTATAAAGGAAAAGAACTATCGGATGCTGAAATTGTAAAAGCCATGGTTGAGAATCCGAAATTAATAGAACGCCCTATTGTTATTAATGGTAACAAAGCAGTGATTGGTCGTCCACCAGAAAGCATACAAGAAATTATATAAATGTTAGCTCTCAAGAAATTGGGAGCTTTTATTTTAACATAATTTAAGCAACTAATTTTTTAGCTTGTTAATAATTCAATGTACCTTGCAAAAAATTAAATTTCATATACTATGAGAAAAATACTAATAGGGCTGTCCTTAGCTCTTTTTATAGCTACAGGGCATAGTCAAGTTTTAAAAGAAACACCTCAAAAGCTTTCTAAAAAAGAAAAAGTAAGCGCTATGAAAATCCCAACCGATCCTTCGGTTAAGATAGGAAAACTATCTAACGGGATGACCTACTACATTAAGCAAAATCCAAAACCTGCTAATAAAGTAGAATTACGTTTGGTTGTAAATGCAGGTTCTATTTTAGAAGACGACGACCAACTAGGGTTAGCGCACTTCATGGAGCATATGAATTTTAATGGTACCAAAAACTTTAAAAAGAACGAACTGGTAGATTACCTACAATCTATCGGCGTAAAATTTGGTGCGCATTTAAACGCATATACAGGTTTTGACGAAACCGTTTACATCTTGCCTATTCCGAGTGATGATAAAGAAAAACTTGAAAAAGGTTTTCAGATTTTAGAAGATTGGGCACACGGTGCACTTTTAGAAGGAAAAGACATTGATGAAGAGCGTGGTGTTGTTTTAGAAGAGTACCGCTCTCGTAGAGGAGCCGATAGCCGCATGTTAGAAAATTACTTACCAAAAGTAATGCACGGATCTAAATATGCAGAAAGGCTACCTATCGGTACCAAAGAAAATCTAGAAAACTTTAAACACGAAAGTATTCGTCGTTTTCATAAAGATTGGTATCGCCCAGATTTAATGGCAGTAGTGGCTGTAGGTGATGTTAGTGTTGATGTATTAGAAGAAAAAATCAAATCACACTTTAATAACATACCTGCAACTAAAAATCCTCGTAAGAGAGAAGTTGCTCCTTTACAAAACCACAAAGAAACGTTTATCGCTATTGAGGCAGATAAAGAAGCTGCTTTTTCTAGTGTACAAGTAATGTACAAAGATTATGGCGAAGCTACACCTGATGTTACCATTTCTGATTATAGAAACTCGATTATTCAATCGTTATTTGCTCAAATGATTAACAATCGTTTAGATGAATTGCGAAACAGCGAAAATCCTCCTTTTGCCTACGGATTTAGCTACCACGGCGGTACTTGGGCTCGTGGTAAAGAAGCTTATCAATCGAGAGCAAGTGTAAGTGCCGATGGACAATTAAAAGGATTGCAAGCTTTATTAGACGAAAGCGAACGTGTAAAAAGATACGGTTTCCAACAAGGTGAGTTAGACCGAGCCAAAATGAACGTGTCTGCTCGTATCGAAAAAGCGTTTAAAGATAGAGACAAAAGAGAGTCTAGAAGAATTGTTGGTGAATATGTGAACAACTTCTTAGAGCAAGAACCTATTCCTGGTATTGAATGGGAATACAAAGCACATCAAATGCTATTACCTTCTGTTAAACTAGAAGAGATAAATAAGCTTATTGATAATTATCTACACGACGATAACCGTGTTGTGGTGATTACAGGACCCAAAAAAGTGGTTACCGAGCAGCAAGTTATGGATGCTTTAAACGATGTTAAAACAAAAGAATTAAAGCCTTACGAAGATAAAGCTGTAGCCGCCTCGATGATGACCACAGAACCAACACCCGGTTCTATAGTAAACATTACCGAAAATAAAGATTTAGGCACAAAAACCATGACCCTAAGTAACGGAGCAAAAGTCACCTATAAGAAAACAGATTTTAAAAATGATGAAATATTGTTTGAAGCGTTTAGCTTTGGAGGAACTTCTTTATATTCAGATGAAGAATTAAAAGCTACTTCTTTTGCCAATGGTGGACTTTCAGAAGCAGGAGTTAACGGATTTTCAAAAACAGACATGTCTAAAATGATGTCGGGTAAAATTGTTCGTGTTTCTCCTTATATTTCTGGATTAAGCGAAGGTTTTAGAGGTTCTGCAACTCCTAAAAACTTCGAAGAGTTATTTCAAATGGTACATTTATACTTTACTTCTTTAAACAAAGATGAAAAAGCATTTAACTCTTATGTAAACAAGCAAAAAAGCTTTTTAGGAAATTTAATGGCGAATCCTAATATATTCTTTCAAAAGGAAATGAGTGAGTTTGTTTATGGTAAAGACCCTCGCTATACTGGTTTTCCTTCTCCTGAAAAATATGAGAATGCTGATTACAACTTAGCGTATGAAAAATATCAAGAGCGTTTTGCCGATGCTGGTGACTTCAATTTTTACTTTGTCGGTAATGTTGATGAAAAGAAACTGGCGGAGTACGCTACTAAATATATTGCAGGACTGCCAGGGAAAAATTCTAACGAAACATACAAAGTGTCAGATTTTAGACCATTGTCTGGTTCTCATTCCAAAACAGTTACCAAAGGTAAAGACCCTAAAAGTAATGTTCGTATTACCTATCAAGGAAAAGCTGACTACAATAAAAAAGATGCTTTAGCTTTTTCAATTTTAGGTGAAGTTGTAGGAATTAAATTAACAGAAAAATTGCGTGAACAGGAAGGTGGCGTATATTCTTCAAGAACTCGCGGTAGTATTTCGAAAATGCCTTACGGATGGTACAACTTTACCATTTCATACCCTTGTGCTCCTGAAAATGTTGAAAAACTAACAAATATTTCTGTTGCTGAAGTCGCTTCTGTTGTTAAAAACGGACCTACTGAAGAAGATTTAATGAAAGCTCAAAAAGGAATGATTGCTGATTATAAGGATGACCTTAAGAAAAATCGTTTTTGGCTAAGTACTATTAAAAATATAGACTATCAAAGCAATGATGTTTCAGACGTAGCTTCTTTTGAAGATCGCGTAAATTCTTTAACCACAAAAGATATTCAAAAAGTAGCTGAAAAATATTTAACTAACGGATACATCTTAGGAGTTTTAAACCCTGAGAAATAAGACTACATTAATTATCATAATAAGAGCTCTCAAGAAATTGGGAGCTTTTATTTTTTTAGAAATTTAGATTCTAAAAAACCTAGCCCGTACCCATAAAATTGAGTAACGGTTGTTACCACGCTCAACAGAGCTACTTGTAAGTTTTTGTTTTGAAGTAGCGCATCTACAAAAATAAAGGTAAAGTAAACTCCGTAAAAAGCCAATAGCTGCCAGTAACCAAAAAGCGCTGCTATTAGGGCAATATCAATTCCAATAATAAATACGCTCGGAAACCAATAGGTAACTTTTGCAGTTTTAGGATATTTTTTATTCAACAGAGGTCTTGCGGTACCAAAAGCAAAAGTCTGCTTGAAAAACTGTGGTATCGTACTTCTACGCTTATGATATACAAAAGCTTTGTCTATCAATTGTGTTTCAAAACCGTTTTCCCACAAGCGAAACGTTAAATCGATGTCTTCTCCTGCTTTCATTTTTGAAAAACCGTTGGTTTTCTCAAAAGCTACTTTTGACAACCCCAAATTAAAACTTCTAGGTTGAAACTTGCCCACCGACTTTTTCTTTCCTCTAATACCCCCAGTGGTTAATACCGAAGTCATAGAGTAATTGATGGCTTTTTGTAAGGCTGTAAAATTAGGGTGCGCAGCATCGGGTCCTCCAAAAGCATCCGTATATTTCTCTTCTAATGCTTTGTTTACTTCAGAAAGATATTGAGGAGGAACAATCACATCAGAATCTAAAATGATAAAATAGTTCCCCGAAGCTCTTTCCATACCGTAGTTTCGACTTGCCCCTGCTCCGCTATTCTCTTTATAGAAATAAGTTAAATTAAGCTGTAAAGTATATGCATTTATTATTTCTTCAGATGAGTTTTCTGAACCGTCTTCGACAATAACTACCTCAAAATCGTCTTGAAAATCTTGTTTTGTTAAGCTTTCCAACAGCTCCTCAATTTCTTGCGGTCGATTGTAAACAGGTATTATGATTGAAAATTGCCTATTCAAGATATAGGGTATTTGTGTTCAAACAAAAATAAAAAAAGTTGAAAATTATAAAATCAATAACTTCCAACTTCTTTTACTATTTTTTTTCTACTAAAATTTACTCTTCAGTAAACCTTTCCATTACTGCATCACTCACTCCCATGTTAGAGAAACCTCCGTCGTGAAATAAGTTTTGCAAGGTTACTTTTTTGGTTAAATCTGAGAATAATGAAATGGTATAATCGGCACATTCTAATGCAGTAGCATTTCCTAATGGAGACATTTTTTCAGCATAAGCTAAAAACCCGTCAAAACCTTTAACACCACTACCCGCAGTAGTTACCGTAGGTGATTGCGAAACCGTATTTACACGTACTTTGTGGTCTCTTCCGAAGAAATATCCAAAACTACGGGCAATGCTTTCTAAATATGCTTTGTTATCTGCCATATCGTTGTAATCTGGGAATACACGTTGTGCTGCCATATAGGTTAATGCAACGATACTACCCCACTCATTCATGGCTTTTTTGTTGTATAAAACGTTCATTACCTTGTGAAAAGATACTGCTGAAACGTCCCATCCTTTGGTTGTAAAATCGTATTTAGAATCTGTATAATGACGCCCTTTACGCACGTTCACAGACATACCAATTGAGTGCAACACAAAATCGATTTTACCTCCTAAGATTTCCATAGATTTTTCAACTAAATTGTTCAAATCGTCCATAGAAGTCGCATCGGCTGGAATAATTTCTGCGCCGGTTTTTGCTGCTAAATCTTTAATACCTCCCATACGCATTGCTATCGGTGCGTTGGTTAATACAAACTCTGCACCTTCTTCGTGAGCACGTTCAGCAACTTTCCAAGCTATAGAATTTTCATCTAGTGCTCCAAAAATAATTCCTTTTTTTCCTTTTAATAAATTATACATGGTTAAAATATTTTAGTCTATCGTTGTTTGTTTAGAGAGCAAATATACTCTTAATTTAATAATTCTTTTGCATGTGTTAACGCACTTTCAGAAACGTCTTTTCCACTTAACATTTCTGCTATTTCTCGAATTCGTTCGTTTTCTGACAATAATTTTAAATTAGAGCTTGTTACTCCTGCTTCGTCTTCTTTAAACACTTTGTAATGCTGTACTCCTTTAGAAGCTATTTGAGGTAAATGCGTGATAGTTATTACCTGCATGTGAGCACTCATATCTTGCATTATTTTTGCGATTTTGTTAGACACTTCTCCAGAAACTCCTGTATCTATTTCATCAAAAATAATGGTGGGTAGTTGTATGTTTTCTGATAGTATTTTTTTGATAGATAGCATTATTCGAGATAATTCTCCTCCTGATGCTACCTTTTTCAATTCTCCAAAATTTCCTCCTTTGTTTGCCGAAAATAAAAATTGTAGGTTGTCTTTTCCGTTCAATAAGTAGGCATCAGAGGGTAGTAATTCAATGGCAAATCGAGCATTGGGCATTCCTAATTCTGAAAGTAAATATTCTAATTCTTTTTTCAACTTCGGAATTACTTTATTTCTAGATGTCGTAATCATATTCGCTACGTCATCTAACTTTTGAGCTACCTCTTTAATTTCTGCTTCTTTTTTCGCTACCACATCCCCTGCATCTTCTACCTGAGCTACTTTTTCGGCTAATACTCTATGAATTTCTTGCAGTTCTGCTATGGTGGTTACTGCATGCTTTTTTTGAAGGTTGTAAATAAGTTGTAGTCGGTCGTTCAATGCTTCTATTTCATTCGGATTGAATTCTACAGTATCATTTTCATTTTCTAATTCAGCAACAATATCGTCTAACTCTATTTTTATACTAGTTACACGGCTAGCCAATTCTTCGTAGTTTTTTGAATACGAACTTATTTTTTGCAATTTACTTTCTAAAGAATATAACAACGTTTGAAGCCCTATTTCTTCATTGATAGCAATTCCTAAAGCTTCCGATAAATTCAACTTTATTTCTTCAATATTGTTTAATTTCTCTAATTTTTCTTCTAAATCTTCTTGCTCTCCTTCTTGTAAATTAGCCTCTTCAAACTCATTAAATAAATGCAAATTGTACTCGTACTGCTCTTTAGATTTCTCCGTTTCTTCTTGAAGAGTTTTCAGTTCTTTTCGCAATGTATTGTACGTACGTAAACCTCTTTGGTAGGAGGCTATTTTGGCTTGATTTTTTGCCAAGGCATCAATCACAGAAAATTGAAAAGACACATCTGATAATTGCAAAGTTTGATGCTGTGAATGGATATCAATTAGCTTTGTTTTTAAAGCGTTTAATACCGATAACGTGACTGGTGTATCGTTCACAAAAGCACGTGACTTTCCTGAAGGTAAAATTTCTCTTCGGATAATGGTTTCTTGTTCGTAATCTACATCTAATTCTTCAAACAACGCTTGCAGATTGTATCCTTGTACCGAAAATTGTGCTTCAATCACACATTTTTTTTCAGTGTCTTTTAAGGATGATAAATCGGCACGATTTCCCATCACAAGCCCTAACGCTCCTAATAAAATGGATTTTCCTGCTCCAGTTTCTCCTGTAATTATAGATAAACCGTTGGTAAAATCAATCGTTAACTGATTGATTAATGCATAATTATGTATAGATAAGTGTGTAAGCAAATTCTATTCTTTTGTAAAGATTAAAAGTACGGATTTTTGATTGAAATACACCAAGCTAAAACACCAGAAGTCTATCGATTTTTTAACAGTTTATAAACGTTAAGTTTGAGCCTACTAACCAATCTAATTTCACTAAAGGTTTTTCCACTTGTCTTTATAGGTAGGAGCAATTTTATTTAAAATGGTTACCATTTGCGATTGATTTCTTGTGGGAATTCCGTCAGAAAAAACACTCACAATTTCGTCACTTTTGGCATCTAAGAAAATACGAATCATGTAGTTACCAATCGTAATATTATGTAATTTATCTAAATCTAAAACACTTTTTTCAATGTTTGCTTTGGCTGAATTTTTATCTTCCGAAAAATTATCAAATCCATTGCGATGATAATTGTAATAAATACTGCGTAACGCACCAAACTTAGAAGATAACAAGTTATCTATCAAAGCAAAACGATTCTGTTTACCTACTTCATTTTGCCAACCTGATTCTCCGTTAAATTGTGCCAACAACATAATATTTTCTGCTTGTTTCAAATAGTTTTCGCCTCCTTTTAAAGCAAAAGTGTCTGCATCTACTCCCAATATGGTGTACACATAAAAAGCAATTATTGAAATTAAGTTAGATTCGTAAATAGTTGGATTGTAAATTAACGGATCGAATTCATTGTAACGAAAGTTAAAATTGATATCGTTAATATTTAGTACAGGCGTTGCGTATGTTGAATTGTATACAGGTCTTGTTGACTGCACTTGCAAAGAGCCTGAAAAATTATTTCCATTTTGTTCGTTAATAATAATGTTAAACGCACAATTAATTCGCTCTTGCTGTTTAAAATTCCTGTTCGTCCATTGTTTATCGTTAATAAACTCAGTTAAAGCTTTTTCTAAGGTTTGATATACTTGCTTATTACTACTTTGTATTTTGTCTGAATTAATGATAACTACAGCATTCAACTCTTGAGAATAACCAGAAAAAGTTACTAAAAAAAGAAAAACTATGAAGAAAAACTTACGCATTTAATTTTTGTATTATTTCGTTAACGATGTCTTTTGATACTGCTTTTTTCGATTTTAATTCGAATGACTTCTCGTTAAAATCGGCATCAATAATTGTAATTTTATTGGTGTCGGTGGCAAAACCTGCACCTTTATCACGTAACGAATTTAATACAATAAAATCTAAATTTTTGCGTGTAAGCTTACTTTTTGCGTTTTGTACCTCATCGTTCGTTTCTAAGGCAAAACCAACTAACAACTGCTGTTTCTTTATTTCTCCAAGAGATTTTAAGATGTCTTTAGTAGGCTCTAACTCTATACGTAACGCTGCTGCTGTCTTTTTTATTTTTTGCGTGGCTACATTTTTTGGTCGATAGTCTGAAACTGCTGCCGATAATACAGCAATATCAACCTCAGCAAAATATTGGTGACATGCTTCATACATATCTTGAGCCGACCTCACATCGATTCTATGAATAAATGAATGGTTTACTTGTTGATGAGAAGGTCCTGAAACTAAAAACACTTCTGCCCCTAGGTTCGCCGCTGTTTTGGCGATTTCAAACCCCATTTTACCTGAAGAATGATTTCCTATAAAACGAACAGGGTCTATTGCCTCGTAAGTTGGGCCCGCAGTAATTAACATCTTTTTCCCATGAAGTGGTAGTTTAGATGTAATGTCTTTTTCTATAAAACGAACAATATCTTCTGGTTCTGCCATACGACCTTCACCTATCAATCCACTTGCTAATTCACCTGAAGTAGCTGGTATTAAGATATTTCCAAAACGCTGTAAGCTTTCTAAACTGGTTTTTGTTGATGGATGTTGATACATATCTAAATCCATCGCAGGTGCAAAATATACTGGACATTTCGCTGACAAATAGGTTGCCAACAATAAGTTATCGCAAGTACCATGCGTCATTTTAGACAATGTATTTGCTGTGGCTGGGGCAATTAGCATTACGTCTGCCCACAAACCTAAATCTACATGATTGTTCCACAATTCATTTTCATCTTCTTTATCATAAAAAGTGGAATGAACTGGGTTTTTTGATAAGGTAGAAAGTGTAAGAGGTGTTATAAAATCTTTAGACGCAGGAGTCATAATTACTTTGACTTCTGCGCCCGATTTTATAAATAAACGAACTAAGTTCGCTGTTTTATATGCCGCTATACCGGCGGTAACACCAAGTAAAACTTTTTTACCGCTTAGTACAGACATACTATTTTGTCTCTGGAGTTCTGTAATATACCTTGCCGTTTAACCACTCTTCTACTGCAATGGCATGTGGTTTAGGTAAACGCTCGTAAAATTTAGAAACCTCGATTTGCTCTTTGTTTTCAAAAACTTCTTCTAGACTATCGTTATAGGTAGCAAACTCATCTAACTTATCTACTAACTCCTTTTTTAAATCAGAATTAATTTGTGTAGCTCTCGTTGCTATGATAGAAATAGCTTCATAAATATTATTTGTTGGAGCTTCAATAGCTTCTCTGTTATAAGTTACGGTACTTAACGGCGCTTTCGTTTCTTTATAATCCATTTTTTAACTTTTAGCTAATTGTTCTTGTTCTTTGTTTAATGTTGCTAACATTTCGTTTGATTCTTCCATGAATTTTGATTCTGGAAAATTTCTTTTCAGCTTTTCATAGGCTTTTAAGGCTGCTTCAATTCTTTCTCCTTTTTTTCTTAGCTTGCTTTTTACGGCTAAATCATGTGCCGCTTTTAAGCGATAGTACAATGCTTCTTCTTTATACTTCGTTCCTAAATAATCTTCTAACAAATTATCAAAAGCAACAATGGCTGCTTTGTAATTTCTAGAATCGTATTCCGCTGTTCTATAATATGTTTTCGCTATTTCAAAAGCTTTTCTTTCTAATTTTGCTCTTAACTCTGCGTGATACTTATTTGCCTCTTCTAATTTATCTGAATCTGGATAGGTATCAATAAATTTCTGAAAAGACTCTAATGCTTTGTTAGTATCTGTAGGATCTAAACTAAAAACTGGTGCTGCTTTGTAATAACTTAATGCGGATAAAAAAGCCGCTTCTTCTTTCTTAGAGCTTTTAGGAAAAGAATTTACAAAACTATCAAAATAATATCCAGCTAAACTATAGCTTTTTTCATTAAAACTACATTGCGCCACCATAAACTTTATCCGCTCCATTTGAGGTTTCCCTCTGTATGAAGAAACTATTTTCTCCAATAAACGTAAAGCCTTACTGTACTTTTGAGCTTCGTACATTTTTGTAGCCATTTTATATTGCTCTTCAACTGTTCCTTTATTCAATACCTTTTGGTATTCTCCGCAAGAAGAAAGCACAAAAAGCATGACAACAATATACGCTAGATTTTTCATTTTTTGCATTTGGCAAAATTAGTGATTAATTATGGATTATTAAAACGATTTTTTACCTCATAAATGAGGCTTACAGTAAACAAAAAAAAGGGTTATCATTTTTCCAAAGAGCTCCTAAATGTTTGCTAATATTATTAATGAATTACACCTCAAAATAACTCAAACTAAATTATACATTTATTGTATAACTTATTAAAAATTTACAATTCTAATTTACATTACCTATAAAAGCAATAATCTTAAGCTTTCTTTATTAATTCAAACTACATTCATTTTAAGAAATTACTCCACAAATATTCGTTTGCAAAATAGTTGTTATAAATAATTCATTTAAAAAACTTTTACAGATACAAATAAAAAAAGTTACTTTAATTTTAAACTAAAGCAACTTTTCTGTAAGAATTTTTCTAGCCTTTAACAAGTAACATTGTGCTCCCATTCAGACCATGAGCCAAATCCAATTCCTAAAAAAGATGGTCTACATCTTCTCATACACAACAATTGACCAGACTCCTGTTCAAAAACACTCATTGGTTCATAACGTGTTTCACATTTTTCTCCTCCGCTTAAAGATTTCTGTTGTTTCTTAGTGAGTTCTTCTACTCCTTCCAATTTTAAAATTTCTTTTAACATTATAAAAATTTTTATTAAATTAAGATGCTAACTTAATGCTTTTTCTTTTACCCTACAACTTTTTTTCTTGCGCTACTATTTGCTTAACATCGTTATCAAAAAGGTACAATCCTCCTTTATCGTCTCCAATTAGGTTGATTTTATCTAAGATATTACGTGCCAATGCTTCTTCTTCTATTTGTTCTGACACGTACCATTGCAAAAAGTTGTGTGTTGCATAGTCTTGTTCTTGCAGTGTGATGTGTACTAAATCGTTGATTGATTTAGACACCATTACTTCATGATCGAACAATGTTTGAAACATATCTTTAAACGAGCCAAATTTTGCTGGTGGTTCTTTTAAATCAGTTATACGTGCGTGTCCGCCACGTTCGTTTACAAACTTTACTAATTTTAACATGTGCATACGTTCTTCATCTGAATGTGCATACATGAATTGTGATACTCCTTCAAAACCTTGAACTTCTGCCCAACATGCCATGGCTAAATATATTTGCGAAGACTCTGCTTCTACTCTTATCTGATCGTTTAATGCTTGCTCTATTATTTTTGATAACATACGTTCTCGTTTTTAAAATTACTTTTTTACAAAGATGCTAAAAAAAGACTACAATAGCGAAATTGTAGCCTTTTGAAATCTTCATTTTAGCTCAATTATAAGGTGTCTATACAATCTGATATTTTTGTTTGTAGCTCTTCTGATGCTTTTACCAATGGCAAACGAACTTCATCTAAACAAATTCCTAATTTTTGTAGCACCGCTTTAATTCCTGCTGGATTGTTTTCTTCAAAAATAAGGCTTACGATATCCATGAGTTTATAATGGAGTTCATACGCTTCATTTGCTTTTCCTTGTAATCCTAATTGAATCATTTTTGCAAAGTCTTTTGGTAGTGCTTGTCCAATTACTGAAATAACGCCTGCTCCTCCTGCTAGAGTAACTCCCAAAGCTAAATCATCATCGCCAGAAATTACTAAGAAATCTTCGGGTTTGTTTTTTAACAATTCATAATATTGTTGTTGATTGTTTCCTGCTTCTTTTACTGCCACAATATTTTCAAAATCTCGTGCCAATCGTAAGGTTGTTGCTGGCTCCATATTTTTTGCTGTTCTACCAGGAACATTGTACATAATAATAGGCTTAGGGCTTGCTAAAGCTATTGCTTTGTAATGTTGGTAAAATCCTTCTTGCGTAGGTTTGCTATAGTAGGGAGCTACTGATAAAACACCATCTATGTTCGATAAGTCTAAAGATTGTAATTCTTCAATAACTGTTTGTGTGTTGTTGCCACCAACGCCTAAAACGAGTGGTAAACGCCCATTGTTTTCTTGAACAATTACGTTTATTATTTCGATTTTTTCTTCTTTAGTAATAGTAGCACTTTCTCCGGTAGTTCCGTTAATTACTAAATAGTTTGTACCGTTTTCAATATTGTAATTTACTAACTTTTTAAGTGCTTCGAAATCTACACTTAAGTCTTCATTGAAAGGGGTTACTAAAGCTACCCCAGTTCCTACAAACTTTTGCATTATATTTTATTTAAAATCGTTAGGTATTTTTTTAATTCTTGATTTAAAACGGCTTCGTTAAAACTAGCATCAGCAACTACTATATCGTACAACCTGTCGTCAATTTCGGCAAAACCAGCTTTAAAATCTGCTTGCGACAGCAAAGTTACCATATTCGTTATTAAGTTTGATGTTTTTGTATAGTTTATAAGCAAGTCATAGTTGTTTTTAACAAAATCTTTTAAATTGTCGGATTTTAAACTTGCTTTAAAGCCTATATCTTTTTCAGTAAAAAACTCTGGAGAAGGTTCTTCTTTTTTTGAGTATTCTTTGTAAACTAACACCCTTATGTCTGTTTTTTGAAAAGGAAAAATGTTTGTTAAGTTCGCTATTACTACATTTACTAAAGCTTCATTATCTAGTAGTATTGCTACGCTTTTAACTTTCGTTTCTTTATGTTGGGTATTTTCTTCTTTTACAACTAATTTGTCGTATACTTTCTGAATAGATTTCTTTCTTAGGGTACTTATCATCTGTAAAATTGCAAATGGCTAATTTATGTTATTTCTCCTGAATTTCTATTAATAAAAACTGATTTAACTGCTTTCCATACAACTGAAAGTTATCATCGGCAGCTAAGATTAGTGATTGATTTCCATTGGCTAATGTGGGTCCAAAAGTAATTGCTTCGATATTGTCTATAATTCCTGCTGTTAATTGATTTTGAACCGTACTAAAATCTAGCAATAGTTCTTTTTTTAAGGGGGTATATTTTTTGTGTTTTAACGATGGAATTTCTAGTGTATTCGTTGCGTTTTTATCGATAGCTGTTGTAAAGATTCTAACGACATTTCCATGGCTTCCGTAACCGCTTTGATAAGCTCTTTCGATAATAAAAAAGTGATTTTTTTTATATTCTAAAATTGCCGTTACTCCATTCATGTTAATGGTTCCCTTCGATGGCTTATCTATTTTTTCTAACTGATATGCAAATTGCTTGGTTGCTTTTTTTGACGTATGGTCGTAATATGTTATCCTAACAGGAGATTGTGTTTCATGAAATGTTGGCTCTTCTCCGTCTGCTTCTAAAGGGGCTTCCATCGCTACCCAAAAACCTTTTCCATCAACACTTTTTGAAGAACTTTCAAAAACACCGTTATGCTTTGGTTTAGCTTCGGATGTTGCTTTGAAATAGTTGGGTATTTCTATCTCTTGTTTAAAATTTCCTCTTGTATCTATTTCGAATATACTTGGGTCTTTTTTATATCGAATAGAGCCTTCACTTACCAAGTTCATAATTCCGTTATGTACGAAAATAGATTCTAAATCTAACACATGATTTTTAGTAAACTGGCTTGCGGTATCGACAACAATCACTTTTTCAAAGTTTACCGATTGTATTGAGTCGTTGTTGATTGTGATATCTCCTACTAAAATCCTTGGATTCGCTGCATCGTCAACTACCATATAGTATTTATCGTTGTAAAAATCAATTCCAGAGATTCCTCCAATTACGGTATGCTGTATAGTTAGAGCGTCTTTTACCACATGTTCGTCTAAAAACTTAAGTGCTATTTGTTGTTGTTTACAGGCAAACAAACTAAAAACGGATAACGTAAGTACTATTTTTTTCATAGCTACAAAAGTATTCTTTTTAGTTGAGTTCGTTATAATTTTAAGTGACTAAAGATACCGTTTCTTTAATCTGGAATGGGTTACAAACTAAACAAATACCTATCTATACTTTGCTAAATATTACAAGCTTTGTTTAAGCAAAGTTTTAACAATGAAAGCAGTACTCTTTTAGCTAAATATAAGCTAGCCTTTTAAAATAATAAGCTTCCAACTTCAATATAGTCTTCTTCTCAAAAAAAAAACAAGTAATGAGTGTAACCTTATTTTTAATGAGTAAAAGCCTCTAATGAAAGAGAATCTTTTTATAGTAACATTAGTCAAACGTGTCATCTATCGTCCTAAGGCTTGATTTAATTTACCCTTTGAGCGAATAAACTGAATTGTATAACTCTATACCATAAATATAGAAGTAGGAACTCAAAAACTAACAACAATCCCAATAAAAGTAAGCTTTAGAAAAGTCTTTTAATCGTAAGCTTTCTCTGCTTATAAAAATATGTCCAAGTCCACTATCTCCAAACATAATATGTTCATCAGTGTCAATTTGTAATAGTTGTATGTCTTCTTTGTTTTCAGAAGTATAGTCTCTTGGATCTGCTTGTGTAAACTCTGCATAACCGCCTATTTTATGTCCACTAGCATCAAAATATTCATGGAATTGAGTCTCTTGAGTTTCATTCAAATTTTCAGTAAAACTCCAATAACTCTCACCATTAAAAAGAAAATCAAATTGGGAATCTTCAGAGCCTCCTTTGTCTATGTCTTTTTCAAAAAAAAGTTGATGTAATTTATAGATTGGCATTTCTTCATAATCTTCAATTGCTATGAAAGAGAAATCTTCTAGTAATTCTTGGTTTAATTCTTCTTTAGAATGGTATATAATTGTTGCATCTTCATCATACCAATCGGTTGGCGATAAAAAAAGTTGAAGAATGCCTTCCTTTGGAAAGTATTCTAATGCAGGAATTTGTTCAAAATTTAATTGAGCAACCATTATCATTGGTTTTTCCTTCTTATCTCTTGGGTACTTCTTATTTTTTGGATAAAAAGGAATTCCTAAAAATTTACTATCCTTTAAATTCAATTTATCTTCTAAAATCGCTTCTTTTCTTGGTTCAGCTTTTATTCGAATAACTTCTCGTTCATGCTTTTTTAAATCTTCTTCAAATTCTTTTAAAAATTCTGGTATCATTTAACTATTACATTTGATTCTACAATTAAGGACGCTTTAAACTCTAACACCATTTTTTTTGATAAGAAATAACCTTTAGATACTAAATATTCATATTGATCCAATGAAGTAAAAAGCAGTTTTAAATTCTCTTCAGAATAATTTTCTTTCCCAAAATATTCCCATTTTCTTGATATATAGAGTTCTAAATTATCTTTTATTTCTTTTGTAAGAATTTCTGAATACATAGGCGCTTCTAAAATTCTTCTAATTTCTTTTTTAAAAGAATTCTCTATTGGTTCAATACTTAAAAAATTAGATTTAATTTTATCAAAAGGAGTTACCTCGTTTATAAAATAAAGGTTTTCTAATAGCTCGGTATAAATTTTCATCCTTCTGTCATAACTATCTTCATAAGCAAAAAACTTTTTGTATAAATCAATTAATTCTAACTCTTTATCTTGTTTTTTCGCTTCTTTCAGGAAAAACTGATAGATGATGAAGTCATTGTTTTTCTCTAGTTCTTCTAATCTAGCTAACTCTATTTTCAATTCTTTTAATAAACTAGATGCATTCTTTGCGGTATATTTTTTCCCGTCATAATCAAATGTTTTTATTTTGATTACTCCTGAAATGATATGTGTTATGGTATTTATATCATCTCTTAGATACGACAATTCGTATGTTTTATTCACGTTTTTTGAAGAAAACAGCTCTTTAAAAGAAACCAAATTCTCATAATCAAACTCCTTTTCCAAATCGAAAGGAACTGGATTTTTTACATCATAAAATCCATTAAATATTTCAGGAAATGTATTGTTAATAAACTCTTTTTTAATTTCTTCAGAGAATTTTTCAATGGAGTTAAATTCAGGGGTTTTCTCGTATACTATTTCTGAAAATATTTTACTTGTTAATTGTTCTTGTAATTCAATCTTATTTTCAAATAAGCTCCAAGAAAGGCTATTATTACTTTGTGTAGAAACTAAGTTAGTTTTCTCTAACCTGTCTATTCTTTGCTCTACACTCGGATGTGATGCCCACTGATCTTCAATATTTAGTTTCGATTTATTATATTTTGTTAAATCTTCAAGTGTAACATTTGGTAATTTGTTAATTATGGATGTTTCATTCTTTGTTGCTAAAAACTTCATTACATAAGAATGTTCGTCATAAATGTTTCTGCTTTTTAGATTTTCATTTATTTTATTTTCATAGAAAGATAGAACGGTGTTAAAAGCCGTTTCACACAAATCCATTCTAAGTAATGATGTCTTTAATGGCTCATAACCTGTGATATGAGCTGCGATTTCATCAGCATGAAACTCCATTTCCCTAGATAAACCAAGATAATTTTTATTCACAAAAGTATAAAGGTTTTGTAGTACCCATTGAATACTTTTTACTATTTCAAGAGCTATTAAAACAAAAAAAGCAAAGTAACCACTAAGGTCTCCCCATTCTCGAACAGCTTTATCATAAGCGTCATTATCGTAAAGCATATCAAAAATAATATGATTTAAGTTGTACACATAACTTCCTACTTTCATACTCTTTTGACTAAAATGTCCAAATTCATGAGCTAAAATGGCCTTTAGTTCACTTTCTGTAGTACTATTAACTAAACCCAGCCCTATTTGAAGGTTTTTTCTAGTAGGAAAAAACATACTCCAAAAACTAGAGTTATAAAAAACGGAGGCATTAACATCGAATGATAGATACACTTTTTGGGGAAAAGATGTTCCTATTTCGTTAACCAATTCATCTAGTAGTTCAAATAATTTAGGATGGTCTGTTCTTTTAATCCTTGTAAGGTGTGAATAATCTACTTTTTTAGATTTAAAAATAAATTTTATGAGAAATATTACGATTAAAATACCAAAACTTACAAGCCCAATTCCTAATCCTATAGTAATTATATTCGCTTTAGCTGATGCAAGTAATATCGCTGCATAAATACATAAAATAGTTAAACCAATAGCGAATAGTACTAATAAAAAATAAACGCTAAGGAATACTAAAATGGATGATACTGCCTTTGTAGTTTGAGATTTAAAATCATCAGACAGTTTGACTTCTTTTCTTACCAATTTTATTTTTTTTAGCTAAAGTAAAAATAAAAAAACATATAAAAAAGCTTTGGTAAAAAAAGACTCGTCTTGTTAAACTCAATTGGCAGTCGTACTATCCGTTTTAGCAATGACCGCTCTTACAATCAGATATTGTGAAACAATGTATAGTACTATGATAGCAATATCGTACAAGGGTTTTGGTGTATGAAAATTATTTAGTGCTATAAGGCTATCAGAAGCAATAAATAAAAGAGCTCCTAACAACAACCACAAATTTGCTGTGCTTTTTTGCTGACAATAATTTAGTAAAGCTGCTGTACCAAAAGTTGAAATCGTAACTCCGTATACAAGTACAGGCAGCAGCATATCTCCTAAATTAGAATAGATTACACCTAAAAGCCCTACAAATAGCAACACAAAAGGAATGGCTGATATTACTGTTTTTACAGCAGTATCTTTATACAAAAAACTGATAGTGATTTTAATATATAATAGGTGTGCCACTAAAAATGAAGCCAAGCCGAACACAAAAAAATTTGTTTTATCTAAGAGGAAAACATCTCCCCAAAACGAAAAAAACAACGCTGATACCAACCAAAAACTAGGCTTTTTTACCGATACCAAATACACTACTGCCAATGTTGTCATTAGCAACGGTTTAAAAACCATCTCTAGGGTTTTATTTTGAGTAATTACAGCATATACATCGGTAATAGCTACCAATAAAAATACTATGGATGCCAGAGTTATTTTAGTTTGTTGGGTCATTTTTATATTCTTCTTTTAATTTAATAACTAAAGGTTTACTCCACTTAACACTCTCTTCATAACTATTCAAATCTCCAATAATAGAAATTGCCCTTTCATAACAATTTATCAAATAATCTGCATTCAACTCACCTAGGATTGGCTTTAATAAGTCTTTTACACTTATATCTGATTCAATATTTAGTTCAAACCAAGTTTCATATATTTTAATAACACTAATTATATTCCCTTCTTCATTAATTAGCATTCCACTATTTATTGTGTCTTCTCTCACTAAATCTAATGGTATTAAATTTTCCTCAAGAAAATTTTGCATCTCCATACTTTCTACCAAATCTTCTATTCTTTCTTTTATATTACCTTTAACTTTTATCTTTTTCTTTCTAATTTCAGAAATCTCTTTAACTTTGTTTAGTAGCTTCTCTTCTTTTAAATCATTTTTTTTATTAGATAAGAAACCATAATTAAGTTTCTTAAATTTATTAATATCAATTTTTGTTAAAAATATGTTCAAAAACATTATTAAAAATTGATTTACTAACTCATCATTATTTTTACTGAAGATATCTTTTTCAACCCTAACAATTTCTATTTTGGGCTTTTCAATTAATAATTTTCTTGATTGTATATTCCTTGTTAAGTGCAAATTAATATACCCACTATTTTTGTTAAATGATAGTGTAAAATGTACGTCTTTCGGTATTTTTCTACTACCAAATGAAATTAAATGAGGTTTAATCTGAATCCAAAAAAAGTCTTCTATTGAGAAATGATTAAACTCCATAATCAACCAATCATCTCCAAAAAATCTTGTTCAGAAATAATTGGAATCCCTAAATTTTCAGCTTTGGTAAGTTTACTGGGTCCCATATTGTCTCCAGCAACAATATAGGTAGTTTTTTTAGAAATGGAACTCGATACTTTGCCTCCATTATCTTCGATGGCTTTTTTCAGTTCATTTCGACTCATTTGATGAAAAACTCCTGAAACTACAAACACGTTTCCTGCTAGCTTATCGGTTTGACCTTCTAAACTCTCTGCCGATACTTCTAACTGTACTCCGTATGATTTTAATCGGTTTACCAATTCAATATTCCCTGCATCGTTCGAAAAATCAATGATGCTTTGTGCAATTCTATCGCCAATTTCATCTACCGCAATGAGCGTTTCAAAATCAGCACTTAACAAATTATCTATGGACTTAAAGTGTTTGGCTAACTTTTTGGCTACGGTTTCTCCTACAAATCGAATTCCTAAGGCAAACAACACTTTTTCAAACGGAATTTCTTTTGATTTTTCAATTCCGTCAATCATATTTTGCGCAGATTTTTCAGCCATACGCTCTAAGGGAATGACTTGTTCTACCGTTAAATCATATAAATCTGCATAATTTTTTATCAGTCCTTCTTTACGTAATAAATCCACCGTTTCGCCCCCTAAACCATCAATATCCATGGCTTTTCGGCTGATAAAATGTTTTATTCTTCCTGTAATTTGCGGGGCGCATCCAAATTCGTTCGGACAGTAATGCTTGGCATCTCCTTCGGTTCTTACGAGTTCTGTATGACATTCAGGGCAGTGAGTTGCATATTGCGTGGGCACAGAGTCTGCTGGTCTTTTCGTTAAATCAACTCCTATGATTTTCGGAATAATTTCTCCTCCTTTCTCCACAAAAACAGTGTCTCCTACTCGCACATCTAATTTTTCTATTTGATCTGCATTGTGTAAAGAAGCTCTTTTTACAATGGTTCCTGCAAGTTGTACAGGTTCTAAATTTGCTACGGGTGTAATTGCGCCTGTGCGTCCTACTTGGTAGGTAATTTCATGCAATATGGTTGACACCTGTTCTGCTTTAAATTTATAGGCGATTGCCCAACGAGGTGCCTTTGAGGTATAGCCTAACTCGTCTTGTTGTTGGTATGAATTTACTTTTACCACAACCCCATCGGTTTCATAGGGTAGTGTGTGGCGTTTTACATCCCACTCGTTTACAAAATTCAACACCTCATCAATTGACGTTGCCAAAACAATGGTATCTGGAATTTTGAATCCTACTTTTCTAGCCGCTTCTAAGCTTTCAAAATGTGAGGCGTATTTGCGCTCGTTGGTTACCACTTGATATAGTAAACAATCTAGCGGACGTTTCGCTACTTCGGAACTGTCTTGTAATTTTAAACTTCCACTAGCGGTATTACGCGGATTTCTGTAGGGTTCTTCTCCATTTGCTACGCGTTCTTCATTCATTTTATTGAAGCCTTCTAACGGCAAGATAATCTCTCCACGCATTTCAAAGTCGGCAACAAAATCGCCATTAAGCACTAATGGAATCGATTTTATGGTGCGAATATTGGTCGTTACGTTATCTCCTTGAAAACCATCTCCACGAGTTACTGCTTGTGTAAACTGTCCATTTTCATAGGTAAGGTTAATAGAAGCTCCGTCGTATTTCAACTCACAGGTATATGCTATTTGATCGGTACCTAGAATTTTCTGGATTCGTTTTTCCCAATCCAACAAATCTTCTTTTGAATACGAATTATCTAATGAATACATTCTGTGCTTATGCGTAACAGTTTCAAAATTTTTAGTTACTTCTCCTCCTACTCGCTGTGTTGGCGAATTTGGGTCAAAATATGCAGGATTTTCGTCTTCTAATCGTTGAAGCTCTTTTAATTGAATATCAAACTCATAATCTGATATTGTTGGGCTATCTAACACGTAATAATTATGATTGTGTATTCGTAACTCTTCTCTTAACTGTTGAATTTTCTCTTGAACTGTCATTAAATTATTGTCTAACGGTACCGGTAAAATGATTTATTTTTGAATTGATAGGATTTCCTGAAGCTCTTCTGAATGAGGCTAACTGACCTGCATGCCATATAGCATCTGCAATAGGTCCGTTTATAGCATTCCATAAGGGAAATTTATTTTCTCCAAAGATTATTTTAAACTGTGATATATCATTACTTTCTCTAAGAATATCACTGGCTTGTTTTAAGTTTTCTAGCGTTGCTTTTCTTTTTTGAGCAAAGGTCATTTCAACCTCTTTTTTATCATTTGATTGATTTAAAGCAGCATTTTTAATTACTTCTGAAAGACTTAAAATATGGTCTATTGTTTCTCCAGCAGTTTTTGCTTCTGCACTTGGTTTGTATGCTAAATCTTTTTCAGTTAAACCTTCGGTTGCCCAATAATAACGAAACCCTACCCCATCTATCATTCTACTAATTACAGAACCTTGGGTAAACTTTTTGGCTTCTTTTGGTATTTCGTAGTAGGGTAATTTATCTTGTGCGTTTGTTGTTACTACTGCAAATAACAATAGCATTGGTGCGAGTACAGTCTTCATTTAACTTTATTTTTTCGACGCTAATTTAAGGAAAAGATTTAGGAGTCTTCAACATAAATTCTTGTGGTTTGTATCAAAAAAAACCGAGGTAACAAGTTACCTCGGTTTTCAAAGAAATAAACTATTTAGTATTATCTCTTTAACAACATAGTATAGGTATTTTTTTCAGTTGTAGCAGAAACTAGCAACTCATTTTTCGTAATTCTTTCTATTTTTAGATTTTTCTCAAAACTTTTTTCATCAAATTCCAATTCTTTTTTTTCTCCTATAAGCCTCCACGTGCCATCTTTTTGAGTTTCATCTATCATGACGAAATAGTGACCATCTGCATTAAATTCTAACCAACTACTTCCTTCAGTAAATTCTAATTTTTCATTTCCAAAGTCCATAGATTTTACATTCCATTTTCCAGAAATTAAGGCATTTAGTTCGTGATTGGTTTGAGAAAAGGCTATCGAAATTGTTCCGATAAAAAACGCTAGTAATACAATTACTTTTTTCATTGTGTGGGGGTTTGGGGGTTATACTATCAAAAGTAATAAAAAAAACCGAAAAAAATATCATTTTTCCGGTTTTTTTATTTGTTGCTTTTTTACTTTAGTAATAGCTATAGCGTCGTACTTTAGCAATATGTTTTGCCAAACGCATTACTTGATGTGAATACCCATACTCATTATCATACCATATATAAATAACAATCGTATCTCCATCTGCAATAGTAGCTTTACTATCAAAAATTGACGGTGCCGTTGTTCCTACAATGTCAGAAGATACTAGCTCGTTACTTAATGAATATTGAATTTGTTCTACTAAACTTCCTTCCAATGCATATTGTTTCATAATCGCATTTACAGATTCAACCGTTGCAGAAGAGTTTAATTGTAAGTTTAAAATAGCTAACGAGCCGTTTGGTACAGGTACACGTATAGCACTTGAGGTTAATTTTCCTGCTAATGCTGGTAATGCTTTTGCTACTGCTTTACCTGCTCCAGTCTCGGTAATTACCATATTTAATGCTGCTGCTCTACCTCTACGGTATTTACTATGCATGTTATCAACCAAGTTTTGGTCGTTGGTATAGGCATGAATGGTTTCTAAGTGCCCCTTTTTTATTCCGAAGTTATCTTGTAATACTTTTAATACTGGCGTAATGGCGTTGGTGGTACATGAAGCTGCTGAAAAAACATCTACCTTATCAGGGTTGTGGTTTTCATGATTTACACCATGAACAATATTAGGAACACCCGCTCCTGGTGCTGTTAACAACACCTTACTTGCTCCTTTTGCTTTTAAATGACGACTTAATGCCGCTTCATCTCTAAATGCTCCAGTATTATCAATAATCAAAGCCTTGTTAATTCCGTATTGTGTATAATCAATATCTTCTGGTTGGGCAGCAGAAATCATGTACACGGTTGTACCGTTGATAATTAATGCATTGTTATCGGCATCTACTTGAACGGTTCCTAAGAAATCACCGTGAACAGAATCAATACTTAATAAAGACGCTCTTTTTTCTAGTACTGTTTGATCTATCTTACCACGAGTAACTACAGCTCTTAATCGTAGCTGAGATCCTCTTCCCATTTTACTACTCAGCTCACGTGCCAACAAACGACCAATACGTCCGAAACCGTATAATACGACGTCTTTTGGTTGAATATTTTCAGCTTCTTTTGCATCTTTTAATTGCTCTTTTACAAAGGTTATTTTATCTGCCGAAGCATCGTCTTGCAAGTGAAACTCATACGCTAATTTACCAATATCTAATTTCGATGGTGGTAAATCAATTGATTGAATTGCTTTTGCTATTTCTAAAGCATCTTCAATCGTTATGGGTTTTGCTACAAATTCTTTTGCGTAATTAATTAAATTTAAAACTTCACTCGCTCTTTTATCTACCAGTGGGTTTCTAAATAATACTAACTCAATTGACTTATCATACCATAAATCGTTAACGATATTAATAAACTCAACCGTAGCTCTTCGAACTTGTGCTTGAATTGCTACTTCTTTTTCGTAATTTGTTATTGTTGACATAGTTGTGTTGAACTAAATTTTAAAAATTTGTGCAAAAGTAGTTATTTCAAACGATTTCGTAATTCTTTCAGCAAATAAAAAAAGCCTCGTTAAAAATATTTTAACGAGACTTTTGAGTTCTACTAGAATTAATATATTATTTCTTTAAAGCAAATATATTAATATCTAAATCTTTCCAGTTGACCTGATGGACTAATCATTACCAAATAAAGCGTTTTACCACTTCCGTAGGTCTTATCTAATATATTTACAGCTTCTTTAGCTGAAGTAATTTTCTTTCCGTTAACCTCTGTTAAGATATATCCTTCTCCCACTTCAAATTGTTTGAATGCTAAATTTTGCGTTCGTTTTATCTTAGCTCCGGCATTTATCTTAAACTTTCTTTTGTCTTCTTTGGTGATGTCTTCAAACTCTGTTTGCAGCACTTTACTTATAGGTAATTCAACTAATTTGGTTAACCGAACGGCTTTTACGAGTTCTTCTCCATCTCTGTCAACCGTTACGTTCACAAACTCTCCTGGTCTTTTAGCTGTTAACTGTCCCTTCAAATCAGAAAACTTAGTAATTTTTACGTTGTTGATTTTTGTAATGATGTCTCCCTCTTTCAAGCCTGCTTTTTTCGCCCCACTTTCATCTGAAACAGCTTTAATTTTAACCCCTGCTATATCCGTAGCTTCTACGTCAATATTTATACCTAATATGGCTTCTTGTACGCTGCCAAATTCTAACAAATCATCTACTACTTTTTTAGCGATGTTAGACGGCACTGCAAATGAATAGCCGATAAACGACCCTGTTCTTGAAGATATTGCTGTATTAATTCCTATCAACTCTCCTCGTGTATTTACCAAAGCACCCCCACTGTTCCCTGGATTTACGGCGGCATCTGTTTGAATAAAAGCGTCAATGTTTTTATTTCCTGTTAAATCCCTTCCTTTGGCACTTACAATACCCGCAGTAACGGTTGATGTTAAGTTGTATGGGTTTCCTACCGCTAACACCCATTCACCTACATTTACATAATCTGAATTTCCAAAAGGTAAGTTGGGTAATTCAAAATCAGCTTCTACTTTTAACAAAGCAATATCATTGTTTTCGTCGGCTCCAATCAAGGTCGCTTTTAGCTTCTTTTGGTTATTTAAGGTTATCTCAATATCGTTCGCTCCTTCAATTACATGATTGTTGGTTACAATATACCCGTCTGGAGAAATGATAACACCACTTCCTGTTCCTACTTGTTCGTATTTTCTTGTACCACTTCCACTTCCGTAAAACAACTCTGCCCAAGGGTTTTGCTGGGTTCTTATCGATGTATTTTTAACATGCACTACAGCATGCACCGTTTTATCGGCAGCTTCTGTAAAATCTGTGGGTGTTGATGTCGCATTTACAACCGTTGGCGTATAATTTGCTTTTACTGTTTCTATAGTGGGTTCTGTTTGTTTTTCTACAATTACTTGGGGTTCTTCTACTAGTGTTTTATACCCTAAAAGTGCTATGATACCCCCTAAAAACGCAATTCCTAAAGTTCCAATTATTTTTTTCATATACTCACAAAAATTTTATATTTCAAATATACTATTTTAACATTTTAAGCCAATTTGTTTAACTTCAATTTAACGCATTTTAACCGCTATTTAACACTCTCATTTCCTTGATAAAATATGTATCTTTGTCGCTTATGATGGATTTAGTTTTTTATAAATATCAAGGAACTGGTAACGATTTTGTTATGGTTGACAACCGTTCAAAAACCTTTCCAAAAAATAAAACTGACATAATTGCAAGAATTTGTGACAGGCATTTTGGTGTAGGTGCTGACGGACTCATTTTACTTGAAAACGATACCCTTACCGATTTTAAAATGATATATTATAATGCTGATGGAAATGAAAGCACCATGTGTGGTAATGGTGGTCGCTGTATTGTTGCTTTTGCGCATACACTAGGGCTTTTTAATACCGAAACTACATTTTCTGCTATTGATGGTTTACACCATGCAACCATTTCTAATGATATTGTTGCTTTGCAAATGATTGACGTACATGATGTCAAAATTTCAGAAAACCATGTGTTTGCCAACACAGGATCACCTCATCATGTGCAACTAGTCGACAACCTATCTGATTATCCTGTATTTTCCGAGGGAAAAAGAATCAGAAATGAGCTTTATGGTAGCGAGGGAAGTAATGTGAATTTTGTAGAACAAATTGCTAACGATGTTTTTAAAGTGCGCACTTACGAGCGCGGTGTAGAAAATGAGACACTTGCTTGTGGCACAGGAGTTACTGCGGTTGCCATCGCTATGCACGCTATGCAAAGAACAAATAGTTCTACCATCTCTTTACCTGTTGAAGGTGGAGAATTGGAAGTTTCTTTTGAGGAACAAAATGGTAATTATACCCATATATTTTTAAAAGGACCTGCTACCTTTGTATTCGAGGGTAAAATAATTATTTAGTGCGTACATTAACAGGAACATATATTAAGTTAAGAGCTTTAGAGCCTGAAGATTTAGAGTTTTTGTTTCAAATCGAAAACAATGAATCTTTTTGGGAGGTAAGCCATACACAAACGCCATTTTCTAAATTTTTACTAAAACAATATTTAGAAAGTGCGCATTTAGATATTTATGAAGCAAAACAGTTGCGGCTAGCTATTCAAAAAAAAGACACTGATGAAACCATCGGAATGATTGATGTGTTTGATTTCAATCCGCAACATAAAAGAGCGGGTATTGGTATTCTAATTCATCCTACGTTTCAGAAAAAAGGATTTGCCTCTGAGGCCCTACAATTATTAATAACGTATTGTTTTACGCATTTGCAATTACACCAATTGTATGCAAATATTACCGAAGACAATACCAAAAGCCTACAACTGTTTCAAAAACAAAATTTTAAACAAATAGGTATCAAAAAAGACTGGATTTTTCATAACGGAGTTTATAAAAACGAATTATTATTTCAATTAATCAATGAATAAAAAAGTTATTTTAGGAAGTATCGCTGTTATCTTTATTATAGGCGGAATTATTGGTTTTAGTTACTACCAAAAAATATTTGGCGAAGCCGTTGTGAAAAGTGGCGCTATCTATATACCTTCGAACACCTCCTTTACAGAAGTAACAAAACAGCTTGCTAGTTTTGTTAACCATCCTGAAAATTTTGTTTGGGTTGCTGAGAAGAAGAAATTCACCAAACCTAAAGGTGGAAAATACGTATTAAAAAAAGGAATGAGCATGAACGATGTTGTAAACCTTTTAAGAAGCGGAAAACAAACCCCAGTAACTTTATCTTTTAACAATCAAAATACACTAGAAAAATTAGCTGGCAGAATAGCAGAACAAATCGAAGCTGACTCTATTACACTTCTAAAAACCATGAAAGATCCTACTTTTTTATCTGAAAACGGTTTTACAGAAAAATCTGTATTAGGAATGTATATTCCTAACAGTTATGAGTTTTACTGGAATACTTCCGCAGAAAAATTTCGCGATAAAATGTTACGTGAATACAATCGTTTCTGGACTTCTACTAGATTGGAGAAAGCAAAAAAATTAAACCTTACGAAAGAAGAAGTCATCACCTTAGCTTCTATTGTTCAAAAAGAAACTGCTAAAAAAGTAGAACGCCCTATTGTTGCTGGGTTGTATTTAAATCGATTACAAGATAATTGGCCTTTGCAAGCAGATCCTACCATTATTTATGCTATTAAAGAAGTTAAAGGTCAAGACTTTGTGGTAAAGAGAGTGCTAAATGAAGATTTGAAAATTAACTCTCCTTACAATACCTATAAAAATATCGGCTTACCTCCTACATTAATAGCTATGCCAGACATTTCTTCTATCGATGCTGTTTTAAATTACCAAAAACACAACTATTACTATATGTGTGCTAGTGTAGACAATATTGGTTTTCATGAATTTGCAAATTCGTTAGCACAACACAATCGAAATGCAGCTAAATACCAACAATGGATACATCAACAAGGAATCAAAAGATGATTTTTTAACAAAATTTTATTTTTAGTTTTTTTATTAAATAATTATCAAAAAAATGATAAAGAGTGTGTTTTTTTGTTTTTTTCCTAATAAAAGTACCGGAAAACAACTTAATTGACAATAGGACAAAACCTGTAATTAATTGATTTATAGTTTGTTATAAAAAATTGACTTATATTTGCACCGCTAAACAGAAAATATTTAATTATCAGACATTTAGTAGTAATAATTACATTCTTTGTATTATTGTCAAGTTTTACAAAGACGACAGCTAAGAAAGAAAAGAAGAACATTACAACTCCTACACCTATTCACAAGGTAGACAAGGTGAACATTCCTTTTTTAATCAAAGATTTTGTAGGCTTTAAAGAAGCCTTGGCTTTTAAAGAATCTCAAGGTAGATATAGAGTAGTGAACTCCCTTGGGTACTTAGGAAAATACCAATTCGGAAAAGAAACTTTAAAAAGGTTTAGAATTTACAATACCTCTTACTTTCTTAAAAACCCTGAGTTACAAGAACGCACATTTGTTGCTTACTGTAAGTTGAACAAATGGATTTTAAGAAAAGATATTAAAAGAAGTGTGGGTAAGACCATTAATGGTATTAAAATAACTGAATCGGGTATTTTGGCAGCGGCTCACTTAAGTGGAGCTGGAAACGTGAAAAAGTTTTTACGTTCTAACGGAGCTACTCGTTTCAACGATGCCTATGGAACTTCAATACAATCGTACCTAAAAAAGTTTGCGGGCTATGATGTTTCTACTATTGAAGCAACTAAAAAACCAACAGTTTAAAATTTTTTAATTGGATATTAAAGAACGCTATTTTACTAATCATAAAATAGCGTTCTTTTTTGTGTGGAAAGCTCGTTTTTTAAAAGTACATTTTAAATTATACGATTTATGGTTTATCATTTCGCATTTTAGCCTATTGTTTTTTTCGAGATAACTTTTAAAAATTTTCCCAAGCGGCAATAGTGATGTAAATTGTATTATGCACTTAAGCTTTAAAATTGCGTACTTAAAAACATGTAGTTACTAAAAACAACAATTCCTAATTCCTAATTCCTAATTCCTAATTCCTAATTCCTAATTCCTAATTCCTAATTCCTAATTCCTAATTTAAAATAATATCATTTATGAATGATAAAAATTGTTGGTCGCTTGTGTAAATCTGGCTTTGCTTGTTTCCATTCTTGTACCGTTCGTGTTCTTATATATTCTGTAGGAAGGGTAATATCACACGCTACACAAACTCTTGTTTCTGGTGATAATGTTGCTCGTAAATCATCTAACATCTTTTCATTTCTGTAAGGTGTCTCAATAAAAATTTGCGACTGATCTTTTTCTTTAGAGCGTTTTTCTAATTCTTTAATAGCTCTCTTTCTATCAGACTTATCAATGGGTAAATATCCATTAAACGCAAAGCTCTGTCCGTTCATTCCAGAGGCCATCATTGCCAACAAGATAGAAGAAGGGCCGACTAATGGAACTACTTGAATGTTTTTTTGATGTGCTAACTTTACGATAGTAGCTCCCGGATCTGCTACCGCAGGAACTCCAGCTTCAGACAACAATCCTATCGATATTCCTTTATCGCAAATATCTAAGTAGTTTTTAGTTTCTAAATCATCAGAATACTTATCGAGTAACATTAACTGTAATGAGGGTTGCGATTTGGTAGGCGTTATTCTTTTGATAAATCTTCGAGCAGATTTTTCATTCTCAACAATAAAATAATCTAACTGTTCTACTACTTTTTTTACCGATAATGGCATTACCTCTAATGGTTCGGTATTTCCTAAAGTTGTAGGAATTAAATACAATTTTCCTTTCATCATTTCTGCATTAATTTTGAAGCGATAATTTCACACGACTGATCTAACATTTGGTACACTCTATCAAAACCATCATCTCCTCCATAATATGGATCTGGAACACTTCGATTTTCATTAGGGTATAGTTCATTCAAAATCATTTTTACTTTTTGATGCTGAGCGCTATTTTTACACATCGCTACCACATCAGTATAATTATGCTGATCCATCACAAAAATCATATCAAACTTTTTGAAATCTGCTTTTGTAAATTTTCTTGAACGTTGATTCGTGATATCTATCCCATGTTTCTTGGCAACTTCGATAGAACGTGCATCAGGTAATTGTCCTACATGATATCCTGCTGTTCCTGCTGAATCGACTGTAAATTCTTTTGACGGAAGTTTTGATTGCAAAATACCTTCGGCAAGCGGAGAACGGCAAATATTGCCTAAACAAACCATTAAAATTTTTTTCATATTCATAAAAAAACCCCACATAGTGAGGTTTACTTGTTTATAAGGTTAACTTTTTTGTTAAATCTTCTACATATTTCTTAAACTGCTTATCTGTCTCAGTCAAATTATCTACTGTTTTACAAGCATGCAATACCGTAGCATGATCTCTTTTACCAATTTGGCTTCCAATACTTGCTAATGATGATTTAGTCATGCGCTTCGCAAAATACATAGCTAATTGACGGGCCTGTACTATGTGTCGTTTACGTGTTTTCGACTGTAATGTAGCCACATCCATATCAAAATACTTTGATACTACTTTTTGAATATAATCTATAGATAATTCTTTCTTGGTGTTTTTAACAAACTTATCTACAATCTGTTTTGCCAATTCGATGGTAAACTCTTTTCTGTTAAAAGAAGCTTGCGCTATCATTGAAATGATTACTCCTTCTAACTCGCGAACGTTCGACTTAATATTTTTAGCGATGTATTCAACAATTTCCTCTGGCATTTCAACACCGTCTCTATACAATTTATTTTGTAAGATAGAAACCCTAGTCTCATAATCTGGTGCTTGTAATTCAGCCGACAAGCCCCATTTAAAACGAGACAACAAACGTTGTTCAATATCTTGCATATCAACAGGTGCTTTATCTGAAGTTAAAATAACCTGTTTCCCATTTTGATGCAAATGGTTAAAAATATGAAAGAATACATCTTGTGTACCTGCTTTACCTGATAAAAACTGTACATCATCAATAATCAATACATCAATCATTTGATAGAAATGAATAAAATCATTTCTTGTATTCGATTTCACCGAGTCTATGAACTGTTGTGTGAATTTTTCAGAAGAAATATACAACACCGTCTTATCTGGATATTTATCTTTTATCTCAACACCTATAGCATGTGCTAAATGCGTCTTTCCAAGCCCTACACCACCATAAATTAACAAGGGATTGAATGAAGTACCACCGGGTTTATTTGCGACAGCCATACCTGCAGAACGAGCTAATCGATTGGAGTCTCCTTCTACAAAATTTACAAAATTATAATTTGGATTTAACTGAGATTCTATTTTAACTTTCTGTAATCCAGGAATCACAAAAGGGTTTTTAAGTTCTCGTTTAGATTCTAACGGAACGGTTACCTTTTGGGGTTTTAAAGGGTTACGGTTAGAGCTAGGTATTTTTACAGTTTGTGGACTATTGCTGCTGTACGTATTCTCCATACGTACATCGTAAATTAATTTAGCATCTTTTCCTAACTGACGAACTAAAGCGACTCTTAACAGTTTTATATAATGCTCTTCTAACCACTCGTAAAAAAATTTACTTGGCACCTGAACTGTCAAAGCTTCCCCTGTCAATTTAATTGGCTTTATAGGTTCGAACCAAGTCTTGTATGCCTGTGGTTTGATATTGTCTTTGATAAAAGACAAACATTCCATCCAAACTGAATCGGCTGTTTTAGTCATATTGATAAAAAACAATTTTAATTGTTAATTTTTATTTAGATTAAGGGGACTCCAAACACAATTGTATGGGTGAACAAAAGTGTGAATAAATTTTAGTATAAAAAAATGAAATCGCTATTGACTTTTATTTTTTTTTACGTAACGTTAAAATTAATTAAAAACAAAAAATCTTTTGCAAAAACATTACACATCCATACGTGTTAGGTATGCTGAAACAGATCAAATGGGAGTAGTGTATCACGGTAACTACGCACAGTTTTTTGAGATTGGTCGCACAGAATGGCTACGCTCTCTAGGGGCTACTTACAAATATATGGAAAAAACAGGAATCATGTTACCCGTTATTTCGTTATCGTGCAATTTTAAAAAATCTGCTTTGTACGACGATGAATTAACCATAACGACCATTTTAAAAAAAATACCTTCAGTAAAAATTGAATTTGACTATGAAATTACCAATCAAAACAACGAACTAATTTGCACAGGAAATTCTGTGCTAGCTTTTATAAACAGTCAAACCAAAAAACCAACACGATGTCCTGATTATATTTTAGGTAAATTAGCTCCCTTAAAAGATCAAACAAACAAGTAAACACAACATGAAAATATATACTAAAACTGGTGATAACGGTACCACTGCGCTTTTTGGAGGTACCCGAGTACCTAAACACCATTTAAGAATAGAAAGCTATGGAACGGTAGATGAACTCAATTCTTATATTGGACTTATTCGAGATCAACATATTGCCAATTCTTACAAAGAAAGATTAACGAATATTCAAAGTGATTTATTTACGCTAGGCGCCATGTTAGCCACTCCACCAGAAAAAGAAACATTAAAAAGCGGAAAAGAACGCTTAAACATTCCTAAAATTAACGAGAAATCAATTCAGTTTTTAGAAGATGAAATCGACCTTATGAACAACGACTTACCTCCAATGACACATTTCGTGCTTCCTGGCGGTCATCAAACTGTGTCATTTTGTCACGTAGCGCGTTGTGTATGCCGTAGAGCAGAACGATTGGTAGTGGCTTTAAACGAAGAAGAAACGATTAGTGATACTGTTCTAAAGTATTTAAACAGACTTTCTGACTACCTTTTTGTGTTGGCACGAAAGTTGACCCAAGACTTGCAAGCTGAGGAAATCAAATGGATTCCGGAAAAGCTTTAACTAAGTTCTTTAATTATTGAATTCACATTTTTGAAAAAAAACTTGACTTTTTACAAAAAAAAATTATTTTTGCGAAAAATCTTACTTAAACAGATATAGAAATGTATTGGACACTTGAATTAGCATCGTATTTAGCAGATGCGCCCTGGCCAGCCACCAAAGACGAATTAATTGATTATGCTATTCGTACTGGAGCACCCTTAGAAGTGGTAGAAAACTTACAAGATATCGAAGATGAAGGTGAGGCATACGATTCTATTATAGAAATATGGCCAGATTATCCTACAGAAGAAGATTATCTTTGGAATGAAGATGAATACTAAAAAAAATAAAATTTATAAAAAGTCTCTTATACAGAGGCTTTTTTTTTGCTTACTTTTGAGCACCCAATAAAAAACAAAAAAACGGTTAATTAAAAACAACTTAATTAACTACAAAACAATATTTTACAAATGAGCGTTTTAAATTCGATTATAAAACTATTTGTTGGCGACAAACAACAAAAAGACCTAAAATCACTACAACCGATCGTCGAAAAGGTACGATCTTTTGAAAATTCACTAAGCAATTTGTCAAACGATGAATTACGGGCAAAAACAGTTGAATTTAAATCGAAAATTAAAGATGCCATACAATCGTTTAACGATAAGATAGCTGAACTTGAAGAAGAAGCTAAAAACACAGACATCGATCGTCAAGAAGAAATTTATGCTGAAATCGATCGATTAAAAGACGAGGCTTACGAAGCATCGGAAGCTGTGTTATTAGATATTATGCCTGAAGCTTTTGCCGTGGTAAAAGAAACAGCAAAACGTTTTACCAACAGTACCGAATTAGAGGTAACTGCCACTCCTTATGATAGAGAATTATCAGCTATTAGAGAACATATAACTTTAGAAGACGATAAAGCTTTTTGGGCTAATTCTTGGGATGCCACAGGTAAAGAAGTTATTTGGGATATGATTCACTACGACGTTCAGTTAATCGGTGGATCGGTATTGCACCAAGGTAAAATTGCCGAAATGATGACTGGTGAGGGTAAAACATTAGTTTCTACCCTACCTGTATACTTAAACGCTTTAACGGGTAACGGTGTACACGTAGTTACTGTAAACGACTACCTAGCAAAACGTGACCGCGCTTGGATGGCTCCTATTTTTGAATTCCACGGATTGAGTACAGACTGTATTGATTTTCATCAGCCAAATTCCGAAGCACGTAGAGCAGCTTATAATGCCGATATTACCTACGGAACCAACAATGAATTTGGTTTCGATTACTTGCGTGATAACATGGCAAACTCTAAAAAAGACTTGGTACAACGAGCACCCAACTACGCTATTATCGATGAGGTCGATTCTGTGTTGATTGATGATGCTCGTACTCCGTTAATTATTTCAGGACCCGTGCCACAAGGTGATCGACATGAATTTAACGAATTAAAACCTTTGGTAGCTGATTTGGTTACTCTTCAAAATAAGTATTTGGTAGGAGTCTTAGCAGAAGCCAAACGTTTAATTAAAGAAGGAGACACCAAAGAAGGTGGTTTCTTATTGTTACGAGTGTATAGAGGTCTTCCTAAGAACAAAGCCTTAATAAAATTCTTATCTCAAGAAGGTGTGAAGCAAATTCTTCAAAAGACTGAAAACTTCTACATGCAAGACAACAATAAGCTGATGCCTGAAGTAGATGCTGAGCTATGGTTTACTATTGAAGAAAAAAACAATCAAATCGACTTAACCGACAAAGGTATTGCTCACCTTTCTGAAATAACTAAAAACGATACGTTCTTTGTACTTCCAGATATCAGTGTAAAAGTAGGTCAAATAGACAATAGCGAGGCTACTCCTGAAGAAAAAGCAAATCAAAAAGAAGAATTGTATCGTGAATTTAGTGTGAAAAGTGAACGCATTCACACCATGAATCAACTTTTAAAAGCCTATACTGTTTTTGAAAAAGATGTAGAGTACGTGGTGATGGATAACAAAGTAATGATTGTTGATGAGCAAACAGGTCGTATTATGGACGGTCGTCGTTACTCTGACGGATTACACCAAGCCATCGAAGCAAAAGAAAATGTAAAGATTGAAGATGCTACCCAAACCTTTGCAACCGTTACCTTACAAAATTACTTTAGAATGTACCGCAAATTAGCGGGTATGACGGGTACGGCAATTACAGAAGCAGGCGAGTTCTGGGAAATCTATAAATTAGATGTGGTTGAAATTCCAACCAACAAACCAATTCAAAGAGACGATAAGCAAGATTTAGTATACAAAACTACGCGTGAAAAATACAACGCAGTAATTGAAGATATTGTAAAATTAGTAGAAGCAGGAAGACCTGTATTGGTAGGTACAACTTCGGTTGAAATCTCTGAATTATTAGGAAGAATGTTACAAATACGTAAAATTCCTCACAATATCTTAAACGCAAAACTACACAAAAAAGAAGCAGATGTTGTTGCTGAAGCAGGTAAACCAGGTGTAGTAACGATTGCAACCAACATGGCAGGTCGTGGTACCGATATTAAACTATCGAACGAAGTAAAAGCAGCAGGAGGTTTGGCAATTATTGGTACAGAGCGTCATGATTCTCGTCGTGTAGACCGCCAGTTGCGTGGTCGTGCTGGTCGTCAGGGAGATGTTGGTTCTTCTCAATTCTACGTAGCTTTAGACGATAACTTAATGCGCTTATTCGGTTCGGAAAGAATTGCAAAGATGATGGATAGAATGGGATTAAAAGAAGGCGAAGTAATTCAGCATTCGATGATTTCTAAATCTATTGAAAGAGCACAAAAGAAAGTAGAAGAAAACAACTTTGGTATTCGTAAACGTTTATTAGAGTACGATGATATTATGAACGCACAACGTGAGTTTGTGTACAAACGTCGTCGTCATGCACTCGACGGAAAACGTTTGCAAATTGATATTGCAAACATGATTTACGATACCTGCGATTCAATTGTACGACAAAATAAAGAAGCCAACGATTTTCAAAATTTTGAATTTGAATTGATTCGTTTTTCTTCTATGACCTCTCCTTTTTCCGAAGAAGAATTCAACAAAGCAACAGAGCAAGAATTAATCGATAAGCTATACACGATTGTAACCGAGAATTATAAAAACGATGCGGAAAGAAATGCAAGCAATGCTTTTCCTGTTATTAAAAATGTGTATGAAAATGAAGGCGATCGTTACGAACGTATCGTTGTTCCTTTTACCGATGGTACTAAAACACTACAAGTAGTTACCAACTTAAAAGAAGCCTACGAAAGCGAAGGAAAATCATTAGTAGACGATTTTGAAAAAAACATCACCTTAGCGATTATTGATGAAAACTGGAAAGATCACTTACGTAAAATGGACGAGTTGAAACAAACCGTTCAAAATGCTACCTACGAGCAAAAAGATCCGTTGTTAATTTATAAGTTTGAAGCTTTTGAATTGTTTCAAGCAACTATAGATAAAATTAACAAAGAAGTGTTGTCGTTCTTGTTTAAAGGACAGTTGCCAAGCCAAGAAGCTTCACAAGTATCAGAAGCTCGTGAACAAAAACGTGAGCAATTAGATTTACGTAAAGACGAAGTACAAAACTCAACGCAAAGGGCTATTAGCAACGCACGTAACCAACAAACACAAGAACAACAAGTGGTAGAAACAATCGTACGCGAACAACCAAAAATTGGTCGTAACGAAAAAGTGACTATCAAGAATGTAATGTCTGGCGAAGAGAAAGAAGTAAAATACAAACAAGCAATTCCTTTATTAGAAAAAGGAACTTGGGTATTATACAATAAATAATCTTTTTTAGAAACTGGATTTTAGATATAAAAAGAGCGCAAATTTTGCGCTCTTTTCTATTTTGTAACTTTCGCTCACCTTCAAAATTGTAATACGTTTTACGAATAATTTTTCCGTCTACTGTCAGTTACCATTGGCGTTATAGATATCAGTTACTTACAACAACATCAGATTCTAGTTCTTTT
Source organism: Tenacibaculum tangerinum (assembly GCF_029853675.1). Lineage (NCBI taxonomy): Bacteria > Pseudomonadati > Bacteroidota > Flavobacteriia > Flavobacteriales > Flavobacteriaceae > Tenacibaculum > Tenacibaculum tangerinum. The sequence continues at coordinate 245,773 of NZ_CP122539.1, read as the reverse complement.
GCCATTTTTGCTTGTAATAAGATTTTTAGTATGGTCATTGCGAGGAAGGAGGAACGAAGCAATCTGTCTTTGATTACCGTTACCTCTTTTGGGTGTGAGCTATTTTAAGACTTCGAGTTACTCGTATTCATGAGATTACGTCACTCGACTGCGTTTTGTTCGTAATGACGTTTTGTTTCGATGTGATAAAGGCTTTCAATGCGAAATAATAAACCATAAATCGTATCATACTTCGTTCTATCGACATGACACCCTATTGATTTTAGGTAATTCAGTTTTATATGTTACTCCCAACTCACGTTATTACATTTAAAATCACCACTGAATCGTGGTTTCACCAATACTTTGTAAAAAAGAATTCGTTTTAGAAAAATGTTTGTTTCCAAACCAATAACCACGATTGGCACTTAAGGGTGAAGGATGCCCAGAAGTTAAAATATGATGCTTGCTTTTATCAATTAATTTTGCCTTTTGCTTTGCAAAACCACCCCATAATAAAAATACTACATTGTCTTTTTCCAAAGATATTTTCTGAATCACCGCATCGGTAAATTGCTCCCAGCCCTGTTTTTGATGACTCCCTGCCTCGCCTGCTCTAACCGTTAACGTAGCATTTAATAATAGCACTCCTTGCTTTGCCCAACGCGACAAATCGCCACTTTCTGGATACGGAATCCCTATATCTGTTTCAATTTCTTTAAAAATATTGATTAACGAGGGCGGATGTGCCATACCATCGTGCACCGAAAAACAGAGTCCGTTTGCCTGCCCCTGTCCGTGATATGGGTCTTGCCCTATAATTACCACTTTTAAATCATCCAAGGCACAAAAATCAAACGCAGCAAAAATAGCAGAACCCTTGGGATAACAGGTATGCTTTGCATATTCGTTTTTAACAAAACTCGCCAAATTTTCAAAATACGGTTTCTCAAATTCGGGTTGTAAAATATTTTTCCAGCTATCGTTAATTTTTACTTGCATTGTTTGTTATTTTTGTGGTCTCAAAATTTCTGTCAGTCCGAGTGATTTTCTTACAAAGGAAAGAAAATTGTATCGAGAGTTTCGTACTTCTCGATGTAAATTTGTTTGTTCCTCGAAAATTCACACGAAGTGACAAATTAACTATCTAAAGGCATACCTCTAGGAATTAAAACCTTGGCTATCGCCCTGCGATTAAAAAACAAAAATAGAAATTTGAAAGCGAGTATTTCAGAAAAAACACTTCAAGATTTAGAATTTACAACCGTTTTAGAACAGGTTGCAACGCATTGTATTTCTTCTTTAGGAAAAGAAAAAACAATGCAAATTCAGCCTATTTCAAACCAAAAGAACTTGTTTTTTGAACTGCATTTGGTAAACGAATACCTAGCTTCGTTTGAAAACGAAAATCGAATTCCGAATCATTATTTTGAAGATATTTCTGAAGAAATTAAGCGACTTGCTATCGAAAATAGTTTTTTAGAAACAGCTAGTTTCTTAAAAATAGCTACGGTTTCAGAAACCGTAAACGAACAAAAGAAATTCTTAAAAAAATTTCAAACCTACTACCCTAGCCTATTTGCCCTCAGCGATGAGGTAGAGTATACGACAGTAGTTGTAGATAGTATTAAAAAAATTATTACTCCCTATGGCGAAGTTGCCGACAACGCCTCTCCAACCCTAAAACAATTACGGAAAGAAATTGGCTCGGTAAGAGGTAAAATTTCGGAAAGTTTCTCACGTGCCTTAAGCAAAAATATGGCAAGCGGCTATTTAGACGATATTAAGGAAACCGTGATTGACAACCAACGTGTATTGGCAGTGTTGGCAATGCACCGACGTAAGGTAAAAGGAAGTTTACTGGGTTCTTCGAAATCGGGGAATATTGTGTACATCGCCCCACAAGCAACACTTTCTTACAGTAGAGAATTGCAAAATTTACTGTACGAAGAAAAGCAAGAAGTAGTTCGCATATTACGAGCCTTAGCTTCAGAAATAAGACCCTTTACTCCGTTATTAACTGCGTATGTTAGCTTTTTAACGCACCTAGATATGGTGGCTGCCAAAGCAAAGTACGCCAAACGTGTGAACGGCTTACTTCCAAAAATAACAAAAGAAAAAAAGCTGTATTTTAAAGATGCTTACCACCCTATTCTTTGGCAAAAAAATAAGGACAAGCAGATAACCACCGTTTCACAAACCATTAAGTTAAACGAGCAACAACAAATCATTGTGATTTCGGGTCCGAATGCAGGGGGAAAAAGCATTACCTTAAAAACGGTTGGTTTGCTACAGGTAATGTTGCAAAGCGGCTTGTTAATTCCTGTACACGAACGTAGTGAAACCACTCTTTTCGGTACTATTTTAACAGATATTGGCGACAACCAATCCATCGAAAATCAGTTGAGTACGTATAGCTATCGCCTAAAAAACATGCGTTACTTTCTGAGAAAATGTAATGACAATACCTTATTTTTAATTGATGAATTTGGTACAGGTTCTGATCCGGAATTGGGAGGTGCATTAGCTGAAATTTTCTTAGAAGAGTTTTATGAGAAAAAAGCTTTCGGAATTATTACCACGCACTATGCGAATCTTAAAGTGTTAGCGGACGAATTGGAACATGTAACCAATGCCAATATGCAATTTGATGAACGTACCTTAGAACCGCTGTATAAGTTGTATATCGGACAAGCAGGGAGTTCTTTCACCTTTGAGGTTGCTCAAAAAAACGGCATTCCGTATAGCTTAATTAACCGTGCAAAAAAACGTGTGGAAACAGAAAAGGTTCGCTTAGATAAAACCATTTCTAAACTTCAAAAAGAGCGCAATCGTCTGCAAAAAACTTCGGAAAGTCTACAGGAACAAAAATCCAAGGGACAAGCACATATTGAAAATCTGCAGGAAAAGGAATCGAGAATTCGTGAAAAATTAGAAGGGTTTCAAGAATTGTACGACAACAACCAACGCATGCTTTCTTTAGGAAGGAAGGTAAACGAATTGTTAAACAAATACTTTCAAACCAACAATAAAAAAGAATTGTCTACCAACTTTTTTAAATGGGTAACGGCTGAAAAAACGAAGCACTTAAAGAAAAATCCGCCTAGTAAGAAAACCAAAACAGAAAAGAAACAAGAAAAAGTTGCCGCACAAAAGCAACAAGAAGCTATTCAAAAAGTAGAAAAAGAAGTGTTGCAAAAAGTGGTTAAAGTTCGTGAAGAAAAGAAAAAAGAAGCCGAAAAAATAGCCAAAGAAAGGGCAGCTTATGTGTTTAAAGTAAACGACAGAGTCCGTTTAATCGACGGTAATGCCGTGGGTACGATTGATAAAATAGAGAAGAAAAAAGCGTTTATCAATTACGGTCTATTTACTACCGAAGCTAAAATTGAACAATTAGAGTTGGTAGAACGAGCGAAAAAATAAAGTGCTTATACTCAAAATATTTTTCATATCTTTACGAAGCTATGAAAACAATTACACTTACCTTAATTCGACATAAAGCCAAGAAACAAATAGCTTTTGAGTTTCAGTACGATGTTATGATTAAGGAATATGTAAAGAAACTACCAGACATAAACTGGAGTCAAACACATCGTGCTTTTTACCTACCGTACACAAAAGAGAACGTGGGTATTAGCATACAACATTTACAAAAATCTCCTTGGAATTTCCAAAACAATCTGCCTAAAGAAGATTTCTTTTTAATAAGTCTTCCTTCAGAGCAAACAAAAGATATTCAAAAGTTTAAACGTTGGTTACTGCAAAAAAGATTAAGTTATCATACCGTTAACACTTATGTAAGTGTAGTTACTTATTTTACAAAATATTGTCACTCCAAAAATATAATATCGTATACGCATCGTGTTATTGAGCTTTTTAATTACGACTTTATTGTTAAAGAAAACAAATCTATTTCTTATCAGAATCAATGCATCAATGGAATTAAGAAATATTTACAATATAAAAGTATGCATTTAGAAACGCTACACATAATTCGTCCTAAGAAAGAGAGAAAACTCCCAACAGTATTGAGTTTACAAGAAATAAAGTTGATTTTAGATACTATTCAGAACCTCAAACACAGAACGTTGATAGCATTTATTTATTCGGCTGGTTTAAGAATTGGAGAAGCCTTGAGCGTAAAAATAACTGATATAGATAGCAAACGAATGTTAGTTCGTATTGAAAATGCCAAAGGTAAAAAAGACAGATACACCTTGCTATCAAGTTCAGTTTTAACTCTTTTACGAGTGTACTATACAACCTACAAACCAAAAAAATACTTATTCGAAGGACTTAACAACAAAAAGTATTCACCCATGAGTGCTCGTAAAGTATTACAGAAGGCATTAGCTAAATCAAAGATAAAAAAAAGAGTTACTTTACACACGCTACGACATAGTTTTGCAACCCATTATTAGAGGCCGGTACTGATATACGCTATATACAAGAATTGTTAGGACATAAAAGCCCTAAAACAACCATGATTTACACACATGTGTCTAACGATAAATTATCTAATATTAAAAACCCTTATGATGGTTTATAAAAAAACAGTATTTTTATTAAAAATAAAAGCACTAAAAATTCACAAAAAGTATCTTTATACCTCCAAATAGGTTGTATAAGAGTGCTAAAGGTATTTATATAAACAAGTTCTACGCAATTTGAACCACAAAATGGACGAAAAAACTAAAAAACAAATTGAATTACATTCTGCTGGAGCAACAGTTAGACATTCAAGTCCATTTGCTGAATTAAAACATTACTCGAATGAAACAGAAATAACGGCTGAATTTATCAAAAAATGGTGCGTCCCATTCTATATGTTCGGAATAAATAACTCGGAGAAATTCAACCAAAATCTTAAACCAATACGTGCTGAATTAAATACCGAAGTTGTTAAAAAATTACTTGGCGATTTTAATTGGCGAACAAGAATTGTAGGAGCCTACTTTGCTTCAATATTGGAACTGAAAAGCGTTGAAGAAATAATCGGAATTCACCTTTTAAAAAGTCAAGTTTGTTACGCTGGAAATGGTTACTGTTTAGCATTGGCGACATTTAATACAAAAAGGGGAATTCAATATCTAAAACGGTATCTTGAGTATTATCTTATTCGAAAAGACTTGCACTTTGACCAAACTGGTGTGATGTGCGCATTGAAATGGACTGACGAACTAAATGGTACAAACGAAACGGAAAATTATTTGAAATTATACAATGAGTGGAATTCCAAACCTTATGGACAAAGTTTAAAGCACTCTTTTAAAGGTTTTGAAAAACAAATGAACAACTTAAAGCTAATAAAAACTGCGTAGAACAACGTGTATAGCTCATTGCTAATCAGTTTCTTAAACCGAAGATATGGCATATTTGGAAAGTCGCCAAATTTTTAAATTTAACGATTTTAAAGAAAAAAGATAATTAGTAAAATTTAAAAATCTGGCTTGTGCTTCAACCGAAAAATTATCGCTAATTTGCACGCAACGAGCCATACACAAGACCGTTGTAAAACATTTAAAACGAACATTGAGAATACAATTTATCATACTGATTTTATTTACAAATTTTGTTATCGGACAAAAAAAAGTTACGATTGCCCAAAATGTTGTGAAGTATGAAACAAAAGACGAATTTAACCGATTTGACAACATAGCGAATGAACTAAAAAAATACAAAAGCTTTGATTTAGAAATCAACAAAAATTCAAATATTAAGATTCTAAATCAATACAGTACTGGGTTTACTGGACACACAATATCCTTTGAAATTGACAATAATCTCAACATTATAGAATCAAACTATAAATATTGGACAGATGTTCCCGAAATTGGAACTGAATACAAAGTACTTGACATTGACTTAAAATTAAATCAAAATCCGTTTAAAAAAACAAATGGATTACGAGGACAATATGAAATGAAAATTGAAAAGGTTAATGAAAATGGAGAATCATTAGAGGAAATAATATTTAAAGGAAAATTCAAATCATTCAAAGGAATTGAAAAATCATCTGCTGAATATTTATGGGCATTAGAGCAAAATAATATCTTTTATGGAATAACAAATGAAAACGGAGTTTACTTGCGACCTGATAAAATGCCCTCACTAAAATCTGACCATAAAATTTTATCTGAAAAAATAAAGAAGATCAAAGGTTACAAACCAGAGAAAATAAAGGCTTACGTAGTAATCAACGAAAATGGAAAAATAGAAAAAGAACCTTTTAGATTCTTTGGGAATTTTGGGAAATGGAGTGATGAAACTCAAAGTAAAGTCAAGAAATTACTGATTGAATTAACCGAATGGTATCCTGCCTGTATGAATGAAAAAGAAGTTAAATCTCAAATTCCGATAATAATTGGTACTGAATAAAAAACGTTTTACAACAATGGCTATAAGTAATTGCTTGAGTATGATAAGTGACAATCGGAATATTCTCCGAATATTCCTCACTTTGAGCATTTTTGCTAACTTTCATGCTTTAAGCAACTACCCATAGCCAAACACGTTGTGCGTCATTTCGCAACTGAACTAAAAATAAAAAATCACTTATGATATTGAAAAACATTTTGCCAGTAATTGTAGTGACTCTTGTAATGGGTTTACTTTTAGCTGCTTCAAAAAATAAACCAAAAAAAGATGAAATTGGAAATAGTATTTTACAACTTCCAAAACTTTACCCTATAATCGGAATTTTAGTCATAATTGGCGGAATAGGATTGATAATATTTGCATTCTTTTTCGCTAATGGAACCGACCAAGTTTTAGCTGCTGTTTGTAGTTTAATTGCAATAGTTGTCGGGTTATTATTGTTCGCAAAAGGATATATTTCTCATATAAAATTGACTGATTTAGGAATTATTGAAACAACGATGTTCGCTAAACAAAAAGAAATAAAATGGAATGAAATTAAAGATTTGACCTTTGGAAAAACCAGTTTGGAATTGAAAATAAAAAGTGCTGACAAAAATATCAAAGCGCATATGCATTTGGTTGGATTTGACGAATTAGTTTCTAAATTAGAATCGAAAACAGGTAAAACAAGAAGTCAGATTGGAATACCTGAATGAAATAAAAAAACGAACGCACAACAATGGCTATAAGTAATTGCTTGAGTCTGGTAAGCGCCTATCGGAATATTCTCCGAATATTCCTCACGTGGTGCATTTTTGCTAACTTTAGTGCTTAAAGCAACTACCCATAGCCGTAACGTTGTGTATAATGCCTGAAAACGACAAAATGCATTTTTCAAAAGAAATACAAAGTATTTTAATTCAAACTAATTCCGAAGTAGAATTGGCAAAAACAATGGATGGAATTCTACCAAATCGTTATGCATTTTTCAACAAAAATGGAAGAAGTTTTCGAGCGGAATTTGCTCAAACTGACAAGAATTTTTCAATTGTACTTTTTGAACTGACTGAAAATAAAAACTATGAACAATGTTTCGCTCGTGGAATTTTTAATGATTTAAAAAGACTGTCAAAAGTAATTGACCTTTGGGTTGGAAAACAAGAATCAATTTCCAAAATAAAATCTGAATTTAATGAACTTGAAATCTATGAAGATTTTGACCTTAAAAACCCGAATTCGGATATTGAAAAAGCTTGGAGTAAAGTCCAAAATATCTTCTTTAATGACACAAAATTTTGGGAGAATACGGAATGGAAAAACAGGTATTTGAAAATGCTACTCGGAGCAAAAAGGCATACTGAATTTAAAAAGCTGTTTCCTTTCACAAGTCATTATTGGTTAAGATTTAGTCCAAGAAAGGAATTTATATCGGAATGTTGGCCACTTGACACTTATATTGTTCCAATTCTTCACACAAATGAATTACCTCCAGAACTTGGTGATTATTATGTGTCCACTGCCGAGAATGAATATGGAAATTATTTTTCGGATTTGAATAAAGCTCTTGATTTTTATGCTTCGAAATTGAAAGAAACTGAACCAATTAAATGGAATTAAAAAATAAAAGCACTATACACAACAATGTATAACAGCAATTACGGCGGATTCGACTACGTGCGAATCCCCTCGGAATTGCGAAAGGTCAGGTTTTAAGCCGAAAATCATTAAATTTAAAACCGTAACTGCGGTTATACCAAACGTTAGGTGTAATTTGAAAACGATACTGAAATTTAATGATTGACATAGAAACAATATTTGCACAAGTTTTATTTAAAAACCTAATAGATAAAGGTATCAAAGGAGTTGACTCTTTCTTTGATAAGCAACTAGCAAATATTAATTCTAAAGCAAAAAAGAAATTAAAAACAGAAGAGTTTAACTTTTTCAAAGAAAATTATGACCTCGATATTTCTGAATCTAGCGTCATTACACATATCAAAAATAATTTAAATGCTGCTATAACTTGGTCTAATGAAATTAACTTTAGCACTGCTATATCTTCCAAAGAATTAAAAAATATTTTCGTAGATATAGATTTATATCTATCCCCTTTAAAAACACGTTTTGATACAGATGAGAAAACTGATAAAATAAGTAGCAAAAAGTTTTTAAAAGAATTCCAAAAAAACAAAATAGTTTATGGAGGAGCTGGTGCTGGTAAAACAACTTTGATTAAAAAAGTATTTAACGATTATCTAGCAAATCATAATGAGTTTGATTTTTCCTTCCCGCTTGTTATCAGATTTAGAGAATTAGATTATGAAAATCATATCAATCAAAAATCATTTGGACTATTCAAAATATTGGTTGATTTACTAGGAATACATATAAAATTTCCAGTAGAATATCTTGACGCCTTTGGATTTGAATATTATAATCTGCTTAAAAATACTGTGATATCATTCTTCAATGAGAGTAAAGTACTTCTTATTGCAGATGGATTTGATGAAATTCCTGATTCTAAATTAAAATCTAGAATTGAAAAGGAATTCCAAGAACTATCCTTAAACCTTGTTGACTCAAAATTTATTTTAACGTCCAGAAGTAATGATTTTTTGTTGCAATTAACCAACACGAACACCTATGAAATCTGTCCTTTAAATGACCGACAAATAAAATCACTAATTGGCAAATGGATTACAAATAGAAAAAAATCTAAAGACCTATTTGACAAAATCAAAGATTCACCATATTATGATACTACAATGCGACCGTTAACACTGTCTCATTTATGCGCTATTTATGAGAGAAAAAAAACTATTCCACCAAAACCGAGATATATTTATGATTTTGTTTTAAACCTTTTATTGGAGGCTTGGGACCAACAAAGAAGTATTGTACGACCTTCAAAATATGCTGATTTTTACATTGAAAAGAAAAAAGAATTTTTAGCTCATTTATCTTATTGGCTTTCATTTCATCTGGGTAGAAATGTATTCAGTAGTGATGATATTCGTAAATGTTATAATAAGATTCATAAAAGCCATAACTTACCTAGTTCTCAAGCAAAAAAAGTAGTAACTGAATTAGAAAACCATACTGGTATTTTTGTTCAAACAGGTTATAATTCTTATCAATTTTCACATAAGTCATTACAAGAATTTTTAACAGCAAAATATTTGAGTGCTTCACCAAGACTTCCCGAAGTAAAGGTGTTAAAAAACTTACCAAATGAAACAGCAATATTAATGTGTTTATCAACACATCCTAACTATTATTTTGAAGTTTTAAATAAAAATTTCAAACAATTTGATGAGCACTTTTGGGGTGTTTTTTTTAATAGACTTATAGAAGAAAAACCAGACTTTGATGAAAGTCCTGGAGCTATCGTTTTCTTTTTAAATAACATATGGCATCAAAGAGATTTAATTTTCAAAAAAGCATTTCTTAAATTGTTAGAATCTACTAATTTAAGAATTGGATTCAAGGAATTTTTTAAACTCTACGATGCTAATGGAACATTTGAAGAATGTTCGTCATACATATACAATAATATAAAAATTCCATTATCAGAAAGGAATTATTATCCTACTCAAATTTATATTGATAATGAAGTATCTGAAATAATAAAAAACTACACCTAACAATGGCTATAAGTAATTGCTGGTTCTCGACTACTTCTGAAAATCCTCGCGGATTTTCAGCTTGGTGTGTACTTGCTAAGTTTAGTACTAAACCACGCAACTACTCATAGCCGAGACGTTGTGTGTAATTTCCCACGAAATCCTAATTTTAAATAGCATATTGAGCTTATAAAAAGAATTTTATAGATTAATGTTTAAAAAATAGTATTGAAAATTATTTGAAAATATGATAAATACCTACTTATAGGTATTTTACGAGAAAATTATATTGTTAACTTTCGGAAATATTATAAAATCAAATATGAAACTTTAAATTTAATATTATGTGTGACTTTGAAAAAATTTTAGCGCCAAAAGAAATCTGCGAAATGGCAGAAGCTTTTTTAAATGAAACCGTTAAACAATTAAACATTGATTTTGACATTAAAGGCTGTTCGTATAAATGTGAATATTTTACAGTTTGTGATGTAAATGGGAATTGTAGGAGGAAAAGAGTTTGTTGGTGGCAATGTACTGGAAAAAAAATAATGCTTCCTAAAGAGATTTGTAATAAATATGACCAATTACTTGAAAGAGCAAAAGAAATTATGAAGATTGAAATCGATTTAGACGGCTGTTCTTATAAATGTGAATGGTTTACAGTTTGTGATGCAAATGGGAATTGCAAGAGAGAATTAGTTTGTTGGTGGCAGTGTACCAATTAAAAATACACTATACCGTATAAAATAATTACGTCTGAATGATTAATTAAAGGTACTTGCGTGTTTATAAAATCTGAATTTCCTTCGGAAATTCTTTGTAGGTAAACATGCAACTATTCTTATTATACCAAAGTTGTCAGTAACTTGAAAAAAATATTATATCAAAATAATTTACAATATGAAAACATTTAGTTCACTACTTCTTACCACTCTAATTATTTTAACCTCTAATTTTGACAAAAAAGAATTTTTAATTAAATGGCAGAAGCACAAGTTGAAAATCAACGAGGACGCTTCTGGTCCTGCAAAGATTACTTTTACTGTAAATGAAGATAATACACCTGTTTACTTAAGAGTAAAAAATACAAGTAATTTTCTAATAAAGAAATTTCATCTTGACTCACCTGATATTTATGGTAGAACTCAATGGAAGATAAATATTCAAAGTGGTGGTCACAATACACGGACGAGATTGAATAAAGGCACTTATGCTTTTACGATTGAAGGTGGAATTAGAACAACTATAAGAAAATACGGATTTGACATGGAGGTAGGTATTAAACAAGAAGACAAAAAAATAAATATGGTCAAAAATTGAATTAAGTTCAATTGAACTTTTGACAAATTGACAACATCTTGAAAAATTTGCTGAAAGATTTATTGAATTTAAAATTGCAATTGAAACGAACTTAAATTGAACATTAAGCATAACTTGCCTAATAATTATAAGCCAAAAGAAAAATCAAAAAGGAAATTAAAATATAGTAAGGAAATAAACTACACACAACAATGGCTATAAGTAATTGCTTGAGTATGGTGAGTGCCAATCGGAATATTCTCAGAATATTCCTCACTTTGAGCATTTTTGATAACTTTATTGCTTTAAGCAACTACCCATAGCCTAAACGTTGTGTGTAATTTGAAAAACTATTATGGATAGAAAATCTTTGGTCATTGGAATTAATAATTACTCACACTTCCCTGACTTGGATAATTGTATCAACGATTCTATTGATATTCATCATTTTTTAGAGACAAATGATTTTGACAGCAAGTTATTAGAAAATCCTAATCAATCCGAACTTATAAGAGAAATTGCAGAATTTAAGAAGAGTATAAATGAAAATACTATTTCATTAATTTATTTTTCTGGTCACGGTCTACAGGATGAAAAATATAATTACATAGTTCCATCTGATAGTGAAATAAGAATAAATGAAGATATAAAATATAATTGCATTCTTGTAGATGATTTATTGATTGAAACATCAAAAAAAAACTTACACATACTAATTTTAGATGCTTGCAGAAATAATCCATTTCAGGATGGAAAAAAAGGTATTTCATTTGGACTAGCAAAAATGGATGCACCAGCAGGAACATTAATTGCTTTCTCTACTAGTCCAAATTCAGCTTCAATTGAAAGAAAAAGTGAACGAAATGGAATTTACACGAAGCACCTGATTAAAAATTTTAATGTTCCAAATATTCCTGTTGAATTGGCATTTAAAAATACAAGAAATGATGTAATGTCAGATACAGATGAAAAACAAATTCCTTGGGAAGAATCATCCTTATTTGGTGAAAACTTTTCATTTATCACCAAAGAAGAATCAATTTCAGATGTTGAGAAAATTATAAATCAATGGATTGAGAATAAGACCGAAATTAATACTTTACAATTGTTGCCATTTCTTGAAGAACCTTTATTTAGCTTAATACCTCTTGATATTCTTCATTTAATACAATCATTAGTTCAAATTAGCTTTGACAAAGAAAGCAAAGGAATAATTCCAAAAACAACCGATGAAGGTTATCTATTTGAAAAAATTGTTGATGACCATTTACCAAGGTTTCAAAAAAGAATTGTTTTAGAGTATTCGGAAAGTGAATTTATAGATTGCACAATATTAAATGAAATTTCAATCCTCAATGACATAAATTATGGCTTTAATTGGATTGAAGAACCTGAGGACTCATTCCCGCAAATGATTTCGAATGAAATAGAATATGACGGAAAAATTGGGATTTTAAGTTGCTTTTTAACAATAGAAGATAATGAACATTACCTAAAACCTATAATCATATTTAAAGAAAATCCATTAACTTTTATCAATTATTCAATATTGACCGGTAAAAAGGCTGAAGAATTTTTAAATTGCTTTTTTGAAAAAAGAAAACCGTATGAAAAGGAAATTCCAGACCCAACTTTTGGAATAGGACTTTCAATGGACGACCTGTTTGAAGATAATTAAAACTACACACAACAATGGCTATAAGTAATTGCTTGTTCTCGACTACTTCTGAAAATCCTCGCGGATTTTCAGTTAGGTGTGTACTTGCTAAGTTAACCGCTAAACCACGCAACTACTCATAGCCGAGACCGTTGGCTGTAATTTGAACCAAGAAAATGAGAAAAAAGAAAAAACATAAAGAGGAATTTCCAAAAGACAATAATTGTCAAATTCTTGCTTTAAAATCAAGAGAATTACTTAACGACCAAATAAATTCTGTTGACACAAATAATAGTAAAGCTGGGACTTTCATTTCAATTTCATCTCTTTTTATTCCATTAGCATTTTCTTTATTTGAAAAATTTGAATTATCAATTGTTTGGATACTTATATTTTTCATTCCAATAATTTTAAATCTAATCGGATTATATTTTTTAGTAAAAGCATTATTTCCACGAAAAATTTATCACGGAATCAACTTTAATGAATTTCAACCTCTACTCGAAAAGTCAGAAGATGAAATTTATCTTTTTGAGATTGGAATAAATAAAGATTCGTTTAATGACAATAAAAAAACAATAAATGAACAAAACAAAAATTTAAAAACTGGCTTAAGTATTATTTTTTTAAGTGCTGGAGTTTTGACTTTGATAATTTTTGTAAATTTAATAATTACAAATTGTAACTAAAATGGCTAAAAACAATAACAACGGAAATTCTAGCAGCAATAATTCTAATAATAATAATTCAGGAAATAGCTCTAGACAAATTCCAACAACAAATCCTTCTCAAAGGTCTACTATTGACAAAGGAAAGAACGGAAATAATATTACGAAAAAATAAAAACTACAGCCAACACCGTATAAGAATAATTGCGGTTTAGTACTTAATCAAAGGTCGTTGCGTGTTTGTAACGTCTGACTTTCCTTCGGAAAATCCTCGCATACAAACCCCCAACTATTCTTATACATAAACGTTATAGCCAATTACAGACAATTATAAATATGAAAAAAGAAAAAAACTTATTGAATTCAATATTTCTGCTTTCTATTTTGACCTTATTGATTTCATGTAATAATTATTCGAACCAAAACATCAAAGTCATATCACCAAGTGACACATTATATGGAGATCTTTATATCGGAGAAAACTCTTCTCCCACAAAATATTCTCCAAATGGATATTATATACAAGCTATAAAGCCAGAATATGGAATTTGGCAAAGACTACAAATCAATAATACCGAAAAAAATATAGAACCTGACATATTCTTTCATGAAGATAGGGTAAATCATAGTTACATATACGATTCATTAACTGTTGGTTTATATAATGTTAAATATTTGTCTGAATTGAATGATACTATTGAACAAATAATAGATTTTAATCAAAGTATAAGACTAGAATTTCCAGCTAAGCTAGAAAAATATTATAAGAAAAAGAAAATCAAAGATTTTGAAATGGGTATGTTCTCAAAAAATGACACATTACAATTTCTTTTTTTAAACAAAGGTTGTTTTGGTGGATCTCCTCCTACTTTAATAGAGTTTTTTTTCAACAAAAAAAATGAAATAGTTTACAAGGAAAGAATTATTGATGAATCTAGATTTCAAACTTGGTTATATTCTGAAAACTCAGACTATAAAGAAAATCTTAATAATTTTATCAATAGTCTTAAAGAGCTAGATGAAAACGATGAAAACTTATGCTCTTCCGAAGATGATTATGTTTTTAGAATAAAAGGAACTAATACAATTTACTGTCTGAAAGATAAATCTTGTAGACTTATGAGAGCGATCTCAAAATTGATGAAAAATAAATAACTGGCTATAACAAGGTGTATAATTAATTGCGGCTGAATTTCCTCGCCCGAAATTCAATCTTATTAATTATCTTTCCGCAACATCGGAAAACGACTCGCGTCTTTTTCTCGCAAAAAATCATACACAAATACGTTGTAAGTCATTAAAGCAAACCTATGAACAAAACCATAAATATTCAGAAAAACCTAATAATTTTCGGAATACCATTATTAATAATCGGAATAATGGTGTTCATTACGAAATCAAATATATTTAGTACAAATCCGAGTACTTTATCTATTGGAATAACATTTGATTTATTGTTAACTGTACCACTCGTATATCTTCTATTAATTAGAAAAACAAATATCCCAAAAACAACAGTAGTACCATTCTTAATTGTTGGTATTATTATTTGTTCGCTAATACTTCCAACTGAAAATCATTATTATCTAAACCTTTTTAAGACTTGGGTACTTCCAATCGTGGAACTATCAATTTTATTTTTTGTTATCTTCAACATTCGGAAAGCAATAAAACGATATAAACTAAACAAGACAGAATCCTTTGATTTTTTCACAACTTTAAAAAGTACTTGTTATGAAATACTTCCAAAAGGAGCTGTTATTCCTATTGTAACCGAAATTGCCGTTTTCTACTACGGATTTGTTCATTGGAAAAAAAGAAAGTTGAAAGACAATGAGTTTACTTATCACAAAGACAGCGGAACGGTTCCTCTATTAATTGCAATTATATTGATAATAACTATAGAAACTATTACACTACATATTTTATTAGCAAAATGGAATACTGCGGTTGCTTGGATTTTAACTTTTTTTAGTATTTATTCTGGCATTCAAATTTTCGGATTTTTAAAATCAATGCTTAAAAGACCAATATCAATTGAAAACAACAAACTGTTCCTTCGATATGGAATTATGAACGAAACGACTATTGATTTAGCAGACATTGACAGTATCAAAATTTCATCAAAAGATATAGAATTGAACACAGAAACTCGGAAACTATCATTTTTGGGAGAGTTGGAAAGCCATAATATTATCATCAAATTAAAAGAAGAAAATGTATTGATTGGACTATATGGAATTAAACGAACATATAAGAATTTAGCATTACACGTTGACAATAAAATTGAATTTAAGAATCGAATAAATAACGCCTTACAACAATGGCTATAAGTAATTGCTTGAGTACGGTAAGTGCCAATCGGAATATTCTCCAAATATTCCTCAATTGGTGCATTTTTGCTAGCTTTAGTACTTTAAGCAACTACCCATAGCCGAGACGTTGGCAATAATTAAAGAGTCCGTTAAAAAATCACTAATTAACAGTTCATTAATATTGCGACCGTTTCATATTTATATTTTTGATTTTAATTTAAAACCTTATAATGAAAAAAGTGTCAATCATATTATTTCTTTTTATTTCAAACTTTATTTTTTCTCAAGGAGAATTCAATAATGAAAAGGAAATTAAGAACATTCAAAACTATAACATTGAAGAAATAAGTAAAAAAGTAAATGAAACAATTACAATTTTCGGAACATTATTTACACCAAAATCTGACTATAATAAAATACTTGTAATCGTATCTGGAACAGGAAAAATATCTCAAAAAGCTCATAATTACTTAACCGAGTATATGCTTGAAAATAATATTGGAGTTTTTAAATTTGACAAAAGAGGAGTAGGAAAATCAACAGGAGAATATAATGACCAACCAAAAATTTACACGAGTGATTTCATTGAAATATATAGAGAGTTTGAAAAATCAAAATTTACAAAAAACAAAAAAATAGGCTTTTTAGGTCACAGTTTGGGTGGAATAGTTACAACTTTATCAATTGAACAGAAAATAAAACCTGATTTTCTAATTCAATGGTCAGCACCAATTGGAAAACCAAGAGAATTATTAAAATATCAAATTGAGAATGGAATTAAAAATTATGACAATTTAATAATTGGAAAAAACACTGAAGAGCGAATAAATGCTTTAAATTATGTTTATCAATTGATAGATAAGAATCCAAATAAAACTGCTTGGGAACTATGGAAAATCGGAAAAAAAGAATCTAAAAAAATAAACGTTAACAAAAAGTCTTTTTCTAATTACCTAATGCCTCATAATGTTGAATTTGCTCGAATTGATAATACAAAAACATATCAAAATATTGACTTTCCTACTTTGGTAATTATTGGAAAAGAAGACATTTTAGTCGACCCAATACAAAGTAAAAAAGAATTGAATAAAATTGCAAACTCTAATATTGAATTCAAAGAAATCGGAAAGTTAAACCACTTTATGACAAAAAAAGGAACTAATCAACTAACAAATGAAATTTATAATGTTGACGCTTCATTTAAAGAATATTTAGTGAATTGGATAATCGAACTAAAAAAATAACTATTGCCAACACCGTGTATAATTAATTGCTTTGGTCGTTACCTATTTTGAAAATTCCTACGGAATTTTCTCTGGCAAGTTTTTGTTTACTAAATTAGTGGCTTAACCACGCAACTAACCATACACCAAACGTTACCTACAAGTGCTCCGAAAAGTCGAACTGAACTAATTTTCAGCTGATTTAAAAGCGGAAAAAAACAAGATTTAATTCTAACGAAAGAATTAAGAACTTGAGCAGAAAATAATACCTAATCAACAATTGAGATTAGAATCGAAGCCGAAAACCAGTCGAAGCCGAAAATAACTCGGCCAGAATTTTGAGCTGAAAAAGCAAAAGTTTGAGCGGAATTATATTTTAGCCCCCAATAAGTTCGGAGTACTATTTTAAATTTCAAATTAATACATTTGAAATTATGAGATATAAGAAATGGACCTTAGAACAGAAGTTAGAAATATTAGCTAGTTCTGAAGAGATAGGTATAGTAGAAGCCTGTCGTAAATATAGTGTTAGTACTGGCACTTTCTATAGTTGGAAAAAGAAGTTTGAGCATAAAGGAGAAGCTGGATTGAAGGTTACCTACAATACCAAAAGTAAAGAACTTAAAGCTACAGAGGAAGAAAATCGTGTATTGCGAAAGTTACTTAGTGATAAAGAAATAGAACTAGAGGTACAGCGAGAACTCTTAAAAAAAAAGTTTGGGACATCAGATCTAAGAAAGATTTAGTAGATGTAACCTATGAAAAGCACAAGTGTAGCAAGACAAAAATTATAAAAATAGTGGGTATTGTTGAGAGTAGTTATTATAGAGTTCCTAGCGGTGGCAAAAAAGGAAATAAGCCATCTAGACAAACCTTTCACAATACAAAAGGTTTTGTGTCACAAGATGTCCTAGTAACTTCTATAAAGGAGATCTTACAGCACGAGTTTATAGATTGTGGATATCGATTAATGACTAGCTATTTGAATAGAGATGGTTACACTATCAACCATAAAAAGCTATACAGAATTATGAAAGAAGAAGGATTGTTAAAGCTTTGCAACAGAATAGATAGAAGTGGTTCTGGACGTAAATTTGTAAAATTCAGAAAGGTTCAAACCAATAGACCATTAGAATGCTTAGAAATGGATATAAAGATGGTTTGGATACCTAGTGAAGGCAAAAACGCTTACTTACTCTCTGTAATTGACGTTCACACACGCAGAATATTAAAGGATTATTTTTCATTTACTATTAAACAAAACAATGTAATAGCACTGCTATCAGAGTTATTTGAAGATTATGAATATCCTAATAACGTGGTCATTAGAAGTGATAATGGCAGTCAATTTATAGCAAAAAAAGTACGTGAATATTTAGGTTTAATCGGAGTCCAACAAGAGTTTACACATATTGCCACACCAGAAGAGAACGCACATATTGAAGCCTATCACGGCATATTAAAAAAAGAAGTTTTTAAAAGGTTCGATTATCAATACTTTGGTGAAATAGAACAGATACTAAAGCGTTACCTGAAATTTTATAACAATAGAAGACTTCACGACCTATTGGGACGCATAACTCCAATGGAAAAATGGAATGCAGATGAACATCTAATTACTATGAAAAAATTAACAGCTTAACTAATAATCGAAATTTGAAAGATTACTCTTGTTTTATAGGGGTCAAAACAAATTAAATACCTAAATGAATAATAAAAATCTACGAAATAAATTGAATACCGAACTGAGCCGGATTTAGCTGACTTGTCGCACCAAATAGGTAACAATGGCTATAGTTCATTGCTGCTGATTTTCCTATCGGAAAATCCTCAGACATGAACAATTAGGTTCAGTTATTTTTTAGTAAATTAGTGCTCAAACAACGCAACGAAACTATAGCCGGGGCCGTTACCTACAAGTGCTCCGAAAAAATTGACCTGAACTACTTTGCGGTTGATTTGAAAGCTGAAAAAAGCAAGATTTAGTTCTAAAAAAAATCAAAAGTTGGAGCAGAAAATAATGTCGAATCCACAATGGAGTTCGAAACCGAAGCCGAAAAACCAGTCGAAGCAGAAAATAATGCGGGCAAAATTTTGCGCTGAAAAAGCAAAATTTTGAACGGAATTAAATGTAAACCGAATAAAAGAATCTACTAAATAAATTGAACACCGAACTGAGTCGGATTTAGCTGACTTGTCGCACCAAGTAGGTAACAATGGCTATAGTTCATTGCTGCTGATTTTCCTATCGGAAAATCCTCAGACATGAACAATTAGGTTCAGTTATTTTTTAGTAAATTAGTGCTCAAACAACGCAACGAAACCATAGCCCGAAACGTTACCTACAATTATGAAAAAAATTCCGTTTTTGATTTTAACTTTGATTTTTATTTCAAGTTGTGAGTTTAACTCAAACAAACTGGAGTGGAATAAATTGAATGATGAAATAGTTGAAAAGGATAAGCAAATTTCTGAACTAAAAAAGAGAATAAAGGATTTAGAAAAAGGCACTAAAAACACTCAATCTTCAGATTATTATCGCTTCGTGGAATCTTCTAACTCTGAAATAAATGTTGCGGAAAGATTGAAAAGCGGAGAACGGAAATTAATTGACAAAAAGGTTTTTAAAGACACTTTAGATATATCAGATAATTTTTTCGTTTATAAACATACATCTGAAATCACTCAAACGTCTGAATTGGAATTTGAATCAGTCCTTCGTGATTTTGACCAAGTTAAATCGGAATATGGGAATGACTTTTTTGTGAGAGTAATGACTTTTTATAATGGGCAAAGTTTACCTCTCGAAACTGAAGTATGAAATTAAAGCTGAATAAAAAACACTATGCACAACAACGGCTATAGTTCATTACGGCTGAATTTCCTAATCGGAATATCGAGCCTTTTTGCTAAATTTATGGTTACGGCGGAATGATACTCGCTTACCATTCCGTAACGAAACCATAGCCAAAACCGTTGTACACAAGCTGAAAAGCCAGCCGCACATTTTAGCACATTTGGTTTTTGCCGACACAAAAGCCAAAACTTAAAAAACCAAAAGAGCTAAAATCTTTCCAACGCTTCTGAATACATTTCCGAAAAATATTATTAGATTTGACCTTAAATAGTCAAGTCTAAATTTGGTAAAATGACACTCGGACAAAAAATCAAAGAATTACGAGAATCTTCTGGAATGTTTCAAAGACAGCTTGCCGCTATTCTTAAAATTGGAGACGGATACTTAAGTAAAGTTGAGAACGACCAAAAAGCAATTAAACGTGAACATCTGAAAACTATTAGTGAAACTTTCAATTTCTCATTTGAGGAACTGGAAGCTCTGTGGATTGCTACTAAAATTTATGACATTGTTAAAAATGAAAAAGAAGGTTTAAATGCATTGAAAGCCGCAGAAGAACAGATTAAATATAAAACTATAAAAAATGATTAATACAATTTCAGAACCATATAAAGTTGATGAACTTGTTCAATCATTTGAAGAACAATTAGAATTATTTTTTTCAAAAGATTTTGAAACTATGGCTAAAAAGCCTGAAAAAAATGAAAATTTAGGGCAAGTATTCACCTCTCCTATTCTTGCTAAATTTATGATTAGTTTATTAAAAGAGAATATTAGTTCAAAATCTAAAATTCTTGACCCTTGTATTGGTCCGAACACTTTTTTCAAAGCTCTACCTAAAGAAGTTTCAGATTGCTATCTAAAAGGAGTAGAAATTGATGAAAATTTAATTAATGAGGAAATTAAGAATTTTTATAATGAAGCCAAAAGGACTCTAATTCAAGGAAGTTTTTTTGATTTAGACTCTACAGAGAAGTTCGACTTAATAATTCAAAACCCTCCTTATGTCAGACAAGAGTTATTAGCAAATGGAGTGAATTCAAAATCAAACATAAAAAACGAACTATTATCAAGTTTTTCAACTGTTCCTTCTCAATCAAATTTGTATATCTATTTTTTGCTTAAAAGTATTTTACATCTGAAGGAAAATGGAATAATGGTAGCCGTAATTTATGACAGTTGGCTTTATAGTAGTTTCGGTATCTTTTTAAAAGAATCATTTCTAAAATTAGGACATTTAACAAGTATTTATCACTTTAAGAAAAGTGCCTTTGATAATGCAGAAGTTGGAGCAACAGTAATCAAGTTTGTTAAAACTAAAAATAGTCGAAAATCAACTGCATATTACTCTTTAAATGACTTAAACGATTTAAAAACATATAATGGATTAACGGATAAAGCACATAATCTCCGCCCAAAGGAATTATTAAGCTATTCTTTTAACAATTCCAGCATAATCAATTTTAAATCAAAACTATTTAAAACACTTAGCTCCATTGTTTCTAAACCTATTCAACGTGGCACTTCAGCAATTGTAAATAATCACTTCATTTTTTCCGAAAAAAAATATCCAGAGCTTAAACCTATAGTTAAGAATATTTCTAGAATAAAGACATATAATGTTACTAAAGAAAATGCGTATATATTGGCTGTGAATGGTTCTATTTCTGATGTGACCAAAGAATATTTAGATTCTGTAAAAAACAAGATTCTTAACACTTCATCCGATAAATATAAAGCGGTAAAGCGAGATATTACACAAAATAAAGATTGGTACACGATAAAATTAAAATCGGCTGGAAATTTTATTTTCAATTACTATTTAAGGAACAATATCGATTTTATCTACAACCCAAATAAACATCTTTCTTCTGATAATTTCTATTCTGTAAATATTGAACAATCAGAGTTAGCTTATCTAGCAATATTAAACTCATCATTTACTAGACTGAGTATTTTAAATAACTCTAGAAGTCAAGGAAACGGTTTAAGAAAAATACAACTTTATGAATTTAAAGAGATTAAAGTCGTTGGTATAAATAGCATTTCAAGTCAATCCGTTAATGAATTAGAAAAGTTAGGTAAATCATTAATGATTACAAATAGATATGACAACCAACAAAATAAAATAATTGAGCAAATCGATTCTATTTTATTAAATGAATATAACAAATACAGTAATTCTTCTATCGGGATTGAGGAATTAAAAAATGAATTAAAAGAGTATATAAAATAGTATGACAAACATTTGGTATAATTCAGATGAAGTAAGTGTTTTTCAACCTGCGGTTGAATTTGCTCTAAATAACGCTTTAATAAGTTGTGGCTATGACGGAATAGCTGAAGTTGTTCACAATCCTAAAATACCAAATAGCTCTACTATTCCTGATTGTGCTATTAGATTAAAAGCAACTCAACGTTTTGTTTTCATTGTAGAAGTAAAGAGAACTCAAAGAGATGTTGAATCACAAAGGTACCAAAACCAATCACGTTCCTATGTAACAGATTTTGGAGCTCATTGGGAACCTAATTATCACAAATACTTTTGTGTGACCAACATTGAAAGGTTAGTTTTATTCGCAGACAGAAATGGTGTTCCTTTAACAAATTGCATACTAAAAGGTAACCCAAGACAACATTCGCTTTTCAACCCAGTAAATCACGATGCAACCGCATCGATTGCAGAACTTCAAGCGACCTTTGAAAATATTTTACCGAACATTTTCAATAGAGTTGCACCTGATTGGGACAACAACTGGCACCTTGTAATTGAAAGTTTTTACAACAATTATATTGCATTAAAAAACACATTGGGCTATCCCGAAGAAGTTAAAAAAGAACTAACACTTTATGAGCTTTTTAGATTACTTGCTTACGCCTACTTGAAAGATTTTTATACCCAAACTGGAAATGCAAATGCGGCACACTTTCATAATTATCCATCGAATACCGCAACTTTACCTCAATTCACAAACAACTTAGCGAACAATTATAACAGAATCATTCAGCTAGATTTCAGACAGATTTTTATTGACCACCCAAATCAAGGACAGCGCCTTTTCCCTGATAATTTTTCTGTAAACTATTTGCAATATTTCAAGGATTTGATTCAGTGTTTTGTTCAACATAATAGCAACGCTGTTGCTGATAATCCATCACCTTCATACGTGTTTAATCTTCTTACTTCAAAAATTTATATTAAAGAAGAATTACACAGCAAAGGAAAAATAATGTCGGATGCCGAATTATCAAACTTGCTTGCGACTTTATGTATTGATTCTCTTGACGCAACGGTACTAGACCCGGGATGTGGTGATGGTGCATTATTAGATGCCGCTTATGACCAAATTAGCTTACTTACTTCTACCGCAAACCAAGTCAAAACTCATAATCAAATTCTGAATCAAATAGATGGTATTGAGATTGACCCATTCCTTTCTCAATTATCTGCTTTTAGATTACTTTCTAAAAATCTTGCACAGGTAAACAATTCCACTACTGCAAATATTTCAATTGGTGATGTATTCCAAAATCCAAGAGCAAATCATTATGATACGGTGTTAATGAATCCACCGTTTTTACGAAATGATAATCCTGATGCCCCAATAACAATTGCTGATAAGACAAAAATGAGAGGAGCCATAACTGGGCAAGGGTTGAATTATTTTGTTTCAAATGCTTCACAACCCAATCTTTATTTTTATTTCACAAACTATATCTGGCATTACTTAAGAAATAATGGCAAAGCAGGAATTATCTTAATGACAAAATTCCTGAATAACAAAGATGGTGAACATTTGAAGCGTTTTATTTCAGACAAAGTTGAAGCTATTATTTCCTATCCAAGGAAATATTTTCAAGAGTTTGATGTAACAACAGTTATTGTGATTTTGAAGAAAGGAAACAATTCAGCAAATGTTTCTTTCGTAAGAGTATCAGATGAAAATATATTGCTTAACCCTGATAACCTGAAAACAATCCTGGCCTTAAATACTGATACAACAACCGCAGGATTCAAATTGAGAGTTGTTCCAAGAAATACTTTAATTGCAACAGATAATTGGCGACAGTATCTTAATGACAACAAGTATGATAACTTCTCAAACTTAAACTGTTTAGTCAATATTGAACACCATTTTGAAAAGGTTAATAGAGGTAATTCTGAAAATGATGGAGGAGCGAAACTAATTTACCCCACTAAAGATTTAGCTTCAAACAGTTATTTTGGAAATGGTAGTAAACCAAACGAAAACAGAATAGATATTCCAAATTCATTAAACAATTACATCGGCTATGGAATTAAGAATAATGATGTAAGAAGAAACTATATTTTCGAAGTATCAGATTTAGAATACGATTTAGCCTTTCATTTCCCTGGTAAAGCAGATAACTCATCAAACAATCTGATTCCTTCTGCACTTGCAGGAAGTCTTGATTTAAATAATTTTTACAATACGTGTAATACTGATTTTGGAAACTTAAAATGGAAAAGAATAATAAATAATTCCGTCAACCACACCTATAGTCCTAAAATAATAATACCTAGAGCTGACCGAACAAAGCATTGCGTTTATTTCAATCCATTAAATTCTAATTTCACACTTTCAACAAACTTTTTCTATTGCGATGACTTGAAAAATAGAAATCCAAATGCAACAGACGAAGAGCAATATAAATTCATCACTGCATTTTTACTTTCCGCATTTGGTCAAATTCAATTTGAATTAAACGCAAATAATCAAGAGGGATTAAGAAAATTGGAGGGATTTCAAATTAAAAAATTCAGAATACCAGACTTGACACAGTTTACCCAAGCTGAAATATTATCAGTAGTTGCAGTCTTTGAATCGCTCAATGTTACAAATCCAGATTTTAGTGGTGATGAAGGATTAACAACTCCAAGAAGAAATCTTGACTTAGCCATTGGTAACATTATTTTCCCAAAGGACAATTTGGGATTTGCAACTGCTGGAGAAATGGTAGATTATTTTGAATTATTCCTGGCAGACTTAGTAGAAGACAGAAGATTATGAGAAAAAATAAAATTAAGGTAATAGGCTTGTTTTCAGGCTGTGGTGGTTTAGATTTAGGATTTAAACAAGCAGGCTATGATATCATTTGGGCTAATGACATATTGGAAGATGCTTGTGAAACTTATAAACTTAATATTGGTAATCATATTATCAATGAAGACATTACTAAAATTAACTTAGAAACAATTCCAAGTGCAGATGTAATAATTGGCGGTCCTCCTTGCCAAGGATTCTCGGGAATCGGTAAAAGGAACCCAAATGATGATAGGTCTGCATTAGTTTATTCTTATTTAGAAGTAGTAAATAAAATTCAGCCCAAAATATTCTTATTTGAAAATGTAACAGGTATAAAATCTTCAAAAGCTTCTGATGGTTCTAAAGTAATTGACAATCTAAAAAAAGCATTCGAAGATATTGGCTATCATATAAATATTTACACTTTAAATGCAGCTGACTATGGTGTTCCACAAAAACGAAAGAGAGTTTTCATCATAGGAAATAAATTAGGTTCAGATATTACTGCACCAACTCAAACTCATTTTGAGAATGTTCCTAACAAAAAACAATGGATTTCGTCATTTGAGGCAATTTCAGATTTAGAATCTCCAACAGAAAATGGAAATATTAAATATAAACAAGAGCCTATTTGTGACTACCAATCATTAATGCGTAAAAACTCAAATGAAACAACTTTACAGATTACACCATATTCTAGTCCGACAGACAAAGAAATAATTAAACACGTAAAACCTGGTGGAAATTATATGGATATTCCCGATGAAGTTTCCACTAAACGTATAATGTATTTTAAAAGCACTGGAGGAAGAACTACTACTTATGGTAGACTTGACCCTGAAAAACCTAGTTACACTTTGAATACACATTTTAACAGACCAAATATTGGATGTAATATTCACTATAGTGAAGATAGAATGATTACAATTAGGGAAGGTCTAAGGTTTCAATCTTTTCCTGATGATTTTCATTTGATATCTAAAACAAAGAGAAACTATTACGTTCAAGTCGGAAATGCAGTTCCTCCTTTATTATCAAAAGCTTGGGCTGAACATTTATTGGAATATTTGATTGAAAAGCCAAACGCTAAAGCCATACACATTGCCAAGTCGCTCAAAAACCAGCCACACAAGCCAAAACTTGTCAAAGAGTATGACTTTGCCAACGCTGAAAACCAACCTGAATGAAAAAAAGCCAGTGTACAACAATGTATAAAAATAATAGCGGTTTAGTCGTTAAAACTAAAGTAAGTAAATATAAAGAAGGTCAGTGTTTAGCCGAAAAGTAAGTGAGTAAAATCCGCTACTATTCTTATACGAGACCGTTAGCTTGCATTTAAAACCAACATCGAGAATTGAACAATATTAAAACAAAACTTCAAGAAGTATATATTCCATTTTTAATAGTTTCGATTGGAACTATTCTTTTTTACAACATATTTCGTTGGACTTTAGATATCAAACTCGGAATTTTACCCTTAAAAGAAAACTTATTGAATTTTTGGATTCCTTTCACTCTTCCTTGGATTCCAATACTTATTTGGTTACGAAGAAGAATTCGAATTTTAAATGTTAGAGGTAAAAGAGATAATGGATATTTTGGATATCAATTTGCTATGGCAGCAGCAATGGCTGTACCAATAATAATAAGTCAAAACTACATTGAAAAAGGTTCTTTTGACTTAAATGAAATATCTTCAATCTCAAAAGTTAAAGAATTAAAAAACGAAAAGTATTTTAAAATAAACTCATTTAATATTGACCATAACTCAAGTCTTCCATATTTAACTGCGAGAACTTCTGGTCGAAATAATGATAATCTGAACTTTTATTTATATCTAGCCTGTCCATTTGAGGAAACGAGCTCTATTTGGTATGGAGTTGAGTATAAAAAAAATTTAAGTAATCGTATTAATGAACAAAGGAAAAATTCAGAATACAGGACTTTTTTAAACAAATCAGAACGAGAATTTAAAACTTATAATTTTCAAGATGTAGAATATTTTGAACGACTAGGGTATTCAGACGACAGAGACGGATTTATAGAAGCAATAAAAGAAAGAAACCCTAATCTTAACGAAAAAGAACAAATAATACTTGTCCCAAAAAATGATGTTTTTGAAGAAAGACTTGGCAATTCATTTTTCTGGATTTTTGGCTCTTTTGGAATTGGAGCATTAGTCCTTTTGGTAATGGTAGTTATTCCAAAAATTGACGAAAAGGAATTAAACGATTTTAAAAAGAATAAACCGCTAAAAGAAGACGATTTAAAGGATATGTTAGGCTTTTTAAATCCAATGGGCAAAAATAAAGCTACAGCGATTTTATTGCTTTTAAATATTATTGCTTTCCTAATTATGACATTTGACGGGTTAAACATAGTCTCGCCTACACCAAAGGAATTGCTCGAAATTGGAGGAAATAGACGAATAGAAGTTATGAATGGAGAATATTGGAGATTATTTTCTTCGATGTTTATTCACGGTGGAATATTACACTTATTTATGAACTTAATAGGTCTTGGACTTGGAAGCAGTTTATTGGAAAACATTCTTGGTTCGGTAAAATTAATAATTACCTACATTGTTTGCGGAATACTTGCAAGTTTAGCGAGTATTTATTGGCACGAAAACACAGTTAGTGTTGGAGCATCTGGAGCAATTTTTGGACTTTATGGTCTGATTTTGGCTTTTACAGTTTTTAAAATTTACCCAAATTATATGAGAGGAATGACTTGGATGCTATTAGGACTTTACGCAGGATTAAGTTTGT
Organism: Tenacibaculum tangerinum; assembly: GCF_029853675.1. Lineage (NCBI taxonomy): Bacteria > Pseudomonadati > Bacteroidota > Flavobacteriia > Flavobacteriales > Flavobacteriaceae > Tenacibaculum > Tenacibaculum tangerinum. The sequence continues at coordinate 217,973 of NZ_CP122539.1, read as the reverse complement.
TATTTGGATTTTTAGGAGGAATTGATAATGCAGCTCATTTTGGTGGACTGATAAGCGGATTTGTGATTGGAGGAATTTTAATATTGACAAATAAAGAACAACTGAAAAAAAACGCAAGCTAACAACGTATATAAAAAATAGCGGTTTAATCGCTTAATCGAAAGAAAATAAATAAATTAGAAGTCAGTTATAATCCGAAAAGTTAGTGCCTGAAATCCGCTACTTTTCATATACAAGACCGTTGCCAGTAATTTAAACAGACTCAATGAACAAAACACTAACATTACTATTTAATATTTTAATTTTTTCTACACTTCAAGGGCAATCTGTATCTGAAAAGATTGCAATAGATGCTTGTAAATACTTGGACTCAATAAATGACATAAAGATTCTTCAAGACAGTATTCGAGGAAGTATTACGAAATCTATGGCTAATGTTATGATGGAAGGTAGTCTTGATGAAAGAAAACAAATTACAACTGTTGAAGGTATTCGAGGAACGATAAAAAAAGCATACGATATACTTCCAAGTTATTGTTATAATGTAAGGAGACTGGTAATTGAAAATAAAAAAACTAAATTCTACGGCTTATCTAGTAATTTCGAAGCTAATAAATACTTTGATAAAGGGAATGATTATTTAGATTCTAAAAAATTCAAGAAAGCAATAAAAGAATTTAAATCTGCTATAAAATTAGACCCGAATTTTATTTATGCAATTGACCATCTAGCAATATCATATAGAATACAGGAAGATTATAACAGTGCTGTGAAATATTATAAAAAATCACTTGAAATATTCCCTGAGGGAAATGTGGCTTTGTTAAACATAGCTGTTTGTTATTCTAAGTTAGAAGATGACGAAAACTCAATAAAAAAATATGCTGAATTAAAATTCCTTTATCCGAATGACCCAGAAGGCTATTTTGGTTTGGCAAAAATGTTATTAATCAAAGAAGATTATGAAAATGCGTTGGACAATTTATTCATAGCTCATCGAATATATTTGGAAGCTAATTCTGAATATCAAAAAGACAGTCAAAAGTTATTTGAATTTATAAGTGCTAAATTAGAGGAATTAGGAAAATCTGAATTGATTGAAAGAAAAGCTAAAGAGAATAACATAACAATTAAGGAATAAAAACTACTGGTAACAACGTATATATCTCATAGCTAGTTAGTTGGATAATTCAAAGTTAAGGCATATTTGCAAGTCCGCCAAATTTTTAACTTTGCTTATTAAAAAGAAAGGTAATAAGAAAATTAAAAAATTTGGCTCGTGCCTAACCGAAAATTAATCGCTAATTTACACGCTACGAGCCATATACAAGACCGTTAGCACACATTTGAAATGAAAATCGGAACTACTATTTTAATAACATTAATTTTATTAGTCATTGTTGTGTTTGCAATGGGTGGAGGGCACGGAACTTATTTACCAGCAAAAGTTGTTTATCCATTTTCAATGTTAATTGCTATTTTAACAAAAAATGGAATAGGAATCTTGTCTATTATAATTGCTGTTGTTCAAGTTCCAATCTATGCACTAATTCTGACTAAAAAATTTAAATGGAAATTTTACTTAGTGGGAGTTCATTTAATTTCAGTAATAACCTGTCTGAATTTACCATCTAACTTTTAAGAAATGAATGTGAACGAATTTTTAAAAGTTAAAACTAATTATATCGGAATTGGAATTATGTCAATACTCTTTTGCGGAATTCTTTTACTTCTAATCCTAATAGAGACTCTAGCTTTCTTTCTGATTTATGGCTCTGGAGCAACTTCTAGCAGAATAGCCAAATTGTGGTACGTTGATTTGATTCTAAATTATCTTCCAATTTTAATAGTAGGCGGATTTTTAGTCTTTAGAATAAAAAAAGAATATTATAAAGAAGAATTAGTAAAATTTAAAACAAATTTGATTACTCTTTTGATTTTGATGTTACTTTTCGCATTAAGAAATCATTTAGAACATCTGATTTTTTAAAATGGAAAAAAACGTGTGGTAACAAGGTGTATAATTAATTGCGGCTAAATTTCCTCAACGGAAATTCAATCTTATTAATTATCTTTCCGCAACAACGGAAAACGACTCGCGTCTTTTCACGCAAAAAATCATACACAAATACGTTAACCGTTATTAAAACAGAACCTGAATGAACATGAAAAAATGTCTGAATCTAGAATATGATGTAGTTTTATCTTTTGCTGGCGAGGATAGAGATTATGTAGAAAAAACAGCAAGTTTTCTTCGGAAATCTGGAATTAAAGTGTTTTATGATTTGTATGAGGACATTGATTTGTGGGGGAAAGATTTATATCAGCACTTAGATGATGTATACCAGAATAAAGCCAAATACGCAGTCGTCTTCATATCAGAACATTATAAAAGAAAGCTTTGGACAAATCACGAACTGAAAAGTGCACAGGCTAGAGCATTTTCCGAAAGTGAAGAATATATACTTCCAGCAAGATTTGATGATACTGAAATACCTGGGATTCGAAAAACAATCGGCTATGTTTCATTGATTGATTTAACACCAATTAATTTTGCGAAGAAAATAATCAAAAAGTTAGGAGATATTGAACCTGAGAAGTTTCTACCTGATGATATTACCTATATCAAAGAGTTATTTAATTCTTTATTTGAGGATTTTGAAGAAGAAGAAATTGAAAGCATTGTTCTGTATATTTTCAATAAATTAAAATTAACAACTGATAGAGAACGACAATTTCTGACTGCATTAGTAATGCATTCATGCCGACATGATATAACAGAAGATTTACACGAGGATTTTTCGCTTTTTGAAAGAGTTACTGGTTTTAATAGGGAGGAACTTATTGACATATTAAAGAGTTTAACCAATCTTGGATTTGAATATAGTATAACAAAATCAGGAAGTGAATGCCATGATAATGGGGTTGAACATGCCTATGAACATTTAAGCGTAAAAATGATATCTCGCGAACCTGAATTGGTCTTAGTTAACGTGACAATGGTTCTGGTGTTTATGTACTTTGGAGCAATGAACGGTAAGTGTGAAATCTGTTGTATGGATACATTACAGCGACTTGATTTTTCTGATTTAAAAGATAACCTAGATGATGAAGATTTAGAATTTATTATTAGGTGTATTCCTTAGCCAGAAAATGACGAAAATGAAGAATAACAACGGCTAACAATGGTAGCTGATGCACAACCCCAAAATTTCAAAAGGTAGAATTCATTTGAAAGCTTTGTAATGTCTTTATATAAAACTAAATCAAAATTTTTAACTCCTTATTTTGCCTTTTTTCTGAGCTTAAAACGACATTTATTAAGTGATATCGTACGTTTTTTAACCAAAACACACAAGTAGCTGCTTTGGCCTCAGTTTTAGTAGTTGTACCCAAGAATTTTAATAGTTTTTTAATGTTGTATGCAGCCCCCGCCATGAGCATGCACTTATTCGCCCCATCAATACCCCTAACATTAACTTTGCGCAAGCCCATATACTGCGTGAGAGTTCCAAAAACAGGCTCCACAATTTAATCTACGATAAAATTTTCTTGGGGTGCATGAAAAATTGGTTCAGTTATTTTTAGTAAATTAGTAAACAACGCAACGAAACGTTGTAAAACATTTAAGAGAAATCAATGAACAGAATTTTAAGCCTATTAATTTGTGTATTTTTAGTAACATCTTGCGGAAACAAACGTGAGGGTGAACAAAAAACTGGACTTCTATCAAACTTCATAAGCATAACTGATAATGAAGATGCTGGAGTAAAGGAGATTCTCGAATTTTATGGCGGACAATGCAAATATGCGATAGGAGTTTCCGCTTCAACAAAAGACGGAAAGAAAAAATATTTTGAACTTGAAATGAGTAAAAGCGGAATTTTGGAGGATAATGCTAATAGAATCGAGATGCCAGCTTCAAATATTGCCTATCTTTTTTACAGAAACTTAAAAGAAGAAAAAGAGAATTATGATGAAATTCATTCGATTATAGTTTTTGAGGACGGAACAAAAAAGACCTTTGAGTATTCAACTGAAACACTCGAATTAGTTGATGAAAGAATGAGTCTCGTAAATCATACGGTTGATTTATTGACTAAAAAAGATTACGAATCTCTGAAATTATTACTCAATACCGAATTATTTGAATTTGACAAAAATGAATTCTTAACTAACATTAAAAAATTTGAACCACAATTAGGAAAAATAAAGGAGTTCAGACCTTTTGGATTTAGAATAAGGGAAGCAAAAAATGGAATTAATCTTCTTCACGTTTCTGGCGCATTAATTAGAAAAATTCAAAATAATGAGTTTAGTGTTGATATGGATTTGAATTCAGGCAAACAGGAGCTTTACCTGTTACAATATAAATTATAATCGAATAAAAAACGTTTTACAACACCGGTAGCTGATGCACAACCCCCAAATTTTAAAAAAATGGAATTCATTTTAAAGCTATGTAATGTTGTATGCAGCCCCCGCCATGAGCATGCACGTATTCGCCCCATCGATACCCCTAACATTAACTTTGCGCAAGCCCATATACTGTGTGAGAGTTCCAAAAATAGGCTCCACAATTTAATCTGTAGGCTTCCCCTTTTTAGGACACCTTAAAAATTAAACGCTTTCTATACTTCAACTAAACATCAATAATTCGGGTAGATTTCATATAACTGAATGAAGTCATATGAAGCCAAATCACTCAAAAATCCCTTTGCTTTGGTTATAATCTATCATCAATTATACTTTGTACTACTTCAGGGTTTAAAAGCGTGGAAACGTCTCCTAAACTATCCAATTCATTGTGTGCTATTTTTCGCAGAATTCGGCGCATAATTTTTCCTGAACGCGTTTTTGGTAAACCTTCCGTAAACTGAATTTTATCCAATTTTGCTATAGGACCAATATGCTCTGTAATAACTTGATTGATTTCTTTGCGTAAATTATCTTGATTTCTTGCCTCTCCTGTTTCTTTTAAAATCACATATCCATACAAGGCATTTCCTTTTACATCGTGAGGATAACCAACAATCGCGCTTTCTGCAACTGCAGGGTGTTCATTGATAGCATCTTCAATAGGGGCTGTTCCTAAATTGTGTCCTGAAACAATAATTACATCGTCTACCCTACCCGTAATTCGGTAATAACCTACCTCATCACGAAGCGCTCCGTCGCCTGTAAAATACATACTATCGAATGCAGAAAAATACGTTTCTTTATAACGCTGATGGTTTCCCCAAATAGTTCTTGCCATAGAAGGCCAAGGAAATTTTATGCACAATCTTCCATCAACCTGATTGCCATTTATCTCTTTTCCGTTTTCATCCATCAAAGCTACTTGAATTCCTGGCAAGGGCAATGTTGCATAGGTTGGTTTGGTAGGCGTAATATAGGGCAATGGCGAAATCATCATACCACCAGTTTCTGTTTGCCACCAAGTATCTACAATGGGGCTTTTCTTCTTTCCTATATTATCATTATACCAGTGCCATGCTTCTTCATTTATTGGCTCTCCTACCGTTCCTAACACTTTTATTGATGACAAATCGTAATTGTTTACAAAATCCAATTTTTCTTTTGCCAATGCTCTAATTGCTGTGGGTGCTGTATAAAATTGATTTATATTATGTTTTTCAACAATTTCCCAAAAACGCCCAAAATCTGGATAGTTAGGAACTCCTTCAAACATCACCGTAGTTGCTCCGTTTGCTAATGGTCCATAAACAATATAACTGTGCCCTGTTATCCAACCAATATCTGCGGTACACCAGTACACATCGTTTTCTTTATAGTTAAAAACATTTTTAAAGGTATAGGCTGTATACACCATGTAACCTGCTGTGGTGTGCAACATTCCTTTAGGGCTTCCTGTTGAACCAGAAGTATACAGTATAAACAACGGGGCTTCAGCATCCATAATCTCCGGAACACAATCTTGATACGCTTCTTCCAATAAAGGTTCTAGCCACTTATCTCGTCCTTTTTTCAACTGAATATTGGAATGAATTCTTTTGGCAACTAATACATGTTCTATAGTAGGACAGTCTTCTAATGCTTCGTCAACAATACTTTTTAAATCAATTGTTTTTGCTCCTCTGTAAGAACCATCAGAAGTAATTACCATTTTTGCTTTACAATCATTAATTCTCGTAGCCAATGCTGTTGACGAAAATCCTGCAAAAACTACTGAGTGTATCGCTCCTATACGAGCACAGGCTAGTACTGAGATAGCCAATTCTGGAATCATTGGTAAATAAATACAAACTCTGTCTCCTTTTTTAATTCCGTGTTCTTTTAATACATTGGCAAATTTACAAACACGCTTATGTAATTCTTTGTAAGATATATGCTCGGCTGCTTCATTTGGGTTATTAGGCTCAAATAGAATAGCTGTTTTATCTCCTCTAATACGCAAATGACGATCGATACAATTTTCTGTAATGTTTAGCTCAGCTCCTTCAAACCATTTAAACTCCGTTTTTTCAAAATCGTAGTTTAACACAGTGTCCCATTTTTTTCTCCAAACAAAGTGCTCTTCTGCTATTTCTTCCCAAAACAATTCAGGATTTCTTACAGATTTTCTATATACTTGAAAATATTCTTCTAAGTTTTTTATATGGTAGTAACTCATTTGTTCTTTTTTGGTAGACTAATCTACAAAAAATCATTTATAATTTTTATTTACAATATATTTACCCGATGGAAATTGTTATTGATACTATTTTACATAATTGGCATCTTATTTTGCTCTTCTTTATCATAGCCGTTCTGTACTCTTCAGTTGGGTTTGGTGGGGGGTCTAGTTATTTAGCTGTTTTAGCACTTACTGGATTACTTTTTACACAAATAAGGGCCATTGCTTTACTTTGTAATATCATGGTGGTTACTGGCAATGTTGTACTGTATACACAGCAAAAACAATATCATTGGAAAAAAGTGATTCCTCTTACGTTATTTAGCATTCCTATGGCTTTTTTGGGAGGATATCTACGTATAAACCAAACCTTTTTCTTTATTCTTTTAGGCTTTACACTACTTTTTGCTGCAATTACCATGTGGGCTTCTAACAAAGTAGTTACCAACGACAGTAAAACTACTACCGATTTAAACTTGGCAAAAAATGCTAGTTATGGTGGAATTATTGGTCTTATTTCTGGAATGGTAGGTATTGGCGGCGGTGTTTTCTTAGCTCCGTTACTTCATTTAACGAATTGGGATACTCCTAAAAAAATAGCAGCTACAGCAAGTTTTTTTATTTTGGTAAATTCTATATCCGGACTAATCGGTCAGTATACAAACCCAGAATTTTCTATTAACTGGCAGCTTACTTCTATTCTATTAGTTACGGTTTTTATAGGCGGACAAATTGGTAACAGAATGAGCAACCAATTCTTTACTGCTACGCAACTAAAAAAGGCAACCGCTATTCTAATTGCCTTTGTGAGCATTCGTATTTTAATTAAGTATTTATTCTAATTTTGTTTTTAATGCAGATAAAAACAAAAAAAGTAATGCTTTCGCATTACTTTTCAGTGCCCCCGGAAAATGGACGATTATTTCTTAGCCTAGCCAAGCATTCATCATCCAAAGCGTTTTTTCTTGCTCTACTATAAAATCACTCATCATTGAATTTGTTCCCTCGTCTCCTGCTTCATCAGATAAATCAAGAATTACACGTTCTATTTTCAACAATTCAGTTAAAGAATCGATAATCAATTTTACCGCTTCAACATCGTTTGATATATTTTTTCCTACTGGTACTTTTGATACGTTTGTATAATCATCAAAAGTATGCAAAGGTTGTCCTTGTAAAGTTAAAATACGCTCTGCTATTAGGTCTACTTTTTCTTGTGCATCGGTGTAAATTTCTTCAAATTTCATGTGCAATTCAAAAAAGTTTTTTCCCTTTATATTCCAATGCAAACCTCTAGCATTTTGATAATACACTTGAAAATTGGCTAGTAATGTATTTAATTCGCTTATTAGGTTTTCTGTTTTACTTTTATTTAATCCTAAGATTGTAGTTGACATATTATTTTGGTTTTTAGTTCTTTACTTTTTCTGTTACAAATTTACCGTAACTTTCTACAATTTCACCATAAACAAAATCAATTATTTTAATATCTTTATTGAAAATTTTTATTAAAGATGACCATAACACAATTAAAATACACATTAGCTGTCGCTGAATATAAAAACTTTACCATAGCTGCAGAACATTGTTTTGTTACACAGCCTACTTTGAGCATGCAAATTCAAAAATTAGAGGAAGAATTAGATGCTAAAATTTTTAACCGCTCAAAAAAACCTATTGAACTAACTGAAGTTGGAAAACGTATTGTAGAGCAAGCTAAGATTATTATCGACGAAAGCAATAGAATTATAGATATTGTACATCAGCAAAAAGGGTATATAGGTGGTGAATTTAGATTGGCCATTATACCTACAATTATGCCTACATTACTTCCAATGTTTTTAAAAACATTTAATAAAAAGTATCCTAAAGTGAAACTGATTATTGAAGAACTAACTACTGAAGAAATAATTAGGAAACTCATAGACGGACATGTCGATGCGGCAATTGCCGCCACTCCATTAGAAAATGAAGCTATTAAAGAACGTGTTTTATACTACGAGCCTTTTATTGGTTTAATTCCTAGCGAACATCATTTATTTAAACAAAAGAAATTGAAAGTTGGCGATTTAGAGGTTGATGATATTTTACTATTAGAAGACGGACATTGTTTTAAGGATAGTGTAATTAATCTTTGTAGAACAAACAAAAGAAATAAAACACAGCATTTTCAACTTGAAAGTGGAAGTTTTGACACCTTAATTAAGCTTTCTAAAGATGGTTTAGGAATGACCCTGCTTCCTTATTTAAATACTTTAGATTTGAATGAGGGAGATAAGTCACATTTAAGAGAGTTTGAAACGCCGTCTCCTGCACGCGAAGTAAGTTTGATTTATCATAAATCTCAGTTAAAAATGCAATTGATTGAAGCGTTAAAAAGTACTATTGATGGGGTAATTAGAGGAGCTATTGCTTTTAGTGATGTAGAAATTATCAGTCCGCTTCAAAAAAATTGATGTTGGTAGAATAAAAATTCGAAAAGCATTTTGAAAGCTACCGCTTTGAACAGGGTAAGCTCTATAGATACTTATAACAATTTATGGTTCTCTCTTACCCCGAAAACGCCATCAACACCCCAACAACCCCTAAAAACAAACAAAGTGGAGAAAAATATTTGGTGTCGTTTTTGGCAAAAGCAGTAGTTTTAATTTTCTTAAAAAAACCAACATACTTAAAATCACCTATGGCTCTAATAAGAAAAATACTTGCTACAACATACAGTCCGTACTCTTGTAGCCATTTGGGCATAGAACCTAACGTAAATAACTGTGTTTTTTCTGCATAAACTATTGCAAAACTACCGATAACCATAGCCACTATAAAAGTAAGTAGTTTAAACGGATTCATTGCTTTTTCGTTTGCCGTTTTGGTTGGTATAACAGCATCTACCCATAACGTTCCACCAAAAGCCCAATAAATGTGAATTAACGAGATAAAAAAGAGTATTAAAACACAAATCACTCCTAAAAAATCTATCATACATTGTAGTTTTTAACGTAAGTTTGTCTAACAAATTTAAGTATTTCAAATGACAACTTTATTCGTAAACATCAAAGAATTAATCCAAATTAGAGAAAAGAGTACTAAAAAAGTATCAGGAGCTGCGATGAATATTTTACCGACCATAAAAAATGCGTTTTTATTGGTTAAAAACGGTATGATTATCGACTATGGAAGCATGAAAAAAGCCCCTACCTCTGCTGATAAAATAGTGGATTGTACTGGTAAAATGATGTTGCCAACTTGGTGCGATTCGCATACGCATATTGTATATGCAGGCAATCGTGAACAAGAGTTTGTAGATAGAATTAACGGATTAAGTTATGAAGAAATTGCCAATCGTGGTGGTGGTATCTTAAATTCGGCAAAGAAGTTACAAGAAACCTCCGAAGAAGAGCTATACCAACAATCGGTAAAACGGTTAGAAGAAGTGATTGCTTTAGGTACGGGTGCGATTGAAATAAAATCAGGGTACGGCTTAACTGTAGCCGCTGAATTAAAAATGCTACGTGTCATAAAAAAGCTACGCGAAAACTACCACATTCCTATCAAAGCTACTTTTTTAGGAGCGCATGCTTTTCCCACCAAATACAAAAATAACAAAGAAGGCTATATCAATTTAATTATTAAAGAGATGTTGCCTAAAGTTGCCGAAGAAAACCTTGCTGATTTTGTAGATGCTTTCTGCGAAACTGGGTATTTCTCGGTAGAAGATACTGATCAAATTTTAACCGCTGCGCAATCATACGGACTCACGCCAAAAGTACACGTAAATCAGTTTACAACTATTGGCGGCGTACAAGTAAGTGTAAAACACCATGCCTTGTCGGTAGACCACTTAGAAGTAATGAATTCAGAAGATATCGAGGCTTTAAAAGGAACACAAACCATGCCTGTAGCCTTACCCTCGTGTTCGTACTTTTTAAGCATTCCATACACTCCTGCTCGTGATATCATCAAAGCTGGATTGCCTTTGGCTTTAGCCACTGATTACAACCCAGGATCTACGCCATCAGGAAACATGAATTTTGTCGTAGCAACCGCTTGTATTAAAATGAAAATGACCCCAGAAGAAGCAATTAACGCAGCAACGATTAATGGAGCCTATGCAATGAATTTATCTAATGAGGTTGGAAGTATTACCAAGGGTAAAAGAGCCAATTTAATCCTAACGAAAGAAATTCCTTCGTATGGGTTTTTGCCCTATTCCTTCGGAAGTAATTTAATCGATACCGTATTTATTAATGGGAATGAAGTGTACTAATAAACGTGTCGTTCCTGCGCAGGCAGGAATCTCTCAAAGCTTATGAACATGCACACAACTCATCATCAATATTATGTTTATATCATTACAAACAAAAAAGATGGTGTTTTATATATTGGTGTTACTAACAATCTTGAAAGAAGAATCTTTGAGCATAAAAACAAAATTGTAAAAGGTTTTTCTTCTAAGTATAACCTAGATAAATTGATTTATTTTGAAAAGTACCAACTGATAGAAGAAGCCATAAAAAGAGAAAAAAATATGAAAAAGTGGAAAAGAGTATGGAAAATAAACTTAGTAGTTAAAGGGAATCCTAATTGGGACGATTTAGCTAAAAACTGGTATAACTAACAAAAAGATTCCTGCCTACGCAGGAATGACAACACAATATGCTAACAATATTTAACGAAAAAAGCCTACAAGAATTTGTAACTCCTCGTGAAGGAGAAACAAAATTAGGAGAGTATGTTGAAGTAATCGACGCCAAAAAAGAAGTACAAACAGCCCTTGAAAATTCAACTGCTTCTTTTGTTATTCTGGGAATCCCAGAAGATATTGGTGTTCGTATGAATGGTGGAAAAGGGGGGCGCACACTGCTTTTATTCCTGCTTTAAAATCGTTTTTAAACACCCAACAAAATCAGTTTATCGACGGAAATGATATCTTAATTTTAGGCTATTTAGATTGTTTGGACGATGTATATGATTTTGACATTTCTGATAGAGAAAAAGGCGACTTGTTAGTGAAAGCTATTGATAAAGAGCTTTCAAACCTTATCAAAACAATTGTTGAGAGTGGTAAAATCCCTATTATTATTGGTGGAGGACATAACAATGCCTACGGAAATATTAAAGGCCTTTCTGAAGGAAAAAACCAACCTGTAAATGTGATTAACTTAGATGCGCATACCGATTTACGTCGTTTAGAGGAACGCCACAGTGGTAACGGATTTTCGTATGCTTTACACGAAGGTTTTATTCAAAATTATTTTATGTTCGGGTTGCATGAAAACTATACCCCCCAGTATATTTTTGAAATGATTCATGATAACATCAACCTAGAATACAATACTTTTGAAGAGTTGGAAGTATACCAAACTACTTCTTTTCAAAGTGAATTACAACGTGCTGAAAACTTTATAAAAGACATTCCTTTTGGAATTGAAATCGATTTGGATTGCGTACAATACTTTCCTAGTAGCGCAATGACACCAAGCGGATTTACACCACAGCAAGCACGTCGATTTACACATTATTTTGGAAAACTACAAAATGCTTCGTATTTACATATTTGCGAGGGTGCACCAGCAGTAGTTAGAGATGAAATTGCGAACGGACAAGTAGGAAAGTATATCAGTTACTTAATTTCAGATTTTATAAAAGCTAAAAATAATTAACGCAGACTCAAAACAAGAAAAAGTTTTTTCATTCTTAAAAAGTAAAAGACTACAATGTAAACACTGAATACATAGTATTGATTTTAAACATCTTACCTTCCAAACCCATATAAAAGCATCATCCTAACCAAAGAGAAAAAACTATCATTCCGAACGAAAGAGAGGCATCTCACCTATATAAGCAACTCATATTCTTGAGATGCCTCATTATGCGTACTTCATGCTATCGACATAATACACTGTTGATTTTTAGGTAATTCAGTTTAATATTTTATATCGAACTCACACAACTATAGTTTGAGTTTTCTATAATCTCAAAAAAGAAACAACTATTTTAAGAACAGTATTAAAACACAAGAAGAACTTAAAAGAAGCTTTCTAATTGAGAAAACCTATTTATTACAAACTCTTTATTAAAATACTATACCTCTATCGTCTTCTTTTCTTTATTAGATGAAAACGCATAGGTAAATAACCACATTAAAGTAAAAGTTGGTATCACATCCAATCCAGGCATTGCCTCTTCAATAAAAGTGATTGCTCCTGCAATTTTTCCTTTATTTCCTTTATACATTTTTGTCATTAAATATGCTGACGCAGGTGCCCAAACGATATCTGATAATTCACCTAAACCAGGTATTAAATAAGATGCATACCCAATAGCATCAAACAACAAACTCAATGCTAATTTTTGATATTTATTTTGTTTATTCATATTAAATTAATTCTACACAGTAACACAAATCAAAATTCAAGCCAAAATTTTATACTTTTTGTATCATAAATTGATAAGTTTGTTCTAAAATACTAAAAACGAATGATTTTTTTTGATTTTATCAATCAAATAGAAAAACTACAGCAAAAGCAACTAGGCGGTTTAGACTCTCAATTCAAATTAGCTCCAAGGTTAAGAACACAGTTTTCTGAAGAATTCATACAAAGTAAAAATCCAAAAAAAGCAGCCGTTTTGGCATTGTTTTACCCTGACAACAACAATCAAACACGGTTTTTACTTACTGAAAGAGCCAGTTATAACGGAACACATTCGTCACAAATTAGCTTTCCGGGCGGTAAATTTGACAAACAAGATAGCACTTTGCAAACAACTGCTTTAAGAGAAACTCATGAAGAAGTAGGTATACATCATAACGCTATTGAAATCATACGACAAACTTCTAATACCTACATTCCTCCCAGTAATTTTTTAGTAGCCCCATTCATAGGTTTTTCTGAAAAAACACCACATTTTACTCCCAATGAAGAAGTGGCAAAAGTCATTGAAGTTTTAGTAACTGATTTATTAGACGACTCTAACTTAACCTCTGTAGAAATGGAAACCTCGTACATGAAAAACATCGAGGTACCGTGCTTTAAATTAAACAATTACATTGTTTGGGGGGCTACCGCCATGATACTTTCAGAAATTAAAGATTTATTTAAATAGTTTTTTTATCGTTTTCTTTTGTAATTTAGCATTTACACTAATAAAACTTTTGTATAAAAATGCCTTTATTTAAAAGGAATCCTTTTGGACATATACTATTTATAAAACGATTTTTAATACAAATTCTCGGAGTCATTTCTCACGGACGTTACCGTAAGTTTAATGATTTACATATAGAGGGAATGGATATTTTAAGAAGTTTGCCCGACCAAAAAGTACTCTTTATTTCCAATCATCAAACTTATTTTGCAGACGTGGCAGCTATGTTTCACGTATTCAATGCTGCTTTAAAAGGTAGAGAAGATAATATTAGAAATATTGGCTATTTATGGAAACCTAAATTGAATATCTATTATATTGCTGCAGGGGAAACCATGCGCTCTGGATTACTTCCTAAAATTTTTGCTTATGTAGGTTCCATTTCTGTAGAAAGAACTTGGAGAAGTGCTGGTAAAGACATTAACAGGCAGGTAAAAATGTCAGATATTTCTAATATAGGAAAAGCGTTAGACGATGGTTGGGTAATTACCTTTCCGCAAGGTACAACCACCCCTTTTAAGCCTATTCGACGTGGTACAGCTCATATTATTAAAACCTTTAAACCTATTGTAGTTCCTATAGTTATTGACGGATTCAGACGTTCTTTTGACAAAAAAGGATTGATGATTAAAAAACGTAACGTATTACAATCTATGGTAATTAAAGAGCCTCTAGAAATTGATTACGAAAACGAAGATGTTGCTAGCATTGTTGAAAAAATTGAATTTGCTATCGAACAACACCCTTCATTTTTAAAAGTTCTTACACCAGAGCAACTTAAAGAACAAGAAGAATTTATTAAAAAAAGACGTTTTTGGGGTATTGACAAGCCTAGAGAAAAAGAAAAAAATGAATAACAATTTAAAAGTAATGAACAAGTTATGGATAACAAGTCTATTTTAAATGAAAAATCGTTAAGCTTCTTAGAGAAATATTTAAACAACGCCGCTCCTACTGGATACGAATGGGAAGGGCAAAAAATATGGATGGATTACCTAAAGCCTTATGTAGATGAGTTCATCACCGATACTTATGGCTCTGCAGTGGGTGTCATTAATCCGAATGCTCCATACAAAGTAGTCATCGAAGGGCATGCCGATGAAATTTCTTGGTATGTTAATTACATCTCAGATGATGGCTTAATTTATGTAATCCGTAACGGAGGTAGCGACCACCAAATAGCTCCTAGTAAAATTGTAAATATCCATACAAAAAATGGTATTGTAAAAGGAGTTTTCGGCTGGCCCGCAATTCACACCAGAAGTAAAGCCAAAGAAGAGCCACCAAAACCTGATAATATTTTTATCGATGTAGGATGTGCTACTAAAGATGAGGTTGAAAAATTAGGAGTACACGTGGGTTGCGTTATTACGTATCCTGATGAATTTCATATTTTAAATGGAAACAAATTTGTGTGCCGTGCTTTAGACAATCGTATGGGCGGATTTATGATTGCTGAAGTAGCTCGTTTACTACATGAAAACAACAAAAAGCTTCCATTTGGATTGTATATTACCAACTCCGTACAAGAAGAAATTGGCTTGCGCGGTGCGGAAATGATTACGCAAACGATCAAACCTAACGTGGCTATAGTAACCGATGTTACGCACGACACTACCACCCCTATGATTGATAAGAAAAAAGAAGGGTTGTTAGAGTTAGGTAAAGGTCCTGTAATTGCCTATGCACCTGCCGTACAACAAAAATTACGCGACTTAATTATTGATGCTGCCGAAGCGAACGACATTCCTTTCCAACGCTCTGCACTATCTAGAGCTACTGGGACTGATACCGATGCCTTTGCCTACAGTAACGGTGGAGTAGCTTCAGCATTAATATCATTACCGTTACGTTATATGCATACCACGGTTGAAATGGTACACCGTGAAGATGTTGAAAACGTAATTAAAATGATTTACGAAAGTTTATTAAAAATTGAAGACGGAGAAGATTTCTCGTACTTTAAATAACACACATAAGTAAACCTCATTTAACCGAAGGAAGAAGTCTTAACCATAAGAATTGTAAAACTTTATATGATTTCTCCCTTCGGTCGGAATGATGTATTCACCGAATGGTAACTATAAAAACTAACTTCTCATACCATTTAAATACATCATCACAATACCGAAAAAAATTATATCCTTCCCTCCTTATTTCTTTAGTTTCATTTGATTTTTGTATCTAATTATTTAGTAATTTTGAGATGAGTATTGTATGATTTAAAACTATATGATTTTATTTTTTTGCTAGGTCTATGGCATCGCTACAAAAAGCTACAAAAGACCTAAAAACAACTGAAAAAATGAATTTTTTAGTTGTTTCTAAGTGGGGTGAATCGCTTGATATTGCTTACACTATAAAACAAGAAGGACATGCTGTAAAAATGTTCATTGAAGATAAATCTTCTCGAGAAATAGGTTACGGATTTGTTACAAAAGTAAACGACTGGAAAAAGCACATTGATTGGGCTAGCATTATTATTTTTGATTATACTGGTTACGGTAAAATCTGCGATGAACTAAGAAATGCTGGTAAATTGGTTTTTGGTGGTTCGGAATATACCGATTTGCTAGAATTAGACAGAAACTTTGGTCAAGAAGAATTAAAAAAACACAAAATTAAAACACTTCCTTCAAAAGAGTTTTTCAGTTTTCAAGAAGCCATCAGCCATGTAGAAAAAAACCCAGATGCCTATGTAGTAAAACCATGTGGTGAAACACAAGATTTAAAGCAGTTGTTATTTGTGGGTAGTGACGATAAGGGAACAGATGTGATTAGAATGTTAAAAGCCTATGAAAAATCTTGGGGAGATAATTTTGGCACTTTTCAATTGCAACGAAAAGTAAAAGGGGTAGAAATTGCTGTCGCTGCATTTTTTAACGGAACCCATTTTATACAACCCTATAACATCTCTTTTGAACATAAGAAATTCTTTCCTAAAGAATTAGGTGTTTCTACAGGCGAAATGGGTACCAGTATGTTTTGGAGTAAAAACTCCCCTATTTTTGAAATTACACTCGGTAAATTTGAAGCTACCTTAGCCAAAAAAGGCTTTGTAGGTCATATTGACATTAACTGTATTGTGAATGGCAACGGAATTTATCCATTAGAATTTACCTCTCGCTTTGGATATCCTCAAATCTATATCCAAAGAGATGGAATCAACGAACCTTTAGGTACGCTGTTTTACAAAATAACGTCAGGGCAACACCTTACAATTCAAACTAAAAAAGGGTTTCAGGTAGGAGCTTATATGGTGGTGCCTCCGTTTCCTTTTAAGGATAAAAAGAGTTTTGAATTATTCTCAAAAGACTCTGTAATTCTCTTTAAAAAAGAAATGAAAGAAGGAGTACATCCCATTCACATAAAACAATTACATTCTGAGTGGTTAATTACAGGAAACGACGGTATTGCGCTGTTAGTTACTGGATTCGGTATTACGATGAAAGATGCTCAGAGAATGATGCAAAACAGAATTAATAACATTAGTATTAACAATAGTTATTACCGAACTGATATTGGAGATCGCTGGTCGGAAGATTCTGACAAATTAAGAGCATGGGGACTTTTATAACAACTACCGATGCTATTTCAATTGCGGTTATCTCTGATGAAATCCGTTATTTCTCACTACTATCCGAAGAATGGAAAAAATTAATAGTCCCGGTTTGGAGAAAATATAGTGCCTATTCAACCATTTATGGGTTATTTGTAAATTCGCAACTCATGGGTGGTGGAATTTTGTTTAATGAAATGCCTCCTTATGCTACTCTTTTTGAAAAAAACAATGCGGTACTATTCCAAAAAGGTTACTTATACTTAGGGTATGTATGGATTGTTGAGAACTATAGAAACAAAGGGTATGCCAGCACCTTTTTATCCTTACTAAAAAAGGAAAAACCGAATCAGAAATTTTGGTTGACAATTGAAGAAGAAAATCTTCGTTATTTTTACGAGCAGAACGGATTTAAAATGTTTGCTGAAAGTGACGGCATAAAGACAACCAAAGAATGGATTTTAATTTATGATAACTAAATTAGCAATCATTTTACTAGAAAAAAAGAATATGGATGAACTCATAGATATTGTTGATGAAAACGGAAATTATACGGGTACAACCTGTTTAAAATCTGAAGCCCACAAATATGGCTACTTCCATCCTACCATTCATGTTTGGCTATATACTTCAGATAAAAAAATACTCCTACAAAAAAGAGCCTTAACCAAAAAAGTGTTTCCTGGTTTATGGGATATTTCTGTAGCAGGACATATAGCCGCAGGCGAAGACATTACAATTGCAGCCACCAGAGAAGTTAAAGAAGAAATCGGTTTTGACATGCTGCCCGAAAACTTACATAAAATTGGTACACGAAAGCACATGGTACAGCATTCAAACGGAATTATAGATAATGAGTTTCATCATGTATTTATTGCTGAATTAACCATTCCTTTAGAAAAACTGACCTTGCAAGTAGAAGAAGTTGCAGAATTGAAATTGTTCGATTTAGAAATCATCTTACACACCAAAAATCACGAAAATTTACTACTCCCTCAATACCAAGAATATTATTGTTTTGTGTATGAGCAAATTGTGGCTGCTTTGAAGTAGTTTTTTATAATAAGACGTTTAATTTAGTCAGTATTTTCTAAATCAAATCGTTATCTTTCGGATGAAAACCAGCAAGCAATGTTATCAAAAGAAGAAAAATCAACCTTAAGAAATCGACTATTTCGTCATTTAGACGGAATTGTAACCTGTCCTGCAGCTTATATCTTGCATGACAAAGGAATTACCGAATACATTCTAGAAAAGAAATCAGTAAGTTTAGCTGAAATTACCAACCATTTTAATGCGAACGATGGGTATTTAAATGTTGCGTTAAGAACGTTGTGTTCGCAAGGCTGGCTTACCTACCATGTGAACAATACGGAAAATACAGTTCAGTTTACAATAAATGAAACTTCTGCTATTGCTTTTTCTTACTTTCACTTATATAAAGACGCTTTTTCTCTATTGAAATTCTCTGAAAATTACAGCGCTCGAAAGTTTGAAATTGAGCTTTTTGAAAAACTAGAAAGTCTCTATAAAAACTACACCAATACCTTCGGAATTGAAGTTCCGTCTACTTCCGAAGAAAAAGAAATAGTAACACAAATTCTAACCCATATTGAAGGGATTATTGTAGGACCAACGACTGTTTTATTAGGAATGAGCGGTATGTTTCATCAATATTTTATGCAAACCAAGTTTAGTGCCGATGAATTTCATAAAGATGCCGATAATTTTGGGCGTTTGTTAGATGTATTAACCAGTCTTGGCTGGTTTACCAAAACCAACGATTCGTACGAATTTACTCATGAAGGTTTGTTCTTTGCGCGCAGAGCAAGTGCTTATGGCGTTACGGTATCGTACATTCCTACCCTTAGAAAACTAGACAAGCTTGTTTTTGGAAATCCTGATATGTTTAGAACTTCTGAAATTGGAAACGATGAAATTCATGTAGATAGAGAAATGAATGTATGGGGAAGTGGAGGTGCACACACCACCTACTTTAAGGTAATTGATGAAATTATTATCAACCTATTTAACAAACCAATCAACGAGCAACCCAAGGGTATTTTAGATGTGGGTTGTGGTAACGGAGCTTTTTTGAAACATTTGTTTCATGTGATTGAAAATCAAACCAAGAGAGGTCGTATGCTAGAAGAATATCCGTTGTTGCTTATTGGTGTCGATTACAACGAAGCTGCCTTAAAAATTACCCGGAAAAACTTAGTACAAGCCGATATTTGGGCAAAGGTAATTTGGGGAGATATTGGTAATCCTAAAGCCTTGTCTGAAGACTTACAACATAAATACGGAATCAACCTTTCTGATTTATTAAATGTTCGTACGTTTTTAGACCACAACAGAATATGGCAAGAGCCTGCTCCTACTGATAATCTCTACATTACAAACTCAACAGGCGCCTATGCGTACAGAGGAAAAAGGTTGGATAACAACCTTGTAATTGAATCTTTAAAACAGCATTTTGCCAAATGGAAACCATACATCCATAAATTTGGGCTGCTACTGATTGAATTACACACCACAAAACCCGAGTTAGTTGCTAAAAACTTAGGAAAAACAGCTGCTACTGCCTACGATGCTACCCATGGCTATTCTGACCAATATATTATTGAACTCGATGAATACATGAATGCTTTGGAGTCGGTCGGATTAACTCCCGACAACAATACTTCTAAAAAGTTTCCGAATTCTGAGTTGGCAACGGTTTCGATTAATCTTTTTAAGTAAGTATCAATTTTCTTTTGTGTATAATTTAGGTTTCGTAATGTTAACTTGTAAAAATGCTTTTTTATTCATTTCAAAGTGCATTATAGACAGCTCGTTTAAATAATCTTCAAGAGGTTCTAATCCTAATTCTTTTCTACGTTTGTTTACATTTACACTATCTACCAATGGTTTTGGATATGCCTGACACATTTTCCAATTATACTTCACTTGAGTTCCATAAACTTGCTTTTTACCTCTATTCAATTCCACTCTATCTAATAAATAAGCATAATTTTGTGGACTAGCATTATTTCTTTCTATTTCAATCTTCATTTTTTCCAAAACTGCTTCTTGAAATTCTGGTTTTGAATCTAAATGTTGCACGATCAACCAAAAATTTCTAGAACCTTCTTTTCCCACTAGATCAAAGCCAACAAAACCGTATTTATTAAAAATTTCTGCTGCTTTTTCATAGTTAACATCAAAAACACTATCCTTAAATGACTTCCATTCATCTTCACTCAGTTCTTTATATTTTCCAGAGGGAATACCTGCTGCAACCTGATCTATTTGAAACATGCTAGCAAGTTCATTTACCAACTGTTGATTATATTCTTTTGTAATGGGATTTTCTTTCTCAACTTTACAGCCAACAAATAGTACAAACACTAGCGCTGTAATAATTTTAATTCTCATTTGCCGTATTTTCCTTTACTGACAATAAATTGGCAAACAATTTATATGCACCAGGAACACCTGCTGGTAACTCTCTAAAGAAACTCAACCCTGTATAAATATAGTTTCCTTTACCATATTTGGCAACTAACAAACTTCCTTCTTTGGGCGATTCTCCTTTGTCGTGCATAGATAGTATTGGGGTGTATTCTTTACTCCATTGGTTCGGAAAATACAATCCACGTTCTTGCACCCATCCGTCAAAATCAGCTTCCGTAATTTTGTTCGGGTAATTTAAAACGGAATGTTCTTTGGCGAGCAAGGTTACCGTAGCATTTTCATCGGTAACTCTATCTCGTGATAGTTGTAAGGTATATGGTGCTTTAACATCTACCCCTCTATTGGTGTTGTATTGTACAATTACATTTCCTCCATTTTTTACGTAGGCCAGCAAATATTTTTGCTTAAACTGTAATTCTTTTATGGTGTTGTAGGCTCTAATACCTACCACAACGGCATCGTATTGTTCTAAATTACCATTAATTTCATTCACATTTAACTCCGTAACTTCGTAGCCTATCTGCTGTAAACTCTCAGGAATAGCATCTCCAGAACCTTGTATATATCCTATTTTAGTGCCATTTTTTTGAATATTTAAACGTACTATTTTCGCTTGTGATGGTAGTAATACTGACTGTTTGGGAATATGGCTGTAGTTAATTTCAATTAATTCCTTATCATAGGTTTTACCGTCAACCTTTGCCATGGCTTTCAATACTCCTTCTGATTCTTTTTGTGTTGGTGTTACCATAAAATCAACCAATTGAATATCTCCTTTTTGAGCGATTGAAAATGGTGCCTCGGTTGGCGTAACTTTCCATCCTTTAGGTGCTTTTAGAGCAACGGTTCCCGAAGTATTTTTTGCTCCTGAATGAACTTCCAGCGTGACTTTTTGAGATTTTTCCGAAGAAAAAACCAACACCTTATTCAATAGTTTGGTTGTTACTTTAGGCAACACCTCAAAAGGTTCGTAAATTTCTCCTTTATCTCTTTTTGAATAGCGGTGAACTACTGGTTTTATAAAGGAAACAGCCTGATTTTCAATCATCAGGTTGAATTCTACTTGAATTGGTCTCGGCGTTTCTGGCTTTCCTCTTAACTCTTGATTTTCTACGGTGTACATTCCCAAACTCCAAGGTTTTTCTAACCAATAAGGCGATGAGTATGGCATAGTCGGTATCGAAATAGTTTCTGTAAACGTTTGTTTCTCGTTGTTCGCTAAGTCTAAACCTTTCGTTATTTGCTTAGCTGAAGGAAGTATTTTTATAGAAGACAATTCCATTAATAATCCGCTTCTATTCAACACTTCAAAATCAACTTTAATTTCACTCGTTGGTGTTGCACTCGCACTCTCAGCAGAAGCTTCTAAATATAAACCTGCACAAGCTTCAATAATTTCCTTGATTTCTTTGGTTTTTATCTGTTTCCAATGTTCATCTTCTAGTTGTTGAACTTTTTGATAGGCTTTTAATAAAGCAGGAAGGTGTTTTGCCGGATTTACAAAATCAAAGTTTTCTTCTATATCGTATAAAATGTCTCCTATTTCACCACCACCTGCTACTCTATTCCATGTCGTATTAATTCCTGAAAAAATATCTTTTTTGTCTTTTGGAAATTCTCCTTTTAAAAACTCTACATATTCTGTTTGTGTTCCTCTGGTAGTTAACCTACCAAAACCTTGGCACAAGTGCTGACTACTTGCTATCGATGCCAATTCGTTATTCGACAATCCTTTTAAAGGATAATAGGTTCCGATATCAAAACTTAGCATTTTACTTTTATCTGCTTTGGCGAATTTTTCTTGACTCCCATAAAACCACCAAGAAGTATTGAAAAATAACCTATTCGGCTTCCATGTATTGGTATACGCTAACTGCTCAGGATATTTTGTGCTATCGTCAGCCAAATCAAACGCTTCTACACTCAACATGGCTGATGAGGTATGATGTCCGTGTGTGGTCCCTGGTGTTCTGTGATTGAAACGATTGATAATTACATCGGGTTTAAACGTACGAATTGCCCAAACGACGTCGGCGAGTACCTTGTCTTTATTCCAAATCTGTAAGGTTTCATCTGGGTGCTTCGAGTATCCAAAATCATTGGCTCTCGAAAAACGTTGTTCTCCTCCGTCTACACCTCTTGCTGCTAATAATTCTTGAGTACGGATTACACCTAATAATTCACGCATTTCTGGTCCTATTAAGTTTTGACCTCCATCACCACGTGTTAATGACAAATAGGCTGTTCTTGCCTTTTCATGATTTGATAAATAGGCGATTAATCGTGTGTTTTCATCATCAGGATGTGCTGCTATGTACAACGCAGAACCTAAAAAGTTTAGCTTTTGGATTTTCTCGTATATCTGATTGGTAGTTAACTTTGCTGGTTTTTGTGCGCTTATTGTTACTGAAATCAATAAAAAAGAGAGTAATGAAAGTACTTTTTTGTGCATTTTTAATAGTTTGAATACTACACAAATGTAACTTTTTTAGGTGGAGTACAAAGCATCTTAACAAAATGCTAACATTTTTTAAGGAAAGAAAAATTGTTGCGTTTATAATAGAAAGAAATCATTACTTAACAATGTATCTCATAAAGCATACTTCTCTATCTTTTCTCTTTTCTCTTCTCTCTTTTCTCTTTTCTCTTTTCTATATCAAACCCAAACACTACTCCGTAAAATACTCTTCTTTAAAGCCAATCAAATACAATTTTTCTTGTGCTCGTGTAACAGCTGTATAAAGCCAGCGCAAATATTCTACAGAAGGTCCTTCTGGTAAATACGGCTGCTCAATAAATACTGTTTTCCACTGTCCTCCTTGCGATTTATGGCAGGTCATGGCATACGAGAATTTTACTTGAAGCGCATTGAAGTACTTGTTCTTTTTTACTCCCATAAACTGCTTGTATTTCGATTTTTCATGGGCAAAATCTTCTTTTACCGCTTCGTACAAACGATTCGATTCTTCGTATGTTAACGACGGACTCTCACTCGTAAGCGTATCTAAGAGCAATACCGTTTCAAAGGGTTTCATATCAGGATAATCAATCATTCGAACTTCTACTTCAGCAAATTTGAATCCGTATAATTCTTTAATTGAATTGATACGCATGACTTCGCAAATATCTCCGTTGGCAATAAATCCTGCCGAAGAAGAATCTTTTAACCAGTAATAATTATTTTTTACCACCATGACGTAATCGCCTGTAGAGATTTCGTTTTCCTGTCCGCGAATTTTTGTCCGAATCTGTTGATTGTACTGATTTGCGCGTTTGTTTGAACGTACAATGATGGCAGTATCTTCTACCCCTATTTCTCCGTCATAAGCAGTCGTTATGGCATCTTGAATATCGTATCCATCTTGCAAACGAATAATGTCAGGGTACTTTACATCAAACTGAAAATCGGTAGCTTCATGCTGAATTAGCAAGCGCAATTCGGTTGCGTTTGCTAATATTCCAGAGCCTTCTTCTTGTCGAACCACCTCATCTAACTCAATTTCGGTAACTTCTTTATTAAATTCAAATGAAAGCTTATCGGCTTCTAAAGCTGGACTCATGGTTAATTTTACAGGAGGTAGCTGTGCGGTATCTCCTATAAAAATGAGTTTGCAATTTTTTCCAGAGTACACATACGAGATTAAATCATCTAACAATGAACCATTTTCAAACAATTTCGCATGTTGTTTTTCATCAGAAATCATAGAAGCTTCATCTACAATAAAAAGGGTATTGGTATGTTTGTTGGGTTGCATTACAAAACTTACACCTCCGTTACTTTGTTTTTTTGGAAAATATATTTTTTTGTGAATGGTAAAGGCTTGTCGGTTTGAGTATCCTGAAATCACCTTTGCCGCACGTCCTGTTGGGGCTAACAAAACGGCTTTTTGACCTATTTTCCACAAATTATGAACTACGGTACTGACAATCGTCGTTTTTCCTGTACCCGCGTATCCTTTTAACAAAAACAACGCTCTATTATCTTCTGAAAAAATAAATTGTATTAATAAATCTAATAATTCATTTTGTTTTTGTGTAGGTGTGTAAGGAAATTTTTGTAGTATCTCAGTATAGAATTTCGAGGCAGTTTGTATCATATTTAAAATAATATTCAAAGATAAGCCTATTTATAAATAATTATTTTCTTCGTTGAAAAAAAATTGTAGATTTGCGAATATCATACATTAAAAATTAAAAAAATGAATTTAGTATTAATGATTTTAGCAGCTTTTGTAGTTGCATTTCTTTTAGCAGTACTTGTTGTTAAATTTGTACCCCTTAAAATGAGATGGTTAGTTTCATTATTGTTATTAGGGGCCACTGCCTTTTTGGGCTATAAAATTTACAATGGTATTATGGAGCCTATCAATTTTAACAAAAATAAAAAAGGGCGTTATGCTAAAGTTATTAAGAATTTAAAGTTAATTCGTGATGCGGAAATTAAATATAAAGAAGTAAAAGGAACGTACACCAACAATAAAGACTCTCTTATTAATTTTATTCAAACTGGTAAGTTAGCGTTAACTGAAACCAATAACGTTGAAGAAAAAGTAGATAGAGGTGGTGGAATTTTTGTAACTGTTTCTAAAAAAGTAGTAGATACTATTGGTTATGAACCAGTATTAAAGTATTTCGAAGGAAAAGATTACAAAAACATGTTTAATGTACCTGGTACTGATAAACAATTTGAATTGGCTACGGCTAGAGTTGAGAAAGTAGCTGGCTTAGAAGTTCCTGTATTTGAAGCTAAAATTTCTAAAAAACCTATTTTAGAAGGAATGAATCCTTCTTTAATTAAACAAGAGTTAGAGGCTCTTGAGAGTGATCAAATTAAAGGAGAGTTTGTTTCTGTAGGTTCTTTAAATGAAGTTACTACGGGTGGTAACTGGCCTCCGTACTACGATAAAGGTGAAGCAATTGCAAAAGACGAGTAAAAAAATAAGCGCTTTTGCGCAGTATAAAAGTCTATCCATCCAATTCAGTTTGGATGGATTTTCTTTTTATGTTTCAAATTCAGAAACCAAAGAGCCACTTCTTTTTACCAAGTATGCCTTTACCAAAACTATTGCTTCTCCTGAATTATTATTAGAAAAAGTTATTGCTATTTTTGATACTGATAAAGACCTACAGCAAGATTTCACATCAGTTTTTGCTATTCATCAAAATAATTTAGCAACCATCGTACCTAATGAACTTTTTGATAGAAATAATTTAGCACCTTATTTAAAATATACTGTTAAGACGTTAAAAACAGATTTTATTACCTATGATTTACACAATATTATAGCCGCTAACACCGTATATATACCCTACGTAAATATCAATAATTTTATTTTTCAAAATTTTGGAGAGTTTGAATACAAACATCACTCAACAGTATTAATTGATAAACTTCTCTCTTATTCTGAACAAGATTCAGAAGAACAGTTTTTTGTACATGTATCGCCTAATTATGTAGATCTTGTAGTATGCAAAGAGGGTAGATTATTATTTTACAATTCATTTAACTACACTACCAAAGAAGATTTTATTTACTACATTCTTTTTACTGCAGAACAGTTGCAAATGAACCCTAATTATTTTCAACTAACCTTTACAGGTGATATTGAAAAAGAATCTGACTTATACGATATAACATATAACTATGTTCGAAATATTCACTTTATAAATCCTATAGATAGTTTTTTTGCTGATAGTGAAGACTTTTCAAATCATTCTAACTTTATACTCACAAGCTAATGCGAATTATTTCTGGAAAATATAAAAGTAAACGAATTACTGCTCCTAAAAATTTACCTGTACGTCCTACGACAGATATGGCGAAAGAATCGTTATTTAATATTTTAAACAATTCTTATTATTTTGAAAATATCTCAGTATTAGATTTGTTTGCGGGAACAGGAAACATTAGTTATGAGTTTGCCTCTAGAGGTACCGAAACTATTTATGCGGTTGATGCGCATTATGCTTGTATTAAATTCATCAATCAAACAGCCAAAGATTTAGGGGTAAACATACATAGTTATAAAAGTGATGTATATAAGTTTTTAGAAAAAACACCTCTTAAAACAGATATTATTTTTGCAGATCCTCCGTACGATTTTGAAGAAAATCAGTTTTTAAAAATTGCCAATATTGTTTTTGAGCGTGAGTTGTTAAACGAAGACGGACTTTTAATTATTGAACACTCTAAGCATACCGATTTATCGCAACACCCATTTTACAGCTATGAGAAACGTTATGGTGGTAATGTATTTAGCTTTTTTGAAAATATTAATAATGATGAGTTGTAACGCATAAAAGAAAGGTAATAAGTACAGTTACTCTTTCCATACTCTATTACAAAAATTGTTTTTATACAAACCTACTTTATATTTTAAAAACTAAGATATCTACAGTAAAAACGAACAGTTTTAACCTGCAAATCGATAATAGAAACTGCTATCATAAATAGTCATAACAAGGTAATAATCTCATCTTAATTAACAGTTACCAAACTTAAAAAGTTCGTAACTTTGCAGTCTTTAAACTTTACAATTAAAAAAAATGGACTTTTTATACGTAAAAGCATTACATATTATCTTTGTTGTTACTTGGTTTGCTGGATTATTTTACATAGGTCGCTTATTTATTTACCATGTAGAAGCAGAAAAAAAAGATGAACCTGCTAAGAATATTCTTCAAACTCAATACAAGTTAATGTCTAAACGTTTGTGGTATATTATTACTTGGCCTTCTTTATTTTTAGCTAGTTTTTTTGCTTTTTGGATGCTATGGAAAAACCCTATCTATATAGAAATGCCTTGGATGCTTGTAAAACTGGCCTTTGTGCTAGCACTGTATTTTTATCACGCATTTTGCCATAAGATATACAAAGAACTACAACGTGACGAGATTAAATACACATCGAACAAACTTCGCCTATTCAATGAAATTCCAACAGTAATTTTATTTGCTGGTGTCTTTTTAGCGGTTTTAAAAGATAGTATTAACTGGATATGGGGTGTTGTGGGGATTGTACTTTTTGGAATATTACTTATGATGGGCGTTCGTATTTACAAAAAAATGAGAGCTAAAAAATCGTGGGATAAATTCGAGCAAGAGCTGATTGAAGAGGATAAAAAACTAAACGAATAACTCTAAAAGAGAAAACAAAAAACGAATGATAGTGCTATGAAAAAGGTTTTCATTCTTATGTATAGTATATAGTACTAATTAGGAGGAATAACTTTAAGTAGTATTTCTTTCCTATTTCCATTTTTCAGCAATTTCTCTTACCCTTTTATCGACTGTTCAAACGGTATTCTGTTTACAATACTCCTTCCTAAAGTAACCTCATCGGCATATTCTAACTCATCTCCTACCGAAATTCCTCGGGCAATGGTTGACGTTGTAATTTTGTATTGTTCTATCTGTTTGTAAATATAAAAGTTCGTGGTGTCTCCTTCCATCGTAGAACTTAATGCAAAAATCAGTTCTTTAATCTCTCCTTCTTTTACTTTTTCTACTAGCGATTCTATTTGTAAATTTTGAGGACCAATACCCTCTATAGGAGAAATCTTCCCTCCTAAAACATGATATAAACCTCTGTATTGTGCCGTATTTTCAATTGCCATTACATCACGAATATCTTCTACCACGCACACAATTTCTCCATTTCTCTTCGGATTGCTACAAATATCACACAACACCGTATCTGAAATATTATGACACTTCTTACACGATTTTACGCCGTTACGCAAATGCATTAGCGCCTCTGCTAAATACTTCGTGTTTTCTTTCGGTTGTTTTAATAAATGTAGCACTAAACGAAGTGCTGTACGCTTGCCAATTCCTGGCAATCGACTTACCTCATTTACTGCGTTTTCTAATAGTTTCGACGAAAAATCCATGTTGCGAATTTACAATTTTTCGATAAGGATTAAGTATCTTCGTAACTTTAAAATTAAAACTTCAATTCACATGAATTCAGAGATAAGAAACCTAGAGCCCAAAGCTGTTTGGAAAAATTTTGCCGACTTAAACGCAGTGCCTCGTCCATCTAAAAAAGAGGAAAGAGTAATACAATTTATGGTAGATTTCGGTAACAAACTACATCTTGAAACCATGGTTGATAAAGTAGGAAATGTTATTATTCGAAAACCAGCTACCTCTGGGATGGAAAACCGCAAAACGGTCGTTTTGCAAAGCCATTTAGATATGGTACATCAAAAAAATGCAGATACTGTTTTTGATTTTGATACCGAAGGAATTAACATGTTTGTAGAGGGTGATTGGGTAAAAGCCGATGGAACTACTTTAGGGGCTGACAACGGTTTAGGGGTTGCTGCTATAATGGGAATCTTAGAATCGAAAGATATTCAGCATCCAGCAATTGAAGCATTGTTTACGATTGATGAAGAAACAGGTATGACAGGTGCTATGGGACTTGAAGGCGGTATATTAGAAGGTGACATTTTATTAAACCTAGATACCGAAGAAGACGATGAGATAGGCATGGGATGTGCCGGTGGTGTCGATATCACTGCTACTAGAAATTATAACGAAGAAGCTACTCCTGAAAACACAATCGCCTATGAAATTTCTGTGACTGGGTTAAATGGAGGTCACTCTGGTATGGACATCATCAAAGGTTTAGGAAACGCTAACAAAATTATGAATCGTTTGTTATTTGACGGTTTTACGAACTTTGGTTTGCGTGTGAGTGAAATAAACGGAGGTAGTTTACGCAATGCGATTCCTCGTGAAAGCTTTGCATCTGTAGTGATTGACACGGTATCGAAAGAACCTTTTTTATTTGAAATACATGAACTTATTAACAATATCAAAGCAGAGTTTTCAACATTGGAACCTAACCTTAGTATTGAATTAAAAGAAGTTGATACTCCTGAAAACGTAATGGAATTAGGTGTTCAAGAAGGTTTTATTAAAGCGGTTTATGCTGCTTTAAATGGTGTATATCGTATGAGTCCAGATATTGAAGGACTTGTAGAAACTTCAAACAACATTGCACGTATTATTGTAAAAGACGGAGCTATTAAAATTGGATGCTTAACGCGTTCTTCTTCTGAAACCAATAAATGGGATTTAGCCAACTCGTTACGTTCGTCTTTTGAGTTAGCAGGTTTTGATGTGGAATTTTCTGGTTCTTATCCTGGGTGGTTACCCAATGTAAATTCTGAAATATTAAAGACGGTTACTGATTTATATGAAAAGTTACACAACGAAAAGCCTATCGTAGCCGCTTGTCATGCAGGATTAGAATGTGGTATTTTAGGGCAAAACTATCCAAAAATGGATATGGTTTCTTTCGGACCTAACATTAAAGGTGCTCATTCACCTGATGAACGTGCACAAATATCATCTACTCAAAAATTCTGGAAATTTTTGTTAGAAATTTTAAAAAATACTCCTGTTAAAAATTAAAATAAATAGTTCACCTTTTTACTGGATAAGCCTTATAGCAATACCTAAATATTAAAGTTGTATACACAATTTTTTTTAACCACAACATTTTAGTTGTGGTTTTTTTTGTATTTTTAGAAAAAAAACATATGGAAAAGTCTTTTTGTACACTCTTATTTTTTTTGGTGAGTTTATGTAGTTACTGCCAAGACGATTCACTCAAGGAAATCAGTTTAATTTTTGATTCGACTGTATCTCTAGAAAATTCTGACTTAAGCTATGGAAAACTCTATACTAGTAATTTTAGAATAGATAATAAAAACCATCCTTATTTTGAGAGCTTAAACTATAATGTAGGAGACCTAACTTATAATAATCATAAGTACTACAATGTTAATTTAAAATACGATCTTTTAAACGATAAACTAATTACTAAAATAAATTTAAAAGAGATTGTTTTAAATGACGTTCTAATCTCGAATTTTAGAATTAATAATTTTAGTTTTTTAAATTCTAAAAAATACGGTTTTTTAGAAATATTGCATTTATCAGACCAACTCTCAGTATTTAAAAAGCACTATAAGACAAAACAAAAAAAACTTGACCAACGCTATACTTATTTCAAATTCAAGGAAGAAGAAAACTATTTTTTTGAATACAAGAATACAATGTACGAGTTCAAAAATAAAAATGATTTTATAAAAGTTTTGCCAGAAATGAAAAAAGCTATTACCAATTATTTTAGAGCAAACAATAAATTAAAAAGGAAAAATTCTGATTTATTTATGATTAATCTCATTAAGTATTTAAATAATCTGAAATAAAAAATGCTATACAAAAAAACACTTCCAATTTTCTTCTTACTATTTGCTTTTTTAAATTCCTATGCACAAAAGGATTCCTTAAAATTGTCAATAAAGTTTAATAATAGTAGTCAACTAGAAGCTATTAAACTCATTGAAGACAATTCTAATTATCATTTCTTTTTTATTGATAAATGGTTGGATAATAAAAGTAGTATTAACAAGAATTTTATCAACGTCAGCATTCATCAAATATTAGATACTATCTTTTATGAAACTCAGGTAAACTACTTTATTACCGATGATAAAAAAATAATTCTAACTAAAGGAAACTTAATTACTAATGTAAAAGAAAACCAAAAGAGTACAATACATGAAAGCCCTATTTTTATTAATCCACAAAAAAACAATAACCAAATAGTTATACTAGGAAAAGAAGAATCTATAAAAAAGAGTTATTATACGCTAAGTGGTTTAGTAACAGATTTTAAAAATGGTAAACCTATTGGAGGGGTAATTGTTTCAGAAAAAGACAAAAACCTATTTACTACAACAAACAATAAGGGATTTTACCAATTGAAGCTACCACTTGGAAAAAATCTAATTGAAACTTCTTTAACAGGCTACTTAAAGGAGTATGAAGAAATTATTTTATACAACAACAGTAGTTTGAACTTTAAATTACAGGAAATTTCAGAACAACTAGACGAAATTACTATCAGTACTAAAAGAAGACTTAAATTGAAACAGCCCATAACAGGTGTTACACAGATTAAAGTTCAAGATATAAAAACTATACCTCAGGTTTTGGGAGAAAGAGATATACTAAAAGTGGCAACTACGCTACCTGGTATTAAATCTGCAGGTGAAGGTGCTGAAGGTTTGAATGTAAGAGGAGGAAAAGTAGATCAAAATTTATTTTTACTTGACAATGGAACAATTTACAATCCTACTCATTTTTTAGGGTTATTTTCGGCTATAAACCCATTTACAACAAGCGATTTAAAAATTTACAAGGGTAACATTCCTTCTGAATTTGGCGGCAGGCTTTCATCTGTTTTCGATATGAAAACAAAAAAACCGAACACAGAAACAATAAAAGGAGAAGGGTCAATCGGACCCGTAACTAGTAATTTAAGTATCGAGACTCCCATAATAAAAGAAAAATCTGGGTTGATGGTTGGAGTTAGAACCACCTACTCTGATTGGGTTTTAAAAGTGTTGGATGACAAGAAACTAAAAAACAGTAGTGCTTCTTTTTTCGATGCTATTGCAAAATACAATCATCAAATAAACGATCATAACACTATAGACATTACTGGGTATTATAGTGAAGACTCTTTTCAAATTGCCTCAGACTCTATAAACTCTTATGGTAACAGCTTAGTAACTTTGAATTGGGAACATACATTTAATAAAAAAAATAGTAGTAGTTTATTTGTCTCTAACAGTAAGTATGATTTTAATATTGATTATGAGAGTGATGGCAATAAAAACTTTAATTTAAAGTATAGCATAAACGAAACTAACTTAAAATTACTGTTTAAGTATTTACACTCTAAACAACATCATTTTAATTATGGACTTGAGTCTAAATTATACAATATATCTCCAGGTTCAATTTTTCCAAGTGGAAAAGATTCAGATGTAACTCCTCTAATAATACCCAACGAAAGAGCTTTAGAAAATAGTTTATTTGTATCAGACAAGTATAATGTAGGCAAAAAACTGAATTTATATTTAGGACTACGTATGTCGCAATACTTAGCATTGGGAGCAACAAATCAACGAATATATCAAGACAACGCTCCTAAAAATTCCTCTACGCTAGTTGAAACAAAAAACTATAAACATAACGAAGTACACAAATCGTATTACAACCTAAGTTATCGATTGTCGGGAAGCTATTCTTTAACAGACAACCTTTCATTAAAAGGCAGCTACAACAGATCTTTTCAATACATTCATAGACTTAGTAACAACACTACTGCTTCTCCACTTGACACGTGGAGGTTATCTGACATTAATATAAAACCTCAAGAGGCCGATCAGTTTTCTATCGGACTGTTTAAGAATTTTGAAAATTCCGATTATGAAGTCAGTTTTGAAACC
This sequence comes from Tenacibaculum tangerinum, assembly GCF_029853675.1. NCBI lineage: Bacteria > Pseudomonadati > Bacteroidota > Flavobacteriia > Flavobacteriales > Flavobacteriaceae > Tenacibaculum > Tenacibaculum tangerinum. The sequence continues at coordinate 184,858 of NZ_CP122539.1, read as the reverse complement.
TATTACAAGAAGTTTAAAAATATAGTAGACTATAAAATAGGAGCCAATTTGTTGTTAAATGAAGCCATTGAAACTGAAGTGATTCAAGGACCGGGTAAATCGTATGGTGCCGAATTTCTATTCAGAAAAAATAAAGGCATACTAAATGGATGGTTGAGCTATACGTATTCTCGATCATTTATTAAGCTTGATAGTTATTTTAGTGAAGAAATTGTAAATGCAGGTAAGTATTTTCCAACAAATTATGACAAACCGCATGATTTGACCTTGGTCCTAAATTATAAATTAACGAAACGCTTTAGCCTGTCTAGCAATTTTTCATTTCAAACTGGGCGACCTGTTACCTACCCAGCAGGTAAATACCTGCAAGGAAATTCAGAATATCAGTATTATAGCGACAGAAATGAATTCAGAATTCCTGATTATTATCGTCTAGATATTGGTCTTAATATAGAAGGAAATCATAAAATAAAAAAGCTTGCCCATAGCTTTTGGAACATTTCCATTTACAATGTTTTAGGTCGCAACAACCCTTATTCTGTTTTTTTCGAGGCTGAAAATGGAAATGTAAACGGTTTTAAAAGCTCGATTTTTTCAGTTCCAGTACCAACGATTACGTATAATTTTAAATTCTAAAGTGCTATGAAAACTTTTAAATTATTAAGATTACTTGCTGGTTTGTATCTGTTGGTATTTATTACAAGCTGCGTTGAGCCGTTTTCACCATCGACCATATCGTATGAAAACTTACTGGTGGTGGATGGAAAAATAACGAACGAACAGAAAAAACACCAAATTAAACTATCTAGAACCTATCGTATCGATACTACAGGGTACTTTCCTGAGCGAAATGCAAACCTATATATTACAACTAATTTGAATACAAAATATCAATTTTCTGAAATTGAAGAAGGAATTTATGAATCTATCGAGTCTTTTTCTGCAAAAAGAAATGAAACATATACCTTACATATTGAAACAAAAAATGGTGAAGTTTTTACTTCAAACGAAGAAACATTAACATCTGAAAGTTTTATAAATAACTTAATTGCTGATGTAGAAGTTAATAATACCGGAGACGAAGTTGTTACTATTAAAGTTAGTAGCGCTAGCCCTAATAACGATGCTCAGTTTTATAAGTTTGAATATGAAGAAACCTATAAAATTGTAGCCCCATACTACAGTAATTATTATTTAGAACCTTACGATTACAGTCTCAGTGGTGGTTCTTATAAGGTACGAAAACTTATACGACCCGTTAACAAAAGAGTTTGTTACAAAACCCAATATTCTAATGGAATAATTTTAACGGAGACTACGGGTTTAGATGAAGATAGAATTGAAAATTTTCCTGTTCGATCTTTTCAAACCAATGATTTTATGATTTCTTACAGATATAGTATTTTAATAAAGCAGTTTATTCAAAGCTACGATGCCCATAATTATTATGAAATACTGAAAAAATTCTCGAATTCAGACAATGTTTTCTCAGAAAATCAAGTAGGTTTCTTATCTGGAAATATAAAATCCATTTCTGACCCTGATGAGAAAGTAATAGGGTATTTTGAAGTTAATAGCGTATCTGAGAAACGTATCTTTATCAATCGGGAAGATATCAGATCTACTTACATCTCCTTTCCTGATGAATGTTATACCTTTGCTCCTACTTTTTATGATATAAGTGGCGCCAGACCCTTGTTAGATGCGCTTTTAAATGGATACATTTATTTTGACGAAAATAACAATCCTAATCCTGACCCGCTAACACCAGAAGGTCCGTATGTGGTTGTAAAAGAAATATGCGGTGACTGTACAGTATTAGGTTCAATTGTAAAACCCGATTTTTGGATAGATTAAATACGTAAATCATGAAAAGAAAGACACTCTTATATATAATTTTCACGCTACATATTGGGTTTGTATTATCTCAAAACAATACCAAAAATAGCATTCACACAAAAGAACTTCCCATAGAAAAGATATTTGTGCATTACAATACAAACCAAATTGTTTCTGGAGAGCAGTTTTTTTATAAGCTATACTGTCTTAATAAAAATAATCAACCTTCTAAAATTAGTAAAATTGCCTACTTTGAAGTAATTAATTCAAAAAACGAAAGCGTTCTAAAACAAAAAATAAATCTAAATAACGGTGTTGGTTACGGAGATTTTTTTATCAACAATACCATAGAAACTGGAACATACAAAATCATATCATATACAAAATGGATGAATAATTATCGTACTTTTTTTGAAGATACTATCCAAATTATTAATCCCTATACAACAGACTTTGAAAGTATTTCCGAAACCATTCAATCAGCCCATAAAAATTTAGATGTAAAAAAAGAAAATGAACTAAGCACACAAAATAAGAGGCAAAAATTAACATTAGATTTTTTAAACAATTTATCTTCTGGAAACTATTCAGTATCTGTAAGACTAGCTAATAGTAATGATAGTTATAAAAAAACTTTAAAAAACTTGAACATAGGAGAAAACTTTATTCAGGATGACACTTTTCAAAAAAAAATCATTTTACCTGAATTAAGAGGTAATTTAATTGAGGGAGAAATTATACCTATTGACAAATCAAAAGGCGTAAAAGGGTTGAAAATAGGGTTGTCGATAGCTGGTAAAAAACCCATTACCAAAATTGCTACTACAAACAAAAGTGGAAAGTTCTATTTTAGTGTAGAAAATTTGAGTACTTCAGAAATCATTTTGCAAGTATTAGATAAGAAAAATACTGATTATAAAATAAGTATATCAAACCAAAAATTTTCTTATAATAAGAAGAACAATACTGTAAAAGCAATAGCATTAACTCCAAACGAAAAAGATTTTATACTTGAAAGAAGCATCTATGCTCAAATTGAAAATGCCTATAGTTTGATAAAAAAAGATAGCTCTTTTTATACTTCTACAAGTTCTTCACTCTTAACGAGTATAAACCAAGTGGTACATTTAGATGATTACACGCGTTTTAATTCTATTAGAGAAACCATCATAGAAGTACTCGAAAATGTATGGTTTACAAAAGAAAACAACCAGTTCAAAATTCACGTTAGAGATGCAAACAAAAATACCGATACTAGTTTTCCCTCACTCCTCATAGTAGACGGTTTAATTGTAAGCAATCATACTGATTTTTTTGATTTTGATCCAAAAAAAATAAAAACAGTTTCTTTATCACAAGAAAAGCATGTCTTTGGAAATAATATTTATCAAGGTATCATGTATGTAGATACTTTTAAGCATAATTTTGGTGATGATCAAATGAATTATCAGAAGTTTACAATTTTAAAACCATTACCATTCAAAAAATATTACCAAGAAAATTATTCTTTGAATTCAAAAGAAAGAATTCCCGATTACAGGGTGCAATTGTTTTGGGAACCTAATTTTGATAATAACAGCAAGAATCTCTTTTTTTACACTTCCGATATTTCAGGAAAATTTGTAATCGAAGTGGAAGGTTTTGATAGCTCAGGAAACCCAATTTCAATACAAAAGTTTTTTACTGTTAAATAATATGGAGAAAATTTTTACTCAAGCTCACTCATTTTAAGAGGTTATGAAAGTTTTAAAATCACGAACATTCATTGTCGGTTGTTTATTTTTACTCATATCAATTACAAGTTGTCTTGAGCCGTTTTCTCCATTGACTATATCGTATGAAAACTTACTAGTAGTAGATGGTAAAATAACGAACGAACACAAAAAGCATCGAATTAAATTATCTAGAACCTATCGAATTGATACCTCTGGTTTTTTTCCTGAGCGAAATGCCAACCTCTACATTGCAACTAATTTGAATAAAAAGTATCAATTCACTGAAGTTGAAGAAGGAATTTATGAGCCTTTAAACCCCTTTTCGGCCGAAAGAAATGAAACATATATCTTGCATATTGAAACACAAGACGGAGAAATTTTTGCTTCTGATCAGGAAATATTGACCCCTGAAAGCTCTTTAAATGAAATAGCTGCAGCTGTAGAAGTCAATGATAGCGGAGAGGAAATTGTTAGCATTAAAGTTAGTAGTGCTACCCCTAATAACGATGCTCAATTTTATAAATTTGAATATGAAGAAACCTATAAAATTGTAGCTCCGTACTACAGTAATGACTCCTTAGAAGTTTATACCTATAGTGGAAGCATAAGTTACAGAGTTACAAAAGTTCCTCGAAAAATTAAAAGCAAAGTTTGTTATAAGACGTTATACTCTAATCAAATAATTTTAACAGAGACTACAGGCTTAGATAAAGATAGAATTGAAAACTTACCAGTTCGCTCTTTTCCTACGAATGACTTTATGATTTCCCACAGATACAGCATTTTAGTAAAACAATTCGTTCAAAACTACAATGCCCATAATTATTATCAAATACTCAAAAAATTTTCAAATTCAGATAATGTCTTCTCTGAAAATCAAGTAGGGTTTCTACAAGGAAATATAAAATCTATTTCCAATCCTGATACGAAAGTCATAGGGTATTTTGAAGTTAATAACGTATCATCGAAACGTATCTTTATCAATCGGGAAGATGTAACCCCTTTTTATCCACCATTTCCCGATGAGTGCGTCTTATATTCTCCTATTTTCTACGACAGAGGTAATCAAACTCCTCTTTTAGATTTTATCAAAGCAGGTTATATTTTTTATACAGACAACATTCCCGTAGCTGACCTATTAAATCCAGAAGGCCCCTATACACTTGTAAAAAGAATATGTGGCGATTGCACTGTCTTGGGATCAGTTACTAAACCCGATTTTTGGGTTGATTAAACACATCAATTGTGGTTTTTTGTTTACATTTATGCAATGAATTTTTTAGCGCACTTATACCTTTCTGAGAGTAATACAAATATTATGATTGGTAACTTTATAGCAGATCATGTGAAAGGCAATAAATTTTCTCACTATCATCAAGATATTCAAAAAGGAATTTTACTTCATCGTGAAATTGATACCTACACCGATGCACATGAAATTGTTAGGATAAGCAAACGCCGATTGCATGAACGTTACCGACACTACGACGGAGTAATTATTGATATTTTTTATGACCATTACCTAGCTAAAAACTGGAAAAACTATTCACAAATACCGCTAAATATTTATGTAAACTCCGTATATCGATTACTTGAAGAAAACTTTGATATTCTCCCTGAAAAAACACAAGACATGCTCCCTTATATAGTGCAATATAATTGGTTATATAATTATCAATTTGCCAAAGGAATTCAAGAAGTATTAAACGGAATGAATAGACGTACCAACGGAAAATCAAAAATGAATTTAGCTATAGAAGACTTGTTGGAGAATTATCAAATTTTTGAAGACGATTTTACTACCTTTTTCGAAGATCTTCGTGCATTTTCTCATCAAAAACTACTAGAACTAAGCTAAAAATAAATGAAAAAAACATTCTTATTTTTCTTAACACTCATAGTATTATACAATTGTAAAAAAGAAAAAATTGTAGGTACAATCACCGAAAAAGCGATGGTAGTTTCTGCTCGTAAAGAAGCTTCAAACATTGGCACTTATATTTTACAAAAAGGAGGAAATGCTTTCGATGCTATGGTAGCGACCGAACTAGCACTGGCAGTTGCGTATCCCTATGCTGGTAATCTTGGAGGTGGTGGTTTTATGGTCTACCGCAAAAACTCAGGAGAAATTGGTGCACTAGATTATCGTGAAAAAGCACCACTTGCCGCTCACAAAAACATGTATTTAGATAGCTTAGGAAATGTGATCGAGAATAAAAGTACCTTAGGAGCCATGGCAGTAGGAGTTCCAGGAACAATCGCTGGTGTTTTTGCTACACATAAAAAATTCGGTTCGTTACCTGTTCAAGAAATTTTAAAACCAGTCATAACTTTAGCCAAAAAAGGAGTTGTAGTAACTCAAAAACAAGAAGACCGTATAAAAAAATACCAACATTACTTTTTAGAAGTAAATAAAGACTCTATTATTCTTGATAAACCTTGGAAAAAAGGAGACACCATAAAATACCCTGCTTTAGCTGCAACGTTAGAACGCATTGCAAAAAACGGTCGTGACGAGTTTTACAAAGGAGAAACCGCCAAACGCCTCGTTACATTTATGCAAGACAATGGCGGAATCTTAACTGAAGAAGACTTGGCAAAATACGAAGCTAAATGGCGAACCCCTATTACCTTTACCTATGACGATTTACGAATCATTTCCATGTCACCCCCTGCAAGTGGAGGTATTTGTTTAGCACAAATTATGAACGGAATTGAACCGTTTGATTTGAATAAACTCGGACATAATTCAACAAAAGCCATACAGGTAATTACTGAAGCGGAACGAAGAGCTTATGCCGATAGAAGTTTTTATTTAGGAGACCCTGATTTTGTAAAAATCCCAGTTAAAACACTCATCAGTAAAGAATACACTAAAAAAAGAATGGACAATTTTTCTTTTGAAAAAGCGACTTCTTCAGCCGATGTTTCTCACGGAAGTATAACCATGACAGAGAGTGATGAAACCACCCACTACGCTATCGTCGATCAATTCGGAAATGCAGTTTCGGTCACCACAACAATCAATGGAGCTTATGGTTCTAAACTATATTGTTCCGATTTAGGATTCTTCTTAAATAATGAAATGGATGATTTTTCAAGCAAACCAGGAGTACCAAACATGTTTGGTTTAGTTGGAGCTGAAGCCAATAAAATTGAACCCGAAAAACGCATGTTGAGCTCTATGACCCCTACTATTGTAGAGAAAAACGGAAACCTATACATGGTGGTAGGAACACCCGGCGGATCGACTATCATCACTTCTGTATTACAAACCATTTTAAACGTACATGAATTTAATATGGGAATGCAGCAAGCCGTAAACCAACCTCGTTTTCACCATCAATGGTTACCCGATGTAATTAAAATGGAACCAAAAGGATTTAAAAAACAAGTTAAAAAAGAGTTACAACAACTAGGATACGAATTAGACGAAACGAACTCACCTGTTATTGGTAAAGTAGACGCTATTTTAGTACTTTCTAATGGAAAATTAGAAGGAGGGGCCGACCCAAGAGGTGATGATACTGCTGTAGGGTTTTAACAAATTTTTCACTTATTTTCACCCTTAATTAAATAGCTTTGAGGTTTAAAATTTCAAGAACATATGAAAAAAATACTAACCTTACTCACTTTAACAATTTTCCATGTAAGTTTTTCTCAGGGAACACGCCTATTAAGACAACCTACAATATCTAATTCTGAAATTGTTTTTATATATGCCAATGACCTATGGAAAGCTCCCATTCAAGGAGGAAATGCCATACGACTTACCAGCGCCGATGGTTATGAATCTAATCCACATTTTTCCAATGATGGTAGCATGATTGCTTTTACTGCACAGTATGATGGAAACACAGATGTCTATATTATTCCTTCTACTGGTGGAGAGCCTAAACGCTTAACTTATCATCCCAGTGATGATTTTGTGCAGGGCTGGACACCTGACAACAAAATTCTGTTCCGTTCATCCAGAGAGGGTAAACCAACCCAAACTAGTAAATTTTACACCGTTTCATTAGAAGGAGGTTTACCTAAAGCTGTAAAAGTACCCAGAGCAGCTTATGGAGAATTTTCTGAAAACGGTAACTATATTGCCTATACTCCCATTACTAGTTGGGATGCAGAATGGAGAAATTATCGTGGTGGCCAAGCAATGCCAATTTGGATTTTAAATATGCAAAATCAACAACTTATAAAAACTCCTCAAAAAGATAAAGAAAGACATTTAGACCCTGTTTGGTATAATGGAGTTGTTTACTACATTTCTGAGAGAGATTACACCAGTAATATCTGGTCATATAACCTAACTACAAAACAAGAAAAGCAACTTACATTTCACAAAAGATTTGATGTAAAAAGCCTCGATGCTAATTCGAACGGAATTATCTATGAACAGGGAGGTTACATTCACTTTTTAAATCCTGAAACCTCAAGTACAAAACAAATTCCAATAACAGTTCATGGTGATTTGAATTACGCAAGAACTCGTTGGATGAATGTAAAAGGAAGAAACTTAACCAACCCAAATATTTCACCAAAAGGAAAAAGAGCCATTTTTGAATACCGAGGTGAAATTTTTACTGTTCCAAAAGAAAATGGTACTTGGAGAAACGTAACCAACTCTTCTGGAGTTGCAGATAGATATCCTATATGGTCTCCAAAAGGCGATAAAATTGCTTGGTTTTCTGATAAAAACGGAGAATATCAAGTAGTAATTGCTGACCAAAACGGAGACAACAAGTCATACATTACTATACCTACCCCTACTTTTTATTTCAGGCCCGACTGGTCTCCTAACGGAAAGTATTTATCATTTACCGATACACATTATAATATTTGGATTCTTAATTTAGAAACCGAAAAAGCTGAAAAAGTAGCTACAGATAATTTTGCACACCCTAATAGGACCATGAATCCTAAGTGGTCTCCAGATAGTGATTGGATTGCTTATGCAAAACAAAACGAAAATCATTTTAAGTCTATTTATGCATACCAAATCAGTACTCAAAAAACAGTTCAAATCACAGATCCGTTAGCAGATGCTATTTCACCTGTTTGGGATGCTTCTGGAAAGTATCTATACACTTTGGCTAGTACAAATTATGGATTAACTTCTGGATGGTTAGACATGAGTTCTTACGACCCATCAGTAACACGTAGTTTATATGCTATTGTTCTGAATAGCAAAGACCAAGCTCCTAACCTGCCAAAAACAGACGAAGAAGAAGCTGAAAAAAAAGACACAAATAAGGAAGATAAAAACAAGAAAAAAAGTGATAAGAAAGAATCGAAAGACACTAATAAAATCAAAGTAGTTATTGATGAAGATGGAATTTTTAACCGAGCCATTGCCTTACAACTTCCTGCAAAAAACTATACAGGTTTATACAAAGCACCTAAAAACCATGTGTTCATAGCTGAATCTGTGCAAAACACACTTAATGTAATTATCCATGACTATGATATTTCTAAAGAAAAGGCTACTGAATTCTCCAAAGGAGTCAGTTTAATAACAGTTTCAGAAGATAGAGAATCTGTTTTATTATCGAGTAAAGGAAACTGGAGCATTGTAAGTAGTAAATCTCCAGCAAAATCGACTGAAGGCTCTATAAAAACAAACTTAAAAATTAAGGTAGACCCTAAAGCTGAAGCTCATCAAATCTTTAAAGAAGGTTGGCGTTACATGAGAGATTTCCTGTATGTAGACAATGTACATGGTGCTCCATGGAATAAAATCTATGAATGGTATGCACCGTGGATTGACCACGTACGACACAGAACCGACTTAAACTATGTAGTTGATATTATGAGTGGTGAAGTTGCCATTGGTCACTCATATGTTTACGGAGGAGATACCCCTAAAACCAAGTATGTTTCTGTTGGACTATTAGGTTGTGATTTTGAAGAGACAAACGGCTTCTACAGATTTTCTAAAATATATAAAGGAGAACGCTGGAATCCTAGTATCAAAGCTCCACTGGGTCTTCCAGGTATTGAGGTTAAAGAAGGAGATTATTTACTAGAAATTAATGGCGTTACATTAACTTCAAAAGACAATCCATATAAAGTGCTAGAACAAACCGCTGGAAGAGAAATTTATATTAAAGTTAACTCTAAACCTACTCCTAAAGGAGCTAACATTGTTTTAGTAAAACCTGTTTTTAGTGAAAGAAGTTTGCGTTCTATCGACTGGGTAGAAGAAAATAGGAGAAAAGTAGATAAACTATCTGATGGTAAACTGGCTTATGTTTATGTTCCTAATACATCATATAACGGATTTACATCTTTTAATCGTTATTATTTTTCTCAGCAAAATAAGAAAGGGGTAATTATAGACGAAAGAAACAACGGTGGTGGTAATGCTGCTGATTATATGATTGATATATTATCGAGAAAACCTTTTGGCTATTTTAATAGCAAAGCAAATAAAAGAAAACCATGGACCACTCCTATCGCAGGTATTTGGGGACCAAAAGTGATGATTATTAACGAACGTGCTGGCTCAGGAGGTGATTTGTTTCCTTATATGTTTAAAGAAAGAAAAATTGGTCCATTGGTAGGAACTCGTACTTGGGGAGGCTTGGTAGGAACTTGGGACACCCCAAATTTTATCGACGGTGGTAGAATGGTGGCTCCTCGTGGTGGTTTTTTTGACTTGGATGGAAATTGGGCTGTAGAAGGCGAAGGTGTTGCTCCTGATATTGAAGTGCATCAAGACCCTAGCACGGTATTGAATGGTCATGACCCTCAACTAGAAATAGCCGTTAAAGAAGCGTTACGTTTATTAAGAAGTAAAGAGTTTATATATAAACCCGAACCTGCTCCACCTACGCGTTGGAAAAGACCTTCTGGATATTAAATAAAAAAAGGATAGTTTAATTCGCTATCCTTATTATAGCTATAAAGCGAACCTACCATGTTAAACTATACTTAGCTTGGTAGTTTTTGCTTTGAGTATTGTAGCCATAAACTCCCCAATGTTGCTCAAAAGCCCCTGCATTAGTTGGCTTTAAGTTTTCATCGTACATTTCAAAGAGAAAACAAGGGATTTCTACATTCGGATTCCGTGGTGTTCCGTTACCACTTTTACAATGATTAATCAAGTTCTGATTAAACGTTTGTGCATTTGCTACGGTGGCAGAAGGATAGGCTTTAGTTGCAAAAGCAGGCCATCCTGCTTCTCCAATAACAATAGGTAAACTTCCATAGCCATTATTTTCAAGAGCTACTAATAGAGCATCGTACATGGCGTCAAAAATATTTTTGTAGGTATAACCATTATCATGAACCCAAACTCCAGGATTGCTATTTGCGGTAAATAAACAATAGTCTAAAGGAATATTATTTGGCTGACTATTGTGAGTAAGGAATGGGTATACATTTACCATAAATACCGAGTTATCTGCTTTTAAAATAGCACAAATATCTAAAATTGTGTTTTTTAAACCATGATTAAAAGCTCCTGCAGAAGGCGGATACGAGTTTCCCATAATAGCATAATTAAAGGGAACAGTTACTTTGGTAGTAAGTCCTTTCGTTGCAATGGCACTTTTAATATTTGTTAACGCTTTTACAAGATAAGAGGCATAGGCATTATTCCACCAACTTCCTAAAGGCTCATTTCCTACACAAATCATAGGAATGGAGCTAGCGTTATTAGATAACACATCTACAATTGTATTAATAGTAGTTGTATCATTATTAGCACAGGCTTGTAAATCTCCATTAGGAATATCCACTAAAACTTCTAGACCTTCTTTAGCAAAAGCACTAATACAAGCTGCCTGATTGTACGTAAACATTTTTACTGTTTTAACACCTGTTGCTTTTATTTGTGTTGCTGCGGTTGTTGCACTTACTCGTGTTGCTGCACTTTGAAAGGTATTGCTGAAGTTAACACCTACTGTACCGTTAAATAATGAATTGTTCATGATTGGTTCGTTTTTGTAATTTTTCGGTTATTAAAGTTAGAACACTATTAGCAACCATATATAAAAACATCTTTAAGCGTGCCTATAAGCGGTAAGGGTGTTTTTCTTATGAACAGAAAAGGAATCACTATCCGTTTTCCTTTTGTTACCTTCAATGGATTTTAGGTTTTGTTATATACTTTTAACAGCCTTATCTGTAGTTTTGTTCACAATTATGATTGTATTTACTTAAAGACCTCTTAACCCTTCTAATTCTGTTTTTTCCATTTCAGTTAGATTCGTAGGAGGATATTGGCCGTGTTTTAGTCCAAGCTCCATCAACCTTTTACTATACTGGGTGTCCTCTCCCTTCATTTCGTCAACTCGTCTAACAACTGGATCCATAGATACTATAAGATCTCTGCATGCTCCTAAATTCACACTGAAACTATCTGCTTCACCGAGTATATCGTTTTGCTCTTTTTTCCCTGTTAACTTGTCTGATCTTGGGCCTCCTCCTTCTCCTCCCGAAGAAATTTCATCATAGTTAATTGCATTTGAAGCGTCTTTTGTAAACTTGAGTTCAAAGATTACATTATCATAAAATGGATTACTAGCATTCTTATTATTAGGATTTTTAGATTTATAGAAATAATCTAATGCTTGTCCCAATGAGCCTCCGTGTCCATGAAGAAGTCCTGCAAGGCTACGTGACTGCAAATAAGTATTCCAATCGGCTCGTTTAGTGGTTCGATAGATTCTTAAAGCTTTTCCACGACCACTTTGATCTGTTCTAGAAAATTGACCGTTGTGATGATCAATTCCAACAATATCATTCAATCTTAAGATGCTCAATTTAACATCCTGAATCAACTGAGACTCAAAGTGATTATTATCTTCAAAAGTTCTATCATCAGAGTTGTACTTGGCAAGTATAGAATTAATTTGGTTACGAAGATTCGCTTCGAGATACTTCCTAGCTTTGGAATTCGATTCTGTAGCAGTTATTTCTGCTTTTACATCCTGACTATTCCTTTTCAATATTGAAGTCATTCCATTACTGGTCAGCCACGTATGCACACGTCCAGCAGTATTCGATACCAAATCATCAAGAATTGCATCTTTATTTACCTCGGTATCATTGACAATAATCTTTCTTTGAGATACCCTTGTTCCAATGATCGGTGAATCCAAATCTTTATTGCGCATATTACTTCCCTTTTTCTGCACTGATTGAGCGATAGAATTATTGAAAAGTATCTGCATTCTTCTTTGACTAACTACTTCAGGTCGATTATCTACCAACCCAACACCGTTCCCTGTAGTACTCATTTTTTGAGTAACAGCATCAGCGACCGACTGGCTTTGATGTCCTTTTGGTTTTTCTATTTGTCCATAATACATATTTCAGTTTTTGGGCCTGTATAAATTCTTTCTACTATTTTTTATCTTGTTTTCTGAACAATCACCTTTCTATTTCAAGAGTTTGATAGAAAAAACCCATTGATTTTAGAATAAAAAACTAAGACCACAGCTCAAAAACACTTATACAGATTTTGCAAAAAGTTTTACTGCTTCCATTGGTATTTTAAGCTGTAGCATCCCTTGCCCCTGTTTTGTTGAACTTTCATGCCATGCGAATGCCCCTCCATTAAGATAAGGTGAATTTTTACCTACCAATCGTTCATTAAACTTTCCATTTAACCCTACAATGTCAATCCCTAATGGATTTGCAGCTTCCATTTCTCTTAACGCATTTAATTCATGAGCTGTTTCCATCATCGTCTCTGCATCCCATTCTTGTGCTTCGGGACGTTGTTTTTTTCCTGATTCTTCTTTTCTTTTTCTCCTCTCTCTAAGTTCATCTGAAAGACTAATAAATCTACTTGCCATAAACATTCTTGAATCTCCAAACCTCTTTCTTGGTGTTGGTGGTTCTACCTGTTGGCGTAATCGAGCTAACTGACTAATGAGTCCTTTAGTGGCTGCCCCTAAAGCAGGAGCCATATCAATACCTGGGTAATCTCCAAAATATCTAGCTACAACTTTTAAAGCCACAGGAAACATGGCAGTCATGTGTCCTTGACCTCCTTCAGTACCTGAATCTGTTCCTGTATGAAGAGAAATATTAGAATCTTCTCCATGTGTTTGAATGTTAACATGCGCTATAATTCCATTGGAGCCATATAAATAAACGGTTTGATTTGATTTTTTATAACCAACTCCATATCCTCCTCCTAAAACTTTATATTCTTCAACACCCTCTGGTACTTCATTTCCAAAAATACTTGCTTTAAATCCTTTAAACATTAATTGTGTTACTGGATTCACCAAGGTGGTTTTATTAGGGTGCTCCTTGAGTTTATTTTGCACAATCGATTTACCCCTATTATCCACCAACTCAATACCCTTCTCTCTAACACTCATTTTTTGAGCAACAGCATCAGCGCACGACTGGCTTTGATGTTCTTTTGGTTTGGCTTGTTGGGTGTACATATATTGCGTTTTTGATTGATTTACTTTTTATTTTCTATTTCTATGTTCCTGGTGGATTTTTTTTACCTCCTTGACTAAATTGCCATCCTTTACCATTTGTATAGCCTCTAGCTATATGCCATTTTGTTGCGGTTTTATGATTCCCCATTTTTCCACTATATATCCATGGCCCTCCATTCTGCCTTCTCCAATAATGACTTCCTCCTCCAAATTGTACAACGTTTTGACTAACTGAATTATTAACTTTTCTTTGTGTAGTTGTTTCTCTTCTATTATCCTCTAGTTCCATACCTTGTTTACTCTCGCTTTTCCGTTGAGTAACAGGTCGATTTTTATGCGCTTTAGGTGTGTTTTTTGATGTGTACATATCTTGTGTGAATTACGATTTATGATTTATTAAGATGTATTGTATCAAGTTACTTCGACAATGCCTTTGCTCCCATTACATCTGCTTCTTTTTCCAAACCAACATTATCATTTATTTTTGCTCCATTTACTGAAGTAGTAGGTTGTACTCTACCTTGTTTTTGCTGTACCACATGCCATGCTTCGTGAGGCAAGTGTTTTTCTTGTCCAACACCCAAATGAATATCCGTCCCTTGGGCATAGGCATGTGCATTGAGTTGTGCTGGTTTGCTAGAATTGTAATGTACTTTTACATCATCCATAGAATAACCGGATATATTTTCTATTCCTGATTTTAAATTGTCAGGTAAGCCTGTATTGTTAGCTTTCTTTTGAATCGTGCTTTGTGTACGATTGTCTTTCAATGCCTGTGCATTGTTCGCCACCTTTTGTATGGACGTTTGGGTAGGTTGCGGTTTTTTCTTTTGGTACTCCATACGTTTTATTTTTAAATTAATCTATCGTTACTTTTACAGGCCCTAGGGCTCCTGAATAATCTACCACAGAGCAATAGTTACTCTGGTTCATTTGATTTGTGATTTTTACTACATACTGGGTATACACTTGCGCTATTTTTTTTCCTGTAAGTAACTTTTGTAGGACAACATCGTTCAACGGAAATTTGAGGAACAACTCGTTACCTACATTCGCTTTTTTTACCATGCCTGTATACTTTTCTTTTTGCTGATTGTATTGATGGATTCCTCTCAATACTTGTTTGGCAAAAACTTCTAATAACTCCTCTACGTTTTGTGCTTCTGTATGAATTATCAGATATAGTTTTTTATCTCTCAACCAATACCCTTTAATCATCATATTTTCATAGTACACACAATGGTTTAACGCTTCTGCAATGATTACATTTCTACAGGCAACGGGTATTTCTTTCCTCCACAACTTAAGGTATAGAAGAAAGGCATGTTCCTGTTTCTTGCTGAGTATTGAATCTATGGTCATTTGATTAGTTGTTATGCTGTAATTCCATCCCCGCCCATGTCATCATCATCGTCTTTTTTATATCGGAAAGGACTGTATTCTCCTTTATTCTCTGATTCATCACTATCGGTCATGTATCCTTCCTCGTCTTCATCACTCTCATAATCTATATGTTTCTTACTTTCATATTGATGACTTTCGTTACACTTTTTACACAAAGCACGCAATCTGTTTACATCGTTATAATCGTCTTTCATTTCTTCATCTGTTGCTTTTCTACTTTCTAACTTGCGAAGTCTTCCTGCCCATGGTGGGTAATGATCTAAGGTTAATGCTCTTTGACTTTTTAAATTTCCATGTTTACTTGTGTAAGAGAACTTTGTTAGATTTAACTTACTAATTCCTTTTTTTACAAAACCTAAAGGTCTTCTACAGGCAGGGCAGGTATATACGGATTTGTATTTCTTTTTATGATAATGTTTTCTCCTATGGGCTGTTTTTTTTATTACTTTTTCAGCCAATCCTGTTCGAAAAGAAAATCTTTTTTGTTTACCATGTCCTGGTGGTTTGTATTCTTCGTCACTATCATCTGAGTTTAATTGTGCTATTTTCAAAGAAGTATGTCTATTATCTTCTAAAACCATTCCTTGTGAGGTCTTTTTTTGAACCACTCTTGCGTTAGTGAGTACTATTTCATTCCTAGGTTTGTGTACCAATGCTTTCATCTTAAAAAACAGTAACTGTTTTGTTTTCCTTTTTAAACTCTTTGCGAATACCTTCTATCAATTCATGAGCTAGTACCACGGTATCGTTTCTTTGAATGGCAGACAAGGCACAAAAGCGCAATACATTGATAATAGCACCTCCAGCCAATTCATACTCTTCAGCTATTTTCCATAGATTAATATCGGAATGTAAAGTACAGGTACCTGTAAAGGCATTTTTCCATAATTGATAGCGTTCGTTAACGGCAGGCATGGTAAAATGAATCATCGACTGGAATCTTCTGGTAAAAGCAGCATCCATATTGGTTTTTAAATTGGAAGCGAGAATCACCACACCTGGAAAATCTTCTATACGTTGTAATAAATATGAGGTTTGCTGATTGGCATGTCGGTCGTTAGACGAATTGGCTTCTGTTCGTTTTCCAAATAAGGCATCTGCTTCATCAAAAAATAAAATCCAGTTTTTATGCTCTGCGATATCAAATATTTTGGATAGATTTTTCTCTGTTTCTCCTATGTATTTTGAGACTATCATCGACAGGTCTACCCGATAAACTTCTCTATCAGTAACTTTTCCTAATAAGGTTACGGTTAAGGTTTTTCCAGTTCCTGGAGGTCCGTAAAACAAGGTTCGGTATCCTCGCTTTACCTTTTTGTACAAACCCCAGTCGTTCATTAACTCGTCTCCGTGCAATAGCCATGTTTTGAGTTCTAGCACCTGATCCATTACGATGTCGTTTAGCACCACATCTTCCCATTCTAAGTGGGTGGTAATACGTTTTGCAGGAAACTCGGCACTCTGTTCTATATCTTGCATTTCTCCTGTTTCAAAGTAGGCTAACCATCTTTTATTGAGTGTTAATATGCCATTTAACTTTGGAATGTGTGACGGAATATTTTCTAGTAAGAGTATCTGTTCTACAGAAAAAATACTGGTGGTATCAAATAAGGCAGTTACTTCGTATCTGAGTTCGGGTTCTGTGGCGGTAATTAAAAACAGTAAGGTTTGCCCTGTAGGTAAAAATCCGCTATGATTTGCATCTAATATGCCTCCAAATTCGGTAAATCCTCTATCATACAATTGATTTTTTCCGAAGAAGACATCTAACACTTCTGGTTTGAGTTGCGGTGTCATGGCGAGTGCTAATGCCAACCGTTGGTACTGGGTTATGGAATTCTTTTGTATCCATTGCTGATATATAGAATCGTCTTCTTCTGGCATTGCTAAATCCGTCCAATGTGACCATTCGCCTTCGTGCTGTAAATACCTGCTGATTACGTTATGAATCACCTGTTCTAACCAATGAATTTCTTTGTGTAGGGCTTGTATGTTCTTTGCTGCCTTCATTTCACTTCATTAAAAAGTTTTTCCACATCGTCTAAAGAAGCGTCTACCCAATCAAAATACAACAAAGCAGTATTCGGATTTAGCTGATTTGATTGCAGCATATCTAAAACGCTTTCGTTAACATTGTAGGGAATGCGTGCTGAAAAATCGACGGCCTCACAATTAAAATCGTAGGTATAGAATTGCTGTACCCAATCAAATCTCCCCTTTTGTTTTAGCAACAACTCACTTATAAAAGTATCTAAATGCTGTGGTCTTACAACGAGCTTTTTTGCTTTAAAAAAGGAGGGTTTTCTAGTGGTTTCTTCATGATAATATTCAATATTACGGGCTTGTACTGTTTGAGAGTTGCTATTGCCAAAAATATCTACCAAGCCAAAATTTTTATTTTTGGTAACGATTTCCAACTCCGCATTTTTAGCGCCACCTACAGCCAGTGTCCAATTTTCGGCAGTTACCACTTCGGTGACTACATATACTTCTCTAAAGGAATACATAGTCTGTGTTAACTTGATAATAAGTTCCTGATACATTTGATTCCAATTTTCAATTTTTATCAACTCAGGGTGCTGTGCTTTAAAATAAAAACTTCCCAATCCTTTAAACGCTAATATCTGCTTACTAAACGTAAAGACTTCCTCTAATTCTGCCTCTCCTACTTCTCTTCCTGAATACACTTTAGAAACGTCTTTACTAAAAAACCAGCTTGCTTCATTGAGTTTCAATCCTTCTGAAAAAGATACTTCTTCTGAATCAATAACACCTCCTTCAAAAACATTTCCTAAAAGCACAATATTTCCGTTTTTAATTTGAAAAAAATCTCCTGGAAACAAGTATTGATCTAAAGGTTTTACGGGAATGAATCCTTGTGTTTTCAGATAACAGTTTTCATAAAATTGTTTGAATACATTTTTCACACGTTTAAATTTTAGTAATTATTTGATTGAATTACAGCATAGTTGAAATACGAATGTGCTCAATTTCAACTACGCTATAATTTTCTACTCGTTTATGAGGCTAGTGCTGCTGCATTGGCTGCTGCCAAACCAGATTGTAATGAGCTTAGTTTAACATTGGCTTTGTTAAGCTCACTTTGTGCTGCATTAAGTTGTTTTACGGTATCGTTAAATGCGGTAAATGAACCCTTGTATAACTGCTCTGAAACGGTATAGGCAGTTTGCAGCAAGGATAAAACCCCTTTTTCTGGTAATTGATTGCTGATGTCTTCTGCTTCAACTCCTGTAAAACACTCTACTAATTTTACTGCTTGAATATACTCTAACGATAGGGTTGCCTCTGATTCTAAAATGGTAGCTTGAGAAGCAAATACCGATTTTAATGCCGTAAGTGTTAAAGCTACTGCATTGTTCGCATCAGAACCTGCTTTGGTAATCATACTTACCAAATCATCAGAAATTAACGGGTTCATCGCTTTTTTTCTAATAACTAAGTTTGATAGTTTGTTAATCACTTCGGCAGAATAAATAAGTTTATTTATAACTGTATTGGTTTTTTGGGCAGTATCTTGTACTTCTTTTTTTGCTAAAACTACTTCGTTAAATGCGGTGTTTGAAAGGTCTTTAAGTTCTTTAAGCTTAGTTCCTACCTCTTCACCAAGTTCCATATTGTTTCGTGCCTGTTTTCTGTTTTGTTCTGCCAAACTTAGTTGTGCCGAAAATTTATTTGATTTTTCGGTTAACGATTGTACAATTGCTTGTAACTGCTCTACTTCATTCTCTGCATCTAACACTTGGTTAGACAACTGATCTAAAGTCGCTTTTTTTCTTTCTGTTACCCCGTATTTTCTATTTTTAGTCGAAGTATCCTTCAATAAGGTATTGGTATAAATGCTTGCCATGATTGTTATTTTTTAATAAGGTTAGTTTTTATATTTGTAAGTAAATGGTTTGGTATTTTGAAAATCAGATAGTGCACTGCTAAATTGTTTACTAATTTCTGCTCCTTGGTTATTTACCACCAATACTACGGGTATGTATAAGCTTCCGGGGATTAAACGGTTTCCGAAATTATCGGTCATTTCTGGTTTGAGTTTAACTTCAAAATTTTGGTCATCATCTTTTGATGGGCTGGCTACAAAGTAATTACTCGCTGTCACTCTTTCAGCAATGGTTTCATTAAACATAAACCCTGGATGCAAGTTCAAGGCTTTTTCATCCAACCCCTTAAATGCCTCTTCTTTAGATTTTTTAAGGGCATCAAATTCTATTTTTGCTAGTGCTATTTCTAGCATTACTGCAATAATTTTTAGAATATCTTTTTCTACTATTTTTTCACTACTTTTTTTAACTCCTAGCTTTTTATAAATGGCATCTATATTGTCTTCTCCTCCTTCAGTGAGAGTTTTAACTTCTTCTAAGGTATGGGTTTTCTTGGCTGCTATTGAATTTTCAACACTTGCTACCCAAGCTTCTATATCGCTATCTGCCGTTGCTTCTAATACTTCCAATTCAGACTCCAACGCATTAATTTTC
The DNA here is from genome assembly GCF_029853675.1 of Tenacibaculum tangerinum. Lineage (NCBI taxonomy): Bacteria > Pseudomonadati > Bacteroidota > Flavobacteriia > Flavobacteriales > Flavobacteriaceae > Tenacibaculum > Tenacibaculum tangerinum. The sequence goes on along the minus strand of NZ_CP122539.1, from coordinate 164,989 downwards.
AACTCTAGTTCGGAAATCTTAGGGTCGTATTTATTAGAAATTTGTTCTAATACTTTAGCCTCTTCTTCTTTAGCAAGTAACTCTTGATTTGTTAGTAATCCTTTAATAAGCTCAGAATTGTCTGGTAAAAACATACAACGATATTCTACTTTAAAGTGAGTATTTTGATTCGTTGGAAATGATAACACCTGATTTACAATTTTTTTAGACTCAGTATTTTTTCCTGCTAAATCTTCTCTAGAGATACTAACAGCACTTATTATCTTACTTTCTAATGATATTTTTTTGTCCTTTTCAGTTTTTTCATTTCCTACTTTAATATCATCTGCTACAGGGGCTATTAATTGATTGGTTAAACTAAATGAAGCAGACGGAGCCGTTAAATAATCCTCAAAATTGTTGATTAGTTTTTTATATGTACTACTTAAACTTGCTAAAACAAAAACCACATAGTTTTCTCCCAATTGTAAAGCATCTTCATCGGTATCTTCCAATGCATTAAACATAAGTGTTTTACTCACTCCTTTTTCGGTAGACTTTCCTCCTTTTATTACTATATATGGATAGCCATTTTTTCCTTTAGCCTCTGGGTCTTTTACCAATATTCCTTCTGCAACCGACATTGAAAAAGTTTTCTTTTTACTTTCTTTTACTAAAAAGATATAATAGTTGTCTACAGGATATCCTGAAGGAGCATTCTCTACTCCAAAAGGACTTTGATAGGGTAAGAAACTTACGGTATATTTAATTTCTCTTCCTTTTAGATTCTCCTTGGTAACCACTAAATCTAAGTTGAGTTCTTGATTGGTTATTGCATAAGCATCTTTTGAAGCGTCGTAGTTTACTTTGGCATCTTCCAAACTTCCTTCTAGCTTTTTCTCATCTGTACTTGCCTGCGCCAAGGCATTGTTATCATTATTTACCTGAGTAGCTGCTTTGTCAAATTCTGTTTTTACAACTTGTAATAAATTTTTAACACTTGCATCGCTTGTCGCAGCGGTTTCAGACAATTTTTCTGCTGATACCTCTGCTATTAATGAAGAGGTTTTCATAGAATATTGAGAAAGTACCTCTGCTAAATACGCTGTTTCACTCATTAAACTGTTGGCATCTTTACTTTGCTGGTAAATTTCGGAATCAAAGTCGGCTGCACTTACTATGTTAAAAATACTTCCCATATCACTCGCTAATTTTAAAATAGCATTGGAAGCAATTTGTACGTTTGAAGCGGCTACACTTGCATTTGAAATGGATGTAGTTACCAACGTTTTTCCTTGATTAACAGAAGACAACAAATTGGTTGACAAATCACTATCAATCACCATTTCATTATACAACTTTTGGTTAAATTGGTATTTATTATTTTCTATACCCAACTTTTCATAAATAGTTATGTAATTTCCTTGTGCGTAGTATAAGGAAAACATAGTGGCGTCTAATTGTGCTTGGGCTTTTTTTAAAGCAGTCTCTTGATTGCCTAAAGAAGTCGAAACACCAGAATGTAAATTTTCATTGTACGAGTTCATAAGTTTTTGTTTTATTTAGTTAATATACTTTTTGTTATTTTTTAATTTAAAATGGCCATGATACATGCAAGGGTTTTGACATCCAAGGCAGTTTGATAATAGAAAAGAAAAAAGGAGACTTTAGCATGAGTACATCATAAGGTCTTTTTTCAACGGTAAGTTGCCAACGTTCTTCTTCTTCTTTTAAGAGCCCTTCTCTTACCAACCAGTTTCCTCTAAAGCCATCTACTGTAGAAGACCCTATGGCCGACCAATAGTCAATACAGGAATTAAGTAATCCGTTAATTAATTCTTTTTCTGAATTTGAAATCTCAATACTCACTGCTATGGGTGTTTCTACAGGAATCCCACATAACACTTTGTTTAATGGCAACAACTGCTCTTCAGTACTCTCCAAACCTGTGACTACATATTGTAAATAAAGTGCTGCTTTTTGTTGTGCTTCTTCAGATACGAAATCATTATTTTTTACTAGATTCAATCGTTCTAGTAGCATGGAAAAGTAACTATTTAATAGTACCATTCCTGCATTTCTTACCATAACTTGTGTTTTTGACATGTTTGTTTGTTTTATGTTTGTTTTACTATTTATTTTTTTTGTTTCTTGTTTGGTTTCAATTTTTCTTTCTTCTGGGGGGGCTGCTCTGCTCATTCCTTCATAAGTAAGTTGCAACGGAATGGGCAATTGTTCTTTTAATTTATCGAAAGCTGAAAAAAAATCTTTCGCAGCAAGTCTTCTTCTTGTACTTAATTCCCACAACAATTCATTCCATATAGTGATACTATCTATCAATTTCCACTGTACATTTATCCATGCTTTTAACACTAAAACTTCTATAATACTTTGTACTTGATAGGTTGGTACTCCTTTAATCTTAACACTACTCAATACCTGATGTAGTTTCGTTATAACTCCTAATTGTTTGCGTCGAACAGGATACAGTTGTTGTAGTTTTTGAATAACTAGATTGAAATTAAGTTCTTTACTTAATGCTGTAAATTGAATTTTTGAAATATACTCTGAGCGTAGTGTTTTCAAAAATAACAAAGGGTGAAACACTGCTATTTCATTGATTAATTGTCGGATTGTAACGGTTTTTTGGTAATGTAGCCAATGCGGAATTTCCTGATACTTTAATACATGAATGGCTACTTTTTCTAACTTATCTGCTTGAAAATGGCGTAACAGCTCAGAAACTACCTCTTTATCAGGTTGCGCTAACTGTACGAACCTTGTATGTTGTTCTTTAAGAATATTCAGCAACATTTTAGGCACCAATACTTTTTTATCTTTTACAATACGAAGTAGTATTTCTGAATTGAACTCATTTTCCTTCTGTAGCTCAGAAAACGTTTTTAATGTTATTGTTTTTAATGCTGATTCACTTTCACTCGTATGATACCTATCAACGAAAGTATTCCAGAAAAACTCTTTAAATTTTGTCGATTGCTGAATGGTCGTAGCTATCGTAAACAGGACCAAAAGTCCTTTATAAAATTCTCTTTGAGTTTCCTTCAAAGAGGTATCGGCGATAAGTAGCGACAACAGTTGTTCAAACGAAATATGTTTTTTTAACTGATGCATTGTTTTCCTGTTAATCAACTTATTTTTAATAGGGTATGGCACCATTTCTAACGACCACAGCAACGCATTTTCTAAGGTTTTTGTCTTGTTTTTAAACTTTAGCAACTCTCCTGCCTTTGGCTGTTCCAATTCATGCAAAACGCTATTAAAAAACTCCCAAGATGAGGTGTTCTTAGTTATCGAATTTTCATGATCTTCAGAAACTCTTTGACGCTTTTTCCCATAATTTTCAGAAGCTTGTATCTTCTTATAGTTTTGTTCCACGGCTTCCTGAAGCATCCTTATAAAACGGGTTTCACTACCTTTGTAATGAGCATAATTAACCAAACACTGCCAAAAAAGCCCTTCTAATACCTGTTGAATTTTTTGAGTAGACTCTTTATATCCTGTCTTTCGTAATTGGTTTGTATATACCTGTACCCAATATGTTTTTAGGGAAGCGTGCGCTTTAGGAATAAGGTATGTTATAAAAGTAGTTTCCTGTTTTTTAAATTCAACATGCTCATATTGCTTAGCATGAATAATCGTTGCTAGTGCCTTGGCTATTTCTTGTGGTGTGTACTCGTTATTTTTGATGGAAGCAACTAGAAACCCTAGCATATTCCTCGATGTAAAATTCATCACTTTTTGTTCTAAAGCCCTCTTTTGTTGAGAGGTAAGTCTTAGAAGTTTCCATTTTTTATGTGTTACTATTTTGAGTACGCATATTTTAAAATCTTCCGAAGAATGTATATGAGATTGCAACTTCAATTCCTCTATAAATTTCTGTAAAAATTCATACGTTGTAGTCGTGGTTCTTTTTACTGTAATTTTTACTACAATACTTGTTACATGCTTTCTAATGTCTTGAAAAACACCAATTCTCTGAGTTTCATTTATTAACAAATCATCTAAAATTCCCTCTAAAACATCTAGTATTTTGGCTGCCTTTGCATCTAAAATTTTAAGTACCTGATAGGCTATAGTTTCATCTGCCAATATATTTTTGATTGTTTTACGGAATTTTTCGTCTTCCTGATATTTCTTCAATACCACTAAAGAGCTGGTAGGTCTGGTAACCATCCAATACAGCATGATTTCTTGAAGTTTTTCTATCAATGCTACATCGGTACTCGTTGTTTCAAACAATCTATGTAGCTGTTGTACTACTTCTTCAATATGCTCCCCTTTCAATTTATAATCCGATTTTATAAGGGCTTGTAAATACGCTTCTTTTAAATCGGTGTACAGTGGTAGGTGATGAATCAGTTTTGCACGAGATTGTATTTCTGCCGATAAGATGCTAGTGATTACCTCTTCTTTATCTTTTTGAGTGGTTTTACTTAGTTGAGTAACTAGATAGTTTAAAAATGGTTGCTGATTTGATGAACTAACCAATACTTTCTTTGCATACAAAAAACCAATCCCCCATAATTGTTGAGCCGTTGTTTTTAACTCGACAGGAAGCTGTAGTGCATTTAAAAACCGAATTTGATTTCTCAACGAACTTGTAGAGGCATTCAACGCCGAAATTAGTGCTTCTATAACCTCAGGGGTTATATCTTTTAAAATTCCCTTCCAAAAAGTTTCGTTTTTATTAAGTAAGGGTTTTAGTATTCTTTTAAAGCGTTGCTCATCTTGCTTTTTCAAACTAAGAAGTAGTTCATTCAACTCCTTTTTCTGCACAGAAGTACTTCTTAGTTCTGAATTGTTCAACTGATTGAATAAGAATTCCCAATAATACTCCAACTGTTTGTCTGTACTGTGTGTGGTAACCGTTCCTGTTAATTGTTCTTTAGACAGTTCGTTGATGATGGTAATAAACTCATTTTTAATGAAGTACTGATTTTTAACGTTATTTACAGCTTCTTCTATAATTTCTAAGAGCTCGCTATACTCCATATTAAAATGATTTGCCATTTGACGAATCATACTTTTTACAAAAGCAACTTTGTTGAACATGGTACCTCTTTCAACGAACATATAATTTAAAATCCAAAACCATACATTTCGCTTAAAATCATGCAATCCTATTTGAACTACATTTTCTTTTTCCTGAATTTTAACCAATTCTTTGGCTATATTTTGTACATATTCTTGATTGTTCGACGCTATATTTTCTACTATGGTAACGATGTTTTTTTCTGTTAACTGCCATGCAATGCGTCTTCGAGCATTTTCATGAGTTCCAACAGACCAAAGCATGGCAATCAGTTCTTGTTTATTGTTTTGCCATTGAGTTTCCAATAGCTGATTCAAGGCTCCGTACGCTGTTTGATAATCCCATGGCAACGTTCCTCTTAGTAAAAAATATTCTAAGACCTTTATTTGAGACGTTTTTTCATGAAGTATTTCAACCTCTTGCTGGTATCTCGTCGGATACAAAAGAATCTGTTGTAGTTTTTTATACAACTCTTTTTTAATTTTTTCTGAAAGGTCTTCCTTCAAATTGTCATAGTTTACTTCTCCTAAATGAAGTTCTAACTTTTTAATTTTAAGTGTTTGTTCCTCCGGACATACTTCATTGAACACCGCAATCAATGCTTCTTGCAGGTGGTATTGACTCCAATGACTCAAACTATTTTGTAAGTCAACTGCTTTGTGTTTATCATCAAACTGAGTATCCCAAACACAAGTGGCTACAATATGTCGCTCGTTATTTCTCATTCGCTTACAAAGTTTTGAATGATCGTTTTTGCTAGTAGATTACTCTTTTCGAGTAACGAAATTCCTTGATTTGTATAATCATTCGTAGCTATTAACTCATTGTGCCATTGCACATAGGCTTTAATAAGAGTTTTCAGTAAATCATCTTCTACAAAAACAAATTTTGCTGCTGTAGTTACTGGTAGTTCATTTTCAAAAAACAAGTGCAATCTTTTTTGAAATGTTGTGCTTGTAAATTGTGGAATGTAACTCGGAAAAATATACCATACCGTCGCACTAAACAATGAGGCTACCGAAGTTACCACGATACTGCCCTCTTCAAAAAAGGCGGTAACGGACCAACTTACTGAGTTGGTTATACTGCAATACTCACTTTCGTCAAATCTTACATTTTCTTTTTTGTGTAATTGGTAGGCTTTTTTTATGGCAATAAACGAATCTACATCTTCTTTAGAGGGCTTACATTCTTCTACCATTGCATTCAGTATCAACAATTCATCGTAGGTGAGTTTTCGTGCAGTTGTCCAATAAACATTCGCATTGATTTCTTCTTTAAAAACAACTTCAAATTGAGCATTCTTTAGTAATAAACTTGTTTCGATACTTATAAACCCTTTTCGGTTGTGCAATAACCACCATGCGGTTTCTGTAGTATTCTCTATGAGGTAATTTTGATAATATACATCTAATGCAAACAGCAGATTCAGTTTTAAATCTAGGGTAGAATAATTGATAATGTCGGAAGGGGAAATGTATTGTTTGCGTTCTATTTTTTGAATATCGGGTATAAAATCTACTTGTCTGCCTTTTTTAAATTCCTCCTGAATTTTTTCAGTAACTGGCGCAAAATCAATCACTGATTTGGTCTTTTTATCTAAATACAACTTGTTGGCTCCTAAAAAATTATACGCTTTGGCTCTATTATAAGAGAGCTTTTGATAGTTTTGAAGATAAATACTCTTACTAATCACCTGATCTTTTACTATATCTCCCGTATAAGTAGGTACAGCACAAATGGTGTTTATATACAAGGGTGCTTCTCCATGTCTTGCCAACAGATGATTGAGCAATTCATTTCTGCGATTTACATTCAACGCTTCATCTTCCATAATGGTTTTTAAACCCCACACATAGGAATTGTATGGGTCTTCTTGATAGTCTAACCAAGACTCATTATCTAACGTCTGTGCTGATAAAACTTCGTAGCTAAAATTGAATTTTTTGTTGTTTTTGAGCAGTGGTTTTATATTCGGAACACTGTTGTATAAAGATTGATAAAAATAGGTAGGTGAGAAACTTACAAAAGGGGCTGGATATTTAGGATGTGCTTTTTCATAAGCATCTTTTAACTGATTATATTCCTCTATGTCAGAAGGAGTACCACTGATTGCATTTTTAAATGAAAACAACGTTTTTAAGTTTGCCAATTGCGAAAACTCATTTGCCAATACCTGATCAAAAAGCGTTAAATACCCTTTTAACTGTCTTGATTGTGCTATTTGAAATGCTGGAGCATTGCTATTTAGGGCATTTAACCCCACTTTATAAGCAGTAGGAAAGGTGTTTTGAATAGAATAATATGAGTTGATGTCGCGAAATGTTCCTTTGGGTACTTCGGGTGTCATTTGCACTGCCTCAATATCTTCTTTGGGTTTTGATGCTTGGAATAAATCGTTTAGGTTATTCGAGAAATACACCGCTGTTTTATTTTCAAAAAACGCATCTTTCGCTGCTCCCAATACGTTTTTTTCTGTTGACGAAGGAAGCACCTTTATACAGAGCAATTCCTCTTTCTTTGAAGTAACCGTATACAATTTGTTCGACACGTCTTCAGTATAAAAAAACAAATTCTGCACACTGCTTATTCCTTTTACCGCTAACAATACTTCCGTAATTTCAAAAGCGTGCAGTGTATCTTTTTTGGGTTGAATATCTACATTTTTAATCCACCCATTTTTTAATTTGGGTCCGTTAAAAATTTCATTCACAGCGATTCCCTCTTCTCTCAACTGATCGTACCCTGTTTGAGGTATGTTTGGAAAAATATAGTTGTTAATAGCCTGTTGAATTGCTACAATGATACTTTTAAAAGTATATCCATCTTCCAGTTGTAGCTGGCATTGTACCTTATATTCCTTTGGTTTTAAAGCTATAGGTATTAAAAAAAGTTCGTTAATATTTCTATTGGTATTTAGCTGAATGTATACCGCTTTGCAAATGTTTTGTCTTTCTTCTTGGTCAGTTATTTTGGGGTTGATATACAGATAAGTCTGATAGATACCTCGTAAAAAACTTACACTTGTTGGTATTGGACTAATCATACAGTTTTTGACTTCTGAAACGGTGTCGATAATCAATTTCACATAGTCGTTTTCGGTAATAGCAGCCGTTGTTAAGATGGTATCGGGTAAAAAGAATTGATTCGCTATCTGTAATTCTCCTGTGGCATCTGTTAAAATGTCTTTCATAGGAAAGTTCATACAATACCCCAACTCGGTAAGAGCAAAACACAACTGATCTAGAATAGTAACACCAGGGTCACTAGGATTCAAATTTGTCCATTCAGAACTACTTCCCTCTTGTATATAAGAAAGTCCTTCTTCCTTCAGTACTTTAAAATTTAAAGTAGTAGGAAGCTGAATGTCTTGTATGTGATTTTCTCCTACCATTTCGTGTATATTACAGCATCATAATTTAATGAGGGTACTAGTAGATATCCGGCAGATAACGGATTGATTGTATTGGTAGCTTCCGCATATTCTATAACACCCGTTTCTTTATTTTTCTTCCCTAGTTGTAGTGTTAACTCTTTTACTTCTGTTATCTGTGTATATCCTTTTACAAAAGAGGAAATTTGAGAGGCATTTACGCCAGTATCAATTTCTATTTGTGCTTGTTGGGTTTCAATCCAAGGTGATAAAAACACATTCATCGCGGCATTAATTTCTTGCTGTGCTGTTTTTATTTCCTCTAATGGATGGACTATAAAGGTTCCTGAAACCTTTACATATCTATACTTAAAATTGGTTACTGTTACAGGTGAGGTGGGCGAGCTAATGGCTTTTAAGTAGGTTGCTATTTTTAATTCTACGCACTCGCTTACCATAGGCACAAATGCACTCGCACTTTTGCTATCAGCTACTTTTTTAACCACAAAAACTTCTGTTGCATTGCACTTTTTGTTAAATGCTACTCGAGTGTAAAATACCTCTGTAAAGTTTTGCTGTACCTGGGTATAAAAATCAAAAGGGGTTACACATCTGCCTTTTGTACGGATTCGGTTGCTTACCCGCGTTTTCATAATTGATTTGCTTTCATAAGCACTTCCTCCAAACGACTTAAAGGGTTGGTTTACCGAGGCTATTTTCGGATTTGAAACAAGCAGGCTCGTAATACTTTTTGCTGGTAATTCTGGTTTGGTATCGCTTGATACATACCTATTTCCTGAGCGTTTTAATAAAACACCATTGACACTTACTACTACGGTTTTTGCAAAAACATCAGGATTGGCGTTGGTTGCTACACTTATCCAAAAACTAGTCGTTCTAGGCATGGTTACTCCGTTTTTGCCTATTGAACTAGGAATTTGCAAGGTTACCATTCCCGAACACACTAAATTATTGGTTGTATCGCTTACAACTGTTAGTTCTTCCCACCCATCAGTTCCTAAACCATAATAGGTAAGCGAAGAATGTGTTGTTGTATCTGAAGAAGTGTACTGTCTTTCTAGTTCAAAAAACAAATTCATGGTCGTATCTACACTAAGGTTGTTCATTTCTATAAACAATTGCCCTTCTTCTGAAAAAGATGGATATAATGGAACGGATGTACCTGAACTGATATTTCCTATCACGGTACCTTGAGAAAGTACTCCCTTACTACTCTCATAAAATTGATACGTGGCAAAAGGAGTTTTATAAAAGCAGTCTAAAGGATATTTTTCTTTAATTCCTTTAATGGCTAATTCATAACGTTCAATATCTTGCTGTAAAGGAGTTATATAGGTGTTTTGAATATACTCGTTTACAATTTTAACAGCTTCCTTGTCTGAAATAATTAGCTGTAAATGTGTTATAAATTGGTGTAATTGTTCCTCGCAAGTGGTTAGTTTAGCAACCAATGCTTCAATCCAAGAATTGGCTTTTTCTTCTGAAGAAACCTCTGTACTACTGTGCTGCACACTTTCCTGTTTCAGTACTGCTAACTTTTTACTAGTTTGTGCTTCCAAACTCTTTGAATAGCGAATCAAAGATTGTTGCAGTTTTGGTTTAACCTCAGCAATACATTGCTTAATAAGCTCGTGAATGATTTCTTGTTGAAATTGTCCATTCTTTATCGTGGCTGTTACGTGCTTAGAGGTTATTTTATCATACAAACTGGTAAATACGTCTCCTAACACCTGTTCTACGGGAGTAAGCAATGCTTCTTTTGTGGTTATTTCTGAAAAAAAGGATGCAAATTCTTGCTCAAAATCAGCCGAAATCTCTTGAAATGCTAGATTGCCTTTCGCCTCTTCAATGATTGCCTTTAAGCGTTGAATTAAGGTTTTTAAAATATTATCAACCATTACTAGCCAACTTTTCATTTCATTGACAACAGCCTCTTGGCTAAAGAGAAAATTGATAACTATATCTATCAAATCAGTAGCAACTTTCCACATAGAGATTTCACACATATCGGCTACGATTTTCAACTGATCTAAATTGATTTCTAAAGTGCCATAATTCACCTTGTCTACTTCAAAATAATAAGTTTTCGATGCAGTATAACTTCCTGTAAAAACATTTACCGTAGGAATAAAAGGGGCTTTAGGAGTGTTGGTAACAGATACTTCTTTTCCGTTTTTATAAGCACCGGCTATGGCATTTGCATTAGATAATGCTACTGCATTGACTACTTGAGGATACAATAAGTTTCCAAAACCTTCTGTTGGATTGGTAAGTTGTAATCTGATATATCCTGAAGTTGATTTTTCTGAAAAAATTGTATGCGCTGTTTGAATAGTAGCATTTACCTCTTGGTTTTTATATACATTGACAAAAGAAAAATTGCTATTCGCTAGTAATTCTCTTGAAGGAGGTAATTTGGGTGTTGGTTCATTTTCTTTAGAAAGATTAAACCATGCCAAAAGACGTTTGAACCATCCTTCTTTTGGTGTAACTGGCTTGTTGTTTTCTTCTGGGGTATTTGGAATTTCTTTTTCTTGAAAAAGGGTTGTTACCATTTCTTGCTGTGTAGTCGGTGTATTTACAGGAATGGTCATCCAACCATTTTGCAGTAACTGACCTTGTACTTTAAATGCCGTATTGGTAAATTTTTCAAGAGAAATAGGGGTTTTATTTGATGTTTTATTGCTTGTCGTACCTACAGTAATCTCAGTAAAATCTCCCTCTAAATATTTGTTATACTGCTGATAATAATTACTAAAGTTATCTAGTGTTTTAGTAACTTCTGGTAAATTCCCCCATTCTAAATCAATTCCTAAGGTTGATATTGGCTTGCTAAAAGCTTCTTTGTTTCCTATGACAAAAGATGCTTCTTTTTCGGGCGTAGGTCCTAATGGCTGAAATGGTTTGTTTACTGCCAATGCTCCAAAATCGTTGTACAGTTCAAAATTTATTGCTTTCTGAACAGCTACTGCTATTTGTAAACTTTTTAGTTTTGGAGGATTGGTTAGATTGGTAAATTGTGTAAACACTATTTTCAACATCGCCCAATTGCTCTTAATTCCGTCCGTTTCTTTAGCAAAAGGGACTATTGGTGGTGCTGTTTTTTGTAGTGTGATGGTAAGAACTAACTTTTTATCGGTTAATTGAAAACTTGCGTTTTTGTTGCTTTCAGAAACTTCGTACCAAGCCGATTGCGTACTCAAATACCAAGTAGTTCCTTGTAACAAAGTACTCGGTACAGTTTCTGTAAAACTGAGAGTCACCGTTATTATTCTAACTCCTTCTTTGGCTAACAGCATAGGAGATGCGATAACCAAAGCCATACTTTCTGTCTTTTCGTTGGCTAGGGTAAAGCGACTTCCAAAAGTAGCCCATGAGCTTGTTTTTTCTTCCTTATCTTTTTTTAATATGCTGGGTGTTGGTATGCTGGCTAGATACAGCTGCTGTAAGTTGTTGCTATTTGCTTTACTTTTTGTGAGCGTATAGGCATTGGTAATCGTTGCTGGATTTAACCAAACATTTTCTTCTGACTGAAACAGTATTGTGTTTTTATATGCATCTAAACCTGCAGTAAACAAGGTGTTCTTTGGGAGCATATAAGGCGTCTTCTTTGGTAATAAATCAACAGTAACCACTACTGAATCTGGTGTTCCTTGTAGACTTTCCTGTCTTAAAATATCCTGATAATAAAAGTCTAGATGCTTATTTGCTAATGAATTTATTTGAGAAGTATAAGGTTGTAATAGCTGAGAAAATGTTCGCAGCAACATCGTATCTGGATATTTATTCTTTTGTTTTTTGAAACTGAAATACGCTTCTTTTGCTCCTGAAATTACTGTGTACAAAAATGAAAAAACAGTATCTCCTACAGCTTTGAAACCTTTAAACAACTCATATAAAAGTTCTTTTATTTCTGCTGCTGATGTTGTTGTTGCCAACAATTCTTTTAATGATGCTTTTAAATTGAAAACTTCCCAATAAGGATATTTCCCTTTATTTTCTATCCATATAGGTTTGTTAAAAGAAGTAAGTTCAGACCAATTTACAGATGTTATTATAGGCAATTGTGCACACAAACACCATTGTTCTTGCAATTTTATAAGTGCCCAAAATACTACGCTATACGTTTCTTTTACTTTTTTTAGCACATACTCTTTAAAATGATAATTGTAAGAGGATTGTAGCATATAGCCTATCCATTTATCCAGTAATTGAAAAATATGGGTAACCTGACTAAAGAAACTGTTAACTAGATTGGTTATGACTGTATTTTCTACAATTTCTGATGCTTCTTTTTCTAGTTCTTTTTCAAATTTTACAAGGGTATTTACATAAAATTCTTGAAGCTTTTTAAACGGTGTTTTAGCAATTGTTCCTAATAAAAAAAGTGGGTCTTTTAATAAAAAGGGCGACCAATTACCTTTTATTCTATTCGATTCATCGTAAAAATTTATTAAGGAGGCAAACTCAGTTAAAAAATACACATAATCCATTTCCGTTCTACCATCTACCAAGTTTTGGGTAGCTAGCAAAGCGGTATGTATAGATGTTTGCATTGTATTTTGAGTGACCTTGTTCATACGATTATGTCAATAAATTGGTTCCTTCTTTTAGGTGAAACGGATATACGTAATTATGCCTTGTATTGGTTTGGTTATACACATAGTCTACAGTAATTTCTACCAATCCTGTTTGCAGGTCTTTATAGACTACCTCAACGTTTTTCACAGTTATTCTCGGTTCATTTTGCAGCAAACTACTTCTTACTGTTTCTTCAATATCTGCTTTGAGTGCTTTGTTCATTTTTTTAAAAAAGAAACGTTGTAAGCCTGAACCAAAATCGGGTTTCATAGGGTGCTCTCCAAAATTGGTTTGCATAATAATATCAATACTATCTTCTATGTTTGCCTCGTATTTGGTGATACGTAATTCATAATTTCCTTCGGAAAATGTTACAGGAAAAGCCCATCCTGATCCTAAAAATTCTTTGGTCATTTTTGTTTCCATATCATCCTCCTATGAACACTGTAAAACATCCTAATACTATGGTACCTCCGTGTGCAGTAGAGTCTCCTACTCTTGCGGCTGGCATCCCTCCTATAAGTACCGTTGTTGAACCTTCTACGATAGAGTCGGGCGGTCCTACACATACCAACATATCACCTACTCTTGCTGCAGGTAATTTCCCTATTAACACTGTGGGCTCTCCAGGACCAGTAACGGGTCCTCCCACATGTGGTATGGGTGACGGTACTGCTGGAGTTTGCATTGGGCATTCGTGAAAATCTGTAAGTCTTGCTGCTGGTGGCATCTTTTTATTTTTTAATTAATCATTACCATGGCTCCCTTAATCGTTGTTTCTCCTCCACCTTCAAACTGAGCACTCGCTCCGCCTTTTGCGGAATATTGCACATCGGCAGAGGATTTGATATTCATTCCTTTTATTTGAACATCTTGCGTTGCCTGCACAGTTACTCCCTGAGTTCCTTTAATAGTTACTTCTTGGTCTGCCTCAATATTGATGCTTTTACCACTTTTAATAGTAATACCACTTTCAGACATTACAATACTATTTCCATTTTGATCTTTAAGGGTTATTTGTTTGTCTTTATCGCTAAAAATCGCTGTGTTTTTATTGGGTGTTTCAATCGTGAAGATTTTATTTTCATCGTCAAACTGAATAAAAATACCTTCTTTAGACACGATTGCTTTTTTAGAGTTTTTCTCATCGGGCTCTAATCCCGTGTACGGTTTATTTTTGCTATTGCTATATACACTACCAAGAATAATGGGATAGCGCGGATCTTCATTTAAAAACCCAAGAACAACTTCATCTCCTACCTCTGGCATAAAAAAGGCTCCTGCTCCTGAGGTTGCATAAAAATTGGTAAGTCTAGCCCAAATACCTTCTCCGTTTGCATCAAACATAGGAACATCTACCAATACACGAAATTGAGTATCGGTATCTTCATACATTTTCTTTACGGTTCCATTGAAAAGTCCTTTTGCTCCCGGTAATAATCCAGATGCGGCTGGTGCCATAACGTCTGGTTCTTCGGTAAACCATATAGGAGACATTCCTATGGCTACTTCGGTAATCCAATTTCCTCCTTCAATAGTTTGAATTACTCCAGAAATTAAATGATCTCCATCAAAGCGGTCTCCTAACCCACTGAGGGTAATATAGTTTCCAGGATTTACCAAATTACTCCCTTGAAAGGTAACTTCTCCTCTAATCTTTGCATAGTTACTTTTAACCAACTGAGCCTTTGACCAATTTGTTAAATCTGAACTCTGAATGGGTGCTGTACTTTGCAAATCAAAATCTGAGAGTCCCACCACTTCCGACAGTTTTTTTGAAGATAAATTTCCAGGACCTGTATAGCTGTTCGTTTGCTGACCCGTAGTAATTTGTTGATTTTGAAAATCCCACGAACTAGCCTTTACGTCTCCCAGTTGTGTTACTGCATTCAAATTTGCATTGAATGCCATTAAATTATTACCGTACTCAATAGTTATTACTGAAGTAGTATTGGCTGCTGGCTCAAAAACGGAAACTTTATTTTCTAAGGTTGTTACCATGAGTCCGTTAGCTTCTGCTCTGGCTAGGATAAAATCCCAATCGGTTACATAGTATTGTACTTGTTCTTGCCATTCTGTAGTAGTGGCTGTTACCTCAGATGAAAGTCCTGAATAGCTTCCTATAATACTCGAAATAATATCACTATCTTTCTTTTTGGCGTAGGTTTTATTTTTTCTTCCCACCACCATTTTGATAGCCTTGTCTCTACATATTACCTCTAATACAGCCCCTTCTGAGGGATGTATATCTATATGCTGACTGGTGATAATTCCTTTAAAAACTACCTCATTTTTAGAGTCATACCCTGCTTCTATCACCACTTCATTCCCTGGTACAAAAGTTGAAGAAGAGCTTACTGTAAAACTTTCTTCAGCCGCATTACCGTCTAAGATAACTATTTTGGCAAACGAGATTTTATTGATGTTTTTAACCACCTCAATATTTTTAATCTCTACAGTATGTGTAACATCATTTCCGCTAACTTTTACGGTAGTTGTGGCTAATCCTCCACTAGTTATGTTGGTTGCTGAACTACTCATGAAACTGGTTTTTCTATGGGTGGAAAAATTAACTGCTGCCCTCCTGTAAGCTGTCTAAACTTATTCAGTTTATTGTACGCCGCCACTTGTATATAGTAATCGGGTGAATTCCATATCCTATTACACAACTGAGGCAGCGAATCTCCCTCCACAACCTCTACAAGGTGGGTCATATCAGGTGAACTTTTACTTTCTAATTTTTTTCTTTTTTTGTACGAATAGTAACTGTCAAAACTCAAGGATATTTTGGCTCTCAACGGACTTCCGTCTGGTTTGAACAAGGTATAGGAAGTGTTCAACGAGGTTAACACACAATTAAAAGAGATGTCTCCCCATTGTACTTTTACAAAATTAGGTCGGTGAATTTTTCCATTATAGGTGTACACAATACTTTCAAGTGCCGTTATTTCTTTTGACATGCTAGTACGTTTCCCATCCACAATACCTGTACAATCAATTACAATATCAAAACTTAATTGTTCTGCTGGCGCACTCTTATATTTTTGACTAGGAGCCATAGCGTCTAAAGATTGTTGTTTGGTATATTCAATGGCTCTATTCCACTTTACACTTTCTGGGTTCAACATTACCGTATAAGTTCCATTGCTTACCTCTTCATTAAAGTCTTCATCTTGATATCCCGTTATTTTCATTAACTCTAAACTAGCCATAATGCTTTTTTTATCGATTATATGCTTTCCTTTTGGTACTCTCTGTAATCATACGTTTACAACTTTCAATCAATTCTGTTTTTAACTCATTTAATCGATGCTCAGCAATAGTTGACGTTGTATGTTGTTCTACAGATTTTATTTCTGTTTTTATTACTAATTCTCGTATCTCTACAGGCATATTGTTTTTTATTTAGTGTATCGGGTAGGTTCTTTGATTCCTACTCCGCTGCTCTTCAATAATAACTTCTTCTTGTAATTTATTTATTGGTATTCTTATAGAAGATTATCGCATTCTATTCAACGAAAACTCTTTTCCTAAAATGGTAATTGCACTTATACAATTGGTCTGGTTAGGCAAATAAATCAGCTATAGAAGTATCTGGCGTAATTTCAAAATAGGTATAAGCCAATTCAATAGATTCCATCACAATTTCGCTTTCTTGTGATTTTAAATCGGATATGGAATATTTCACAGGATAGGCATTAAAAAAAGTCCACATTACCGATACTTGACCATCTGCATCTAATAAATTTACAGATACATCATGTGCTTCAATAGGATTTGCTAATCCTTCATCTAAAGAGCTCGAACACCAATCAATCAATGGTGATCCTTCAGGGATTAAGGCGCGTTTTAAAACGATGTTTTTGGTCGAAGAAACTGTGGGGAGTCGATATTTAAAACGATTTTCTCCACCACACGTAACTTCTTCCATAGTCATTTCTTTAGAAATTCCTGATACTTCTTTAAATGCCGCATCTTGTCCTTTAAATGAAAGTTCGAAATAAAATCCTACTGGATAATCACTACTTTCCATTAGTAATGATTAGTTGTTCGTGAGCGATTTCCAACGTGTCTACTGCCACTTCATTCCCGTCAGACTTTAAGTCGGTGCTCGTAATTTTGGTAGGCCATGCGTTGTTAAGCTGCCATTGCATCGTTACACTCCCCTTTTCATCTAAAAGTTTAATAAGCACTGTGCGCCTTTTAATAGTATTCATGGTAATTTCTGCATGCCAATTCCAAAAGGTATTGTCGTTTACAAATACCCCTCGTTTCATGGTTACATTACCATATTTTACAATACCTGGCATTTTTTCTGTTGAAAAAAGCTTGCTATTGCTTTTACGGTATTCTATAATTTGATTTTCTACGTCCATTCCAGAAACTTCCTGAAATGCTACTCCCTTTAATTCGGTACCCAAGTCAACTTCAAATCTGAACTTTGGCATGGGCCATGTTGCGCCTTCTACGCTTCCGTCATCTGTTGCCATAATTGTATTTTTTTTAGTTTTTTAAAGATTTGGTTTATTATTATTTTTTTGTTTAGCTAGATTTTGCCATTTCTTGTTGGAACGTCAGCACAATAAATTCAGCAGGTCTTACCACGGCAACCTTTATAGTTACATTCATAAACCCATTTAAAATATCTTCTGAAGTCATAGTAGTTCCTAAACCACATTGAACAGAATAGGCATCTGCTGCACTGGCTCCTTGCAATCCACCTTGCTTCCAAATTCCATTCAAGAAGCTGCCAATCATCGCCTTTACGGCTTCCCAAGTATTTTTATCATTAGGTTCAAATACATAAGCCTGACAAGCTAGTTTACAGGATTGTTCTAAAAAGGTCATTGTTCTTCGTACAGGAACATAACGCCAGTCTAAACTATTTCCATCTAAGGTTCTGGCACCCCAAATTAGTATGCCTAGTCCGTTAAAAAAACGAATCGCATTAATTGATTTTCCTGAAACGGCATCTACATTCAATCCTGCTTGTTGTGAATCTGATAACTTAATAGGTAAACTCGAAGCCCCTACGATAGAAGTATTTGCAGGTGCCTGCCAAGGTCCTACTGCATTATCCGTTACTGTAATTACTCCTGCCATTCCTCCGCTTGGCGGTAAAGTATTAGCATCGTTAAGTACATGATTAATAATGGTACTATAGGTCTTACTTGCCGCAATTAAAGAATTGTTATACTGACTGGTTGTTAGTGGGTTTCCTGGTGGTTTTTCAATATTTGAAATAATCGTTTCTACCGCTTGGTTCGGATTGCTGGCAGGACTTAATAATGGCTGCAATTGCTTTAAATCACCTCCAAATAAATTGGTGTAATCTATGTCAGATGTTTGCATGATGGTCGTTCCAATAAAAGGATAATACGCCGTACCGTAATCTAGTCCATTAGTCCCTGTAGCATTTCTGAAATTCTCAATATCCTGAGTCCACATAATCGGGTCTGGATTTCTTCCTCCGATAACATCAAAAACACTTATGGCTGTTTGCATCTCTGTACACTGCAATAGCATTTGCTGCATTAAGGTTCCATTGTTATCTGGTGATAACAAGGTTGCTTCTGGACAGATATACATCGTAGGTTCATCTTCATTTTTTAACAGTTCTAAACCACTGGTTAAATCGTTTAGTTGTACATTCGGATTCACTATTTGGTCTCCTGGAGTCATCGGTTTTCCCGAAGAAGTTCCATAAGTTCCAACAGATACAATATAAGCATCTCCTCCTCCATTTTCATAAAATAGTCTAATACTATTATATAGATAATAAATGGTATTAGGATCGGGCACTATAGAGTAATAGGTTCCATCAATCAGTAGGTAGTCTCCTTTTTCTGGTTGGCTTTTTTCTGCTACTAAATAATACTCTGGATTGTACTGCTTTGCTGGGTCGGCTGGTGCAGGTGGGTCTGGATAACAAAAAATCGTTTTAAACTCTGTAAAAGAGGTTATTTTTGTTGGAACATTGGCATACGATTTTCCTTCGTACATTGCCTGTGGTGTATATCCGATAAATGCGGGTACTGCTGTTGCAACAGGTACAACTGAGTTTCCAAAAGCATTTATCTCATTAATATACACTCCTGGTGTTTTGATAGTAGATAAATTCATAAGGTTAGATTGTATTTTTCATTAGTATACTATTAATTATATTCATTTTATATGTAAACATACATTAGTGATCTTATGACATGTTTAGTGCCTTGTTTTACGATTTCTAGTACAGATGGATTGGGTAAGGGCAATCCGCTGTAAACCATTTGTGTTCTATGAGTGCCTAGTTTTGTAACTTTTCCAATAAGATTTAGTTTGTATTTTGGTTTTTCTTGTAATGTTATGGCTGTTGTTTCAGACAAAAACGACAAGGCCTTTTGTCCATTTTCAAGAGTTACATCAACTGGCTTTGAAAATTGAATAGTTGGGGTTCCCTCAATATGTAACTCTTCAAAATATGTACTCTTATTATTAATGATAAGATAATTCCACTGCGTTGACCGTGACTCAAACTTTACGATATAATTTGTTACCGATGAACTGATTAAATCTGTAAAATCAATTTGTATTTTACATACTGTATTTGACAAATCTTCTTCTTTTTTAAAAGACAGAACAAGTTCATTTTTAGACTTATCTACCAAATTAGAAGTTGAGCAGAAATAGTATCCTTTCTCATTAACAGGAAACTCTGTAAAAAAATAAAAATCAGTTTTTAAAGTAGTAAGTCGAAAAGTAAATGACGTTGCTGCTGTAACTTCAGAGAGATATTTTAAGAATGAGAGAAGCTCTGTAGCAGAAGGAATATACAATGTAAATCCGTTTTGTTCCCGCTGTAGCTTCAATCCGTACTTATGCATAATGGTTTGAGTTGTAACCGTTGGTTCATACACTACCCCTTTACAAATTCCTTTGTAGAAATAGGGATGATACACCTTTACAGCTACTATTTTTTTATATCCACTTACCATTATTGAGTTGCTGTATTGGTTAGTTGATCAACTGCTGATATAAACTCTTTCACTTCATTTCCTCCTATGGTAAGTAGTTTCATCTTATAGATTACAGAGGGTTGGTATTTTGTTCCTAAAGCACTCCATAAATTATGCATTTGCATATAATCACCTCCTTTTTGAAATTCAAACTCTAATTTGTGTATTCCCTCAGGAATTTCTGAATTGGTATGAGCATCTAATAATTGATTTATTTGAAAAAACTGGATGGAAGCGTCTAAAAATTTTAAGGTTTCATAATAATCATCAAAGCTAGACGTAACCAGTATATATAAATTGTAACGCTCTTTAACAGAGGTGTGTTCATAAGAACCTGTATCTAATTTTTGATTTCGATTGTAAAACGGTTGTACCGTTTCTTGTTCTATGTGAATTAGTGTAATAACTACCTTATTCTTATTATCTGATGATACTGTGCCATTTTGGCTTACCAAACTATCTGCAACTACTACAGAATCTGTTAACTCAAACTTATTTTTTAAGTATTGATCGAGTACCTTTTTTGTATAGTAAAATGACTTCGCTATCATTTGAATAGTAGTTAGTTTGGTTCGTCTTTTCAAAGTTAGCGGTTCTTTAAACACTTTCATGAAAACCCTCATATACAATTCATAGACACATTGTAAACTTTCTTCTATTACGTAGACAAAACGTAGACACCTCATGTATAAAGCAATAAAAAAGTGACACTACATGAGAGTCACTTCTATTAATTGTTTACTTATTCTTTCTTTTAAAAAGAGCTGATAAAACTTTTTAAATCTTGCTCTTTTTCTAAAACCATTTTTTTCTTTAACCGATATTTATGTGTTCGAACACTTTCTCTGTTAATTCCTAAAATATACCTTATGTCTTCATTAGACATATTCATTTTTAAATAACAACAATACTTGATGTCTTTTACAGTTAAACATGGATATTTTTTGGTTAGTTCTCTAATAAAACCTGGATTTACATTTTCAAAGTATGCTTTAAAATCATCCCAATGGGTTGTTTTTGTGTTGATTCTAATATTGTTAACAATTGAATTTAATCTTCTTCTGGTTGGATGATCTACTGACAAGCTTAGCTCCTTTATTCTTTCCAGCATGCTTTTTAATAATGCTTTCTTCTGATCTAACTCTAATACATAACGGGCTAAATTTTTATTTTCGGAAAGAAAACCAGATTTTCTTTCTTTGTCAATAGTTTCTTTGTTCTTATGATAAGCACCACTAAGAGATAATATACTTCTTACGTTATGCAGTAAATGTTCATTTTTCAAACTATTCTCTAAACTTTGAATCATTAGCACAATATTCTTATTTGAAAAAAAAATGTTTTCATATACATTGGTTAAACAAAGAATAGGTACGGTTATTTTGATTTGCGAATTGAGTAAGTAATTAATTTCTAAATTATTATTTCTAAAACTTACAATAATAAGCTTTGGAGTAATCGTGAGCATTAACTCTCTTAATAATTTAATTGAATTTACAGTGATTGTATTACAGTCGCTTAAGTCACTCAGTTTCTTTACTATTTTCGATACTGTGTGGGTTTGGTCAGAAGCAACTATTATGTAGTTATCTTTTTTCAAAAGTTAGTTCAATAAAAACAGATGTACTCTTATAAAAATAAAATGAACATCTCTTATTTTAGTTTGGTAATTCGTTGTCGTTTTTGAAAGTAGTTGTCTTTCTTAATTTATATATGATGTTTTTAAACTTCTTCTAAAATTAAATTATAATAATTAAGTTACCCCTACTTTTTCTACCAGTGTTTAAAAAAAAGGTAAGAACGTAATGTAATCGATAGCTAGAAATAGTTACCTAATTTTGAACCAAACAAGTGCTTTTTTTGAAAAGGTTATTAATTGGAAAACGACTCAAAGTATTATTGTTTTAGACTAACTCTTCGAAAAAAAAGAGATTCAAAAAACATACTATGACATTTGTATTGGTAACATGGAAAAAAACGGAGAAATTGATTTTTAGATATTTTGCCCCAACATTGCGTTAATTATTACCTAACGATAATGCAAAAAATAATAAAGTAACGTATTGCTATTTACAACTCAAAAAGACCGCACTTATGATACTATATGCTAACACCTAATTAAATGCGTAAACAAACTAAACTCAAAATAAAAGTATAGAAAAAGAAAATCTCTGAACAAATGATATTTTGTTCAGAGATTTAGTATTGTTAATCCATCAAAAACTGTAACGGTTTTTTAGGAACTAGTCAAGCAAAGAATATTACTTTACAAAATTTATTTTACGCATACGTAAGCTCTCAGGTGTTACTTCTAAATACTCATCAGATCGTATGTATTCCATGCACTCTTCTAACGACATATCTATTTTCGGAGCGATTTTTACTCCATCATCAGAACCTGAGGCACGTACGTTTGTTAGTTTTTTTCCTTTGATTAAGTTTACTGCTAAATCATCTGCTTTAGAGTTTTCTCCGACTACCTGACCTTTGTAAATTTCTTGGTTAGGGTCGATAAAGAAACGTCCTCTATCCTGTAAACGGTCTATTGCATAGGCCGTCGCTTTTCCTGTTTCCGAAGAAACAATAGCACCTTTTAATTCTTCTGTAAACTCACCTTTAAAAGGTCCGTATTCACTAAATCGGTGGTTTATAATAGCTTGCCCAGCAGTAGCTGTTAAAATTTTATTACGTAAACCGATCAATCCTCTTGACGGAATGGTAAATTCTAAGTGTTGTAAGTCTCCTTTAGGTTCCATCACCAACAAGTCTCCTTTACGTAAAGAAACTAGGTTAATCGCTTTAGAAGCTACTTCTTCTGGTACATCGATAGATAAGGTTTCGTAAGGTTCGCTCTTTACACCATCAATGTTTTTTATGATAACCTGCGGACGCCCTACTTGCAATTCATACCCTTCGCGACGCATCGTTTCAATCAATACAGATAAGTGTAGTACACCACGCCCGAAAACATTGAATTTATCTTCTGTATCAGTCTCATCAACACGCAATGCTAAGTTTTTCTCCATTTCTTTAAAAAGACGATCACGTAAGTGACGAGAGGTTACATACTTCCCTTCTTTACCAAAGAAAGGTGAATTGTTAATCGTAAACAACATACTCATGGTAGGCTGATCTACTTCAATTCTTGGTAATGCTTCAGGATTGTCTAAATCTGCAATCGTATCTCCAATTTCAAAATCGTCTAAACCAGTAACCGCACAAATATCTCCACTACGTACTTTGTCTGCCTCAGCTTTACCCATTCCTTCAAAAACGTGTAGTTCTTTAATACGTACTTTTTTCGTAGTTCCATCTGATTTACAAAGCATATAGTCTTTGTTTTTTTCTAAGTCTCCACGGTATACACGCCCGATAGCAATTCTTCCTTTAAATGAAGAATAATCTAACGAGGTAATTTGCATTTGAGGAGAGCCTTCACGGTAAGGTGCTTCAGGAATTGTTTCTAAAACAGCATCTAGTAACGGAACGATATCGTCCGTTGGTTGTTGCCAATCGGTACTCATCCATCCATTTTTTGCTGAACCGTATATAGTTGTAAAGTCTAATTGTTCTTCGTTTGCTTCTAAGGCAAACATTAAATCAAATACTTTTTCATGTACTAAATCTGGTGTACAATTTTCTTTGTCTACTTTATTTACTACCACGATAGGAGTTAATCCTAATTCAATGGCTTTTCCTAATACGAAACGTGTTTGTGGCATGGGACCTTCAAAAGCATCAACCAATAATAAAACCCCATCTGCCATTTTTAATACACGTTCTACTTCACCTCCAAAATCGGCGTGCCCAGGAGTATCGATAACGTTAATTTTTACTCCTTTATAAGTTACGGATACATTTTTAGATAAAATAGTAATTCCACGTTCACGCTCTAAGTCATTGTTATCTAACAATAAATCGGTACGCTCTTTACGTTCGTCTAAAATTTTAGCTTGATCTATAATTTTGTCTACCAAGGTTGTCTTTCCGTGGTCAACGTGTGCTATAATAGCAATATTTCTTATTGATTGCATTCTTGCTTATTTTGAAGCTGCAAAAGTAGTGTTTTATTAGTTATGAATTACGAATTTTTTATATATGAATTGTCGCAGTAATTTTAAAACGTATAAAACACTCCGTTTTATGGAATGTGTCCATACTTTATCATTTAATTCTACCCTCAAAAACCCCCTAAATATATGCGTTTATATAAAAAGAAATTTATACTTCTTGTTTGTCTTTCAATTCTTTATCATCAGCCTTAAAAGCACTTGGCAAAATATCGGGAATTAACTTAATGAGTAAAGGTAAAAGCAAGGCTCCTCCTGGTAGCATAAATATTGTAAATGCAGGAATTGCCTTACAAATATCGAGTGTTTGTGATTTTACCTTTGCTTTTTCTTCTGTGTTTAATGGTGTGGTTAATGATTTTTTTATAAGAAAAACCAACTCCTTGCTTTCTCGGAGCTCAATTGCTAATCTTTTTTTATTTTTATAGATAGCTTCTTTTATTTCATCAACGGTATTCATTAAAGCTTTCTACGTGCTTTTTCAATCTTAAGAAGTTTTAATTCTCTTGACGTTTGTCCTGCTACTGAAGTATTTTCTTCTGCTCTACGTATCAGGTAGGGCATCACATCACGAACAGGCCCGAAAGGTACATATTTTGCTACATTATACCCTTCTTTTGCCAAATTAAAGCTTATATGATCGCTCATTCCGTATAACTGACCAAACCACATGCGTTTGTCGTCTTTAGCAATGTGATGCTCTTTCGCTAAATCCATTAATAAATAAGAACTTTCTTCATTATGGGTTCCAGCAAAAATAGCCATGTTTTTATGATCCATCATATAACGAACAGCCTCGTTGTAATTGTTATCCGTTGCTTGTTTGTCTGCGCAAATTGGAGATTCGTATCCTTTCTCTTTAGCTCTTTCTCGCTCTTTTTCCATGTAAGCACCACGAACCAACTTCATACCAATATGATATCCTTTTTGATGTGCCCTTAGGTGTAAAGCTCTTAAATATTCCATCCTATCATGGCGATACATTTGCAAGGTATTAAAAACGATGGCTTTCTCTTTGTTGTAAATTCCCATCAATTCTTCAATTAAATCATCAGCTGCATCTTGCATCCAACTTTCTTCAGCATCAATTAACAAGGGTACATTTTTGGCTTTCGCCGCCTTACAAACGGTATGAAAACGTGCTACCACTCTATCCCATTCTGCTTTTTCTTCTGCTATTAACTCTTTTCCTTCAGTTAACTTTTGGTACAGTGCAAAACGACCAAAACCAGTTGGTTTAAAAACTGCAAAAGGAATAGACTGCTTCTCCTCAGCAAAATCGATTGTTTTTAAGGTCATTTTTAAAGCATCGTCAAACTGTGCTTCATCTTCTTTTCCCTCTACCGAATAATCTAAAATACTATGCACCTTACCTTGTTGGTGCATTTTTTCAATTGTTGGTAAACAATCTTTTTCACTTACGCCGCCACAAAAATGATCAAAAACTGTTGAACGGATTAATCCTTCAACTGGCAAATGTGCTTTTAAAGCAAAGTTTGTTACCGCAGTACCTATTCGAACCATGGGTTGACTCTGAATCATTTTAAATAAAAAATAGGCACGTTCTAACTCTGAGTCAGATTTTAATTTAAAAGCTGTTTCTGTATTATCAAAAAGTCTCATTATTGAGGAAAAGTTATATCTCTATTTATTGAGACAAATATAATTCAGTAGAGCGATATTTTTTAATTTTTTCTGTTTAATTTCGCCTTATATTTTTTTGTTATTATGACCACGATTAACGCAGCAACATATCCTATTCATTTTGAAGAAAAAGGCTATCAAGAATTAACTTCTTTGGTTTCTGAAAGAAATTATTCTTCGATTTTTGTTTTAGTAGATGACAATACTTCAAATTGTTGCTACCCTCGATTTATGGAACTATTTTTTACCAACAAACCTATGGAAGTGATTCAAATTGAAGCTGGTGAGGTACATAAAAACATAGAAACTTGTGTAGGCGTATGGAATGCAATGACCGAATTGGGCGCTGATAGAAAAAGTTTGTTAATTACTTTAGGTGGTGGCGTAATTACCGATTTAGGTGGTTTTGTGGCTTCTGCGTTTAAACGCGGAATTGATTTTGTTAACATTCCCACTACCTTGTTAAGTATGGTCGATGCTTCTGTTGGAGGGAAAACAGGGGTCGATTTAGGAGTGTTAAAAAACCAAATTGGAGTATTTGCCAACCCTGAATTGATTGTTATTGATGCCGAATATTTGCAAACTGTGACTCCAAGAGAAATTCGTTCTGGTACTGCGGAAATCATCAAATACGGAATGACTCACGACATTCGCCTCTTTAATGAAATTAAAGATAACGACGAACTTAACATTGTTGACTTGATTCATCGTTCGATAGAAATTAAAAATGAAGTGGTGTTAGAAGATCCGAAAGAACAAAGTGTTCGTAAGGTTTTAAACTGGGGGCATACGATTGGACATGGTATAGAATCGTATTTTTTAGAAAATAATAAAAAAGAAGCTTTAACACATGGTGAGGCAATTGCTATTGGAATGGTGTGTGAGGCTTATTTATCATCAAAAGTTTTAGGTTTTCCAGAAAATCAAGTTACTGAAATAAAAGAGGCTATTGTTAACATATATGGTAAAGTAGCTTTGTATGAAGAAGATTTTGACCCTATTCTTAAATTGATGAAACATGATAAGAAAAACGTAGGTGGCGAAATTAATTTTGTGCTTTTAAGAAACTATGAAGACTTTGAAATTAATTGTAATGCTTCTGAAATCTTAATTAGAGAGAGTTTGATGTTTTATGTAACATATAAGTAAAATATTTTGATTTTTCGTTTTTTTTTTTTTACGTTAGCAAAAAAATTGAGGTGTACTACCTGAATAAAAATTGTTAATCTAAAATCAAAAAAAATGAAAAACTCTTTAATTTTATGCCTTTGTGCATTTGTATTAGTTTTTTGGTCTTGTACAGAAAATGAAATGCAGAACGAACCAGAATTTGTAAATCAAACCAAAATCGAACAAGTATTAAATGCTAAAAACAAAAGTGAACAAAAATTGACTTATACACTCTTAAACAAAGATGAAAAATACAATTTATGGATAAACAAATTAAAAACCGTTTTAAGTCAAGGTAAGTTAAACAAAAATCAGAGATTACTCATTAATAAGTTCATTGCATTTTTAAAACCGAAACACTTTATAACAGATAGTGACGAACAACTTTTTTTAAAGAATGTGTATATTCCAAAATATTTGGGAGAGTTAAAAAAAGAATTTACGGTTAATCAAATTGGTACAACTTTCTACAAAATCCCTATCACTCATGTCGATAATGAAGGTGGTGGTGGTGAAACAAAAGATTGTGATTGTAATAGAAACTCAATGGTTTCATGTCAATGGCTTAATACTTCTTCATGTGAAGAAAGAACATGTAAATCATCATATGATGGTTGTGGGTTTCTTTTAGCCTACTCTTGTAATGGTATTTGTAGAAAGCCTTTGTAATAATGAAAACTAACATTCAATTATTTTTTATCTCACTGTTTTGTTTTTTTTTAGAGCTTATTCTAGCTTTCTTGACTAATGGAAATGTTATTTATAGATTCATATTTTTTAATTTAATTTATTTTCTCATTTCTTTTATAGTATTTAAAAAATTTCCAAATATAAAGCTGAAAGTTTTATTTTTCTTTTTAGTTCCTGTTTTATTTGTACTTGTGGTTTCTTTATACGCTTATTATCAACAAGGTTTTAATAATCTTTTGCCTGCTGTTCTGTTTGGTATTTTATCGCTGGTTATGGCTTTTTACCTTTCTGAGAGAAAAACAATTATTTTACCTATAGGAGTCTACTTAATCACTTTACTGTTAGGCTGGTATATGTATACCAATTGGATTTTAGGATGGAGTGAAAAAATAGAGAATGAATACCTTGCTGAAGAAGTAGTAATTAAAGATGCTAACGGAGAGGAATTCCACATTAAAGATAAAAAAGGTACAGTTACAGTGTTAGACTTATGGTCTACTACTTGTGGAGCATGTATAAAGAAATTTCCAGATTTTGAAAAGCAGTACAACTTATATAAAAATGATTCTACGGTTAAATTATATTCTCTGTATTTGCCTTTGAAAAGAGATACCGCTCTTAGCATTAAAAGTTATACGAGCAACTATACATTTCCTAAATTGTATGCTGAAAATATTAGTAGTTGGGAGAAATTGAATATAGATGGAGTGCCTTTAATTATAATGATAGACAAAAAAGGTAAAGTTCGCTTTAGAGGTGCTATGAATACTAATAAATATTTACTTTATAACAATTTTAATCGTTTAATTGAAAAGTTTAAAAATGAATAATTCATTAATCATTGTATTACTTTTATGCTTAGTCACTAGTTCTTGCTTGAAAAAATCAAATAATCCTGTTGCAAAAGCTGAAATTTTAGAAAAAGATTTTGACTTTGGAGAAATTACATTGCAAGATACGATTGCTCATAGTTTTAAGATTAAGAATACAACGGATATTCCTTTAAAAATAAACAATTTAGCAACGAGCTGCGGATGCACAACCTTTGATTTGCTGGATTCGATAGCTAAGAAAGACGAATCCTTAACAGTAACTGTACAGTTTATTCCAAAAGAAGAACATATAGGTCAACGTGTTTCTAACTCTGTGGTAGTTGAGATGAATACAGACCCTCCTTTTTCCGTTGTTCGCTTAAAAGGAAAAGTTCTAAGCATACCAAAGTAGAAACGATTTTTACAATGCGGTTTTTATTTCAATAGAAAACAAAAAAGGAGCTTTTTCAGCTCCTTTTAATTTATTCACTAATTGCAACTTAAATGCTTCAATACTTGTGTTATTTTTTTAAACCAATATCCTTAGCACGCCTTATAGTCTTGTGCTTAAATAATTCACTCTTCTTTCAAAATTTCTTCTCCGAATGTATTGCATAACTCCAAGGTTTCTTCTACATCTTCAAGAGTTGTTTTCGGATTAATCAAACACATTCTTAACACTACTTGCTTGTTCAGTATAGTCGTTACTAAAAGTGCTTCTCTAGATGCCATTATTTTTTGAGAAATTTTCTGATTTAACTCGTCAATTTCTTTTTCTGATAAGTGCAACCCAATAGGATTGTATCTAAAGTTAATTACTGCCAGTGTTGCAGGAGAAATAATTTCCCAATTTCTACTTTTACGCAATAATTTCTCTACATTATCAGCCAATTCAATATTGTAAGTAATTGCCTTTTTAAAAGTATCTAATCCATAGGTTTTGATAGACATATAAAACTTTAATGCTCGAAAACGTCGGGTTAACTGAATTCCGTAGTCGTAAAAATTAATTTCAGATTCATTCCCTTCAATATCTCTTAAATACTCTGGTTTTTCACTAAAAGTATTGCTTAACCAAGAGGCATTTTTAACCAATAAACACCCAATTTCATAAGGCTGAAAAAACCATTTATGTGGATCTACCGTTAGCGAATCGGCACGTTCAATTCCTCGTAGAGCTTTCGCTCCTTTTTCAGCTAAAATTGCAGCTCCACCATACGCACCGTCTATATGAAACCACAAATCTTCCTCTTCGCAAATGTCTGCTATTTCATCTAGAGGGTCTACCGTACCTGTATTCGTAGTTCCTGCTGAAGCGATGTAACAAAATGGTTGTAATCCTTCTAATCGGTCTTTGGCTATCGCACTTTTTAACTTGTTAATACTTATTTTGAATTCAATATCAGTAGGTAAAATTCTAATTTGCTCTTTCTTAAAGCCTAAAACACGAATGGCCTTGATATTGGATGAGTGCGCTTGGTCTGACAGGTAAATTACTGCCTTCGAAAAATCATCTCCACATTTAATGCGTCTTGCTGTTACCAAAGCGGTTAAGTTTGCCATAGAGCCACCACTGGTAAAAATACCTCCTCCTTTTTCTACAGGAAAATTGTACATTTTCAATAACCAATTCATAGTTACTATCTCTAGCTCTGCTGCCGCAGGAGAAACCATCCATCCACCAGAAAAAATATTGAATCCCGTCGCTAAACTATCCGCCATCGTACTGATAAAATTACTGGGGCCTGGTACAAACGAATATGCTTTAGGATGTAAAATAACTGTACTGTTCGGTATCACATTTTCCATCACAAAATCTAACACTTCTTCGGCAGGCATTCCAGAACTTGGAGCTTCTTGTAAAAAAATACTATCCATTTCTTTTCTAGAAGCACTAGAGACTGGCTTTTTTTGATCTAAAGTAGCCCAATGTTCTGCAATTATATCTACAATTTTATATCCGTAAGACTTCATCTCTTCTTTTGATAAATCAAAATGAGCGCTCATATCTTTATAATTTTAAATTTTGTTGCAAAATTAAGATAATTAAAACCGTTTGCTATCCTATTTTTGGTTTATATTCGTACGTTTTATTTCTTTAAAGCATTATAATACGTTACCTTTTTAAAGATAAACACATATTGCAATGAGTTCAAGAGATACTTAACAATACTTAAATCAACATCAATAAAAAAAGGGTTATGAAAGACAGGGAAGTCAACTTACTAATACAAAAAACTACTTTGGATATTTTAATGTTCTTATCCCCCTTGATTATTGCTTTTGTCCTAAACCTTTTTTTTAAATCCTCTTCTTTTTTATTTACCCTTTTTGTGGCCATTTTTCCACTAATAGCAGTAGCATTTTTGTATCAAAACTTATATTTTAGTAAAAAAATGGTAAAATTCGTTTTACGATTCCTTGTTTATATCTTCACCTTCTTATACTTATTTATTTTTACTTCATTACCGCTTTGGGGAAAGCTATTTTATTTTTTGGGAGCTTATATACATATTTATTTTTATTCTAAATTAATAGATAAAATGGATCGAACTATTTTATAATAACCTTAATAAATTTAGTAGTTACTTTTCATTATTTTTGTACACTAAATCGTATTATTTTGAAAAAACTATTGTTACTAATTTTTATAGTATTCTCTGTTGTCAGTTTTTCTCAAACAAAAAAAATTAAAATACTTTCTACTGAATTAAGTACTGCCGATGAAAGCAAGTATCCTGGGGCTACCATACTGATAGGAAAAGTTAAAATGTCGCATGAGGGAGCTACGTTAGATTGTAAGCGAGCATTGTTTTATAAAAACGAAAATTTGTTTAAAGCCATCGGTGAAGTCATTGTAGAACAAGGAGATAGTATTATTCAATACAGTGATTTTGCTACGTATAACGGAAACACCAAGAAAGCAAAGTCTTGGGGAAATGTAGAAATAAACGACAAAGAAATGACGCTAAAAACAGATACGCTTCATTTTGATAGAATTAATCAAGTACTCTACTATCCTAGCGGTGGAACTATTCGCGATACTAAAAACACTCTTAAAAGTGTTAAAGGGACTTATTTTTTGAAGGAAAAAAAGTTTACGGCAAAATCTAAAGTAACCGTTGTGAACCCTGAGAACCACTTAGATTCTGATCGTTTAGATTATTACACCAATACAAAACTCGCTTATTTATACGGACCAAGTACCATTACCAATTTAAAAGATAGTACTAAAATATATTCTGAAAGAGGATTTTACGATACCAACACCGATATTTCTTATTTTGTAAAAAAGGCAAAGTTATTCTTAAAAGAGCGAACCGTTTCTGCTGATAGCTTATACTATGATAAGCGTAATGGTTTTGCTTCTGCTACGAACAATATAAAAGTGGTAGATACCGTTCAGAATATGGTAGCAAAAGGAAACTACGCAGAGTTGTACGAGCATAAAGATTCGTTGTTTATTATTAAAAGAGCTGTTGCTATTTCTGTTTTTGAAAAAGATTCTATGCATGTAGCAGGCGATAAAATTTTACTTACAGGAAAACCAGAAAAACGCATTGTACGTATTTTTAATAATGTAAAAATATTCAAATCTGATTTGCAAGGGAAATGCGATTCTATTCATACCAGTCAGGAAACAGGATTAACTCGAATGTTTAACAATCCTGTTTTATGGTCAAATAACAGCCAGATAACTGGTGACAGTATCCAACTACTTACAAATAAAGAAAACAACAAACTAGACTCCCTAAAAGTACTGCAAAATGCGTTTATGATTCAACAAGATTCCATACATATAGATAATTTTAATCAAATTAAAGGTCGAGATATTTTTGGAAAATTTGAGAACGATGATTTACGAACCATGATGGTAAAAGGAAATGCCGAGTCATTGTACTACAATAATAATGAAGATACTCATAAACTCGAAACCATTACCAAAGAAATTGCGAGCGATATCGAATTTATTTTAGAAGATGGAGAAATCTCACAAACTACATATTTTAAAAAATCAGAAGGAAAAACCTATCCTCCTTCTGAATTTCCTTCCGAAGAGAAAAAATTCAAAGGGTTCTTATGGCGTGGAGAAGAGCAACCGAAAACAGTAGAGGATATCTTTATAAAAGATGTCGATTCTACTACTACCGATTCGAAAACAAAAAAAGAACCTAATGCCGTTAAAAAAGCTCGGAAAAAATTTCTTGATGAAACATCAAAAAAGAATAAAAAGCAACTAATGCCCATAGAACCTAACATAAAAGAATTAAGATAGTTTCTGTGAAAGATGATTTTTTAAAATATCAAGGACAAACGACACCACATCCTTTAGCTATTGAGATATCACACGCTAAAGGAAGTTATATTTACGACAGTGAAGGAAAAGCTATGCTAGACTTTGTTGCAGGAGTTTCTGCGAATAGTTTAGGTCACAATCATCCCAAAGTAAACGAGGCTATAAAAAATCAATTAACTCAGTATACACACGTAATGGTATATGGAGAATTCATCCAAAAACCACAGCTTGCATTATGCAAAGCTTTAGCAGCAATCTTACCGTCTAGCCTATCGTCTGTGTATTTAGTAAACTCAGGTACCGAAGCTACCGAAGGAGCGCTGAAATTAGCCAAACGTTATACAGGAAGAAGTGAAATTATTGCTGCTAAAAATGCCTATCACGGAAACACGCAAGGTGCGATGAGTGTTTGTGGTGCAGAGCAACAAAATAGAGCTTTTCGTCCACTAATTCCAGGAACTAAGTTTATTGAATTTAATAACGAATCTCATCTAAAAAAAATAACGTCTAAAACGGCAGGTGTCATTTTAGAAACCATTCAAGGAGGTGCGGGCTTTATTGAACCTAGAAACAATTATTTGATAAAAGTAAAACAACGTTGTGAAGAAGTGGGTGCCTTGTTGATTTTAGACGAAATTCAATCGGGAATAGGACGTACAGGTACCTTTTGGGGATTTGAAAATTACAACGTTACGCCAGATATTATTGTTACGGGTAAAGGTTTAGGCGGTGGCATGCCGATCGGAGCTTTTATAGCCTCTTTTGAAGTGATGAATTGTTTAAAAGAGCATCCAAAGTTAGGACATATAACTACGTTTGGTGGGCACCCTGTGATTGCCAGTGCTGGATTAGCTACGGTACAAGAAATTGTTACTTCTAACTTGATGGAAGAAGCTTTAAGGAAAGAAACATTAATCCGTAATAAATTTAAACATCACTCTGTAGTTAAAGAAATTAGAGGTAAAGGGTTGATGTTAGCACTATTGCTAGACACTCCTGAAGCTGCCTCTCAAGTTATTTTAAACTGTTTAGAAAAAGGATTGATTTTGTTTTGGTTACTTTTTGAAGGTAGAGCGATTCGTATCACTCCTCCACTCACTATTTCTGACGAAGAGCTAGAAAAAGGCTGCAACCTAATTTTAGGTGAATTGGATAAATTATCGTATTTATAAATTACCGCTGTGTGTTTTTACTAAAAAATCCTTCTTTCTACACCAACATGATTTCTAAAGTATTATTATTATGACGGGTTGCTTTTTAGTAGCCTCGTTAATCAAAATAATTTTGCCATTCAAAAATAATTCTATAACTATAATTACATTTGCTTGACATTTTTTTCTATTATCTCGAATCGAAAATTATACGAAGGAATTATTCGTAAATTGTATAAAAAACACAAAAATTTCACTGTTTTGTTATTTTTAGTAGGTGAAACGAGAAAATAGTTTGTTAAATATCAAAACAATATTAAAAAAACAGTATTTAACTCACGTATAAAAATATCAACAAGTGAAATTAAAGTATTAAATTTAACCTGTAAATAACAAAAATTCTATGAGAAGTTTTCTTTGTATTGGACTATTTTTTATCAGTTCATTAAGTATTGGTCAAATAAGAGAGAAAGGAACTATTGAATTAACTCCTATTATTGGGTACAGCGCTTCTTATCATATCCATTCTTTTGTATTTGCCTCACCTCCTGTTCCAGGAATTCAGTTAGGAGTTTATGGAAATTATTTTTTAAACGAACGATGGAGCTTACGCTCGGGTTTGCTATATCAAAAAATGGGAACTGAAAAAATAGATTTTTCAATTTTAAAAGATGACTATTCTGAAAAGACAAATTACATTACGTTACCCGTAACCATTAATTACCATTTTGGTGGCAAAAGAAATTGGTATGCTAACAATGGAATTTTTATGGGAATATTAACAAGTGCAGAAGCTAATTACAATGATGGAAATGGATTCGTTGACATAAAAGACACAACAAATCCAATTCAAATCGGAATAAGTAACGGAATAGGCTATAAATTTAAAATCTCCCCTAAATTTATAGTTGCAATTGACAATTCAAATATGGTAGGGTTAACAAAGACAAACAAAGAAAGAATAGGAGTTAACTTTTATGTGAGTTTGAATTTGGGAGTTGTATTTAAAATTTAAGGAAATATAGAATTAAATATTGATACAATAAGACAAAAACTAGCAAGTAAATTTCATTGTAAAACACCACAAAAATTTCAACTATTTAATATAAATCAACATGAAGTACAGAAAATATAGTAAAAACTCTGTAGCTATTTCTGAAATAGGACTTGGAGCTTGGCAATTAGGACAAAATTCTGGTTGGAAAAGCATGACAGAAAATGAAGCTATTAATCTCGTTCATAAATCGCTAGATTTAGGCGTAAACTTTTTTGATACCGCTCCGAATTATGGGCATGGTACTGGAGAGGAACGTTTGGGGAAAGCTCTTCAAGGGAAAGACAGAAGCAACCTGGTAATCAATACAAAATTTGGTCATACACATACAGGGACTTTGAACTTTAATTCTAATTATATTAGAGAGTCGTTAGAAGGTAGTTTAAGAAGACTTCAAGTCGATTATGTTGATTCACTTATTATTCATAACCCTCCTTCTGAATATTTTGATGGAAATAAAAACGACCATTATGAAATACTAGAGAGATTAATTGAGGAAGGAAAAATTAAAGCCTATGGTGCTTCTTTAGATACCTATGAAGATTTAAAGCTGTTAATAGATACGACAAATTCAAAAGTGATTGAGGCGTTTTTTAATATTTTTCATCAAGATACCCTGCAAGGTTTTGAAATTGCAAAAAACAACGATGTGGGTATTATTGCTAAAATCCCACTAGATTCTGGTTGGTTAACGGGTAAGTACAACTCTAAAAGTACGTTTACCGATATTCGAAGTAGATGGTCTAAAGAAGATATTCAAACAAGAGCTCGTTTAGTTAACAAGGTTACATCTATAATTGGAAAAGAAGAGAATCTAGCACAATTTGCCATTGCATTTTGTTTGGCGTACGATGCCGTGTCTACAGTTATTCCTGGTAGTCTGACCATCAAACAACTCGAAGGTAATGTACAAAGTACAACTATTTCTATTTCACAAAAGCTAAAAGAAGAACTGGAAAATTTCTACCAATCGGAAGTTAAAAATCTTCACCTTCCTTGGTAACTAATCAATCAAAAAACAGTGTAAATTAAACTGTAACCGACAGCTATATTTTATACTGAACAAATAATTAATTGATTCAAGCTATTTTGAAAAAGTATCTTTTAAAAGAAAAACCATTTTTTTTAATTACTTTTGATAAAAAATTAGCGAAATCACTCAAAAACAAATTAATAAATAAAAGTTATGATAAAAAAAATTCTAATTATCATCTTAATAGTTCCAACCATAACCTTTGCTCAAAAAATCAAAATAAAAAAAGAAGTAATTACGTTTGATAAAAAAGAAGTTGCTAAAGTTAATACAGACCTTCGTGATAATTATTTGTTTTCTACCCTTTCTGGGGAAAAAGCTTTTGATGTAGTTTTTAAAGGTGTTTCTGCTTCAAATACTGAAGGTTTTCAATGGTTAGAAATAACTTCAGCCAATGGTAAAAAAACAGAAATTCCTTACGAGGTTTTAATGACATCATTTAATTCAACAAAACTAATAATTAAACTTCTCAGTGCTAAATATGGTTTAATTACTTCTGAAGGTATTGATATGGATAAAGTAGCTGCATTTTTTGCAGAAGATCGTGAAATATTGAGCGAAAAGTATACAAAAATAGCTATTAAAGCAAAAGAAGAACAGTCTAAACGTCAAGCAAAAATTGGTATTTATAACCCGTTTGTAAAAGATGATGGAACAATTCTTTTTGGAGGTTCTACAGGGACAAAAATTATGGGTTATGTTTTCTACGGAAATAACTCTTATAGTATTATAGACTTAGATAAGATTTTAGTTGGTTCTGCAACTGGATGTACCACATGCACAACTGTTAAAGTAAAAACATTTACAAACGAAGAATTCGACTATGACTATGGTTCGAAGACTATGATGACTGGTCGTTTTTCAAGATCTTTTGCTCAAATTTTTGTTGAGGAAATGTTAGGTAGAAACTATAAACTTGGACGTGAGGCTAAAACCTATTACGAAAAATTGCATCAAGAGAAAATAAAAATTGCTAAAGAAAATAGTATAAATCTTTATGGTGTTCCTGGTTATGTTATTGATAAGGATGGTAAAAAATATAGTGGATTGATTTATGTTATATTTGAAAAACTAAAATTGGATCCAACACAACAAGAAAATGATTTGATAGATATGAATTCTATTGACAAATTTGGAAAATTTGTAAGTATTAAATATAAAAATAATAAAGGGAAATTGCGTACAAAACGTTTTGCTGCAAGAAATAATATTTTGTTTGGCGCAATTGATAATGATGTAGAAAAAGTATTTTTAGGAATGAAAACAAAAGGTAACTCCTTTAAAAAGTTTTCAAATGCAACAAATCTTGGTTTTGATAATTCTTATTTCTACAAAATAGAATATAGTAATAATGAAAATAACATGGTTTTATCAAAGCCAGGCGAACCAGAAAGATTTATAGTAAAGTTAGCAAATAATCAAGTAGGTTTTATGATTGATAATCGTAGTAATGATAAACTTTCGAAGGCTTTATCTAAATATATAAGCGACTGTAAATCTCTTTCTGAAAATATCAAAAATCAAGAATTTGATTTGAGTAATTTTGAAAACTTAAAAAACATTGTAGATGAATACAGCACTTGTAAATGATTTTAAAATATAAAGTTCACGCTAAATTAACACTAATTAAAGATTCCCGCCTTTGCGGGAATCCTAATTTTTATTGAAACAAATCTGATGATAAATAGCGGTCTCCTCTATCGCAAATAATGGCTACAATTACCCCTTTATCAATATTTTTTGCTGTTTTTAGTGCTGCATGTACTGCTCCTCCACTACTCATTCCTGCAAAAATCCCTTCTTCTTTAGCAAGTCTTCTTGTCATATTTTTGGCATCGTTTTCGTCTAGCTCAACGATTTGATCTACCTTACTTTTGTTAAAGAATTTTGGCTGATAGGCTGGTGTCCATTTACGAATTCCTGGAATTTTTGCTCCGTCTTTGGGCTGTGCTCCTATAATTTGTACTTCAGGGTTTTGTTCTTTTAAATAGGTAGAAACTCCCATAATGGTTCCGGTAGTTCCCATAGCTGATACAAAATGAGTTACTTCACCTTCTGTATCGTTCCAGATTTCGGGACCTGTGGTTTTATAGTGTGCCTTCCAGTTATCGGTATTTTCAAACTGATTTAGCATAAAATACCCTTTCTTGTAGCGTAATTCCATCGCTACATCTCTAGAGCCTTCGATACCTTTTGCTGCATCTGTTAAAATAACCTCAGCTCCGTAAGCACGCATCGTTTTTACACGTTCTTCCGTAGCATTTTCTGGCATGACTAATACCATGTTTACATCTAACACTTTTGCCATGAGTGCTAAGGCGATTCCTGTATTTCCACTAGTGGCTTCAACTAAATAGTCTCCATGACGGATATTCTTTCTTTTAATAGCTTCCGAAATCATGTTAAAAGCTGCTCTGTCTTTTACACTTCCGCCAGGGTTATTTCCTTCTAATTTTAACAATAGTTTTACGCCTTCTTTTTGAAAAATGTTTGAAACTTCTATAAGTGGTGTATTTCCTATACTGTTTATAATTGTTTTGGTTTTCATGGTTGATTCTTCACCTACATTATCTAACGTAGGATTTTCTAGTGGTTATTTTATTTTCTGACTCATAGGTTACTATAGATCCTTGAGGAACAGAGGTAGTTACGCAAACGTTGGCGCCTATTACACTATCGCTACCTATCACTACATCTCCTCCTAAGATTGTTGCATTGGCATAAATGGTTACATTATTTTCAATCGTTGGGTGTCTTTTAGTAGATGCCAATTCTTTTTTAACTTGAATTCCTCCTAAAGTAACTCCTTGATAAATCTTTACATTTTCTTTAATTACGGTGGTTTCTCCAATCACAATTCCTGTGGCGTGGTCTATAAAAAATGAATTCCCAATAACTGCTCCTGGATGAATGTCTGTTCCAGTTAATCCGTGTGCATATTCACTCATCATTCTTGGTAAAATCGGAATTTCCATTTTGTACAATTCATGACTCAATCGATATACGGCAATAGCATGAAACCCGGGATAGGCTAAATACACTTCTCCTAAGCTTTTACAAGCTGGGTCGGTTTTTTCAAATGCTTGGGCATCTAAATCTAACTTTTCTCGTATTTCACAAAATGTTTGTTGATACACTTGCCATACTTCCGAAGGATTTTCAACAAAAAGACCATTTAAAATTTTTACGAATTTTTCTTTTAAATGTTCTGCTTTTTCTTGGCATACATCTTTAAACAATGCATAAAATAATTGCTTTGTAAAGTTTTCTACCTCGTCTTTTAATGATAAATCGTATTGTTTGAATTCCATGTACTTTTTTTCAAAAATAACTAACTTTCGGGAGCTAATTCAATTTCTAACCCTTCTAATTCAGGAATTATTTGAATTTGGCATCCTAATCGACTATTTTCTGCTACATAAAACGCTTCTGCAAGCATTGCCTCTTCATCATCGTTCATTTCTGGTAATTTATGATTCGATTTTACGTAGCATTGACAAGAGGCACACATTGCCATTCCTCCACAGATTCCAAAAGTTCCTTCAGGAGCTAGTTCGTATGACCGAACCAATTCCATTAAGTTCATTGCCATATCTGTCGGAGCCACTACCTCGTGCATTACACCTTCACGGTCTGTTATTTTTATATTGATGTCTTGGTTCTTCATTGGTCACAATTTTTTAAAGGAATCAGTAGTTAGGCAGGCCATTATAGTTGAGTTGGTGAAGGATTTCTTACATAAAATTTGTAATTACAACGAACTTATATGCCAAACTCCTAACTACTTTCATCCTAATTCCCCATTATTGAATTGCTTTTACTACCGCTTTCGGCGCTTCTTTTCTTGTTCCGTCGAAACCTTCTACACCGCCAACCGTGGTATACTTCATTACATATTTTTTATTTGGATGGATACGTTTGTAAGCACTCTGACACATGAGTGTTGCTTCGTGGAATCCACACAAAATCAATTTTAATTTTCCTGGATAGGTATTCACATCTCCAATAGCATAAATTCCATCTACATTGGTTTGGTAATCTAAGGCATTGTTTACTTTAATGGCATTCTTTTCAATTTCTAATCCCCAATTCGCAATCGGTCCTAATTTAGGAGCCAATCCAAATAGTGGAATGAAGTGGTCGGCATCTATCATATAAGGCTCCTTCCCCTTCTCTTCTATCACAACTCCTGTTACTTGGTTTTCTCCTACTATTGCTTTAACCTCAGCAGGGGTAATTAAATTGATTTTTCCTAAATTCTTTAATTCTTGAACTTTTTCAACAGAATCTAACGCTCCTCGAAACTCATTTCTTCGGTGAATTAGGGTGACTGATTTTGCAACGTCGGTTAAGAAAATAGACCAATCTAAAGCAGAGTCTCCTCCTCCAGCAATAACCACATCTTTATCACGATAGATTTCTGGTTCTTTAATCATGTAGGCGACTCCTTTATCTTCAAAATCAGTAATGTTAGGAATCGGTGGTTTTCGTGGTTCAAAACTCCCCAGTCCTCCTGCAATGGCTACCACAGGTGCTTGGTGTTTGGTTCCTTTATTGGTCGTTACGATAAATGTTCCGTCGTCTTGTTTTTCGATGGTATCAGCACGTTCGCCCAAAGTAAATCCGGGTTCAAACTGCTTGATTTGTTCCATCAAATTCGTTGTTAGGTCGCCTGCTAAAATCTCTGGATAGGCTGGAATATCGTAAATGGGCTTTTTCGGATAAATTTCTGAGCATTGCCCTCCTGGTTGGGGTAAAGCATCAATTAGATGACATCGTAATTTTAACAATCCTGCTTCAAAAACGGTAAATAGTCCTGTAGGTCCTGCTCCAATAATTAATATATCTGTTTGTATCATGTTCTCTTTATTTGTCACTTCGACTGCGCTCAGTGACCTCTTTCTATTTGATAAATTTATAGTTACTTCATTTTTATCTATCTTGAGCCTTTCGACTTCGCTCAAGATAAACTTAGTCGAAAGATTCGCAATGACGTTACTTTACTAAACTTTCTGTTAGCTTATTTAATGTTGCTACTTTTTGTTCAAAATTTCCTTTAATGGTTTTTCTATAATCGTTTAAATTTTGCACGAATTGATTAATGTCTTCTGGAATTACTTCTTCAAAAAACTGACGTAATCTCTTAGCGGTTGTGGGTGATTTTCCATTGGTTGAAATCGCTATTTTTACATTTCCTTTGGTTACAATACCGCCCATATAAAAATCGCAATACGGTGGATTATCCGCTACGTTTACCAATTTGTTTTGATTTTTACAATCTTTATACACCTGTATATTTACTTCAGGAACATCTGTTGTCGCAATCACCAAATGTTTTCCTTTTAAATAGGTTTTGTTATAGCTATCTATTACCATTTTCACGTTTGCTTTTTTAGCAATAGCTACGGTTTCTTCTCTGAAAAAAGTGGCTACCATGGTTACCTTGGCATCTGGGCTCGACTTTACTAAAAATCGTAATTTTTCTTCTGCTACAAAACCTCCGCCAACTAGTAATACTTCCAAAGTTGCTGTTTTTAAAAAGATAGGATATAAGTTGTTTCTTTCTTCCATTATACCACTTCTTTTAAAGCTACTTCTTGTTGCACTTGTAACAATTGTTGTCTGTGGTTTACAACGCTTCCTAATACAATGATGGCTGGATTGCTTAAATTATTCTTTGCTACGAGTTCTTCTATCGTATCTACGGTACCAATTCCTATTTTTTCTTCAGGAGTCGTTCCGTTTTGAATAATCGCTACTGGTAACTCGTTCTTTCCTTCCTGCTTAAAAAGCTGTATGATTTCTGAAAGTTTCCCCATTCCCATTAAAATAACCACGGTTGCACTCGATTGTGCAGCTAAGACAACATCGTTAGATAATTGGTGCTGTTTCGTTGTTCCTGTAATGACCCAAAAACTTTCTGAATTGCCTCTTTTTGTTAACGGAATATTCTGATATGCTGGTACTGCTAACGATGAAGAAATTCCTGGCACTACAGCAACTTCTAATCCGTGTTTTGCTGCGTATTCCATTTCTTCTGCTCCTCTGCCAAAAATGAAAGGGTCGCCTCCTTTTAAGCGTACTACATGCCCGTGAGAGAATCCTCTCGCCACAATCAATTCGTTGATTTGTTCTTGTTGGTAACGATAGCATCCTCTGCGTTTTCCTACAAAAATTACTTCTGCCTTCGGATTTACATACCCTAACAGTTCGTTGTTTACCAACGCATCGTACAATACCACATTAGCTTGTTGTAATGCTTTGATGGCTTTTAAGGTAATTAAATCAGCATCTCCTGGTCCTGCCCCTACTACGGTTAACTTCGGTTGATTTTTCATTAAACTCTCTTTTTTAAATTGCCACTGCTACTTTTCGATACGCATCAATGGTTTTGTAAAACGATGTGGCTTCTTCTAAATACTTTTTTGCAAAAGCTTCCGTAGGTTGATTCTTATTAATTTGATAAATCAATTCTGCAAATGAACTTTTTAATTCTATTTTATGAGTTGCTACAAACAATTCATCAAAATTGGCAATGATTCCTGCTTGGGTATTGGTTTTTGCTCCTTCTGCTGTTAACAAGGCTTTAGCCGTGTTTACCATCGCTGCATAGGCATGATAAATACTATCTGACCACTGTTTGCTATGCAAGGCTTGGGTTGCGCTTTCTAACTTTTCTTCGCTTTCAAACAGTAAGGTTGCTACTAAGTCTATCACCACACCAGCACATTCCCCTATTCCTATGGCTTTCACATAGTTTTTATCGTGTCCCCAATCAATAAAGTCGTCTTCTGTTAAATTGTTGGTGTCTGATAGTTCTTTTAACAACTCATAGAAATAGGTTTTTCCTTGTCTGTCGTAATAGCTTAAGAAGTCTTCATTTTCTTGTTTGTGTTCTTCAAAATCGTTTAACAGAATTCGTAAGGATGTTGGTCCTCTTTTGCTTGGTATTTTTATCAACTTATCGGCAAAACGTCCATTTCCGCCACCTAAAACTCCTCCTCCCACTAATACTTGTAAGGCTGGTGCTAACAATTTTCCTACTTTTATAGACATTCCTTGAAAACCGATATGTGCCATATTGTGTTGTCCACAAGCATTCATACATCCACTAATTTTAATGGTGATGTCTTTGTTATTTGCATACTGTGGATATTCTGCTTTTAACACACGTTCTAACTCTGCTGCAATTCCTGTACTACTGGCAATACCCAAATTACAGGTATCTGTACCTGGGCATGCAGTGATATCATTCAAACTATTGTATCCTGCTTCTGCAAAATCTAATTTTTGTAATTCTGTATAGAAAAATGGTAGAAACTCCTCTCTTACGTGACGAATCAAGATATTTTGACGTAGCGTAAAACGTAACTCGTTTGCTCCATACTTCTTAATTAAATCGGCTAACAAACGTGCTTTATCGGTATAAAAATCTCCTAAATGTACTTTGATACCTACGGCATACAATCCTTCTTGCTTTTGTTTGAAAACATTGGTTGTTTTCCAGTTTTGATACGCTTCTTCATCTTTTACTACTACAGATGGAACTTCGTTGGTTTCAAAAACAATGTCTTGTTCAAAATTGGTAGTAGCTATCGGATAGGTTTTATAGGCTAGTGCTGCTCTTTCTGCTGCTACTAATTCTAAGAAAGCAGCTACACCTATGTCTTTTACCAAGAATTTTAAACGGGCTTTGGCTCTTTTAGCACGCTCTCCGTAACGGTCGAATACACGCAATACACCTTCAATCGTAGGAATTAGCAATTCGGCTTCTAAAAATTCATAAATTACATCGGCATGGCGCGGTTGTGAACCCAATCCGCCAGCTAACAATACTTTAAATCCTTTTACTTCGTTACCATCAATTGTTTTCGTTTTAGCGATAAACCCTAAATCGTGAATAAAACTCAATGCGGTGTCTTCTTCTGAAGTAGAAAAAGACATTTTGAATTTTCTTCCCATTTCTTGACAGATGGGATTGCGCAAGAAAAACTGGAAAGTAGCATGTGCATACGGGGTAACATCGAAGGGTTCTTTGGGGTCGATTCCTGCCGTTTCTGATGCTGTAACATTACGTACCGCATTACCACAGGCTTCTCGCAAGGTAATATCGTCTTTTTCTAACTGTGCCCATAACTCGGGGGTTCTGTCTAAACTTACATGATGAATTTGAATATCTTGACGGGTCGTAATGTGTAAACGACCTCTTGAATATTCATCAGAAACATCCGCTATTCTGTGTAATTGTTCACTCGTAACTTTACCGTAGGGTAATTTGATACGAATCATTTGTACACCAAATTGGCGTTGCCCGTAAATTCCTCTGGCTAAACGTAAACTTCTAAAACGTTCTTCATCTATTTTTCCTTCGTTAAACAAACGTATTTTACGTTCTAACTCTAGGATATCCTTTTCTACTAAAGGGTTTTCTATTTCTGATCTAAAACTTTGCATCTGTTTTTACTCCTTGTGTGCTTGCAAAAGCGTTGTTATTGGTTGTAGAGAACTCTTATCTTACTAAAAATTGTTCTTCGGTTTCTGTATGTGTGGCATCTGGTACAAAACAGTTTACTGTACATACTGCTGCAGCTCCTTTATATTCGTTTGTGGTGATTATTGCCATCCTTTTTACTTTATAAAACCAACTCCTGAGGTTGTATTGGTTTTAGGGTTGATGATGATAAAGGCTCCGTTTGCTTTGTTTTCTTTGTACGAATCGACACATAAAGGCTTGCTAACTTTTAAACGTATCTCTCCTATTTCATTGAGCGATAATTGAGAAGGGTCTTTTTGTACACCAGAAAAATCGGTGTGAACAACTGTTTTTAACTCCGTTATTTTTGCCTGTGCATCATTTACTCCATGTTTGATATAATATTTTTGAGAAGCTTGCAAGGGTGTTTTATCC
This sequence comes from Tenacibaculum tangerinum, assembly GCF_029853675.1. Taxonomy (NCBI): domain Bacteria; kingdom Pseudomonadati; phylum Bacteroidota; class Flavobacteriia; order Flavobacteriales; family Flavobacteriaceae; genus Tenacibaculum; species Tenacibaculum tangerinum. The sequence continues at coordinate 120,155 of NZ_CP122539.1, read as the reverse complement.
ATCCAACAAATGGTAGCTTCTAACTGTTTTACCACAGCAGGTTCTTCTCCTGTTTTTACCAACATATCTCCTCTGCTTACATTTACATCGTCTTCTAACGTAATATTTACAGAACTTCCTCTTTTTGCTCTTGTATATTCTTTATCAAAAAACTGAATACTTTTGATAGTAGATTTTGTTGCTGATGGAAGTACGGTTACGACATCACCCACGGCTAAATCTCCTCCATACAATTTCCCAGCATAGCCTCTAAAATCATGATACTCCTCTGTTTTTGGGCGGATGACTGTTTGTACAGGAAAACGTGCTTGCAGTTCTTCTTGTTCTTCTTTGTCCCCTAAGTTTTCAAGGTAGCTTAGTAGCGTTTCTCCTGTATACCAAGGGGTATTTTCTGAAGGTTTTACCACATTGTCTCCTTTCAAAGCAGAAAGAGGTATGAAGGTGATATGTTGATTTTGATAGTCACTTTTCTTCGCTAAATATGCTATTTCTCCTTTTATTTGGTTGAATTTTTCTTCTGAAAAATTGACCAAATCCATTTTATTTACTGCTATTATCACGTCTTTTACTCTCAATAAATTATTGATAAAAAAATGACGATAGGTTTGCTCTACAACTCCGTTTCTGGCGTCTACTAAAATGATAGAAGTTTGCGAGTTTGAGGCTCCAGTAACCATATTTCGAGTATATTCTATATGCCCTGGGGTATCGGCTATGATAAAACTTGTTTTTGGTGTCGAAAAATAAATATGGGCTACATCAATAGTAATTCCTTGTTCGCGTTCTGCTACCAACCCATCGGTGGCTAAAGAAAAGTCTAAGTAGTCAAACCCACGTTGCCTACTTTTTTCTCTAATAGCTTCTAATTTATCTTGGGTTAATGATTTTGTGTCATATAATATTCGCCCTATGAGTGTACTCTTTCCGTCATCTACACTTCCTGCTGTTGCTATTTTTACTACGTTCATTTTTATGCTTTTCGCAATTGGCTATTAGCTCCCATTGCTTAGTTTATATTATTGAGTTTTATACTGCTAACAGCCAAAGGCTAATAGCTATAATCTATCTTTAAAAATATCCTTGTTGTTTGCGTTTCTCCATCGCTGCTTCCGAGCGTTTATCGTCAATTCTGGCTCCTCTTTCTGAGATGGTAGATTCTCTAATTTCATCTACTACCGTATCAATATCTATTGCGTCAGACAATACTGCTGCGGTACAACTCATGTCTCCTACGGTTCTGAATCGTACCCAACGTTCTTGTACTTCTTCTTGCTCTTCTCTATATACCACTTCATCATTTGCTGACCAAATGAGTCCGTCTCTAATAAAAGTGGCTCTTTTATGCGCAAAATAGATGGATGGAATTTGAATTTGTTCTTGTTGTATATACGACCATACATCTAACTCTGTCCAATTAGAAATTGGAAAAACACGCACATTTTGTCCTAAATCGATTCTTCCGTTCAACATATCGAACAATTCTGGGCGCTGGTTTTTTTCATCCCATTGTCCGAAATCATCTCGTACTGAAAAAATACGTTCTTTAGCTCTTGCTTTTTCTTCGTCTCTACGCGCTCCACCGATACATGCATCGAAACCAAATTCTTCAATGGCATCTAATAACGTTTCGGTTTGTAGCATGTTTCGGCTTGCGTATTTCCCTGTTTCTTCTTTTACTTTACCAGCATCAATATTGTCTTGTACTTGACGAACAAGTAGCTCAACACCCAATTCTTCTACCAAACGGTCTCTAAATTCAATCGTTTCAGGGAAGTTATGTCCTGTATCGATATGCAATAATGGGAATGGTATTTTTGCCGGATAAAATGCTTTCTGAGCGAGTCGCACCAGTGTTATGCTATCTTTTCCTCCAGAAAATAACAATACTGGTTTTTCAAATTGCGCAACTACTTCTCTTAAAATATATATGGCTTCGCTTTCTAAAGCTCCTACTTGTATCGTTTCTGTATTCATCTTCTTATTCTTTTAACTATGTAAACCACATTCTCTGTTACTTTCTACTTTTGTGGGGTCGAAATATGTAAACTCGTTAGGTAATTGATGTTCTTCTAAATAAGCATCTAATTCCGCATCTGACCAATGGTAAAACGGACTCACTTTTAACACTCCATCTTTGCTCATTGAAACGATATCAATGCTATCTCTAAATGCGGTTTGTCCTTTTCGTAAGTTTGTAAACCAAACATCTGGTTGGTGTTCATTCATCGCTCTTTTAAATGGCTCTAGCTTTACTTGCTCTGTAAAAACAGCGTGTTTCGGATCGTCTATTGTTGGTAAACCCAATGTGATATTTCTGTGCGCCACTGTTTGTTTGGGTACGTACAACTGAATGTTTAACTGTAATTTTTCAATTAACTCTTCAGCGTGTTTATAGGTTTGCGGAGTGTTGTAACCAGTATCGCACCAAATAACTGGTATCTCTCTTTTTACTGATGCTGTTGCACGTAAAATGGCTCCTTCGTAGGGTCGAAAGTTTGTGGTTACTACCGCTTTGTTGGCTTGTAGCAATGCCCAAACGATTATCTCTTTTGGAGATTGATGTTCTAATGTTGCGTTTACTGCTTCTAAATTCATTGTGTGTATACTCATTTTTTGCCCCATTTAATATTGTTCCAAAGTCTTTCGTGAAAAAAATACAAGAGCATTTTTGTTACCAATTCTATCGCTCCAATTGAAAAAGCTGTGGTTACTTGCCCAGTAATTATCCATGATATTAGTATGGTGTCTATAGTTCCTACTACTCTCCAACTTATCGATTTTACGATGCTTCTTACTGGTTTTTCAGATAGCTTATCTACGTTATAATTTGCTTTATTTTCTACTATTTGTTCTATAATCATTTTTAAAACACCTTTACCCTATAGGAATACTAGGTTTTAAGTTGACAAATATACATAGGCTTTTCAATTATGCAAGAAAAAAGGAAAAATTTATTTGAATTTTACAATTTGTTCATACTAAACTAAGTCTGCAAGTGTATTATTTCGAAGTACCTGAAGGGTATTGTCTCGAACTTGAATCATGAGTTTGTGTACTGCACATGCTTCTTCATCAGGACAGTCGTCGCATTTTTCATAATAGTTTAGGCTAACACAAGGTACCATAGCAATGGGTCCTTCGAGAGTTCTAATAACATCGGTCATTATAATTTCACTGGCTGGTTTTAGCAAATAGTAGCCTCCGCCCTTCCCTTTTTTTGCTCCTAAAATTCCTGATTTTCGTAAGGTAAGTAAGATACTTTCTAAAAATTTATGAGAAATATTTTCTTGCTCTGAAATGGTTGCTATTTGCACCATACTGCCCTTTTCCTGTTTTGCAATAAAAGTAAGCGCCTTAATTCCGTATTTTGTTTTCTTAGAAAGCATGTTACAAAGATATAGGTTTTATTGATTAGCTATTTAAAAAGTTAGATTAACTCTTTCTTATACGATTAACGAATGATTTTTTCGTGTAACGTCAGTTCGAGTGATTTTGAAGAATGGTAATGATTCAAAAATTATACTTCGACTAGGCTCAGCAGAGCTATCCAGCCCCATGCTATCACTTCTCGATACAAAATTACTTTCATTTCATTCAACTAATTTTACTCGAAGAGACAACAGACCTAAATACGAAATAAGAAACCATAAATCGTAAAGATTATCTACAAATAATAACTGAGTTATTTGCTTGCTCTTTTACCTGAAATATATACAAAAAATTTCATGACAAACCTTCGTTCATCATGAAATTAATGTTACTTACATTGTTGATTTTATGCCAAAATATTTGATTCTAATTCTTCTGCAAAAGGTTGTTTGTACAGTCTCTTACCCAAGGCTTTGTGTATGGCATTGGCAACGGCTCCACCTGCTGGTGGCAATCCAGGTTCTCCTAAACCTGTTGGTGACAATTCGTTTTGCACAAAGTGTACTTCTACCTTAGGGGTTTCGTTCATTCTAATAAGTCTATAATTATCGAAGTTTCTACTTGAAGGCTTACCTCCTTCAAAAGTTAAGTTTCCGTACATGGCATGTCCGATACCATCAATAACGCCTCCTTGTACTTGATTGATGGCTCCTGTTGGATTTACCACAATACCGCAGTCTACCGCGGCCACAACTTTCGTAACTACTGGAACTCCATCTTTCAATACAACCTCAGCGACTTCTGCGACATGCGTATTGTGACTGTAATAGGCAGAAAACCCTTGATACACTCCTTCTTTTGCTTTGTTCCAGTTTCCTTTTTCAGCTGCCAAACGTATAACGTCTTGCATTCTTTTTCCTGAATACTGTATTTTTTCGTCTGTGGTATCTTTTACATTTTCGAGCAAGTCTAAACGCAACTGCACTGGGTCTTGATTTAATGCTGCGGCTAATTCGTCAAAAAACGACTGCTCTGCATACCCCAAAAAGTTGGTATAGGGTGCTCTCCAGGCTCCCGTTGTAATATTACTTTTATAGTTTGCTGTAGAAACTTTGTAATTAGGAATGCAGCCTGCTGGAAAGAAATGTGGAATCAATCCGTACATATTATCGTTGATTGCTGCTTCTTTTAAATGATATCCTGTTATTTTTCCATCTTTGATGGCGGCTGCAATTCTGTATTTAATTGCAGGGCGGTAAATACCACTGGTTACATCTTCTTCTCTAGTAGAAACCATTTTGATGGGTTTCTTAATTTTATCGGATATTTCTAGGGCTTCATACACAAAATCTCCGTATAATCTTCTTCCAAATCCGCCTCCCATCCGTGTCATTTCTACATGCACCTGCGCTAAATCACGACCTAACATTTCTGCAGCAACTTGAGCTGCATATTCTGGTGTTTGTACCGGACCTACTAAATGCACTTTGTCGGAGGTTATGTTTGCAAAAAAGTTCATAGGTTCCATACAGCTATGTGGCAAGAAAGGTGAATGGTAGGTACGTTCTATAACTTTATCAGCTTCTGCAAATGCTTTGGTTACATTTCCATCTTCTCGTCTTACAGTAAGTGTATCTCCATCTAATAAACTGAGTAATTTTTCATCATGAAATTCTGTGCTTTCTAACTCTGAGTTTGCTTTCCAAGTAGCTTTTATTGCTCTTGCTCCTTTAATCGCCGCCCAAGTATTTTTAGCAATTACAACCACTTTATCTGATGTAGACAGTTTGAACGTCCAGTTATTTTTACCAGATTCGATAAAGTTTCTCGCCTTTTCTCCAATGGTAATAACATCGATTACTCCAGATACATTTTTTGCTTCGGCAGCATCAAAAGAGTCTAATATTTCTCCAAAAGATGGTGGTCTTACCACTGCGGCATATACCATTCCTTCTTCTTTGTAATCGAGTCCGAAAAGTGGTTTCCCAGTAACTATTTTATCCAAATCAACATTGGTTGCATTTTGTCCTATGATAGAAAATTCTGAAGGCTTTTTTAGAGTGACATTTTCTGGAATTTCGAGAGTTGCTGCTTCTTTTACTACCTCTCCATACCCTAACTTCTCTCCCTTCTTATTGGTGATGATTCCTTTAGAAGCTGCACAATCGGCTGCCTCTACGCCCCATTTTACGGCTGCAGCATTGATTAACATTTGCTTGGTTGTGGCTCCTGTTTCTCTCAAGGCTGTCCATCCTTGTCGAATTGACTGACTTCCTCCCGCTAATTGGCGTGTGTAATTTTTGGTATCTAACGGGGCTTGTACCACGTGTACTTTATCCCATTCGACATCGAGTTCTTCGGCAATTACCATGGGCATCGACGTTTTTACTCCCTGTCCTATTTCAGGATTGGGTGAATAAATCGTTACATACCCTTCTTCTGATATTTTTATAAATGCGTTAAAATCATTAAAGTTTAAGTTTTCTACATCAATAGAGGGCTTTACATTGGGTTTACAGGCTGTAAATAAGTTAAACCCAATCATAATACCACCGCCAGCTAATGCAGAGGTTCTTAAAAAAATTTCTTCTGCTAAACGTAAAGCTTTTTTCTTGTGTACTCATAGTTGAAAGTTTTTAAGACATTTTATCCGCAGCGATAGCCACTGCTTTTTCTATTCTGTTGTAAGAAGCGCAACGGCATAAGTTTCCTTGCATTGCTACTCTAATTTCTTCTTCTGTAGGGTTGGGATTTTCTTTTAAAAAGGCGGCAGCTGTCATAATTTGACCTGCCTGACAGTATCCACACTGAGGTGCATCAACTTCTTTCCAAGCTTCTTGTAACGGATGGTTTCCTTCGGAAGACAAACCTTCAATGGTCGTAATTTCTTCGTTTTCTAACATAGATACTTGCAGTTGACAACTTCTCACAGCAGCTCCGTCTACATGAACAGTACAGGCTCCGCATTGTGCAATTCCACAACCGAATTTCGTACCTACCATATTAAGTTCATCTCGAAGCACCCATAACAAAGGTGTATCAGCATCTGCAGTAAAAGACACTGATTTTCCGTTAATTTTTAAAGTATAATTTGGCATTTCTAGGTGTTTTTTTGTCTTGTGTAAGTTACAAAAAATATACTAGTCTATCACTAATCTGATTTTTCAAGGAATTTTATAATGTTCCAAAAAAAAAGCAACGGTAAACGTTGCTTTTATCTTAACTTTTTGATTTCATGAGCACTATCGATAATCCGCTTTTTTGCCATACCCATGATTCGCTTATTAAACTCGTTCTTTTTAGGTTGGTATATTTCAAACTCTTCATCGGTAAACATGCCTATAACGAGTCCGATAACTTGATTGCGCAAACTTATATCTTTTGATAAGGATGCATTTACGTGTTCTTGAAAGCGTTCTTCACTCATATTTTCAACCTTCCATTTTTGTTGCTGCATGCTTGTAAAATACAACTTTAGCAACAGGGAATGTTGTAACTTTAGTATGGGCCTGAGTGTTTCATTTTGAAAGCGTTCATCGGCAGTATTCGACGACACTTCTAAAATTGGACGAATACTCAGTTTAGGGTCTTTCATGTAAGTAGTTCAATATATTCTTTTCAATACGAGTGAGCACATTTTCGGTGTTGGCTTTTACAAAATTTTCTCCTATGATTTGCTCGTACAACTCAATATATCTATTAGAGATTTCATTGACTTTCTCATCGGTCATTTCAGGAATTTCTTGTCCGTCTTTTCCTTGAAATCCGTTTTCAATCAACCACTGACGTACAAATTCTTTCGAAAGTTGCTTTTGCTTTTCTCCTTTTTCTTGACGTTCGGCATATCCATCCGCATAAAAATAGCGAGAAGAATCGGGAGTGTGAATTTCATCAATCAATACAATCTTACCGTCTTTGGTTTTTCCGAACTCGTATTTGGTATCTACTAAAATCAATCCTCTTTTTGCTGCTAGCTCAGTGCCTCTTTGAAATAACTTTCTGGTGTAATCTTCTAATACTACATAGTCTTCTTCAGAAACAATTCCTTTTGCCAAAATGTCTTCACGAGAAATGTCTTCGTCATGCTCTCCGTTAGCTGCTTTGGTAGATGGTGTTATAATCGGTTTTGGAAACTGATCGTTTTCTTTCATTCCTTCTGGCATTGCCACCCCACAGAGTGTTCTTTTTCCCGCTGCATATTCACGAGCGGCGTGCCCTGACATATAGCCACGGATAACCATTTCTACTTTAAAAGGTTTGCACAAATGCCCCACGGCTACATTCTCATCTGGATTGGCAGCCAACCAATTGGGAACGATATCTGCCGTATCGTTCATCATTTTCGTAGCAATTTGGTTTAAAATTTGTCCTTTAAAAGGAATTTGACGTGGTAAAATAACATCGAAAGCAGAAAGCCTGTCTGAGGCAATCATAACCAATAACTCGTCGTTGATATTATAAACTTCACGAACTTTTCCTTTGTAGACTTCTTTTTGACCAGGAAAATGGAAGTTTGTTTCGTTAATTGTATTCATTGTATGTTGTTGTGTTGTGTCGCACAAAAGTAAACTAATCACTAAATACTGACAACTAAAAACTATTCGGTTTCAATACTTTTATAGGCTGAAATAATTTTCTTAACCAATCGGTGACGAATCACATCTTTATCATCTAAATACACCTGTGCAATTCCGTCGATATCTTTTAACGCCAATAACGATTCTTTGAGTCCCGACACTTGTCTGCGTGGTAAATCAATCTGACCTGGGTCGCCCGTAATAATAAACTTTGCGTGCATTCCCATACGGGTTAAGAACATTTTCATTTGTGCATGCGTGGTATTTTGTGCTTCATCTAAAATTACAAACGCATTGTCTAAGGTACGCCCGCGCATAAAGGCTAAAGGTGCTATTTGTATGACGCCTTTTTCTAAATAGGATTCTAGTTTTTCATGGGGTATCATATCGCGTAGGGCATCGTATAAAGGTTGCATATACGGGTCTAACTTTTCTTTTAAATCTCCTGGCAGAAACCCCAAATTTTCACCCGATTCTACTGCGGGCCTTGTGAGTATGATTCGCTTTACCTCCTTTTCTTTTAAGGCTTTTACAGCCAATGCCACTGCTGTATATGTTTTTCCTGTTCCTGCGGGTCCTACCGCAAATAGCATATCGTTCTTCTGCATTAACTCCACCATTTTACGCTGGTTGGCTGTTTGCGCTTTGATGAGTTTTCCGCTTACCCCGTGTACCAATACATCTTTTGTGTTACCTGCTTTACGGATTTCTTCTTCTTTTCCTGTTGATGTTAAAATACGTTCAATACTATTTTCATCTAGCTTATTGTACCTGTTAAAGTATTTGATAAGCATTTCTAATCGCTTTTCAAATTCATCTAAAAGGTCTGGTTCTCCAAAAATCTTTAATTTATTTCCTCTGGCTACAATTTTTATTTTAGGAAAGAATGTTTTTAACTGCGCTATTGTACTGTTCTGTGCACCGAAAAAATCGTTTGGGTTGATTTCTGTTAATTCAATGATACGTTCGTTCAAATGATAAAAGTTTTAAGATTATTCACACTAAAAATAATGATTATTTTTATCGAATTACGTAGTTTTGTTTAAAATTTCGGCATAATTTTTCACAAATTAATTAACAAACACCTAACGTAATGTCTTTGATTACATTAACTACTGATTTTGGAACGAAAGACCACTTTGTAGGTGCTGTAAAAGGAGCTATTTACTCTGAACTTCCTGATGCTAAGATTGTAGATATTACGCACGAAATTTCTCCTTTTAACATTACAGAAACGGCGTATATTTTAAAAAACGCGTACAAAAGTTTTCCTGAAAAAACAATTCATGTAATTGGTGTAGATTCTGAATTAAGTGTGGATAATAAGCACATTGCTTTAGAACTCGACAATCATTATTTTATTTGTCCTGATAACGGATTAATTTCTATGATTGCCTCTGAAATTAAGCCTACTAAAATTGTCGAAATCAATATTCACGATCGTATAGAGAGTAGTTTTCCTGTGTTGGACGTTTTTGTTCAGGTGGCGTCTCATATTTCTCGTGGTGGTAGTTTAAGTGTCATTGGTAGAGAGGTTGACACTTATAAAAATATTGTTGAAATTAAGCCGAAAGTGAACGAGCAACAAACTATTATTGCAGGCGGCGTTATTTATATTGATAACTACGGAAATGTAATTACCAACATTAGTAAAAAACAATTCAATGCCATAGGAAAGGGTCGTGATTATAAAGTAACGGCAAGGCGCTACACGTTTTCTAAAATTTACAACCGATATAACGAGATTGTTGATTTTTCGGTGACTGATAAACAACAGTACGACGGAGAAAAGTTAGCCATTTTTAATTCTGCTGGTTTTTTAGAGATTGCTATTTACCGAAGCAATTTAGAAACCGTAGGCGGTGCTTCTACCCTACTTGGTTTGGAGTATCGCGATACCATTACTGTAGAGTTTGAAAATCCGATAAAACCAGAATTTACCCCTATAAATTAAAAGGTATGTTTGTACGAATTGTAAAAATGAGCTTTCAGCCCGAAAAAGTCGACACATTTTTAAACAACTTCAACACGAAAAAAGAATTTATACGAAATTCTCCTGGTTGTCGTTTATTAGAGTTGTATAGAGACAAGACAAATCCGAATATATTTTTTACCTATAGTTATTGGGAAACGGAACAAGATTTAGAAAACTATAGAAACTCGGAACTATTTAAAAGTGTTTGGGCACAAACCAAAGTATTATTTAATGATAAACCTTTAGCTTGGAGCGTGGATAAACTAGCGTCACTTACTTAACTTAAATGTAAACTTTAAATCGTAACTAATTATGAAAACAGAAATTCTCTTAGTACTAATTATTTTCAATCTTATTTCTTCTTCTTGCAGTAATGGCGATGCTGAAAGTGAAATCACGCCAACTCCACCGCCAGTTTTAAAACCTGAGATAGAGTCTTTATCATCGAACTTTATTATAGAGGGGCAAACACTTGTTATTAAAGGATTAAATTTTAAGAGTAATGAAAGTAAAACTACTGTAATTATTAATAATAAAAGTTATGATATAACTCCTACAGCTAACGAAATTTCTATCAAGATAAACGCAGAAATGGGAGTAGAAAAGAGTTCTTTAAACGTTCAAGTAGGAGCACAAAAAAGTACTACTGAGTATTTTTTTATTATGCCTAAAAAATGGCACAAAATAGAGACTCAATTAGAAATATTAAAAGCATTTATTTTTGATGACACCAATGAAATAACGTTACTAGAGGATACCGATGCATCCTCAAATTCGTACTATGGAGCTATTTTAAAATTAAAAACTTCTGAAAATGGCTATTTACCAGAAAGTCTGAACATACCCGGTGGAAACAAAAGCGATTTAAAAATGTACAATAGTCAAACCGGAGTTGCTGCTTCATCCATTACAGGCTATTTTACTTCTGATGGATTTCAAAACTCAACTGCTTTTGGTAGCTTTTTAGATACTGATGCATATGTAGACGATGTTAAAATAGTTTATGTCGATGAAACCTCTTCTATAATAGTAAATTGTTGCGCTGATTATATGTACACTAATGATAAAGGAATTACATTTGAGTATTCTAGCGTATGGAAAGAACTTAGTATGGGCAATAATATAAGATTTTGGTCTTCTAATAAGTTAAGTGATGGCTATTTTTATGGTGCTGGATTAAACGCAGAAAAAAGTCCGAATGCGAATTTAATTTTAAAATCTGCTGACGGAATTTCTAATTGGGAAATTCTTGACGATGTTACTACGCCTTATAGCATAGGAAGTGATCTTAAAATGTTGGATACAGATTTATTTTTACAAGTGTTTCATGCTGATAAACAATTACAGAAAAGTAATGATTTAGCAAAAACATGGGTGGTTGTTAGAAGCGATGTTGAAAAAGTATTCACACAAAATAAAACGAATTGGTATGTACTTAGTGTAGATAGTAAATTGTACAGTACGAATGATTCTGGAAATACCTGGAAACTTGAATTAGAACTTCCTTCTGATTCAAAAATAAATCACATGTCCTTTTCTGAAAATAAAATTTTACTCTCAGGTGATAACCTATTATATATAAAACACCTATAAATTTGTATTATTTAATGGTTCCAATTTTAAAAAAAGAATTTAACTCATTTTTTGCCTCACCCATTGCGTATCTGGTAATCGGAGTATTTTTACTCGTAAACGGCTTATTCTTGTGGGTATTTAAAGATAATTTTAATATTTTAAATGCGGGGTTTGCCGATTTGAATAGCTTCTTTTATCTGGCTCCGTGGTTATTTTTATTTTTAATCCCTGCTATTACCATGAAAAGTTTTGCAGATGAATTTAATAGCGGAACCATCGAGATTTTAAAAACCAAACCGCTTACCGATTGGCAAATTGTATTAGGCAAGTTTTTTGCTTCTCTTTTGCTGGTCGTTATCGCATTGTTACCCACATTAACCTATGCCTATACAGTGTATCAGTTAGGAAGTCCTGTTGGAAATTTAGATATGGGGAGTACTATAGGTTCGTACTTGGGTTTGTTATTTTTAGCAGCTACTTATACTGCTATCGGGTTGTTTGCTTCTACCCTATCTAAAAATCAAATTGTGGCATTTATTGTAAGTGTGTTTATCACTTTTGCGTTGTTTTACGGATTCGATGCTGTGAGTTCTTCATTGGGCAACGCAGGTTACACCTTACAACAATTTGGTATTAACGAACACTTTAAAAGTATTAGTCGTGGTGTGGTAGACACACGCGATGTCATCTATTTTATTAGTGTAACCTTGTTCTTTTTATTCATCACCAAACAACAGTTAAAAAATGAATAAGAAATTACAACATAGTGTATTCGTACTTATCTTATTGTTACTTGTTAACTACCTAGCGAACTCGGTATACAAACGTTTCGATTTAACACAAGACAAACGTTATACCTTATCGGAAGTGAGTGAAAATCTTATCGATAAAATAACTGCTCCCTTAACCATTAACGTATATTTAGAAGGCGATTTTCCTGCGGAATTCAAACGACTACAGATAGAAACACGTCAGTTTTTAGAAGAATTACAAGCAACAAACAACCATATTCGTTTTCGTTTTATCAATCCTGATAACATTCGCGAACGTTTGGTAAAAAAGGGAATGCTACCCAGTCAGTTAACCGTGGAAGAGGACGGAAAGCTATCGGAAGCGATTATTTTTCCTTGGGCAGAAGTTTCTTATGGTAAGAAAATAGAACTGGTTTCTTTGCTGCCGAATACTATCGCCAAAACGCAAGAAGCACAGCTTCAAAATGCGATTGAAAAGTTAGAATATTCGTTTGCCAATGCACTGCATAGCATTACCCAAAAAGAACGACAAAAAGTAGCCGTGTTGGCGGGTAACGGAGAGTTGCAAGATATTTATCAATACAGTTTATTAAGTGAGGTTGTAAAAAAGTATCGTTTGGCAAAGTTTACGTTAGACAGCGTTGCCACCAATCCGCAAAAAACTTTAAGAGACCTGCGCAACTATGATTTAACGATTGTTGCGAAACCTACCGAACGTTTTACTGAAGAAGAAAAGTTTACCATCGACCAGTTTATTGCCAACGGGGGTAAAACGTTGTGGATGTTAGATAACAACCATGCTGATACCGATAGTTTGTATAACGAAGGAAAAATGTTAGCATTTCCTCGCGATTTGAATTTAACGGATTTGTTGTTTGGGTATGAAGTGCGTGTAAACAACAAGCTCATTCAAGACTTATACTCGGCTAAAATTCCGCTAGCGACAGGAAACATAGGAAATCAAACACAGTTTCAACACCTCAATTGGTTTTATCATCCGTTAGTGAATGGGAATCCGAAGCATCCCATCACAAAAAATGTAGCTCCTGTTCGTTTTCGCTTTACCACTCAGATAGATACTTTACAAGGAAGCTTGAAAAAAACTCCGTTATTAGTAACTTCAGTACTGACCAAAAAAACTGGGACTCCTAATTTTATTGAATTACAGAGTATTGCTAAAGAACCGAAAGAAGATGAGTATGCCTCTGGTCCGCAATTATTAGCGGTATTGATAGAAGGTGCCATTCCTTCCGCCTATAAAACCAGAATCAAACCTTTTGAAACTCCTGATTTCAAAGCGGAGAGCACTCATAATAAAATGATTGTTATTGCCGATGGCGATGTGGGTAGCAATCAAATTTTAAAAGGAAAACCGCACGATTTATCGTTGGATAAATGGACGGGAGAACAGTTTGGTAACAAAGAGTTTTTAATTAACGCTATTGATTATTTATTAGACGATTCTGGATTGATTCAACTCCGCAATAAAACGATTCAAATTAATTTGTTAGATAAGCAACGTGCTTTTACCGAAAAACGTTTTTGGCAATTTATCAATATTGGTGTTCCGTTACTCTTATTAGCTCTGTTTGGCTTCGGTTTTACGTATTGGAGAAAGAGAAAGTATCAGTAGTGGTTGTTGGTTGGTAGTTCTTAGTTCTTAGTTGTTGGTTCTTAGTTCTTGGTTCTTAGTTGTTGGTTCTTGGTTGTTGGTTGTTGGTTGTTGGTTGTTGGTTGTTGGTTGTTGGTTGTTGGTTGTTGGTTGTTGGTTGTTGGTTAAATTACATTTTGTGCCATATACAATTAAAATTTCCTGCATAAAAAAGGAACCTTTTCACCGATAAAAATACCACCAATTCATAATTCATAATTCGTAATTCGTAATTCGTCATTCATAACTCATAATCACAAACTACATAAATTATTGTGTTTGAATTGATAGTGTAACGTTTTTTGAAGTTTTTCACTGCTAATTATTTTATACTCCAACGGTTTGGAAGTATCAAATTCAGGAGCTGGTTTTCCGAGAGATTTTCTGGCGTTTATGTAAAATTCTTCTCGGGTTGGATGATGGTTGGCACAGGCATTAAATACCTCTCCAAACATGGTTTGCTCCATAATTTGCTCGATAATAGCAATGCAATCCTCACGATGAATCATATTTACATAGCCTTTGGGGTGTGGAATCTTTCTATTGGCAAACCAATTGCCGGGATGCCTTTTTCCTCCAAACAATCCTGCAAACCGAATAATGGTGGTGCTAAACGCGGTATTGTTTCGAAACAACTTCTCTATATCCACTAATGGGGCATCTGCCGTTTCGTCTTCCTCGGTCATTACCTTATTCATACTAGGATATACCGATGTAGAACTGATAAATATAACGGTACCAATCTTTGATTTCTCGATGGAAGCAATCAATCGTCTAAAATCTTCGACTTCTTTAGAGGTAATGGCAATTACCAACAGGTCGGCATGTAAAAACTCTTGATTTATTTTTTCTTCAGCAATATCAATCAAAAAAGGGCAAATGTTTACCGCTTTCAACTCTTCTAACCTCTCTTCTGAAGTAGTAGAGCCTTGTACCTGATACCCTTTTGCGATCAGGCTTATTGCCAACTCTTTTCCCAGCCATCCGCAGCCTAAAATACTAACATTTTTCATCGCAACAATTATCGTCTTTTACCAATTTACATGAAACTACCGCTAACAACGCTCCTATAATTGGTGCTAAAATATACAACCAAAGGTGCTCTAAATGTCCCGAAATTAGGGCGGGTGCTATCGAACGAGCAGGATTCATAGAAGCTTTGGTAATGGGGCCTGCAAACATTGCTTCTAACAACACAATGCCCCCAATAGCTATTCCTGCCATAATACCTACCTCTTTGCTTCCTGTAGATACATTGATAATGGTAAGCATTAAAAAGAAGGTTAATAGTAGTTCTAATACAAAAGCTCGCCAAGGCACTACCGATGGCAGCGTTGCTCCGTAAAACTCACTGGTAGGAAACAATATCCAAAGCATGATACTTGCGAATAAGGCCCCTAACAATTGGGCGATGACATACTTCGGTACTTCTTGCCATGAAAACCTCTTGGCAAAGGCAAAAGCAATGGTCACCGCAGGATTAAAGTGTGCTCCTGAAATTTCTCCAAAGGCATAAATCATTGCCATGACGATTAATCCCCAAGTAATTGCCACTCCTGTATGCGTTAAATCTGCGCCATTGGTAATTTCACTTACCGTCATTGCTCCTGTTCCACAGAAAATTAAAGCAAAAGTTCCTATACTTTCAGAGATATATTTTTTCATTTTATGAATTACTATCAACCAATTTTGTTTTAAATAGTTCTATTTGTCTTCTATGCCTTAATATATGTACGATAGCATGCTCAAATAATTGTTCTACATCATATTTCTGTCCCCACCTAACATGCACCTTCTTATCTGGGTCTAATTCTTCTAGTTTTATATTGGGATAATCTTCAAAGAGTTGCTCATTATAAGCAAACATTTTATCCAATGCCTCATTGTACTCTAAAATAGAATGTAACTTTTCTTTTTCTTTATACTTTATATCTTCTCCTAACCATCTTCTTATTTCAATAACATAAGTATATCCTGCTCTAATTACATGTGTTATTATTGTTTGAATTGACTTGCAATCTTCATCTTTCGTTTCATTATCAACTACTTGAATTAGTTCTTTTGAGCTTACCTCTTTGATAACTTCTTTAAACTCTGCTATTGATTTTTCATATTCATCTAACAAGGCTCCAATGGCTCCATTGCTTCTATAGGCTCTATTTTTTGTCATTCTAAACTTTAGTTGCAAATATCAATGAAATACTACTTCGGTATTTTAAGTTTTTGTTAACATTAATCCGAAGAATTCCTTGTAATTTTAACAAATCTAATGTAAAACAAATCAATCAAGATGAAAAAAATACTTTTAAGCTTATTTGTTGTTGCTTTATCAACAACTACCAACGCACAATTAAAAACTCCAGCCCCGAGTCCTGCCGCTAAATTAGAGCAAACAGTAGGTTTAACAGAGGTGTCTGTTGAATATTCTCGCCCTGGTATGAGAGGTAGAGCTATTTTTGGAGATTTAGTTCCTTATGGAAAACTATGGAGAACAGGAGCCAATGCAAATACCAAAGTTACTTTTGGAGATGATGTAACGATTGATGGTAAAACCTTAAAAAAGGGAACCTACGCTTTATTTACGAAACCAGGTAAAGACTCTTGGGAATTCATTTTTTACTCAGATGCCAACAATTGGGGAACTCCAAGAAATTGGGACGATGCTAAAGTTGCGTTATCAACAACAGCAAAAGTACAGCCTATGCCTATGAAAATGGAGACATTTACCATTATTATAGATGATTTAACAAACGACTCGGCAGTATTAGGTATGCTTTGGGAAGATGTTTATGTAGGTGTAAAATTCAATACTCCAACTGGTAAAATGGTAGAAGAAAGCATTGCAAAAGTAATGGCCGGACCTGCTGCTAACGATTATTTTTCGTCTGCAGTGTACTATTTGCAAGAAGGTAAAGACATTAACAAAGCAAAAGAATGGATTAATAAGGCGGTAGACATGACGAAAGACCAACCTCGTTTTTGGTATTTACGTCAACAATCGTTAATCTTAGCGAAAGCGGGTGATAAAAAAGGAGCTGTTGCTGCGGCAAAAGCGTCACTAGCAGGTGCTGAAAAAGCAGGTAATGCTGACTACGTTAAGATGAATAAAGAGTTTTTAGCTGAAATGAAGTAAGCCAAAACTTCTTATAAACAATAAAAAAAGCTCGCTTCGTGCGAGCTTTTTTATTAAACTACTTTTATAACCTCTATATAAGCGCTATTCTTATGCTGTAATAGCGTTTTTTTAATTGCGTGTATACTAAACCGTACCCAACAAACATTTTTCTACACACGCACCAATGTGTATCTTTTTTGCTCGTTGTTGTTGCTCCTTTTAGGCAGTGAATAACACTCCCCTTAGGCAAGGAGTGTCACTCCCCTTAGGCATGGAGTATCACTCCCCTTACCGTTGGGGTGTCACTCCCCTTAGGTATGGAGTGTCACTCCCCTTACCCTTGGGGTGTCATCATGATTAGGCTCGGGTCGTCGTCCCGATAAAAAAAGTGTCGCTTTTTATGTTTATTTTTATATTTGGAAGGATATACGGTCGCAAAACCGTGGGCTTCTCCTACTTAAAAAGTAGTATAGCGGTAATTTTATGCGGTTTGTAATGAAGTTGTGACTAATTTGAGAAAATGATTGTAGAAATAAATAAAGCTTGGAATTGGAAAGGATGTAATGCGACCGAAATTATTCGGACAAATGACTTTGGCAACGTGATTTTCAAAACTGACAAAAACGAATATTGGAGAATCTGTCCAGAAGAAACCAGTTGCGAAAAAATTGCGGAATCAGAATCTGAATTTGACCGCCTTTCGACTGATTCTGAATTTATCGAAGATTGGGAAATGACCAATTTCGTGGAAGTTGCGAAATCGGAACTTGGAGAATTAGGACAAAACCAAAAATACTGTTTAAAAATACCCGCAGTTATTGGAGGAGAATATGAAAAAACCAACATTGGAAAAATAAGCTTTGCGGAACTAATTTCTTTTAGCGGGGATTTAGGATTTCAAATAAGGGATTTGAAAGACGGACAGAAAATAAAACTACATACAAAAAATAAGCACAACATTGTATCCTATAAAAAGTAGTTGATGCGAAAGTGACAACCACTAAACATGCCCAAATAGTAGCGACCTAAACAGCAATATCAAAATCGTTTATGACAAAAAAACTACTTTTATTACTTAAATAACTGAGCTTATGGGATTCCGTAAGAATGTATGCACGTTATGTAGTAAGTTTATAGGAACAGTATAATTAATAGTAACTTGTTTTAAGAACTTTATAATATCGCATGCTTTTGTTGAAATAAAAGAATGAACGTTTAACTATAACGAGTTAAAAACTATTAAAACTCAGAAATTAAAAACCCTTGTAATAGTTTAGAAAGAACAGTATATTTATTAAAAAATAAAAGCACTAAAAATTAACAAAAAGTATCTTTATACCTCCAAATAGGTTGTATAAGAGTGCTAAAGGTATTTATATAAACAAGTTAGCAAATATGAATAACTAACCAAATGGATAATATATGATATTAGAAATATTAACAATCATACTAGTGTTTGGAATGACATTTTTGTTTTTCCAAGTCCTTGGGCGACCAAAAGAGTCATTGGTTTACACCGCAGAAGAGAAAGACAAATGGGATAGGCAAATTGGCCCCAAATTATCTAAATGGTTTACAGCTACAAATATTGTTGGAACTTTAACTTCTCTGGCTACTGCTTATCTGTTTTTTATTGGTAATTCCAAAATTTTCGGTTGGGCGATACTTGCTTGCGTGGTTTCAATTTTTTTTAGTGGTTTTATAACCAACTTTTTTACAAAGAAAATATTAAGCACTACGAGAATCAAAGAACTGTTAGAGTCTAAAAAACAGAAAGTCGGTGTAATTGCTTCTTTATTTTGGAATGATACCAACAACGCCAAACAATTATCGAATTTAGTCAAAGTAATAAGCTTACTAAATATCGGTGCTATTATTTGGTTGGAATTCGCACTGTTCACAGACATTTTTGTTTACCTGTTTCAAATAGAACATATAATGCTAAAATCACTAGTTATTTTTCTAGCAACTACATTAATCATTTATTTCACTGTCAAATATGGTTTACGTGGTTTTGTATTTGCTGACTCTTTTCAAAGCCCTTTAATACTTTTTTCAATTTTATTACTGATGACTGGTTGTGGAATACTGATTTACCAATCACAAACTATTCAAATTGATTTGAGTATTCTGTCACCAATAGTACCGACTACAAATGTTATTCTATTTGTTCTTCACGTGTTTGTTTTAAATTCATTTTTAATATTAGTGACTGAAGGCCATTGGTTGAGAGTTTGGATTTTTGGAGAAAATGAGACTGTACTTCAAAAAAAATCTATGTTTACAACTAGCATTGTTTGGTTGCTTTTAATCCTTGTTGGTTTTGGAACATTTGCATTGACAAATCAGACAGGAGAAAACTCTATTTTCGCTCTTTTAGAGAACTTGAAAGAGTTGTCCATTGGTTTTATTCTAGCTTTCTGGATAGGAGCAGTATCCGCTTTATTTTCAACGGCAGACACCCAGATTTACAGTTTCTTTTTAGTTAGGAGCTTTAATCACAATAATGGAAATTTAGATGGAGATAAGTTAAAAATTGGCAGGCCATTTCTTAAAAGTTTACTTTTTGCATCTTTTTTTACACTTGCATACATCGCTGTAAGGCTAATAGAATTCCCTTTTGAAAAGATAATATTCATTGTAATGCCTATTTGTCTGAATCTCTTACCAGCTTTTGTGAGGTTATTCAAAGGGTACAAACCTAAACCTTCACTTACTGTAGTTAGTATCATTGGATATATGGTTCTTTCCATAATCGGTTTTTTCCAAAGTGATAATGAAATGAGTTTCACCTTGGCCGCAAGTCTATTTCCAGTATTAATTTCACTAATTGCCTTAAAAAAATAATTATGGAGAATATTCGGTCATTTAAGTGGGCAAAAGAAGGTATTACACCAATTGTAACTTTTGTAATTGCACTAGTCGCGTTTGAAATATCATTTATTCATTGCATTTTAATTTCCTTGTGCATTTTCTGTTTTATGTTCCTGTTAGATTACAAGTGGAACTATAAAAACATAGATGAATCAATATCGGAACAAAATGCAAACTCAAAAAAGGGTGTTAAAACTTCAAGATATATATTTATGTCCTTGTTTTTGCTATTACCTCTTATTATATTTTCACTTTATCTCTCTAAAAAATATTATCCAGAATGGCAGGATGAATATGTGGCATACCATTTTACAACAGAAGATGAATTAAAAGAATTGCGAAATAAAGAGGAAAGCAGATATTTTCAAATTGATTCAACAAAGCATTTTTCTAAAATCAAAACGGAAAATCCTTTTGTTGTTATAAAATTGAAAAAGGAAACTAAAGCAAATGCATTTTCTTTAAACTTTATGACTTATGAATTAATAAGGTATTTACTTAAGGATGTTGCTAATACGAGTTGGATAATCTTCTTAATCTGTCTAGGTTTTTCTGTTGTTTTACTTTTTGTTGATTTGGTCGCTCAAAAAAGATTAATCAATGAATAAAGCTTTTTTTCCTATTAGTGTCGACAATAAAAACTATAGCTCTAAAAATTTAAGTGCTCTCATAAAAATAATTTTGGAATTGGATGACTGCCGACCTTACTTCTTGATCGCAGATAATCTTCAATTATACAACAAAGTGAAACAAACAAATAAAGAATTATCTTTCATAGTGCAGAATTTCAAAACAAAAAACCAGTACTTTCCTGAAAGGGTTAAATGGATAAATAAGGTTTTCAAACGAGATTTTCCACAAATTGATGAGAGCGTATTCAAGAAATGGAAAATAAAAAATGTTAGTGAAATTACTGACCATAAATTCTTTAATATTTATCGTTCTCTTTTAATTCTTTTTAACGTTGATGACGAATTTAGAAATGATTTATCCGAAGCAGCTGAAAATCATACGATTTATGAGTCAATTGATTCCACTGAATTACAAATTCGTTTGAATAGGCTTTATGTTCTAGAAGAAATTGCCATTAATTTAAGAATGAGAGTTTTTAATAAACTTTACTCGGAATATTATTTAGGCCAACTTCCATCTGTTTTGACCAAAATTTATTATGAAAAATATAGTTTGAATATAAAAGACCTAACAGGGAAAAACCTTTCTGGATTAGATTTTAAGTTTTATGAAGGAAAAGTAGAATTTGATAATATCATTTGGAATAAAATAAATCACATTTGCTAACAATGTGTATAAGTAATAGCGGATGAAGTAATAAAACGAAAGCATAAACATAAAACAAAGGTCAGTGCAAAACCGAAAGGTATGTGAGTAAAAATCCGCTACTACTCATACACGAGACCGTTAGCTATCATCTAATAACCAACCAACTAAAAATAAAATTATGAAAAAAATCATCTACTTATTATTTGTTTCCTTATTTATATCTACAAATGTTTATTCTCAAAAAAACCAGAAAATCGAACTTTTCGGAGAAAAAATTAAAGCAATTGAAATAACTGGAATAAAAAAATTCAATGATTTGGGAACATTTTCTACTACAACTGTAATTAATGACCTTACAGATGATTTAGATACATTCTTATGGCGATTAGGAACAGTTCGATATGATAAAAATAATTATAGAAAAGGAATATTTTCATTATTTGACTTATCTAATTACGATAGTAAAGATGGATATCCCATTTTAGATTTAATAGACTTTAAATATTATGAAGAAGTTGGCTTCGAATTATTAGAAACGAAAGATTCTTTATTAAGAGAGGATGACAATTATTTAGCTTTTAAAACTTCATTTAAGAGTGGCGACCAAACAGCAAAAAGGAAACTTTTATGGAAACAAGAAAATTACGAAATAAGAGAAAAATTAATTAGAACAAAATATTATGTCAATGTTCAGCCAATTAGTAATGATGTAACAAAAAAATTGAAAACAACTATCACAGATTCTTTGAATGTAGACTTTAAAAGTGTTATTGATAAAATACCTTCATCTAAATTAGATGATACAAACAAAGCAAAACTATCCAATTATTTAAAAAAAGTAAATGAAAAAAATCAAGATTTGCTGCTTGAAGGGGAATACGTATCTGCTATTTTTAATACAAGATATATTAGCATAGTTGAATTTATAATAAGTGGTGTTAAAAATACAGATTTGGATTTAGAAAATGAATTTGACTACAGCCTAAACAAATACATTAAAAATATTCATAACACAAACAAAAAAGTAAAAAAACACGCATTAAATTCTGCTGTGTACGGCTTCAAATTTTCAGGAAGATATGATTTGTTAAAAATCAATTCACTTGACATAAAGACCGAATTAAATATATCTGTAAGTTTGAGTGTAGAGATATCAAATAAATTAAATCTTGAAATCGAGAATACATACAATAGAACTTTCAAAAATGAATTTGATAAACTTTGGATAATTATGTTTGCAACAGATGGAGTACTTAAGAACTTGAATATCGAAAAAAGATAAAAGACGAATAGCTAACACCGTATAAAATTAATTACTGGTTTTAGCTTATTTACGAAAGTCCTCACGGACTTTCTATCTGTGATTTATTTGCTAATTTTAGTGCTTAAAACACGCAACTAATCTTATACCAAACGTTATGTGCAAGCTAAACCAACATCCATAGAATGAACAAAAATTATTATATGGTTCGAGCGATGAACTCTGAACCAAAAGATTTTAAAGTGTTTTTTAAAAACAAAGTTGTTGCTGTGGGTTGGAGCGAGGTAAATTTTACTCAATATGAAAATAAACCAAAAGAACTAAGGTCTGCCGTAAATGAAATTTACTACGCGAAAAAAGATATGCACCCGCCATTAGTTGGAAAAAAACTGAATGAAGTTGAAAGATTCGATAAAATAAAGAAAGGCGATTATATCATTATCCCATACTACAACTCTATCAGAATGGCTATCGCTAAAGATATAATCAAATATGACCAAGAAGCATATGAATTGGATTTAGCTAATCAGCTTGAAGTTAATTACTTGATGACTTCAAAAGACTTTAAGACTATACCAAGAAATGCATTATCTGAAGGACTACAACGTAGATTAAGAGTTAGAGGTTCTACTGTTTCAAATCTCTATGAATTTAAAGATGAGATTGAGAAGATATTTAGTCAAGAAAATTACACTTGGACGAGTGACTATGAGGAGCAGGAAAATCAATTGACCGAAAAAGTTAAGGAAAAACTTTTTCAAAACATTCAAAATGGAACAACTAACCTGACAACGGGCGGAATAGGTCTTGAGTACTTAGTAAAAGAATTATTTGAATGTGAAGGCTACAATGCAAATGTTTTAAGCAAAACCCACTTTGCCGATTATGGCGATGCAGACGTTTATGCTGTTAAATCCGATAAATTTCAGGAAACCAAAATTTTAGCCCAAGTCAAACATCATTCTGGATATACAGATGATTGGGGATTAACCCAATTAAGGAAAATTCAAGATGAAAGTTCTTACGCAGATTATAAATTCGTTTTGATAACTTCTGCTTTAATTGGCGAAAAGATTAAAGAGAATGCAAATTCATTTGATGTAAATACTATGGATGGGAAAGAACTAATTGATTGGATTTTTGAGCATCTTGACGAACTAAATATTGAAACCAAAACAAAACTTGGGTTAAGCCTTGTACCACAAATAATCGAATAAAGCCAGCACATAACATTGTATAAAAATAATAGCGGTTTAAGTGCCAAAACGAAAATGAATTTTATAAATCAAACGACAGTAACAAACCGAAAAGTTAGTGGTTGTAAATCCGCTACTATTCTTATACTAGACCGTTGTAGTGCATTTAACCAACCATATTCAAAATGAAAAAATTATTAAATTTCGGAATAATTTGTATAGGAATTTTAACGACTATTCCAACTTTCGCACAAATTAAAAATAGCGAAGAAAACACAGTACTGAATTTATATAATGCATCAGCTAATTCATTTGAGTTTTCTGGTGGAGAAACTTCAGTTCAAGTTAGGGTTGCAACGATTCCAACGTTTAGGAACCCTGTTAAAGACATGGATAGAATATCTTCAATAAAATATCATAGAATATTTCTAAAAGCAGGAATTACTAACACAAAAAAATTTATAGATATTGATAAATTTGATTTCAAAGAAAATAATGGGTTAGCATTTGGACTAATCTATAAATACAGTTTTGATGATATTTTTTTAAAGGAGAATGGAGACACTTATAATATGAAAACAGTAGAAGCTGGTATAAACTATAGCTATGACAAATTTAAATTTTATAATTCTGACACAGAAAACATTTCTACAGAAACACCTGGAAATTTGAGCTTAAATGCTGGACTAAATCAATATTTTTTCAAACTTAATCGAAACTTTATATGGGCTTTTGCTTTAAATGCAACGTACAATATCCGAACATACAATAAAGGTAAATTAATCAATTTCGCTGAATTAGATAATGGAACTGTTTTCAATAACAACATTTTAGCCATAAAAAATTTCTCTGGTAAAACTGGAAATTTAATTGATGATGCTAGTAGTGGAGAAATTTCTTTATCTATTCCGCTTATTCCAGAATATGATATTATGAATGTGCCAATAATTGTTCCTGTTCCTCATATCGGTTATGAATTTTTTTCATATGAAAAACCTAAAATGACAGCTGGACTTGCTATTGGTTTTTTAGCAAAAAACTTATTTTCCGAAGCTAGTCCAAATGACAAATTTAATCAGCAGTTGACAAGAAAATTTAATAATCCCTCTTTTTTAAATATTGGAATAGATTGGAGTGTTCAGGACGGAATTTCATCTAAACCAAATTATTTTATTACAGGAGGAATTAAATTCTAAAAAAAACGCACTACAACATTGGCTATAAGTAATTGCTTGTTCTCGCCTACTTCTGAAAATCCTCGCGGATTTTCAGTTTGGTGTGTACTTGCCAAGTTAACCACTAAACCACGCAACTCCTTATAGCCGAGACGTTAGGCAACATTAGAAAATACCTACTAATGGGTATTCTAAATTAAATTATGTCTCGTATTTTTAACAAACTAAAAAACCAATCGGTATGAATAATTTTAAAATAACCGCTGTTTTCTTGTTAGCTTGTTTGACAGCCTTATCACAAGAGGTTGAAAAATTCAACATCGAACAAATAAATAATATTTCACAAGAAATAGTCCAAGAACAAGCACGTTTAAAAGAAGAATTAAAAAATCTTCAAGATAACACCAACAATGAAGATAAATTAAGAGAGATTTTAGCAGAAGCAAATAAAGCAAAGTATAAATCTGCAATTAATAATTTAGATAAAAGATACGATGCTGGACAAAAGATTATTCACCATATAATTAAAGAAACAAATAGTTTTAATTCATCTTTCAGTTTACTTGTTCTTCAAACACAATTTTCTAAACTAATTGACCCAACAACATATTCAGAATTTAATACAGCGATGAATTCAACTTTAGAATTATTAGGAGACCGTATGTAGGCTTCCCTATTTTAGAACTGTTTGTTAATCCAAATATATGGTTTTCCGTTTTAAAATAGATTGGCTTTCCTTTCATATTATTGCTTAAAAGCCAATTTATTTTAAAATGAGCCTAGCGGCAGCGTCATGTTGCTTTTGAGCATATTTTACAGGTGGAATTTTACCCAAAGCATCGTGTGGCCTATGATTGTTATAATCATCCATCCATATCTGTGTTTGTTCTCTTACTTGATCTATATTCTCAAAAATATATTTATTGAGTACACCTCTTCGATAGGAACCGTTGAATCGCTCCACAAATGCATTTTGAGTTGGTTTTCCAGGCTGTATGTACTTAAATTCAATATCGTGCATCCTACTCCATTCATTGGTTATATGTGCGATAAATTCAGGACCATTATCCATTCTGATCTTTGTAGGTTTTCCTTTTTTATTGATAAGGTGATTAAGTACCCATACAATACGATTACTGGTTAAGGAAAAGTCGATCTCTATATGCAGCGCTTCTCTGTTATAATCATCGATAATGTTAAATGCCCTAAAACGTCTTTTATTTTCTAAAACGTCTGTTACGAAGTCCATACTCCAAGTATGGTTGATTTGTTGAGGAACTTCAAGTGGTTCTTTTATTCTTGCTGGTAATCGTTTCTTTGCTTTTCGTCTTAAAGGAAGCCCTAATGCTACATATACTCTGTGCATACGCTTATGATTCCAAGATTTCCCTTCATTGCGTAATCTGTCGTAAGCTTTCCAAAACCCTTCTTCTGAATGTTGTTCTGCTTTTTGCTTCAATGCCTGTTCTACTTCAGAATCGTCCTTAACCAATGGCTTATAATAGTAAACGCTCTTACTCATTTTAAGAACACGGCACGCCCTGCTGATGCCGTAATGAATAAGTTCTTTCGTAATACTTCGCTTACGACAAGGCTTTATAGCTTTTTTTCTATAATCTCCTTTGCCATTTGATGGTCAAGAGCAAGTGTGGCATACATTTGCTTAAGTTTACGGTTTTCTTCTTCCAATTCTTTTAAACGCTTAAGCTCCTTGGAGTTCATACCTGCATACTTACTTCTCCATTTGTAAAAGGCCGCAGCACTTACACCATGTTCACGAGTAATCTCTGGCACTGGCTTACCGTTATCAAACTCCTTTAAAATCTTTGCGATTTGTGTCGGACTAAATTTACTTTTTCTCATAATTACTGTTTAAAATTAAGCTTTTTATTCTACTTTTAAACAGTTCGGTTTTTAGGGAAGCTTACAGTGGATTAATAATTAAGAAAATAACAAAAGGAAAAAAGCCAGTTGCCAACACCGTATAAAATTAATTGCTAGTGCAAGCCTACATACGAAAATCCTTGCGGATTTTCTATTCGGGTTGTATTTGCTAAATTAGGTGCTTAAACCACGCAACTAATCTTATACAAACACGTTACCATACATTATGAGAAACCTACTGCTGACATTGATTTTAATCGGAAATTATCTGACTTCATTCGCTCAAGATAATTTTGCAAATGCCTTAGTTTCTCTGAATTCGAAACTTGAATTTAAACCGACTTCGGACTCTTATAAAAATGGAAAAAAGCCTGATGAAAATTTTATAAAACAATTTAAAAAATGTGCAGAATTTGACAAATTGGAAAAGCTGACTGAATTAAGTTTTGACAAAATTACAAAAGTAAAATCCTCGGAATTGTTCACCTCGAAATGGAAAGGAAAATGGCAGATTGAGTTCCAAGAATGGGAATTTGAACAAGAAAAATATGCGTCTGACTTTATAAACCTTTTAGACGATTTGGACCACTCAAGAGTTCAATTCTGTGTGAGTAAAGGTGGGATTATGTGGTGGAAAGATAATGACAAAATTTATTTAGTGACAAGTCGAGCATATTTTGTTACTTATCACTATGCTGAAATCAAAAACGCAATAATAAACGGATTAAAAAAATAACGTATGGTAACAACGGTAGCTGATGCACAACCACCAAATTTTAAAAAATGGAATTCATTTGAAAGCTATGTAAGGTCTTTATTTAGAACGAAGCCAAAATTTTTAACTTTGTATTCTGTTCTTTTAGAAAGCTTACAACAAATTATGTGAAGTACTGGGGTGCATTTTTCTTGACATCCCCCAAAAACAGGACAGTTATAAATTACAATTTACGAAGGTCAAATTCGAACTGTTACCATGAAAAGCAACAAAAAGTGCTGTCAATCTATTCAACTAAACAAGATTACATTTATCTTTAGACTTCAAAACACCAAATATGGTATGTGAGTTATCAGCGTAAAATCAATTTTTAACCTGTAGGCATATTTCGGGGCTAGACATTTGAAAACCAAATGGGAATTAATAAAATTTTAGAAAAATATAAACTCTCTAAAACATTTGAAACCGAATTGAATGTTGAAAAAGAAGTCTTTATAAATGAGATTAAGCAAATGACCCAAAAAGGATATTACACACCTTTTTTAATTATGCTTGACATTGTCAAATCTGAAAATAAGAAATACATTGGAGATATTAATTCCAAGAATTTCAAAATCCGAGAAAGATTCACTTTAGACAATTCTCTGATAAATAATTTTGCAACTGTAAAATCTGAATTTCATACTAAAGACGATATATTAAAAGTTAAAACCACAATTCAAGGAATGGAAATGTTACCGTTTATTTTGAGAGTTATACTATTTGGTATTTACTTGCTAATGATGTTACTTCTTGTAATCGAAATATTAATTCCGCCAATACAAACTGACATTGATATTGCATATATTTTACCGTCAGTTTTTGTGACAATTTTTGTCGGATTTTTAACTTATTTCCCTTACAGAATAGCTAAAAAGAATGTCGTTAATAAGAAAAACGATATTGAAATACTATACCAACTGATTGAAAAAACGCCTTACAACAATGTATAACCGCAATTACGGCGGATTCGACTACGTCCGAATCCACTCGGAATTACTAAAGGTCAGTTAATAAGTCTAAAATCACTAACTTTAAGGCCGTAACTGCGGTTATACCAAACGTTGTAACCAATTTGAACAAACCAAAAACATGAATGAATAAGCCACAAATTTTAGATACAATTAAATTTATAAGTAAATCAATTCTTTTACTTCTGACTGTTTTTTTAATATTTACTTATTCAATCGCGTTAATCGAAAAAATACAACGTCCAACTTTTAAAAACTTACCGACAATTGAATTTGTAATTATCGGAACAATCTTGTTGGTTTTGATTTTTATAAACCTAAAATGGGTTTTTGGATTTTTTAAAACCAACCCAAATGAAAAGTAAGATAAAAATCATATTTCTGACATTAATAATCGGACTGATTTTTATTGTTGGCTTTCTAGGTTATGGAATGTACTTAATGGAAATTGAAGATCAATATGGAGATTATCAGAACTTACACTTTGAATCTAAAAATGGTGATTTTATAATAAATAAGACAACATCTGAATTTGGAATCATTGAAAAAACGTGGAAAAGAACAATTATTAGAACGATAGAGAAAGATTCAACCGATTTATATTTTTGGATTTATAGAAACGGAGTTGAAACCAAATCTGAAATTTATAGAGCCAAAAAAGGTAAAATAAAACTGCATGAAATTAAATACTCTGAATTATTAAAAAAGATTAACAACTCGGAATTGAAATTAATAACTAAAAATTAGAAAACTGGTTACAACACCGTGTATAATTAATTGCGGCTGAATTTCCTCATCGGAAATTCAATCTTATTAATTATCTTTCCGCTACAACGGAAAATGACTCGCGTCCTTTTCCCGCAACAAACCATAGCCAAACCGTTGTGCGTCATATACTAATGAAGAACACATATGATAAAGATTAATTTTTTTACTGCCATAGCTCTGTCTCTAATAATAAATTCTTGTAGTGGTCAAAAAAGCAAGAATGAAATAAAAGAATCTATAAGCTCAGATAAGAAATTAGAAAAGAATAAGCCCAATACATCCAATTCTGAAAACTTCTTGTTTTATTCAGAAATTAATAATCAGATTAGTCAGGTTGTAAGGACAATTTTTCAAGACAGCAAAGGGATTATTTGGTTTGGAACGCAAAACGGAGCATTTAAGTTTGACGGCAATTCATTAATTCATATTGATAGTATAAAAAATGAATCTGGAAAAGGAGTGACAATAAAGGACATTGCAGAAGATAAAGATGGAATAATTTGGTTTGGACACGAAGGTGGTATAAGTAGTATAGACAAGAAGGTAGTAACGAATTATTACGAATCTGATGGATTAATAAGCAATGATGTATGGTGCATTACGACTGATAAAAGCAATCAAGTATGGATAGGAACTATTCAAGGTGTCTGCAAGTTTGATGGTAAGAATTTTACATCATTTGAACTTCCACAAGGAGAAATAGACTCTACTTTAGGTATTTCAAGCGCAAAAATGGTTCATAGTATATTCGAAGACAGTAAAGGCACACTATGGTTTAGTTCAAATGCTGGTTTGTTTTCATACGCCAATAATTCACTTTTAAATGTTTCTGAAGCAGCAGGAATTCAATCGAATTTTGTCAATGAAGTATTTGAAGATAAAAATGGTGAATTATGGGTGTCTACAAAAAATGGATTATATAGTTTAATAGATAATAAGGCAAAGAATATCACCAAAGGGAAAATTGAAACAGGAAAAGGAATAGGGAGTATTGCAGAAGACAAAGACGGTAATATATGGTTTGTCTCTAACCAACATTATTTATTTATTTATGATGGAAATGAACTCATAGAATATAAAAAATCAGACGATAATAAAGGTCCTGTAGTTTTTCAAATATTGAAAGACAAAGACAATGAGACTTTGGTTCGTTGGTTTTGGCGGTGCTTATAGATTAGAAAACGGAAAATTTATTAATGTAACAAAAAATGGACCTTGGTAAAATAAAAACGAACGCACAACACGGTGTATAAGTAATAGCCGCCTATCGGCAGGCTACTAATCATACACAAACCGTTGTGCAACAGTTAAAAAAAATCGTGAAAACCTTTAAAATTTATATTCTAATTTTAATTTTTTGTGGATGCGGAACATCTAAAAACACAAAAACTAACATTTGTCTTCACGAAGTTGGAATACCGTCTGGAATTAAAATAAATTCGGAAACTTACTCGACTTCGGATTATGGAATTATTAGAGGTCAGTTTCTTAACCGAACTGATAGCTTACCAATACCAAACGGACTTATTAAATTCACGGAATTTATAAACATCGCAGATGAAAATGGAAAATTCTCAATTGATTTGCCACCTCATTCTTATGATGTTGAATTTAGCTTTTTAGGATTTAATAATATTTCAAAAACAATAAATATAGAAAAGAAAGAAATAGTTAATTTAAAAATATATTTAGGAATAGAAGACTCTTGGACTGATTTTACGACTGAAAATCCACGAAAACTAAAAAAGAAAATAAGAAAACAAAATAGAGAACGGAAAATAAAATACGGAATATAAAAACCGTTGCACAACACAGTATAAAATTAATTGCTAGTACAAGCTTGCTTACGAAAATCCTCGCGGATTTTCTATTCGGTTTGAATTTGCTAAATTAGGTGTTTAAACCACGCAACTAACTTTATACCAAACGTTGGCACACATTAAGGTACGTTAAACAAGCATTAGATGAAAACCAAAATTTTAAAAATAATAATCCTAATTTTAATATTTGTCAGTTGCAAAAATAAAACAACTGAACGTAAGCAAATTAAAATTAATCGGACTTCCGAAGTAGAGAAAGTAAAGGAAACTGAAATTTTAACCCTAACTGACTCTATAGAAATAAACTTAGAATCAACCGACAAAATGCTTGACTTTCTATCTGCTAAATACTCTAAAGTCTATGAATATAAGGGAATGGATTCAAGACAATTAATCGGAATTAATTTTATCACAAAAGATAGTATAGACTATTATTTAAGTTCAGAAACTATGCCTTGTGATACGGAATATTACGGAAAAGCTTTTAATCAAAATTATGGATTGGATTCAGAGGTTGACGAAGATGAAAATGGAATTTCGTACCCTTCAAATGAATATTCTAATGATCAACAGGATTACGTGATTTACATAAGAGTCGCATTAGATTCAACCAAGTTAAAAATCGGATATGCTGACAATGTAACTGATGGAACTGATTGTGCACCGAATACTGTAAACATTATGAAAAAAATAAAATAACGTGTGCCAACACCGTTTAAAAATAATTTCTTGGTTCTTGCCTACTTGGAAAATCCTACGGATTTTCCTCTGGTTCGTTCCATTTTTGCTAAATTAGATGCTTAACCACGCAACTATCCTTACACAAACACGTTGTAAAACATTTGACCGAATCAACAAATATGGAAATTGACCACATATTTATATTTTCAAATAATGACGGAAAAGAAGCCGATAAATTAGTTGAGTTTGGTTTGACCGAAGGAAGTAATCGCATTCACCTAGGACAAGGAACAACGAATCGAAAATTTTATTTTGAGAATTTTTTTCTCGAAGTTCTGTGGGTCATTGACGAAGCTGAAATACGAAGTGACTTGACTTCTAAAACAAAACTTTGGGAACGTTCACAATTTGATAAAAATCACTTTTCACCTTTTGGCTTGTGCTTAGTCAACTCAAAATTGACTGACAAGCTTTTTGAGCAAAGCCAGATTTATCAGCCGAATTATTTTCCAAAAGGAATGTCAATTGACATAATTACAAACGAAAAAAATGCAAATTTACCTTGGACTTTCAGACTTCCATATCGTGGCGAAAAAAAAGCCCATAATGAAACAACAAATCACAAAAATGGAATACGAAAACTAACTCATACGGAATTTGAAATGCCATTTAATAAGGACGAGAAAGAATTTAAGACCTATTTTAAGAGTTGTGAAAATATTGAATTCAAAAATGGACAACGAAATCATTTAACTCTTGAATTTGATAATAAAAGTCAAAAGAAAGAAATGGAATTTAACGAATTGAATTTAACCATAAAATACTAAATAAAAACGTTTTACAACAAGGATAGCTGATGCACAACCCCTAAAATTTTAAAAAATGTCATTTATTTTAAAGCTATGTAAGGGTTTTGTTTAGAACGCAGCCAAAATTTTTAACTTTTTATTCTATTCTTTTAGAAAGCTTATAACAATTATGTGAAGTACTGGGGTGCATTTTTTTTAACATCCCCCAAAAACAGGACAGTTATAAATTACGATTTACTAAGGTCGCAACAAAAAGTGCTATCAATCTATACAACCAAACAAGATTACATTTATCTTTAGACTTTAAAACACCAAATATGGTATGTAAATTATCAGGGTAAAATCAATCTTTAACCTGTAGCCATATTTCAGGACTAGACATTTAATTCGTCCTTGAAAAATAAACTAATTAATGAAACATCAATATATCCTTGTAGTCTTTCTGTTTCTGATATTATCTCAATATTCTATAGCCCAGAAATCGGAAAAAAAGTTTGGACGAAATGAAATTATAGAAGACTTAGAGTACCTTAATAATTCTTTAAAAGATGCTCACTATAATCTCTACGCTTATACTTCAGAAAAAGACTTTTCAGAGAATTATCAAAATGTAAAACAATCTATTGCTAAAGATTCTGTTACTCTATTACAAGCAACTACTATTTTTCAAAAAGTAATATCAGGCGTAAATAATGGACATACTGAAATCGACTTTCCTGGAGCTTCTTACCGAACATATGCATATAGTGGTGGAACACTATTTCCATTAGAAATTGCTGTTGAAAACAACAAAAGTCTAATCCGAAAAAACTTTTCTGATAATCCTGACATTAAAATAGGTTCGGAGATAATAAGTATAAATGGGATATTAATGAAAGATATCTTATCCGAAATTTATCCGCAAGTTTCAGCAGAAAGAACATACTTTAAAAATGCAAAAATTGAAATGATTTCATTTCCCAGATTATACTGGCAAGTGTTTGGAAAGCAGGATAACTTTCAAATTAAAATTCGCTCAAATGGAGCAATAAAAAAATATTCAATAAAAGCGGTAAAACTAATAGAAGGTTATGAAATGAAAAGAACGGAAGTCTTGAACTCTAAGATGGAAATAACGTTTTTTGATAAATCTGCCTGTATAAACCCAGGAAACTTTTCGGGTGATGAACATAAGTATCAAAGTTTCATTGACTCAGCTTTTGTAGAAATAAATAAACGAAAAAGCAAAAATCTGATTATTGACCTTAGAAATAATGCGGGTGGGAATGACTCTTTTAGTGATTACTTAGTGTCTTATTTTGCAGATAAACCCTTTAAATGGAATTCAGAATTTACCCTTAAAACAAGTAAATTTCTTAAAGAGCACACAAGGAAATACAATGACACTACAAATACTTATTTTGAAAAAATTCTAAATCACAAAGATGGAGAAATATATAATTTTGAGTTTGATGAATACCAACCACAACCCAAACTAAAGAGATTTAATGGAGAAGTATATGTTTTGGTCAATAGACAATCGCATTCTCAGTCAGCCGTTACAGCCTCCCAAATTCAAGATTATAAGTTTGGAACGATTGTAGGAGAAGAAACAGGTGATTTCCCAACACTTTACGCTTCACAGTTCCAATACACATTACCTAATACAGGAATTGTAGTAAAAGTCTCTAAAGGACAAATTGTTCGTGTAAATGGCAGTAAAAAACCAGAAGGTGTAATACCGGATATAATGATTAAAGACCATTTATTGGATGAAGAAGATGAAATATTAAATGGACTTTTGAAAAAACTGAATTAAAAGTACTAACCACAACAACAGTAGCTGATGCACAACCCCTAAATTTCAAAAAAATCGAATTCATTTGAAAGCTATGTAAGGGTTTTGTTTAGAACGAAGCCAGAATTTAACTCCTTATTTTGTTCTTTTAGAAAGCTTACAAAAGATGTGAAGTACTGGGGTGCATTTTTTTTGACATCCCCAAAAACAGGACAGTTATAAATTACAATTTACTAACGTCAAATCTAAACTGTTACCATGAAAAGCAACAAAAAGTGCTGTCAATCTATACAACCAAACAAGATTACATTTATCTTTAGACTTTAAAACACCAAATATGGTATGTAAGTTATCAGGGTAAAATCAATCTTTAACCTGTAGCCATATTTCAGGACCAGACATATGAAAAACACATTCGTAATCATATTGACTTTAATCGGGTTTTTAGCATTTGGACAAGAACATAATCTTGACCGAATTGAAAACGAAGTAAAATCAATAGAATCAGATTCAACTCTGCAGAAAATGGAATTTGACTGGGTTGAACTGACTGGGATTACAACTGATGGTGGCGGAATTTTAAAAGTCTGGCGGAATGAAAAGCAGATTCGTAAAATTGTGGAGGAAATCGGACTCTCTTACGGTCGAATTAGGACAATAATTTACTTGAATAACGGAAACCCAATTAAAATAATAGAAACCGAGGAAAACTTTGGACGCAAAAATGACGAATTGAATTACGAAGAGTTGAGCGAAGTCTATCGAGAAATAATTTACGTTTTTGATTGGGAGAATGACAATGCGGAAATAAAGCGGACAGGAAAACGGAATATGAGTGAAGGAAGTTGCTCAATGTATGAATTAGCTGAATCTGTTATGGAAAGAGCTGAAAAAGCTATAAAGGAATGAAAAAAAAATACGGTGTACAACAATGGTAGCTGATGCACAAGCCAAAATTTTTAGCTCCTTATTTTGTTCTTTTAGAAAGCTTACTACAAAAGAGGCTAAGTAATAGGGTTCAGTTTTTTTTAACATCCCCCAAAAACAGGACAGTTATAAATTACAATTTACTAACTTTAAATTCAAACTGTTACCATGAAAAGCAACAAAAAGTGCTATCAATCTATACAACCAAACAAGATTACATTTATCTTTAAACTTTAAAACACCAAATATGGTATGTGAATTATCAGGGTAAAATCTATCTTTAACCTGTGTCCATATTTCAGGGCTAGACATACCCAAAAAACCGAAAAAAGAATGCATAAATTTTGGAAAATAAGTGATTCTAAATCTAATAAATTGATTTTCATAAAAGACCAAACTATTTACAAAGGAAATCCGAAACAAGAAGAACTGAATAGACTGAATTCGGAATCAACAAATCTTGCTTTTTTAGAAAGTATTTTTAGCATTCCTTATGCTTATATAAAAAGAATTGAAAACCAGCGTGGGAAAAATGAAATCAAAATATTTTTTGGAAACGACTCGGAAGAGGAATTAATAATAAAAGATGAAAATACGAAAACAGAAATATTTGAATTTATAAAACACGATAATCCGAATTTAAAATATAGTTCTGAATTACCAAGCGTTCTAAAATATGCGAAAGCTCAATTTTTCGCTTTATTATTCACAACTGGAATATTTTTGTGGTCACTTTATCTTGCAATCCAAATTGAAAGTGGAGTTGAATATGAACTCGTTGGAGGAGGAGGAGGACCTGGAATTGCAGGAATAGTTCTTGTAATTGCCAATTTAGGAGTTTTAAAAATTGTTATTGGATTTATTATTCTGCTTGCAATAATATTATTTACTCTGACGAAAAAAATAAAATCGCGATGTGAAACCGAATTTCTCAAAAGATAAAGTACTAATGGCAACAACGGTAGCTGATGCACAACCCCCAAATTTCAAAAAATGGGATTCACTTTAAAGCTATGTAAGGGTTCTATTTAGAACGAAGCCAAAATTTTTAACTCCTTATTTTGTTCTTTTAGAAAGCTTACAACAAAAGAAGTTAAGTAATTGGGTACATTTTTTAACCAAAACACAAAAGCAACCGCTTTGGCCTCAGTTTTAGTAGGTGTACCCAAGAATTTTATTAGTTTTTTAATGTGCTGATAGCTGCATGCACTTATTAGCTTGTTTAATACCTGTGATGATGAACTGCGAAAAAGTACTGTGGTGTTTATTGAAAATACTCCTGAAAACGAATGGATTTACAACCGATTGGCTGGTTTGGCGATTCAATGCAACAACGAACGGTATTGGTTTGATTTATTGGGTTTTCACAACAATTTGCAATTGGCTAGCTACACGGAAGGGGATTTCTTTGACTGGCATTTGGATTTCGGAGCGGGAGAAATTTCTGATAGAAAACTCAGCATTTCCATGCAGTTATCGGATTCTGATGACTATGAAGGTGGCGACTTACAGTTTATGATGAATCAAAAAATTGTAACTGCTCCTAGAGAAAAGGAAACTATTATTGTTTTTCCGTCATTTATGATGCACCTTGTGACTCCCATCACTAAAGGGGTTCGTAAATCTATGGTGGGTTGGATTGCAGGACCTCCGTATAGGTAGGAATTAGTTCTTAATTATTAATGCTTAGTTATTAGTTCTTGGGAGTTAGCGGTTTATTTTAATAAGATGCTTCTACAGTGTTACGGCGGTTACCTTTGATATAAAGGTGTGTGCCGCGATGTCTTCGGAGCACGCCGTGGTGTTAACGGAGTGTGCCGTGATAGCGGCGGTCCATGCCGTGGTATTAGCGGAGCGTGCCGTGATATCTGCGACCTCTACAACCTTTGATGCCCCTTAAAACAACTTTTATTACCTGAATAAGGTGACTTATGGGATTCCGTAAGAATATGTGCTTATCTTTTTTTAAGTTCGTAGGAATCGTATAATCAATAACCAAAAATTCGTTAATAACTTTATTTTAGGTAAAGTATTGATTTTAATATATTTGATAACATATAAAAATTGCTAAGCTTTATGATATCCCATAATTTTATCGGGATAACAAAACTAAAGTTTGGTATAAAACGAGTTGTGCGGCATACAAGAAAAGCCAACCGCAAAAACAGCACATTTGGTTTTTGCCGACACAAAAGCCAACGCTAAAAAACCAAAAAAGCTGTTTTGTTTGCCAACGCCTGGATAGTAATGGTGGAATTAAATTAGATTAAGAAATCTTATAAGAAGTGACAAATTAATTATGAACATACCTACGCAACATTTATCAGTAAGAGTTCCCTGGCATGATTCAGGCTGGAACGGCAAAGTATGTTGTCACCCAAGAGATAATGGCTCTTGCATGTTTCTCCCCCGCATTAATGAAAGTAAGGATGTTGATCAAGAGGAAGAATTGGCAGAGCAATGGATGCATGAATTAAAACCTTCGCAACTACCACCTTGCGTAGGTGAAAAGGTACATTTTATGTCGCCACATGCCATCTACAAAAAAGTAAACCATCCATACAGTAAAAACGATGGCAACAGCCAGTTCTACGGGCATTATCGGGAAACCACCTATTGCTACCCGGGATACAGTTTTTCAGTTATTCCATACAACTGGATGCTGAAAGACAAAGACACCAATGAATCGGATAAAGCAGCTGCCTTACAACTCCCTTTTGAACCGGAAAAAGAGCCGGCCTTAAATTTTAAAAACAGTTGGGTTCAGCAAATTGACAACCAACGCTTATTGCTCGACACCTTTATTCAACCCATTCGACCTGCGCATTCTCTTGTGTTCATTTATGCCAAGAATGTCCCGTTCATTGATACCACTGCTAGAGTGCTAATCGGTGTGGGGCACATTTCTGAGATTGGCAAACTCACAGAGTATGCCTATGATGATCAATTGCCAAAAAGTTTTAGAAGCACTTTGTGGGAACGCCCTGTCTTTCATACCATTCGTGACGATTTCAAAAATGGTTTTTTACTTCCCTATCAGGAATTCTTCAAGTTGGCCGAAAAGGACGACAGCATTAATATTCACGATTATATCGCACTTGCACCCAGTTTTGAGCAGTTTTCCTATGGAACTGAATGGGTCAGCAATGATAGTGCTATTGAGTCACTGCTTATTCTACTTGAAAAACTCCGAAAATTTGAGCAACTACTACCTGATAAAAACTATGAAGCTCAATTCAAATGGATAGATAAGGAGCTTTCAAGATTATGGAAGATGCGTGGACCATTCCCTGGATTGGGCGCGGTGCTTTCGGGAATGAAAATTGCCGAAGGCAATTTGATAGCATGGGAGCTGGATAGTCTGGTTCGGGATGAGGTTGATGGTCCTGTGGTTCGAAACCCGTGGGATTACATAGAAAAGTTATTCAATGGAGATCTATCTTTTTTGCCAGCCAATGTTAAGCTCAGCATAAGCGATACTCAAAAACAAACATGGAACCATTACTCAAAAGAAGAAAAAGACTTTTTGCAGTTTCTGAGCCGCATGCACATAATCAATGATCAGGTGAATCTGGTCATTGATGCAAAAGCCAAAGATCAAAAGGCATACTTGCAGAATCCCTACCTGCTGTATGAGCATACGCGCTTACAGCTTACGGGTTTTCAGGTAAGCACCATTGACAAAGCCATTTTTGGCGATCCAGCAGGCATAGAAAAATTTCCATTACCTGAGCTTTGCGACCTGAACACACCCTTAGATCAGCGCAGGGTTCGAGCCTTTGCAGTAAAAGCGCTAGAAGAAACAGCAGTGGTTGGGAATACACTACTTACGGACACCCAACTAATCACCAAACTTGATGAGCAGCCGGTTGAGCCACTTTGTAATCCATCTATTCGGAACTTGATGGCTATTGCAGATTTTATGAAGAAAGAAGTAACACAACATGTGCTGGATGAAGAAGAAGAAATCTATTACTTCAAACTCAAACGCTTTGATGCGATAAAAAGCAAGATTCGCAATTTCGTGCAGAAGCGTCTTCGTAGAAAGATTGATCCCCCAATCGTCCAGGATTGGAGAGGTTTGATTGATCAGAAATTCGGAGACATAAATCCCAACAAGCCGAATTGGTATCAAGAACGAGATAAAAGGGCAAGACAAGAAAAAGCCAATGCATTGGAAGTGCTGGCAAATAGTCGAGTGTCTGTGCTTATAGGTCCGGCAGGTACAGGAAAAACCACTTTGCTCAATATCCTTTGCGAACAGGATTTTATAAAAAATAGCACGGTGCTTCGCCTTGCCCCAACTGGTAAAGCGAGAGTAAAAATGGGTGCTGATGCAAAAACACTTGCACAGTTTCTCATTCAGGCAAAGCGATATAATCCTGAGACAGGGCAATATTTCATGAACCCAAATGCCGAAGCGCGGCAATACGACACGGTAATCGTAGATGAATCTTCTATGCTTACCGAGGAACAATTAGCGGCCCTACTAGACAGTCTTTCAGGCGTAAGTCGTTTTATTCTGATTGGAGATTACCGGCAGCTGCCGCCCATAGGTGCTGGTCGTCCGTTTGTCGATATTAAGATTTACATGGAGCAACAAGGCAAGGGTATAGCCGAATTGAGAGAGTTGTTCCGCCAAAATTCAGATGAGAGCGAAGCAGAATCAGAGCCCGATAGACTTGATGTTCGTTTGAGCAGATGGTTCAGTGACGATCCCTTCAAGAAAAGTGAAATTGATGTTTTTGAAGAAATTGGAGATCAACAAGACCATGATTGGGGGAATATCCAATTCATTGAATGGCATAACGTGCGCCATTTAGAAGAAATCCTGATTGATGTGACCAATCGGGAAATTGAAGGCTTATTAAGTCGTACAGAAGGAAAAATACTGCGTAGTGAACAGGCTAATTTTGATGCTTCTTTAGGTGGAAATTATATTGAAGAATATAAATGGACTGGTTTTGATATTAACTCGGCTAAAGAAGTTGAAAACTGGCAGATATTATCCCCGACCAACACTGCTGGGTATGGTACAAAAGTGATTAATCAAAAAATTCAGAAAACATTTCGAGCAAAGACGAAAGAGAAGGCAATTTTTCCAGGATCATGGACAAAAAATGGTAAGACATACTATAAAGCTAGAAAAATGCCAAAACCTGTTGCTGATGATGGTATTGTGTTTGGTGATAAGGTGATTAATCTAAAAAACAAGAGATGGAATCAGCCTTGGAGTTATGTTTTTAACCCTAATAATATTGATGACGAAAACATCATAAGGTACTTTGCCAATGGAGAAATAGGCTTGCATATTGGGGCTTATGGCAAGTGGGATGCTGAAAAGAAAAAATACCAAAGACCGATTTACATAGCATTTTCTTCCCAACAAGGTTTTGCTTATTCATTTCAGGAAGGTGATTTTTCAGAAGATGGTGATATCCAAATGGATCTTGCCTATTCAATCACCGTTCACAAATCTCAAGGAAGTGGTTTCAAGGTGGTATTGTTTATCCTTCCTAATCCTTGTCCAGTGCTATCAAGGGAATTATTCTACACGGCACTCACTAGGCAAGAGGATAGAATCTTGATTCTACATCAAGGTGATTTCAAGGATTACCGAAAGTTCACTTCCGGTGAATATTCAGAGACTGGCCGAAGACTAACCGATTTGATGGCTGAGCCCCAGTTGAAGTTGATAAATAAAAAGTATTACGATACCAAATACATACAGGTTTCTGAGAAAGGGGAGTTCATGATTTCTAAGTCTGAAGTCATTATTGCCGATAAGTTGCACAATAAAGGAATCCAATATGTTTATGAAGCACCTATTTTAGACGAGAAAGGCGTGACTATTCATCCCGACTTTACTATAGAAGACCCTGATTCAGGTATTATCTACTATTGGGAACATTTGGGCTTGTTGCAAAAAGATGATTACCGAAGCAAATGGAAACGTAAGCAGGAATGGTATGAACGCAATGGGATAGTTAACTACAAAGAAAACCCTGATGCAGACAAGCAATTAATTCTTACTAGAGACAAACCAGATGGTGGTATAGATTCATCAGAAATAAAGGACATAATAGAGGAACTGTTTCTTTAACATGAACCGCCACGAAGCGGAAACACACATTGCCAAGCCGCTCAAAAAGGCCAACCCATAACGGCAGCCCGAGCACACTGACAAATAGCGGAGGATAAAAAACTGAAACACAACAAAGAACTGAGGTAAAAAACAGCTAAATTTTATACTTTTTCAACCTAATGCACTTTGATAGTTCTTGTCATAAGATAAACCACTTTT
Source organism: Tenacibaculum tangerinum (assembly GCF_029853675.1). Taxonomy (NCBI): domain Bacteria; kingdom Pseudomonadati; phylum Bacteroidota; class Flavobacteriia; order Flavobacteriales; family Flavobacteriaceae; genus Tenacibaculum; species Tenacibaculum tangerinum. The sequence continues at coordinate 78,659 of NZ_CP122539.1, read as the reverse complement.
TACCATTGCAAAGGCTTGTTTTAAGAAGGTATTGCACACCGCTATGAAAGCAAGTTTTTTCACCCTAAAACCTTCCCTCTTTAAAACTTCCCCAAACATTCGTAATTTTGCCCTATGAAAATAAAACTACTCGCCATAGGTAAAACCGACCATAAACAGTTACAGCAACTCATTGACGAATATCAAAACCGACTCAAACACTATGTAAAATTTGATTTGGAAATTATTCCTGATATTAAAAATGCTAAAAACCTCAGCGAGGCGCAGCAAAAAGAAAAAGAAGGCGAACTGATTTTGGCTAAACTACAACCTACCGACCAGCTTATTTTGTTAGACGATAAAGGAAAACAATATACTTCGGTCGAGTTTTCGAACTACCTTCAAAAGAAAATGAATTCAGGTATCAAACAACTGGTCTTGGTAATTGGGGGTCCGTATGGTTTTTCTGAGGCTGTGTATCAAAAAGCGCAAGGGAAATTATCGCTTTCAAAAATGACCTTCTCGCATCAAATGATTCGTTTGTTTATCGTAGAACAAATTTATCGTGGGTTTACCATTCTTCGCAACGAACCGTACCACCATGAATAAGGATATTGACAAGCAACTGCTAGGATTGGGATGCCTCATCACTCTTACTTCGCACTATCGACATGACGCCCTACTGATTTTTAGGTAATTTAATTTGACCTTTTATTTCGAACTCATGTTTAGTAGTAACAACAATAGCCAAATTACAGGGATAGATTCTACCCAAAAAGAACTGTAATACTTAGGTTGATTGACTTTAGATCTCATTAGCAGCAATAATACCATCGTAAATACAATTAAAAAAGCCGTACGGAAATGAGCATTGGGACTTATCATAAATTCCAACACCAAACAGATTCCTAATAAAACAACCCCTAACTTTTTGGTATTTTCTATGCCTATTTTTTTAGGGATGGTTTGCAACGAAATGGCATCGTATTGTACATCACGAATATCAAAAGGAAGAATTAACACTGCAACCAATATAAATCGTTGTATTGTACACAAATACATATTTATTGTAATAGAAGTTTCACTAGCATATATGGGTAACAGCACAGTTATTCCTGCCCATACTAAAGCCACCACTATTATTTTTAAATAGCCTACACTGCGTAAATTTTTTTGAAACCCACTTAAAAAAGGCACTGCATATAAAAAAGTTAACAACCCAAAAGGAACAAAAAACAACAGCGTTCTTAGCGGCAATAAATAGGCATAATAACACATGAATACAAAACAAATGAACGAAAATAGTTGAATAATTCTTAAGTTTTTTGCTAAACTTCTATGGTGTGGCTTAGCCACCCCTACATACTTTACAAAATTATACCCCGTAATGGTTGCAAAAAAAACGAAAAAGCTCAACAATTCATCGTGCTCTAAACCAAAATACAATACTGTGATTTTTAGCAATGAAAACACTGCCAAAGCTACGTGAATACTAGAATTTATATAAAAATCGAGTACTGTTCTAAAAAACTTCATCTAACAAAAATAACTTTTATTCGTATAACCCACTCTTTTGGTTGATAAAATATTGTTTTTAACAATAAAATATATAGTACCAAATCAACCAATTTCACTATTTTTGAAACAAGAAAAACAACAACTCAATAATGAACACAAATTCATTTCAACTAAGGCATATAGGACCTCGTATTAAAGAGCAGGATCAAATGCTTCAAACAATTGGTGTAGAGAGTTTAAGCCAATTAATTTACGAAACTATTCCCGACGACATCCGCTTAGAAAAAGAGCTTGATTTAGCTCCTGCCATGAGCGAATATGAATACCTAAATCACATTAACAAATTAGGTGCAAAAAATAAGGTTTTTAAAAGTTATATAGGTTTAGGGTATCACGAAGCTATTTTGCCTAGTGTTATTCAACGTAATATTTTAGAAAACCCAGGATGGTATACCGCATATACCCCCTATCAAGCTGAAATAGCACAAGGACGTTTAGAAGCTTTGTTAAATTATCAAACGATGATTTGTGATTTAACAGGAATGGAATTAGCCAATGCTTCGTTGTTAGACGAAAGTACTGCAGCTGCCGAGGCGATGGCATTATTATTTGACGTTCGTGAAAGAGCACAAAAAAAAGCCAACGTAAACAAGTTCTTTGTTTCAGAAGAAATTTTACCACAAACTTTATCCGTATTACAAACACGTGCCATTCCTATTGGAATTGAATTAATAGTTGGCAATCATGAAGAGTTTGATTTCTCAGAAGAGTTCTTTGGTGCCATTGTACAATATCCAGGAAAATACGGACAAGTATATGATTATACCAGTTTTGTAGCTCACTGTAATGCTAGCAATATTAAAGTAGCAGTTGCTGCTGATATTTTATCGTTAGTAAAATTAAAAGCTCCTGCCGAATTTGGTGCTGATGTGGTAGTAGGTACTACGCAACGTTTTGGGATTCCTCTAGGATATGGAGGACCTCACGCTGGATATTTTGCCACCAAAGAAGCTTACAAACGTAGTATTCCAGGTCGTATTATTGGAGTTACCAAAGATGTAGATGGCGGACGTGCTTTACGCATGGCTTTACAAACACGTGAGCAACATATTAAGCGTGAAAAAGCAACCTCTAACATCTGTACTGCACAGGTATTATTAGCAGTTATGGCAGGTATGTATGCTGTATACCACGGAAAAGATGGTTTACAATACATTGCAGATCGCATACACACAAGCACTACAACCTTAGCAAAAGCTCTAAACGATTTAGGCTTCAGACAAAAGAATAGTGCTTATTTCGACACAATTTTAATTGAAGCTGAAACCGATAAATTACGTCCTGTAGCAGAAGCAAACGGAATTAACTTTAACTACATCGATAAAGAGCTTGTTTCAATTTCTGTAAATGAAACAGTTGGTTTAAAAGAAATCAACGACATTGTTGATTGTTTTGAACAAGCCTTCAATATCAAAGATATTTTGGTTACTGAGTTTACTTCTACTGATGTAATTCCTACGGAGGTAAAAAGAGCAACCTCTTTCCTAGATAACGAAGTATTCAATACGTATCAGTCAGAAACTGAAATGATGCGTTACATCAAAAAATTGGAGCGTAAAGATTTAGCATTAAATCACTCGATGATTTCTTTAGGTTCTTGTACCATGAAGTTAAACGCTGCTTCTGAAATGTTACCGTTGAGTAATCCGCAATGGGGAAACATCCACCCATTTGTACCCTTAAACCAAGCGGAAGGATACCAAATTATGTTAGACAACCTTGAAAACCAATTGAATGTTATTACTGGTTTTGCAGGTACTTCTTTACAACCAAACTCAGGAGCACAAGGTGAATTTGCTGGATTGATGACAATTAGAGCGTATCATGAAGCGAACGGAGATACCCATAGAAACATCTGTTTAATTCCTGCATCGGCTCACGGAACCAACCCTGCATCAGCAGTTATGGCGGGCATGAAAGTGGTCGTTACTAAGACTGATGAAAGAGGAAATATCGACGTAGAAGATTTACGTGCAAAAGCTGAAAAACATGCAGATAATTTAGCTGCGTTAATGGTAACCTACCCCTCTACTCACGGAGTATTTGAAAAGGCTATCAAAGAGGTTACCCAAATTATTCATGATAACGGTGGACAAGTATATATGGACGGTGCAAACATGAACGCACAGGTAGGGTTGACAAATCCTGCAACCATTGGTGCCGATGTTTGTCACTTAAACCTACATAAAACATTTGCGATTCCGCATGGTGGTGGTGGCCCTGGAGTTGGTCCTATTTGTGTAGCACCACAATTAGTACCTTTTTTACCAACCAACCCAGTAGTTGCTACTGGTGGCGAAAATGCTATTACTGCTATTTCAGCAGCTCCTTGGGGCTCTGCATTGGTATGTTTAATTTCGTACGGATACATCACTATGTTGGGTGCAGAAGGATTAACAAATGCTACCAAAATAGCAATTCTAAACGCTAATTATATGAAAGAGCGTTTAAGCGGACACTTTAGCACGTTATATACGGGAGAAATGAACCGTGCTGCTCATGAAATGATTTTAGACTGTCGTGATTTTAAACAAAACGGAATTGAAGTTGTTGATATTGCCAAACGTTTAATGGACTACGGATTCCACGCTCCTACCGTATCTTTCCCTGTAGCGGGAACCATTATGGTAGAACCTACCGAGTCTGAAAGTGTGGCAGAATTAGATCGTTTTTGTGATGCACTCATTTCTATTAGAAAAGAAATTGCTGATGCGAGTAAGGAGAACCCTAACAATCCGCTTAAAAACGCACCGCATACACAAGAAATGTTAACAGCTGATGAATGGGATTTACCTTATTCTCGCAAACAAGCAGCTTTTCCTTTGGAGTATATTGCAGACAATAAGTTTTGGCCATCTGTACGCCGTGTAGACGATGCTTTTGGCGACCGTAACTTAATTTGCTCTTGTAATCCTATTGAAGATTATATGGAAGCGGAAGCTTAACATACATAAAAAAATCCCTCGAAATTTCGAGGGATTTTTGTTTTATGCGATACTCACTATTCTTTCTAGTGGAATAATAGTACCCTGTTTTAAAATTACTGATTTGTCGGTAATACCCCAAACTGTAGTTTCTACCTTTTTGAGACCCTGTGTGTCCATAAAAAAGATACTTACCTTTTCTCTTTCTAAGTTACCTAAAGATAGGGCACGTTGTAAATCTATAAAACGATTCGCTACTGCCTGATTTTTCTTTAATACTTCTTCTTTTGGAAATTTCAAGAACTTAATTTGTTCTTTTGCTACGGTTTGAACATTTGATTTTGTCATCATATTATAGGGGAATTAAGGTTACTACTCATTAAAAACAAGATATAAGCTGTTATGCACATATCTTACCCTCTAATGTAAATAATTAAAATCTAAATTAAAAATAATTCAATAAAATAATTTATAAATTAAACTTTCACAATAAAATAAATTAAAAAAATACATTATAACCATTTTAAATGTTAAAAAAATAAATATAAATTAATCTAAAAATCACTATTCGGGAAGAATATACCTCTCTAAGACTTAACTCCAGTAAAACCTTACTTTACTTTTCTAGTAATGATGAAAGCACAGAATGACTCCAGCTTTTCAACACAAATTCATTTATAAACTGTAAATTTGCCTTCTTGAAAACAGCCATAGTCATATTAAACTGGAACGGAAAAAAATTGCTCGAGCAGTTTTTACCTTCTGTCGTAAATTTTAGCTCAGAAGAAGCTGAAATATATGTTGCTGACAATGCTTCTACCGACGATTCAATCGCATTTGTGAAACAGCATTTTCCTACCGTAAACATTGTTCAAAATTCTACAAACGGGGGCTATGCAAAAGGCTACAACGATGCCCTAAAGTATATTGATGCCGATATTTATTGTTTAGTAAACTCTGATATTGAGGTTACTAAAAACTGGTTAACTCCGATAATTGACATATTTGATAAACAACCGAATACAGCGATTATTCAACCTAAAATTTTAGACTTTAAAAATAAAGCTAAATTTGAATACGCTGGTGCTGGCGGAGGATTTATCGATGCTTTTGGGTATCCGTATTGTCGAGGTCGTTTATTTGATACGCTAGAAACTGACAATGGACAGTTTAACGATACTGCCGAAATTTTTTGGGCATCAGGAGCTTGTCTTTTTATCCGTTCAGAAGTTTTTCATCAACTCAATGGTTTTGACGAAGATTTTTTTGCACATCAAGAAGAGATTGACTTGTGTTGGCGTGCTAAAAACAGCGGATATGCAATAAAGTATGTGGGCATATCAACGGTGTACCATGTAGGAGGCGCAACATTGAACAACTTAAACCCGAAGAAAACATTTTTAAACTTTAGAAACAGCTTGCTGAAGCTTGTTAAAAACTTACCCTCAAACAAATTATTCCCTATTATTTTTGCTCGTTTAGTGTTGGACGGAATAGCGGGTCTAAAATTTTTATTGGAAGGGAGACCAAAACACCTATTTGCTATTTTAAAGGCACATTTTAGTTTTTATGCGCAGCTTCCAAAGTTTATAAAGAAGAGAAAAAAATAACTAAAAAATCGAATTACTACAAACACACCTCTATTGTTTGGCAGTATTACGTTAAAGGAAGAAAACAATTCAACGAATTGAAGTAATTACTCGAGTTTGATTCTTTGGTCATTTTCAAATATAAACTCTTCCAGCTATCTATTTTTTTACAATATATCTAAACTTCCTTTTCCTTCACGAATTACTTCAGGCTCGTCAGTGGTTAGGTCGATTACAGTAGATGCATAGTTACCTCCATAACCACCATCAACTACTATATCTACAATATTTTGCCACTTTTCGAAGATTAATTCAGGATCTGTAGTATATTCCAATACTTCATCTTCATCGTGAATTGAAGTGGATACAATCGGGTTTCCTAAAGCCGCTACTATGGCCCTTGCAATATTGTTATCGGGTACACGAATCCCCACTGTTTTACGTTTTTTATATGCTTTAGGAAGCGAATTACTACCTGGCAATACAAAGGTATAGGGTCCTGGTAAAGCTCTTTTTAAGATTTTGTACGTAGCGGTATCAATTTGTTTTACGTAATCTGATAAGTGACTCAAATCATTACAGACAAACGAAAAATTTGCTTTTTCTGGTTTTACCTTTCTAATTTTTGCCACTTTTGCTAAAGCTTTAGTATTGGTAATATCACACCCTAAACCGTATACAGTATCTGTTGGATAGATAATTAACCCGCCATTTTGTAAAACCTTTACAATTTTTTCAATCTCTTTCGGGTTAGGATTGTCGTTATATAATTTTATAAACTGTGCCATGGCTTAATAATTATCAAAGTCAAAATCGTCTAAGCTTTCAAAATCATTAAACTCATCATGAATTTCATCGTCTATATCTTTTGAAATATCTTCTGCTTTGAATTCTTTTTCAGGTGCTTTTTCTGGAATTGTTCCAACAGACAACACTAGTGTTGTTTCAGAAAGCACTTCATTTGTTTGCTCTATTACCTCTACGTAAAACGTCCACATTTGAAAAAAATCATACACGTAAATTAATTTATCGTGTTTATTGGGCAAGGTTTCCTCTATAATACACGTTGCCATAGAAAGGTTTTCACCTGCTTCAGACATATCAAACAATGGTATTTCTTCCCCTTGATTCCAATCTTCATCGGTACGATAAAAAGATGCCATTTCTTGTCCGTCAAAACCAAACGCTTTTGCAATATCAAAATGTAAGTTTTCTAATGAAACTTTTTCATTTACCATCAGGGTTCTTATTACGTCTTCTTTCGTATCTAAAATTACACGTACTTTATACATTCTATCATTTTTAATCCGTACAAAAATACGTATTTTTGAATGATAATTTCTACTAACAATGACAAAGCAAGAATCTCTTACTATCTTAAACAATTACAACAAGAACACACTGATGGAAACGTTGGAAATAAGGTTTATTGACATAGGAGATGATTTTATCACGGCTACAATGCCTGTTAGTCCAAAAGTGCATCAACCTTATGGAATATTACACGGCGGAGCTACTGCTGCTTTGGCAGAATCTGTAGGAAGTTGTGCTTCTGCTTTTTTCTTAAAAGACTCCAATAAAATTATTAAAGGAATCGAATTGAGTATTAATCATTTAAAAAGTAAGAGAGAGGGAGAAGTTTTTGCTACGGCCAAGGCTATTCACAAAGGTAGAACTACACATTTATGGGAAGTGCGAATTGTAGATGAAGCCGATAATTTAATTTCTCTTTGTAAGATTACCAATATTATTTTAGACAAGCAGTAGCATGAAATTGCTAAAAAAATCTTAAAAATTACGGTAATTGCGGTCTTTACAATCTTTTTGGTTTTGTATTTCTTATTTTGGAACTTTTCTACTCCCAAATCCGACATAAAAATACTTGAAAAATTTTCGGGTAGCGCTGTTATCCCTCAACTTACTTATGAAAGTTTTAGAGATTTTAACTACAGAAAACTCTCTATTGTAAAAGATACCACTTTACCTACCATTGTCTTCGTTCATGGCACAATAGGTTCTTCTATTGATTTTATTGAGTATATGAAAGACTCGGCATTACTTCGTAACGCAAACATGATTTCTTACGATCGTATTGGTTATAACTATCGTGATAAAAATGCTGTACAAGAAAGTATTGCCTTCGAACGCGACATGTTACACGCTATTTTACAGAATTTAAACCCTGAGAAAACAATCGTAGTAGGATATTCTTATGGAGGTCCTATTGCTTTAGCTCTACAAAAAAGAGTTCGAAGCATAGTTTTATTAGCCCCAGCAGTATACAGTAAAGTTGAACCGATGCCTTGGCTTTTAAATTTATACGAGTGGAAACTCACCAGATGGCTTGTTCCCCCAATTTGGCAAGAAGCAAGTAAAGAAAAATTATCTCATAAGCACGATTTACAGCTTTTTGAAAATACCTGGAAGAGCACCCCGAATAATGTAGTAAGTATTCACGGAACTAAAGACCGTATTGTTCCTTTTGAAAACTCGTTGTTTTTAGAAGAACAGTTTCCTAAAAGTCAGTTTGAATTAATTAGCATTCCAGATGCTGGTCACGGATTTATTTGGAGTAAATTTGACACGATTAAACACTATTTAATAAAACAATTAGATTGAGTATTTTTTCAAACATAAAAGAAGCTCTAGCAAAGCAACTCCCTTTTGTTGCTTACAAACAACCCAATACCTCTGTAATTAAAGGATGGTTTCAGAAAAATAATGCCGTGATTACCTCGAAAGACTTCAGTGAAAGTGGTTTTATTTTCGCTCCGTTTGACGATAAAGAAGAAGCTATCTTGATTCCTGAAAATCAATCAATCTATATTGAAGAAGAGTTTACTGTTAATAGCAGTTTAACAAGTAACTCAGATTTTATTTCTGACAATATTTCGAAAGAAGAACATGTTCAATTAGTGGAGAAAGGGATAGCAGCTATTAAAAATCAACAGTTTAAAAAGGTGGTACTCTCTAGAAAAGAAAAAGTTGAATCACCCAGTTTTAATATTATTGAAACTTTTCAAAAACTGCTGAATACGTATCCTACCGCTTTTGTGTATGTATGGTACCATCCAAAAATTGGTTTATGGTTAGGAGCTACTCCAGAAACATTGGTTCGTATTTTAGAAAATCATTTTACTACCATGGCCCTGGCTGGAACACAGCTATATAAAGAAACAACAAAGGTGACTTGGCAATCTAAAGAATTAGAAGAACAGCAATTTGTAACTGACTATATTGTGGATAGATTATCAGGTATTTGTTCGGAAATTACCACTACAAAAGCTGAAACAATCAAAGCAGGAAGCTTGTTACACTTACGTTCTGTTATTAATGGCAAACTAACAACGAACCCTGCTTATTTAATCAAAACCTTACACCCCACCCCAGCTGTATGTGGATTGCCTTTGGAATCGTCGAAGCAATTTATTTTGACTAACGAAAATTACCACAGAAGGTTTTACACTGGTTTTTTAGGGGAATTAAATATTGGTAAAGAAAGCAACCTTTTTGTTAACCTTCGCTGTATGGAAGTGATTAACAACGCCATATACATTTACGTAGGTGGAGGTATTACAAAAAATAGCGATCCAGTAAAAGAGTGGCTTGAAACAGTAGCTAAAACTACTACTATGAAGAAAGTTTTATAGGAAAAGCACCCTTTTTTCCTTAAAAACCTACACAACTACCTGAAATTCAGTTTTTTTTTATTATATTTATTCAAATTAAAAACAGCTTGAACATGAAACAGAAATTACTAAGAACAAACCAACACGAAGACAAACTTAACAGCAGGGTAGGAAGAATTTTGACATACAAACAATTAACAGAGTTTACGTCAAAACTATCTAATAAAATAAAATCTGAAGTTTAAAAATAAAAACCACCGATTGTGCTGTGCAACAATAGGCGGTTTTTCGTGTGTAAATTGAATTTGAATTGATTTTTCTTGCACAAACAATCTCTTTACACAAATTTTATTTGTGTTTAGAGGTATGCAATATAATTTTTTGCTTAAATATCTTCGAAAGAAACGTCTGTAAAACTTTCAGCTGACGTTGTTTGTTTTACTGTATTTTCTTCTTTTTTATAGTCTTTTTGATGACGCTCGCTAATTACCTCAGCACCCTTTTCATTTACAATAAAATCTGTTGCTTTATTTAACATTTCTGCAAAATCAGTAAAATCTTCTTTGTATAAGTAAATTTTGTGTTTTTGATAATGAAAAGAACCATCATCATGAGTAAACTTTTTACTCTCTGTTATTGTCAAATAATAGTCATCTGCTTTTGTAGATCTAACATCAAAAAAGTAAGTTCTTCTTCCAGCCCTTAAAACTTGTGAAAAGATTTCTTCTTGTTCTACTCTCTCGCTCATAATTCGCTACTTAAAATAATAGTTGGTTTTACTTAATTTTCCTCAACAAATCTAACAAAATATTTGACTTAACAATACGAAATGTTACATTTCTTTTTCTAAAAGCTGTTGCTCATACAACTCTTTATAATAACCTTCTTTCTTTACTAATTGATTATGAATACCTTGTTGAATAATCTTACCATCATCGAGCACAATGATTTTATCTGCATTTTTCGCTGATGATACTCTATGGCTTATGATAATGGTTGTTTTATCACTAGAAACACGTTCTAAATTCGATAAAATTCTTTCTTCTGTTTCTGTATCTACTGCCGACAAACAGTCGTCAAAAATTAAAATTTTAGGGTTTTTGATAATTGCTCTAGCAATAGAAGTACGCTGTTTTTGACCACCAGATAAGGTGACCCCTCTTTCTCCTAAAATCGTTTGATAGCCCTCTTTAAAATCGATAATATTTTCGTGTATTACTGCATTTTTTGCTGCTTCTACAATTTCTTCCTTAGTAGCATCTTCCTTACCAAATTTTATGTTATTCTCAATCGTATCTGAAAACAGAAAAGGTTCTTGGGGAACAAATCCAATTTGATTTCTTATGTCGTACAGGTTGTATTTTTTAATATCGACACCATCTATTAACACTGTTCCTTCTGTTGTGTCGTATAAACGTGAAACCAAGTTTATTATTGATGACTTTCCGCTTCCTGTTTTTCCTAAAATAGCTAACGTTTCTCCTTTTTCTATTTCAAAGCTCACATTTTTTAGGGCGGTAATATTGGTGTCTTCATAAACTAAAGAAACATTTCTAAAGGCTATACTCCCATCAATCTTTGTCTCTTCTTCATTGTTGTTTTTTATTTCAGGAACCTGCTCTAAAAATTCATTAATTCTTTCTTGAGAAGCTTCTGCTTGTTGTACCATTGAAGTTACCCAGCCAACCACAGCTACTGGCCATGTTAAGATATTCACATACATTACAAAGGCTCCAATTGCTCCAACTTGAATTTCACCATTAATATATAAAGTACCCCCGACATACAATACGATAATATTACTAATTCCTATTAATAAAATCATTAACGGAAAAAACAACGCTTGTACTTTATACAGGTTAATGTTTTTATCTTTACTAGCATCGGCTAACGTATCAAAATTTTTAATGACCGCATTTTCTATGGCATAGGATTTTACCACATTAATACCAGAGAAAAATTCTTGATTAAAAGTAGTTAGCTTAGATAAATACTGCTGAACAACAGTGCTTCGCCTATTGATTTGCTTACTTAAAATAAAAACCGATACCGATAACACAGGAAAAGGTATCATGGTATACAAAGTAAGTTTTGGTGATATCGCATACATTTGCGTAAAACCAACAGCAAAAGAAACCAACATATTTAATGAATACATAATAGCAGGCCCAAAGTACATACGAACTTTAGACACGTCTTCACTAATACGATTCATTAAATCTCCTGTTCTGTTCTGTTTATAAAAGTTGAGTGATAGTTTTTGATATTGTTGGTATATCTCATTTTTTAAGTCAAACTCAATCAATCGAGACATTACTATAATTGTTTGACGCATTAAAAATGTAAAAAAACCTCCTAATAAAGTTACTCCAACGATAAGCAAAATGTTGATTAGAAGTATTTCTTTTACCTCAGACATTTCAGTTATTTTACCCAACTGATAATCTTCAACTACATTTAATGAATTACCAACAAAATTGGGAATTTTTAAGGTTAATATCTTTGATAATACTGTGATTAAAACCCCCAGTAATAACCTCCACTTGTATTTAATAAAGTACTTATTTAAGTATTGTAATGCTTTCAATTTTATCTTATTATAAAAATTAAACCTTATCAAAGCTCTTGTTAAAGATACCTTAATTTAGACCTCTTTTTTTGTTTATGTTTTAACGATTTCCTATTTTTGTTTGCTAATTTTTGAGATTACCTAAATTACCTCAAATTAAAAATAAAACAAATGACATCAGAAATCATTGATACTAAAGACCTTAAAAACGATCCAGTGTTTGGTCAATTGTCTTTCGACAACCACGAGCAAATCGTTTTTTGCAACGACGAAGATACAGGTTTAAAAGCAATTATTGGTATCCATAACACAACTTTAGGACCTGCATTAGGAGGTACGAGAATGTGGCAATACAAAAGCGAATGGGAAGCGTTGAATGACGTGTTGCGTTTATCTCGTGGTATGACGTATAAATCTGCAATTACTGGATTAAAACTCGGTGGTGGTAAAGCAGTTATTATCGGTGATGCCAAAACTCAAAAAAACGACGCTCTAATGCGTAAATTTGGTGAGTTTGTGAATTCTTTAGGCGGAAAATACATTACTGCTGAAGATGTTGGAATGGAAACACGCGACATGGATATTATTCGTGAAGTTACGCCTCACGTAACAGGTGTTTCTGAAAGTATTGGTGGATCTGGAAATCCTTCTCCTGTTACTGCTTATGGAGTTTATATGGGTATGAAAGCGGCGGCTAAATACAAATTCGGAACTGAAAATTTAGAGGGTAAAAAAGTATTAGTTCAAGGTGTTGGTCATGTTGGAGAAACCTTAGTAAAACACATTACCGATGAAGGCGCTCAAGTTATTTTAAACGACATTAACGAAGCTCGATTAGAGGAGTTAAGTAAGAAATATGGCGCTAATGTAGTGCTAGGAAATGATATTTTTGGCTTAGATGTTGATATTTATGCACCATGTGCTTTGGGTGCCACTATTAACGATGAAAGCATTGCTCAATTAAAAGCCAAAGTAATTGCAGGAGCTGCTAATAACCAATTAGCAAACGAGTTAAAACACGGTAAAATGTTAAGAAATAAAGGTATTGCCTATGCTCCTGATTTCTTAATTAATGCTGGTGGTATTATAAACGTATATGCAGAAGTTGAAGGTTATGACAAATCAGAAAGCTTAAAAAGAACTGAAAACATCTACAATACTACTTTAGAAATTTTCAGTTTATCAGATAAAGAGGATATCACAACACATCAAGCTGCCTTTAATATTGCTCAAGCAAGAATTAATGCACGCAAAAAAGAGCAAAATAGCTAGATAAAAAATAAAAAAGTTTTACTTTTGCAGAGCGTTAGAAATAATTTCTATCGCTCTTTTTTTTAAAGTTCTTTAGAATGATTAACAGAAGACATATTCGTGTTAAAGTAATGCAATCAATTTATGCGATACAACAATCGCACAGCGATGATTTAGTAAGGGAGGAAAAATTCTTAAAATACAGCATCCAAAAAATGTACGATTTGTACGTTTTAAACCTTCAATTACTAGTTGAAGTACAAAAGTTAGCTCGTAAAAGAATAGCACTTTCTAAAAAGAAAATACTAGCTACCAAAGAAGAACTGAACCCAAATACAAAATTTATAGATAACAAACTTTTAAATTTACTTAATGAAAGTGTAAGTTTAGAAGGGTATGTTGAGCTTAATAAATTGAATTATTGGGAACTTGATGATGAGTATGTAAAAATCTTATTAGAGGAATTACAAAAAAGTGAATTATACAAGAAGTATATGGACACTGTTGAAGATTCTTACAATGTAGATAAAGCTTTTGTAATTGATTTTTTCAGAGAAATCGTAGCGCCTAATGAAAAATTAGCTGACTATTTTGAAGATAAAATGATTTCTTGGGTAGACGATATTCCATTTGTAAACACTTGGATTTTAAAGTCGTTAAACAAACAAAAAGCCAATAAACCGTTTATTTTAGGTAGCCTGTATAAAGACAATGATGATAAAGCTTTTGTTTCTGATTTGTTTACAAAAACAATGTTGCACCAACACAAGTACGAAGAAGATATTAAAGAAAAAACCCCTAATTGGGAAGCAGACAGAATTGCCGATGTAGATATGATTATCATTAAAATGGCGATTACAGAGTTTTTACACTTCCCTTCTATTCCTAGTAGAGTTACCATTAATGAATACATAGAGTTGGCCAAAGATTACTCTACCAATAAAAGTGGTTACTTTATAAACGGAGTATTAGATAAGTTAGCGAAAGACTACCTAAGTTCTAACAAGATGGTTAAAATAGGTAGAGGATTATTATAATAAATTAGTATTTTTACAGCAAATTAAAAATTTTTACAATGAAAAAAATAGCAGTAGCATTGGCATTTATTGTATCAACAGGAATGTTAATTTCTTGCGAACAAGGAAATGCTTCATCAAAAGTTAAAAAAGAAAATATTGAACAAGCTGAAAAAAGAGACAACTCAATTAGCCAAGGCGCTCCAGTAATTTCTTTTGACAAAGAAGAATTTGACTTTGGAACTGTGAATGAAGGAGATGTTGTTGAAACTACTTTTGTAGTCACCAATACTGGTAAAAGTGATTTAGTAATTACCAATGCCAGAGCTTCTTGCGGCTGTACTGTTCCTAGTTGGCCAAAAGAGCCTATTGCCCCTGGTGAAACAGGAAACATTGAAGTAAAGTTTAACACTAGTGGTAAGCCAAATAAGCAATCTAAAACAATTACCTTAACTACCAATACTGAAAAAGGTAGAGAAATTGTGAAAATTTCGGGTATGGTAACTCCTAAAAAGAAAGACGCCTAATGTTTACAACCATTTTTTTACAAGCGAGCTCACCAGAAGGTTTAATGAATATGCTTCCTTTCGTAGCCATGATTGCTGTTTTTTATTTTTTAATTATTCGTCCGCAAATGAGACGTCAAAAAAAGGAGAAACAATTTCAAACAGAAATTAAAAAAGGAGCTAAAGTAGTTACTACTAGCGGAATACACGGTAAGATTATAGAAATAAACGATACCGACAATACTGTTACTGTTGAAACTGGGGCTGGGAAAATTAAGTTTGAACGCTCTGCCATTTCAATGGAACTGAGTAAAAAGTACCTTACTGAAGCTAAAAAATAATAGCAAATATATTTTTATAAAAAAGTGAGCATGCAAGCTCACTTTTTTGTTTTTTACGTAGATTGCATCTATAAAATTATTTTTTTGAAAACAAAATTAAACATCCCTAAAACTTTCTTTGGCTTTTTAATAGCCTCTATCTTTTTTTGGTTTCTTATCAATTTATCAAAAGAGTATCATACAATAGTTGAGTATGATGTTGAGTATATACACCTTCCGCAACAAAAAAACTTGATCGAAGCTCCTATAAATAAGCTTTATTTAAAACTAAAAAGTAGTGGTTATCAACTGCTAGTTGCAAGTCTTAGTCACAAGCCCATTCAGTTAGACCTTAGAGAGGTTTCAAAAAAATCGGAGAATGATTATTATTTCTTATCCAAAAAAATTGCTGCTAACATACAAGAGCAGTTGAAATCTGGACTTAAATTAGTTCAAATTCAAAATGATACCATTCCGCTAAAAATTGGCACCTTAAAATCTAAGAAAGTCGCTTTAAAACCAAATGTAAACATTACCTTTCAATTAGGATATGATTTCTCTAAACCCATAACTATAACACCTGATAGTGTACTAATTTCGGGAGATGAAACTTATATATCGAAAACTGATTTTCTAAATCTAGAAAATGTTACTTTAAAAAACATATCAAAAAACACAAACATTACCGCTCCTATCATTTTACCTGAAAATATAACGTTAAAATCGAGCCATTCATCTGCTGAAATACGTATTGATGTTGACAAGTTTACCGAAGGAGAAATAGAAGTACCTGTTGTTGTTAAAAATGCTCCTAGGGGAATTAATATTTATCCAAAAAAAGTGAAAGTTATTTATAAAGTTGGATTGCAAAATTTTAATGACGTAACTCCAGATTTATTTGAGGTAGAGTGTGATTATAATCAAATAAAAGATAACGAAGTTAATTACCTTACCCCAAAAGTAAAAGATATACCCAATATGGTTACTTTGGTAAGATTGGTACCCAACAAAATAGATTTTTTAATATACGAATAATATGGTAATAGGTTTAACTGGTGGTATAGGTAGTGGAAAATCTACCATAGTTAAGATGTTTTCGGAATTCAAAAATATTGCTATTTATATTGCAGATGATGAAGCTAAAAAATTAATGAGTACCTCCCCTAAAATAAAAACACAACTTATTGCTAAGTTTGGTAATGAGGTTTTTACAAATGGTGAGTTGAATAAACCCTATTTGGCATCCATCGTTTTTAAAGACAAAGACAAACTGGCGTTACTCAACGCTATTGTGCACCCTATTGTAAAAGAGCATTTACAGAATTTTATTAAAAATAACTATAAAAAAAGTTACATCCTCTATGAAAATGCGATTCTTTTTGAAAACGGAAGTGACGCTTTTTGTGACAAAATTATCACAGTAACTGCCCCCAAAGATGTGAGAATTAATCGGGTTGTAAAAAGAGATAATATTACAGTAGAAGATGTAAAAAACAGAATTAACAATCAGTGGAGTGAAACTAAAAAAATACTACAGTCTAATTACCTAATTGAAAACATATCACTTATAAACGCTCAGAAACAAATCTTTAAAATCCATAATAATTTAACAAAAAACTTTATCTAATTTGCATTTTGTTATTTTTTTTAGTTAAAAAAGTCTTAATTTTATAGTAACTTTGTTAATCTAAGTTAAAACATTACCCCCCTAAATTTTATTAATTTATTTTTGAATAATGGGTAAGAAAATTTTTATTCTCATTGTTGTTTTAATGAGTATTTCTTTAATAGGTATTATTTCTGTTCAGGTATACTGGATTAAAGATGCTATAAAAAACAAACAGCAGCAGTTTAAAAACAATGTAACAATTGCTTTGGCTCGCACCTCTGAAAGTATTAAAGAAAGAGAGCACCAAGAATTTTTACAGAATTACCAAGAGTTCTTTGAAAATAATAAGTTAAGAACCGACGCTGAAATAACAACGTTTCTCTTCCAACAAGTAGATACCGTTAGTAAGAAAAAATTTACGTTTGGTAATACTATTCTGGCTGAAAGCATAAAAATTCCTAATGAATTTATAGATAATGACTCTATCGTTATCAAACGATATTCTGGCAAGGAAGATATTTATTTTTCAAGGATAATAAAATCAGAAAACAAAGATTTTAAAGATTTTTTAAGTGAAAATCGCTACTCTGTTTATAGAAAATACGACAACTTAAACAACGAGGTTATGGAGCGTGCTTTTAGAGAAAGTAAGCGAATATATCCTATTAACCAACGTATTAGCAACCAAGAATTAAACAGTACACTTAAAGAAGAACTTGCAAAAATGAGTATTAATCAAGACTTTAAGTACGTTGTGTATGAAGACGGACTAGCAACACAATTAAAGTCAGGGTATTTTAATATTCAACCAGAAGATGTTAATTATCCGCTACTCGAAGATGAAAACGGAAATAGTAAGTACAAACTATACATAAAGTTTCCAAACGAGAAAAAAAATCTACTTTCAGGTATGATGAAAGTGTTAATGCTTTCTTTATTTTTTATCGGAATCATTATTGCAGCTTTTTCTACCTCACTATATCAGCTAATTCGTCAAAAGAAAATATCTGAAATTAAAACAGATTTTATAAATAACATGACGCATGAATTTAAAACCCCTATTGCTACTATTAATTTGGCACTAGATGCTATTAAAAATCCGAAAATTATATCTGATGAAGAAAAGGTAAAGCGTTATGTTCAGATGATTCGAGACGAGAACAAACGTATGCATGGGCAAGTAGAAAATGTTCTACGAATTTCAAGATTAGAAAAAAATCAACTAGAAATAAGTAAGGATGCAGTAGACATGCACGACATAATAGAAGAAGCGATCGAACATATTCAATTATTAACGAATGATAGGCAAGGAAGCGTAACAACACATTTTGAAGCAATTTCAACAGAAGTACTAGGAAATCAATTTCACTTAACCAATGTAGTAGTAAATATGTTAGAAAATGCATTGAAATATTCAGAGAATACACCAAAGATCGATGTATTTACTGAAAACACAAATAACTATTTTATACTTAAGATAAAAGATGAAGGCATAGGAATGAGTAGAAACGCTCAAAAATATGTATTTGATAAGTTTTACAGAGAACATAAAGGAAACATACACAATGTAAAAGGGCATGGTTTAGGCTTAGCCTATGTAAAAGAAATTATAGACAATCATCAAGGCACTGTTTACGTTGAAAGTGAAAAAAATAAAGGAAGCACATTTATAGTTAAATTACCATTAATATAAAAAATGAAGGAATGGGAAGCAAAAAAATATTATTAGTAGAAGACGATCCTAATTTTGGGACAGTATTGAAAGATTATCTAGCATTGAACGATTATAACGTTACACATGCTAAAGATGGAATAGATGGTTTAATTATGTTTAAGAATGCAGAATACGACTTGTGCATACTCGATGTAATGATGCCTCGTAAGGATGGTTTTTCTTTGGCAGAAGATATTAGAGCGACCAATAAAGAAATTCCGATTATTTTCTTAACAGCGAAAACATTAAAAGAAGACGTTTTAAGAGGGTATCAAGTGGGAGCTGATGATTACCTAAACAAACCCTTTGATTCTGAAGTGTTGTTACACAAAATTAAAGCTATTTTACAACGCAAAGAAAAAGAAAACACAAACGAGAGTGATGAGTTCGAATTTAAAATCGGGGGATTTGATTTTAACTCAAAATTACGCCATCTCTCATACAAAGGTGGTGAACCACAAAAGCTATCACCTAAAGAAAGTAAATTATTGCGAATGCTAGCAATTCATAAAAATGATTTAATGCCACGTGAATTAGCATTAACAAAAATATGGAGAGATGATAATTATTTTACCTCTCGTAGTATGGACGTTTACATTGCCAAACTTCGTAAATATTTAAAAAGCGATGAAAATGTTGAAATTTTAAATATTCATGGCGAAGGTTTTAGGTTGGTAGAAAATTAAGTGACTATGATATGCTAACTATAAGGTAAAGACTTCTTGGGTTCGAGAAGTCTTTTTCTTTTTTATACATTGTAACAATAATTTATATCAATCGTCAAATACTTATAATCAACAAAAACCAAAACGCTTGGAAACAATTTTATCTATTCGAAACCTCGATAAAAAATATGGAAAAGTTCATGCGGTAAACAACCTTTCTTTTGATATTCAAAAAGGAAATGTTTATGGTATACTAGGTCCTAACGGAAGTGGAAAATCTACCACTTTAGGAATCATTTTAAATGTAGTAAATAAAACCTCTGGAAACTTTAGTTGGTTCGACGGAGCTATATCTACCCATGAAGCCTTAAAAAAAGTAGGAGCCATTATAGAACGCCCTAACTTTTACCCTTATATGAGTGCTACCCAAAACTTACAACTCATTTGTAAAATAAAAGGTGTATCGTACGATAAAATAGAAGAAAAACTTAAAATCGTAAACCTTTACGATCGCAGAAATAGTAAATTTAAAACCTACTCTTTGGGTATGAAACAACGTTTAGCGATTGCATCTGCCTTATTAAATGACCCTGAAATTTTAATCTTAGACGAGCCAACCAACGGCTTAGACCCACAAGGTATTCATGAAATTCGTCAAATAATTAAAGGAATTGCTAAAAACGGAACTACCATTTTACTAGCTTCTCACCTACTCGACGAAGTTGAAAAGGTATGCTCTCATGTTGTTGTGATTAGAAAAGGTATTAAACTATACAGCGGTAGAGTTGATGAAATGACTGCTTCTAATGGCTACTTTGAACTTCAAGCAAATGACACGAAAACACTTGTTCAGCTTTTAGAAAAGCACGCTTCTATCGAAACTATTAAAGAAGAAAACGGAGTTTTAATTGCCAGTCTAGCCTCAGAATTATCTTCAACAGAGATTAACAAATACCTCTTTGATAATGGCGTATTACTTTCTCATTTAGTAAAACGCAAACCTAGTTTAGAGCAACAATTCTTAGACCTAACCAACAACCAATAAAACTTCACCATGTTACGACTTTTAACTATAGAAATTCATAAATTAAAATATAACAGAGCTAGTAAAGTTTTGTCAATTATTTACTTCGCATTATTAACTTCAATTGCCTTAATTGCTGCCATTAAATTTGACATTGGTCCTATTAAGTTTCATTTAGCTGAGCAAGGTATTTTTAATTTCCCTTATATCTGGCATTTCAACACCTATATGGCTGCTATTTTTAAATTTTTCTTATTGTTGGTGATTGTTTCTATGATGTCTAATGAATATAGCTATAAAACACTAAAGCAAAACCTAATTGATGGACTTAGCAAAAAAGAATTTATTCTTTCTAAGTTTTACACAGTAATCGCTTTTGCACTTATCTCTACTCTTTTTGTTTTTATTGTATCATTAATTCTTGGAGCTATTTATTCTGATTTTAATGAAATATCAATTATATTTTCAGACCTAGACTATTTAGTTGCTTTTTTTGTTAAACTTTTAGGTTTTTTCTCGTTCGGATTGTTTTTAGGAATTTTAATAAAACGTTCAGCATTTGCTGTAGCAGCTATGATTGTATGGTTTATTATTGAAAGTATTGTAAAAGGTTACTTATATTGGACTTTTAGAAGTGCAAAAAGTGGAGCTGATGAGGCTGTAAATTCAATTATGCAATTCTTCCCTCTAGAAGCTATGTCGAACTTGATAAAAGAACCTTTCTCTAGGTTGGGAGCTGTAAAATCCGTAGCCAATCAAATAGGAGAAAATTTCACAAAAGATTATTCAGTAGGCATCTTAAATATCGTTATTGTCTTGGTATGGACAGCTATTTTTATCTATTCGTCATACGCTTTATTAAAAAAACGGGATTTATAATAGGGTTTTATGTAACTTAGTTGTTTTATTTATGTAAGAACTTTATTGAGATGAAAAAACAACTATTGCTGGTTTTTTTGTACTGACTTCTATTTCTATTTACAGCCAAAAAGAAGCTAATTTTTGGTATTTTGGAAGAAATGCAGGTCTCGATTTTAACTCTGGGAGTCCAGTCGCATTACAAAACGGAATGCTTAATACTGATGAAGGATGCTCTAGCATTTCTGATGAAAACGGGAACTTACTGTTTTATTCTGACGGAATAAATGTTTGGACAAAAAACCACGAGCTCATGCGTTATTCTAACGGTGTTTTAGCAAATAATTTAGAAGGTAACCCGTCAAGTTCACAATCTGGATTAATTGTTCCAAACCCTGAAGATAAAAACTTATACTATATTTTTACAGTAGGTACCGAATATATTGGTGCTGGAAGTGGTTACCCAAGAAATCCGGGGTTTAAATTTTATACTATAGATATTTCTCAAGGAAATGGAGGTGAAATCATAGCAGGACCTATAGACTTAGCTGGTAATTTGAGTGAATTTTGGTCTGAAAAAGTAACCGCAGTACAAGGAAAGAATTGTTCTGAAATTTGGATTTTATCTATTGCAGAAAATACATTTTATACTTATAAAATTGATAAAAACGGAGTAGATACCAGCCCCGTAATTTCTTCCTCTAACTATCCTCTCAAAGATAAAAGAGGATACTTAAAAGCATCTCCCGACGGCACCAAAGTTGCGATGGCCGACTTTACCGCTGGTCAAAATTTTTTAGGTGACGGACGTTTGGTTTTGTACAATTTTGATAACACTTCAGGAAAAATTACCTCATCAGGAATTACACTAACCACCCCCTCAACAGACGGTGTGCCGTATGGTGTAGAATTTTCTCAAACATCGTCAAAATTATACGTATCTACACTTAAACTACCTACGAGTTTTAGTATCTTTCAGTATAACTTGTTAGAAAGTAATATTTCGCAGACAAAAACCTTAGTACATCAAGAAGGAGGCTATAGAGGTGCTTTACAATTGGGGCCTGATGGAAGAATCTATGCTTCTATTCCTGGTAGAAACTATTTAGGAGCGATAGAAAACCCAGAAGAAAATGCAAATGATGTACAATTTACCTCAAATGCTGTTAACCTAGGTGGTGCCATTTCTTCACAAGGACTCCCACCCTTTATTCAATCGTTTTTTGCTCCTGTAAAGTTAATTGATGTAGCTACTGGTGAAGTTTTAAACAATAACAATCAAATATTTTGCATTGGAAGTAGCTATGAAATTCAGCCACAAAAAAATGAGCCTAATGATACTTACACATGGTTTAAAGATGGAGTTGAAATAGCAAAAACAAGAACGTTAACCATCGACAATGATAACTATGGAAGTGGTACGTATGAAATAAACATAGATTCAGGTTCAGAATGTAAAAAAACATATGTAGGTACGATACAAGTCTCTTTTGAACCAAAACCTACTATCAACAAAATACCTCCTTACATTCAATGCGATTTTGACAGCAATCCAATTGATGGGTTCACTTCCTTTAATTTAGAAACACTAGAACCTTCACTAGTCGACAATCTATCTGAGATTTCTATCGATTTTTTTGAAACCACAGACACTAACTTTACCGCTCCACTTAATAAAACGAATTATACCAATTCAGTAGCTAAAAACCACTCTGTAACAGTAAAGATTACGAACAACACTACGCTTTGCTATGAAACTGAAATCATTGACTTACAGGTAAATCCTACAGGATTAACTTCTTATACCGATGAATATCTTTGCGAATTAGACGAAAATGCATCTATTCCTAATGCCCAATTTAGCATTGGTACTGGCAATAGTTTTTTTGATTTTTCTTTAAAAACACAACAAATAATTAATAACTCTGGAGGAGTCTTATCAGAAGTCACTCATGATTTTGAATATTATCGAACTGCTAGTGATGCTTCCTTACAAACAAATCAAATTCTACCTCCCTACGAAGACGATTTATTTACAAATAATGCTACTGTTTTTGTTAGAATTTCAAATAAAGGAGAAACATCATGCGAAGCAGTGGGTAATTTTAAAATTTTTGTAGAAGAAATTCCTGTACCACAAGGAAACCTTAACGACACTATTTTATGTGTCGACAACCCAAGACTTAGCCCCCAACCACAAACAATTCCATTAAATGCAGACACCGGAAATCCAACCGACTCTTATAAATGGTATATTAACGGAAATTTAATCGCTGGAGAAACATCCGCAATTTACAATGCAAATACTGAAGGAGAATACAAAGTAGAAGCCTATAGGAAGTACCCAAACATTGCTGAACTTTGCGTAGGTTATAATACATTTTATGTAAAAGAATCGAACCAAGCATTAATTGTGAATTTAGAATCTGTCGACGATCAAGACAACCCTAATAATAACAAAATTAAAATTGTAGTAGACGGTTTAGGAGATTATGAGTACGCCTTAAATAGTACTAATCTTAGTGATTTTGTAAAAGGTAGTGAGAACCTCTCGTACACTTTTACCGATATTCCACCAGGACTAAACACCATTTCTATTAGAGATCGTAATGGCTGTGGAATAGCTACTTCAAATCAAATTTCAACCATTTATTTCCAACGCCATTTTACCCCTAACGGAGACGGACATTTTGACACATGGAAGGTACTAGGAGTTGATAATGAGTATTATGATGTAGTTAGAGTTAAAATTTTTAACCGTTTTGGAAAACTCATCAATGAAATTACCGATAAAAACCACCCAGGTTGGGACGGGGTTTATAATGGTGCTATACTTCCTTCTAATGATTATTGGTACAACGCTGAGTTAATTGATTCTAATGGAAAAGTGAGAAAAAAGACAGGGCATTTTTCTTTATTAAGAAAATAAATTACACACTATGAAAAAGTTTATTGTACTAAGTTTATTGTTTGCTTGTGCATCAGTATTCTCTCAAAATGATTGTTCCGACGCTATTGTGGTATGTGGTAATAGTGGTTTTCAAAACTTAAATGCTACGGGAGTAGGGATTCAAGAACTTTCAGGTTCTAATACCTGTTCTAGTCAAGAAAACAATAGTTTGTGGATTAAAATTAAAATTGATAAAGGAGGAACATTAGATTTCACCTTAACTCCAACGAATCCCGATGGTAGTCATAATACTGATATTAACATCGATTTTGATTTTTTTATATTTGGTCCAAATGTAAACTGTGGAAACATAGGGCAAGCCATTCGATGCTCAACAACAAACCCAGCAGCAAGTAACCAAGGAAATAACTTAACAGGTATTAGAGCATCTGAAACAGATATATCTGAAGGTCCAGGACCACAAGGTAATAGTTTTGTACGTTCTTTGAATGTTAACGATAATGACTCTTATTTTCTAGTTATTGATAGGCCTATAGGAAGCAGTAGTTTTAAAATTGATTGGACTGGAAGCGCTACTTTTAACAATCCTCCTACAATCAATCCTCCTACAATTGGTCAATCGTACGACTTGGAAGAATGTGATAATGATGGTACTTTCGATAACAGTACAAATTTTGACCTTACTACCAATACTATACCAATATTAAACGGTCAAACAGATATTAAAATCAGCTATCATTTGAGTGATAATGATGCGCAAACTAACACAAATGCTATTACAAATCCAAACAGCTTTAAAAACACAAGTAATCCTCAAAAAATATTTATACGGTTAACAAATATAAATTCTGAATGTTTCTCTGTAACCGATTTCAATGTTACTGTAAATAATAATATAAACATTACTCAACCTACTAATTACACTGTCTGTGACGATATAAATAGTGGAAGTAACACCGATGGTTTCTATAGTTCTTTTCTATTATCGTCTAAAGACAATGAAATTTTAGGAGTATTAGATCCAAGTACACATACAGTGAATTATTATTTGAGCCTTACAGATGCTCAAAATGACATAAACCCTATAAACAAAAACACTTTTTTTACAAATACTAAAAAAGACTCTCAAGAAATTTTTATTAGAGTTCAGAATAACTTCAGTTGCTTAAATACTGCTACTAGTTTTAATTTAGAAATAAATCCTATTCCTGATTTTGTTACAATACAACCGTATCAACAATGTGACTTTGATAGCAATCCTACTGACGGAATTACCATATTTAATTTACAAAGTAAAGAAGCAGAAATATCAAATAACAACACAAATGTAACAGTACTGTTTTTTGAAAGTCAAACTAACTTAAATAATAACTCACCCATAACATCACCCGAAAACTACACTAATACAATCTCATTTAACCAAAAGTTATTTGTAAAAATTATAAATAACTCAACGCAGTGTTTTAACACAGGAAGCTTAGATTTAATTGTAAACTCCTCTGGATTAGGTACATTTGATGACATCTACTCATGTGAATTAGACAGTAATGCGTCAAACCCAAATGCTACTCAAAGTATAGGGAGTCAAAATACTTTTTTTGATTTTAACATAAAAAGAGAGGATATTATTACAAAATCTAATGGAGCTTTAACAACCGCTACACATTCTATTGAATTTTATAGAACAGCAAACGATGCTTCTCTGCAAACAAACAAAATTCTACCTCCATACGAAAACAATTTATTTACCGACAACTCAGAAATATTTGTAAGAATTATATCAAAAACCAATAACGCTTGTGAAAGTGTAGGTAAGTTTAACCTTCAGGTTGAAAGCCTTCCTATACCTCAAGGCAATTTAAATGATATTATTTTATGTGTCGATAACCCAAGACTTAACCCCCAACCACAAACAATTCCATTAAATGCAGACACTGGAAATCCAACCGACTCTTATAAATGGTATGTAAACGGAAATTTAATCACTGGAGAAACATCCGCAATTTACAATGCTAATAGTGAAGCAGAATACAAAGTAGAAGCCTATAGGAAATACCCAAACATTGCTGAACTTTGCGTAGGTTATAATACATTTTATGTAAAAGAATCGAACCAAGCATTAATTGTAAATTTAGAATCTGTCGATGATCAAGACAACCCCAATAATAACAAAATTAAAATTGTAGTAGACGGTTTAGGAGATTATGAGTACGCCTTAAATAGTACTAATCTTAGTGATTTTGTAAAAGGTAGTGAAAACCTCTCGTACACTTTTACCGATATTCCACCAGGACTAAACACCATTTCTATTAGAGACCGTAATGGTTGTGGAATTGCTACTTCAAATCAAATTTCAACCATTTATTTCCAACGCCATTTTACCCCTAACGGAGACGGATATTTTGATACATGGAAGGTACTAGGAGTTGATAATGAGTATTATGATGTAGTTAGAGTTCAAATTTTTAACCGTTTTGGAAAACTCATCAATGAAATTACCGACAAAAACCATCCTGGTTGGGATGGGGTTTATAATGGTGCTATACTTCCTTCTAATGATTATTGGTATAATGCTGAATTGATAGATAATGACGGAAAAGTGAGAAAAAAAACAGGGCATTTTTCTTTATTAAGAAAATGACTTCTTTAAGTTAGTATAAGTTAACCTGTGAATACAATATTTTTTAGTATATTACATGCTAGTCAATAATTTGTTAGCTATGAATAAATTACTAGTACTCTTTTTGTTTTTATATTCCTTGTTTTGTTTTTCACAAAATGAAACCAATCATTGGTTTTTTGGTGACAAAGCTGGTCTTAATTTTAGTTATGGTGGAATTAATGTTACCAACACAAGCCAAATGGAAACACCAGCTGGCTGTACTTCAATTTCAGACACCAATGGAAATCTTTTATTCTATTCTGATGGAAAAACTATTTGGAATAGAAACCATGAAGTTATGGAAGGTGGTACTGATTTAGGTGATAAGAAAGAATTGTTCCAAAATTCAATTATAATCCCAAAACCAAATTCAACAGAGATCTATTATTTACTTTATATGAAGAGTACACTTCCTTCTGGAACTTTTGCTCTTTTTCTTGCTGAAATTGAAATCTCTTCAAGTTATCCGAATGGTATTGTAAAACGCAGGAATTCATTGCTTAAAAGTTTAACTACTGAAAGAATTACCGCTGTACACCATAAAAATGGAAAATCTATTTGGGTAATCACTTTGAATAAAAGCGGAGCAATCACCTCTCCAATAACTAATATTTCTGCTTTTGAAATTGATGAAACTGGTGTTGTAAGACCTCCTAAAAACAATACTATCCAAGAAGATTCAATCGATAAAATAGGAGCTATGAAAATATCACCCGATGGAAGTAAGCTTGCTATTTCTGATTATAACAACTCTTTTATTTATGTGTACAACTTTGACACCTCTTCTGGGAATGTCAGTTTTAACACTAGAATTTTTACTGATATCGCACTTCTTTCTCCTACATATCCGTATGGATTAGGTTTCTCTCCGAATTCCAAAATTTTATATTACACCGCAAGACAAAGAACTGATTCTAGTATCTTAGTCCAGTACTTTTTCGACAATCCTTTTCCTTCAAATCCATTATTTTCTGAGAAAACCCCCATTTTTGTTTCTTACGATTACTCTTTTGGGGCATTACAATTAGCAAATAACGGCAAAGTTTATGTAGCTATGTATACTAAAGACGATCCTATAGACGAAATCAATGGGTTATCTCCTGTTCAGAATATTGGTTTTATTGATTCGCCAGACCAATATAAATTAGACTGTGATTATAACCATATGGCCATTCAACTCGATCCTGGGCTATCTATAAAAGGACTTCCTAGCTTTATTCAATCCTATTTTAGAAATAGAATTCTTACTGAAGATCAGTGTGTTTTTGATACATTCAATTTTTCTCTAGATTCTTACGCTCCAATAAATAGTGTTACTTGGGAATTTGGAGACGGAAGTATAAGTAATGAAATGAGTCCTGAATATGCATACACTACTGCAGGAGAATACACAGTTACCGCCACTATAAATATTAACAACAAAGATGTAAAACTTTATAAAAAAGTTACCGTTTTTCCACTACCTAAACTAATCCCCAATCAAGAAATTGTTCAATGCGACGATGATAATGACGGAGTAAATTTATTTAATCTAAATGCTATTGGAGATAAAATATCAACAGATGATACACTTACATATGAATTTTATACGAATTTAGCTGATGCAGAAAATAATACCAATCAAATACAAGACCCTGAAAACTTCTACAATGAGAGTAACCCACAAACTATATACACCAGAGCTACCTCATTAAATGGTTGTTCTAATATCGAAAGTTTTTCTATAGAAGCTTTGTTTAGACCTGCACTTACAATTCCGCCAATAACAGCTTGTAAAGATGTTGAAAGTAGTGTAAACGAAGATGTAGGTTTTTTTGATTTAAGGGTAAAAAGGAGTCAAATAGTGAACAATTTGGGTTTAAGTAAACTTGAAAAGATATCCTTTTTTGCATCATTCACAGATGCACAAAAATCTATCAACATCCTTCCTTATGAGTATATATCTAACTCTACTACCATTTGGGTAAAAATAGAAAATGAAAATGGTTGTTTTGGTATATCTCCTATCGAATTAATCGTAAACTCTCCTCAAATAAATTTAGAAGACAATTATACTATCTGCATCAGTCCTTCTGACCACCCTCCTATTACTTTAACTGCTGATTCTTCTTATGATAGATTCGAATGGAAAGATGAAAACAATACTACTATAGCTACAAGTAATAGTTTTGCACTAACAAAAGCTGGTACATTCTCACTAACTATTTTTAAGACGATAAATGGAGTAGAGTGTTCAACCTCTAAAAGTTTCACTGTTAATTATCCTCCACCTCCTAAAATTTTAAATGTTGATGTTACTGTGCAAAGTGAAACTGAAAATATTGTTTATGTTAGTGTAAACGGTGATAGTAACTATGAGTTTTCTTTAGATGACACTACATATTTTGGTAACGGAGCTTCACATTCCTTCTACAATGTACAACCTGGTATTGCTACTATATATATTAAAGACCTTAACAAGTGTGAACCCTCCATAACAGCATCGGCTAGTATTATCGGATACCCTAAATTTTTAACTCCAAATTCCGATGGTTTTAATGACTATTGGAAGGTATATGGTGTGAGTACTAATTTCTTTAAAGAAATTGATATCAAAATATTCAATCGTTTTGGTAAAGTCGTTTATGTGATAAATGATAAAAATTCAGATCTCGGATGGGATGGCACCTATAACAACATTCAACTACCTACTAACGATTATTGGTTTCATGCAAAGCTTAAAGATCTTAATGACAATACCATAGATAAAAAAGGTCATTTTACCCTCAAAAGAAATTAAAATTCATTACCTAAATAACTATGCGTATTTTTGTTGAATGAACTTTGAATTACACTCTGAATTTAAACCTACTGGCGATCAACCCCAAGCCATTAAACAACTTTCAAACGGAATTCTAACCGACGAAAGATACCAAACCCTATTAGGAGTTACTGGTTCTGGTAAAACGTTTTCAGTAGCCAATGTAGTAGCTGAAGTCAACCGTCCAACCTTAGTGCTGGCACATAACAAAACGCTGGCTGCTCAATTGTATTCTGAGTTCAAACAGTTCTTTCCTAATAATGCTGTGGAGTATTTTGTTTCGTACTATGACTACTATCAACCCGAAGCCTATATTCCTGTTACTGGAACGTATATTGAAAAAGATTTATCTATCAACGATGAAATAGAACGCTTACGAATTAGCACCTCCTCTTCCCTACTTTCAGGACGTAGAGACGTGTTAGTAGTCGCCTCAGTTTCGTGTTTATACGGTATTGGAAATCCAACAGAATTCAAAAAGAATGTCATTACCATTGAAGTCGACCAGCAAATTTCTCGCACAAAATTTTTACACCGATTAGTAACTAGTTTATATGCACGTACCGAAGTAGAGATAAAAAGCGGTACCTTTAAAGTAAAAGGAGATGTCGTTACCATCTATCCTTCTTATGGAGAAAATGGCTATAGAATTCATTTTTTTGGAGATGAAATCGAAGAAATTGAAACTTTCGATATTGAAACTAACGAAGTGATTGCGCGGTTAAAAAAACTCAATATTTATCCTGCTAACCTATTTGTAACCTCTCCTGATATCTTACAAAATGCCATACATCAAATTCAGGATGATATGGTAAAACAAGTAGCTTATTTTAAGGAAATCGGAAAGCATTTAGAAGCAAAACGCTTGCAAGAACGGACCGAATTCGATTTAGAAATGATTCGGGAATTAGGATACTGCTCAGGAATTGAAAACTATTCTCGTTATTTAGACGGACGAGAAGCGGGTACACGACCTTTCTGCTTGTTAGATTACTTTCCTGAAGACTACCTAATGGTAATTGATGAAAGTCACGTTACCATACCGCAAGTACATGCCATGTATGGCGGAGACAGAAGTCGAAAAGAAAACTTGGTAGAATACGGATTCCGATTGCCTGCGGCTATGGATAACCGTCCGTTAAAATTTGAAGAATTTGAAGCCTTGCAAAATCAAGTGATTTATGTTTCGGCAACTCCTGCAGATTACGAATTACAAAAAACCGAAGGCTTGTTTGTAGAGCAAGTCATTCG
Source organism: Tenacibaculum tangerinum (assembly GCF_029853675.1). Taxonomy (NCBI): domain Bacteria; kingdom Pseudomonadati; phylum Bacteroidota; class Flavobacteriia; order Flavobacteriales; family Flavobacteriaceae; genus Tenacibaculum; species Tenacibaculum tangerinum. The sequence continues at coordinate 47,804 of NZ_CP122539.1, read as the reverse complement.
ACCTACTGGATTGTTAGATCCAGAAATCGAAGTCCGCCCTAGCTTAAATCAGATTGATGATTTAATTGAAGAAATTCAAATTCGTGTAGAAAAAGACGAACGTACTTTAGTTACTACCTTAACCAAACGTATGGCAGAAGAATTGGCAAAATACTTAACCCGAATTCAAGTACGCTGCCGTTATATTCACTCTGACGTAGATACCTTAGAACGTGTAGAAATTATGCAAGACTTGCGTAAAGGTTTATTTGATGTGTTGATTGGAGTAAACCTACTTCGTGAGGGCTTAGACCTTCCAGAAGTATCGTTAGTAGCTATTTTAGATGCCGATAAAGAAGGTTTTTTACGTTCACACCGCTCATTAACACAAACGGTAGGTCGTGCTGCTCGTAACGTGCATGGAAAAGCCATTATGTATGCGGATAAAATTACCAACAGTATGCAACTCACCATTGACGAAACCAACCGCAGACGTGAAAAGCAGATTCAGTATAATACGGCTCACGGAATTACGCCCAAACAAATCAATAAAAAGATAGACAATACCTTGTCTAAAAACGCAATTACCTCGTATCATTACGATAATGCCACTCAAAAGGCTGCGGAACAAGATTTGGAATACCTACCCAAACAAGAAATAGAAAAACGCATACGTACCAAGCGTAAACAAATGGAAGAAGCTGCCAAAGCATTGGACTTTTTAGTAGCGGCACAATTGCGTGATGAAATAGAGGTTTTAAAAGGAAATTTATAAATTTTTTCATTAAATTGCATCTCTTTACACAAATTGCTAACTATATCTAAGTACACATGAAATTCAAACTTGTTTTCGCACTATTTTTTATAATAGGAAATCTTTTTTCACAAGCAAAATTTGAAAAAGGTTATTACCTAACCATGGAAGGTAATAAAGTAGATTGTCTAATTAAGAATGAAGATTGGATAAATATACCTTCATCTATTGACTATAAGATTCATGAAAATTCTAAAGTTAATACTATTCACAAAAAATCACTAAAAAAGGTTTTTATCAATCAAAAAATTCATTTAGAAAAACATCTAGTAAAAGTAAATCGCTATAACGGCGACCTAAATAATCTAGACAAATCAAGAACATCTAAGTTTGAAGAAGAAGAGTTGCTCCTTAAGGTTTTAGTTGAAGGTAAAGCAAACTTATACAAATACAACTCTGGGGGCGTAGATTATTTTTTCTATAAGAAAAAAGACTCTAAAATTCTTCCGTTAGAATTCAAACTTTATAAAACAAAAAAAAATACTCTTGGTAAAAACCTAAATTACCAAAAAACACTAAGAGAAGAGCTTGACTGTAACGATACTAACTTAAAATCCAATATTACCTACAATGAAAAAAACTTAGTAGATTACTTTACAAAATATAATTCTTGTCATAACTCTTTAAAAACTGTTTACAGCCAAACATCTAAAAAAGGCAAGTTAAATATTTATGCAAAGTTTAGCATAGGTATCTCTAAATCAAGTAATTCATTTTCTGCTAGTTTGAATTCATACTTTGACCCCAAAATCGCCTACAAAATAGGTACTGAAATTGAATATGTTTTTCCTTTTAATAACAATAAATGGTCACTCTTTACAGAGCCCACTTATCAATCTTATAATGATGAAAAAACATTTTTAACGGGATATAAAGAAGTCGTAGTTCCTAGTTCAGGCACTATAGTGAATCAACCCATTTACACTGAAGGAAAAATTGAATATAATTCTATTGAACTACCTATTGGGGGTAGGCATTATTTTTTTTAAATCAAAAAAATAAACTTTTTCTAAATGCAGGTATGGTTATTGACTTGATAACAAAAGGAGAAATTGAACTTGAATTTGAAAACTCTATTGAATCGTCAGAGTTAGACTCATTCGTTAACTTCTTCTTTGGTTTTGGATATAACTTTAATCATAAAATTAGTTTAGAATTTAGATATAATAACTCAAGAAAAATCTATGCTTCTAGTAATGTTATTAACTTAAACGATCGTGCAGCGTTTAATAACTTTTCTTTAAAAATTGGTTATAACTTTTTGAAGTAATTAACGTAGATAGTGTTTTTGCAATTTTTTCGTATTAGAAAAAGCTGCCAAAGCATTGGACTTTTTAGTAGCGGCACAATTGCGTGATGAAATTCAGGTTTTGAAAGAAAACCTATAGTTTTACCCCTAAAAAAGCGAAAATCGTACACCCTCCGTACAAAAAAGGCAAAAAAGTAAGTCAGTGACTTACCAGTTTCTATTTTATTATGCTTTCCTCTGCCTTGTAAATAATTACAACAAGAATTAACTCAACACAAATGTTAACAAAATCTCAGGGTTTTCCCTGAGAAAGATTGAAAACAAATAGGGATAACCCTAATTGTGTTTGAAGCTACAAGCATGTATCTTTAGCAAAAAATTGTAACTCATTAAAATTTATATACCATGAAAAGTAAAAGAAACCCATTCACCAACCTTTTAAAAATAGGACTGCTCCTTTTTGGATTTTCACTATTGCTATGGAATTGCGAAAAAGAAGAAGTAGCTTTTAGCCAAGAACAAAAAGGACTTGCCAACTATACGCTAGAAAAACTTAACTATGACGATTTATTAAAAGATACCGAAATTCAGAAGTCGTTACCTCTTTTAGAACAAAACTTCTCAAACAGCAAACAATACAAAGAAGAAGAAATCGCTGAGGGCTTAAACATTCTTACAGAAAAAGTAACTAAAATAACTACCGAAAACGTTGTTACATGGACCTTTCAAATTAAAAAGCCTGTTTTAACAGCATCGTATTTTGAAAACTTTCTGGTTAAAAAGTACCAAAATACTTTTACTTATTTTTTAATATCGTACCAACAAAAACCTGAGGTTGCTCTAGAAAACCCGTACGGCAAAGCCATTTCTTATAAAATACCAGAAAAATACCTAAGCTTAGAAAACATAAATTTATCTGCTAAGGACGAATTTATTGATTGGGCACCGCCAGAGGGTGGGTCAGACGATGAATGTGAAGGAACGGTATATACAGAAATTCAACCCTATACCATACCTTAAAATATGCCTGTCAAGATTACCCGCCAATACATGGCACCAGTAATACCCCTTGTAACAATCCTTGTTCAGGAACCAATATTGTTACGATCATCGATTTTTCGCATTGCGAAAGTGGTACATACACCCCTCCAACCAATTCAACAACTTCTGGAGGAGGTAGCACAGGAACAGGTTCGGGTACTTCTGAACCTACAACAGGCGGAGGTACTACTACAAACGATACCACTACTGGTGAAACCTATACCACCCCGATAAACGAAGATGGCTCAGACCCTACCACCTCACCAGAGAAAGCATTGGCGCAAGAAATTAATAAAAAGCTAGACTATAGCCTAACCAAAGCAGAGCTAGCATGGTTAGAGGCTAATTTTACAGAGGCTGCTAAAATTGATACTTTCTTAATCGGAAATACTAGCCTAGAAGCGAAAGCTTTTGCGAAAGAAATTACAAGCCTTATCAGTTTAGAAACAACTGACCAAAACAATACTTTGTCTTTTGTTTTGCAAGCATTTAGCGAAAATAAAATCTACAATAGTTTAGACTATAATTTTTTAAATACTGTAAATCAATATATGGTTATAGATGCTTCTAATGTTGAGTTTACAGATCCTATTATACAATATTTTATATTTAAAATAGCTACGTTAAAAGCCTTAAACCCTGAATGGCCAAAGACCAAAGTGTTTTGGGAGGCTACGAAAGACGGAATTCATATCAGTTTAGATGTTTTCGGTTTAATACCTGTAGTAGGAGAAATAGCAGACTTAACCAATGGAGTTCTGTATGCCATTGAAGGAGACGGTGTCAATGCCACCTTAAGTTTTGCAAGCGCTATACCTATAGTGGGCTATGGAAGTGTTGCTACCAAATACGGTTTAAAAATTGTAAAAGCTAGCACCATAGGAACTAAGGTAAAACTGGTATGGAAAATTACCGCAGATGGGGTAGCATTTGGAAGTCGAGGCACTTTACGAAAGGTTTTAGGAATTACAGATTCCGCCTTACACGCCCACCATTTAATTCCTTGGGCAAGGAAGGGACATAACTTGATACAAAAAGCCGCCAATTCTAAACATGCCTTTCATTTAAATGAAGCCTTAAATGGCATCTCTAGATTAAATGATTTACATTTGACTGGACATAATCGTTATAATGATAAAGTACTTGAAATTTTAGATAAATATGACAAGGTTATAAACCCAAATGCTTCTTTCGACGAAGCCTATAATTTTGTCATTGGACTAGCTAATCATATAAGGACGTTAATTAAAAATAACCCTACTTTAAACTCTGGGCAAATAGCCGATTTAATACGTTATCCATAGAACTATGAAATATTTTGAATTAAAAAATAGTAGAGATAGAAAAAATGTTGGTGTAAAACCTCAAAGCGAAGAAGGTGTTTTTGGAGATATTCAACAAGATTTTATTCCTTGGGAAGGAAGAATAGACTTTGACTTTATGTTACCTGAACCCTATCTTGAAAAAAAGGCAAAACAAGTTTCGCTTTTAGATGTAGCATTCATTCGAACTACATTTTTAGTTATTGATGATGATTTTTTAGCATTTCTAAAAGAGTTTGAAATAGGAAACCACCAACACTGGAAAATAAAAACTTGGCAAAACAAAAAGTTAATACACAACTATAATTTGTTTTTGATGAACGATACCAAACAAGATGTTTATATCGATTTTTCTAACAGCGAATTTTATTCCAAAAAATTAGGAGACTGGGATAATTCAAGTATTCAACAACCTGTCTTAGTAAACGATTATGATGAATATGTTTCTGAGAAAGAAAGGTTACGAAAAGACCAATTAATGTTACTTGAAAAAAACGTTTATTTAGACTTAAGCAAAGCCACTGAAGATATGTTTCGAATAGTTAATGCACCACCAGGTGGGTATTTTGTATCCGAAAAACTTAAAAATGCCATAGAAGAAAATGGTTTTACAGGAATGGAGTTTATAGAAGTAAGTGAATTAGATAAAGTTGAAGTAATTTATTAAAATGGACAATTTAATTAAACTTGGAAAAAGGAGAACAATATTAATTTCTATAAGTATTTTATTAGTTTCTATACATAGTATATATTTTTACCACTCAGTTAGACCTGAAATAGAACTTAAAAAACTTTTTCAACAATTAATACGGTTTTCGTTAACTGTTACTCTTTTACTAATGGTTTATAAAGGAAAAAAATGGGCTAAAATAGTGTTAATTATTTTATTTTCTGTAGCCCTTTTTGGGTTATTAATTAGCTTCAATACTTTAGAAATTTCATTTATAAATAAAATACCTTTTGGTATTATGGTTTTTGTTTATTCAATGGCAATTTACCATTTTGGTTTTTCTAAAAGTTTTAAAGCTTTTTATCTATTTCAAAATAATAAGTAAACTTAGAAAGAGGCTATTTATGAAATAGTCTCTTTTTTGTAATAAATGTTGAGTTCAATTATTTCTAACAAAATTCTATATACTTCTTTGTACCTAAATTAAGATTACTTTTATTTAGTACTAAAATTCCAGACGAAGCCTATAGTTTTATTACTGAACTAGCAAATCATATCAGGACGTTAATTAAAAATGACCCTAATTTAAATTCAGAACAGATAGCCGATTTAATACGTTATCCATAAGATTATGAAATATTTTAAATTAACATTCAGTAATACTATAAAAGAATTAGGAAAGTTTCCGCAAAGTGAAGAATGTATTTTAGGAGATATTCAACAAGATTTTATTCCGCTTGAAGGAAGAATTGATTTTGACTTTACATTACCTGAACCAATCCTTGAAAAAAAAGCAAAAAAAACTTCATATGTTAAAGTTGTAGCAATTAGCGACTTTTTAGTTATTGATGATGATTTTTTAGCTTTTCTAAAAAGTTTTAATATTGGGAATTACCAAGACTGGAAAATAAAAACTTGGCAAAACAAGCAGTTAATAACCAATTATAATTTGTTTTTGATCAACGATACCAAACAAGGTTCATATATCGATTTTTCTAACAGTGAATTTTATTCCAAAAAATTAGGAGACTGGGATAACTCAAGTATTCAACAACCTGTTTTAGTAAATAATTATGACGAATACGTATTTAAACAAAAAGAGTTACGCAAAGACCAATTAATGCTACTTCATCGTAAAGTTACTTTAAACTTAAGCAAAGCCACTGAAGATATGTTTCGAATCGTCAATGCATCACCAGGTGGGTATTTTGTATCCGAAAAACTTAAAAATGCCATAGAAGAAAATGGTTTTACAGGAATGGAGTTTATAGAGGTAAGTGAATTAGATAACGTAGCGGTAATTTATTAAATTTTGTAATTAGCATATGAATACAGGGAGGTACTTAAAACAAGTAACTCCCTTATTGATTATCATTTAAAAAGAAGATATATGAAAAAAGGTATTGTTGTAATGATTTTATTGTTAAACGGATATGTAGCAGTAGCGCAGACAAATAAAAAGTTAAATAGTTATAACCATTTTATTTTCAAAAAATCAATGCAAATTTCTCAAGAAGGATTGTCCAACTTTCAACAAAAACAGGATTCGTTAATTGATAGTGAGTACCCTTTGGGAGAAAAAGATTCACTTATAAACAAAAAACTAAAATCTTTAAACCTTATCAATATTTTTAAAAAAACTAGTGATATAGAAATTCATGTAGAATACACGAATGATTCTATTTGGCGATATAAGAAACAAAATGGTGAAATGATAGGTGATTATTTGATGATATTAAAAGAAAAAGGGATTTTACATTACTATGACAAGACAAAGCAACATTTGTATAATAAATATAATCTTTTCAATAAAAAATATGAGTATGTAGTGATTAAAGATTTAGAAAACAGAAAAATAATACAGGGGTTTGATTGTTTTTTCTTAAAACTTATAAGGAAAGACCCTGAAAGTGATTTGGGTAATACTATTTATGAAATGTATGTCACCAATGAAATAGAACTACCGTTACATTCAGTATTAAATATTAACGAGTATTTAGAAAACACCTTTCCTGTAGAAGTAAAAATATTTGAAGGTAAACTTAGTGGTATTGCAGAAACTATTAAATTAGTTTCTTATCAACATTAGATAATAGAAAAACTTCTTAACTTAAATCGAAGAATAAACACCATACCAAAACCAATAACAGTCTGTATTACAACAGGCACCTTTTAAACAAAAAAAAAGCATGAGAAAAAAGTTAGCAATCTTAGCCCTACTTATAGGAAATTTGGTACTAGCACAAAGCCAGTACGGCATCGTTATACCTACCAATAACAACGAACGAAACGCAAAATGCCAATACTTTTCACAAATGTTTCGTCAAAAACCAAAAGAGATTCGATTTGGTATTAAAAGAGAAGGCAATACCCTGTTTTTTGAAATAAGTGACAAACAGTGGTTTACCAAATTATTCAAACAATCGGGTGATGGTATTGCCGTAGATATTGTACCAAAAACAAGGTATGCCTGTGGCGAAGAAATCATTCCGCAACAAATAAAAGGCTTGGTACTACAACCCGTATATGCTAAAGAACTGCGTAGAAACCTAAAACCATTTAACACTAATTTTAGGGTTTATGTAGGTAAAGTACCAGAACCTTTGGCAAAAGACGATTTAGAATTCAACATTTTGTTTTTAAATAATAAAGTACTATGCAAGTATTACTCGATTTACAATTTAGAATCGTACCCTTGGGAATTGTTAGATATGGGAGTGTATTTAGATTCTTTAGCATATAAAACAAAAGCAATTACCACAAGTAAGGAAGCATTTGTAAAAAAATACAAAACCTTACAATTCACCATTCCTTTTAAAAAAAACAAAGCAACGTATTTACCAGAAGATATCAAACCCTTATATGATTCGTTACGCCTAACAGATTTTACAATTAAAAAAATTGATATCAAAGCCTATGCCTCTGTTGAGGGCAGTTTAGAAAGAAATAAGGAACTACAAGAACAACGCGCTAAAAGTATTGCTACTGCCCTACAAACGTTTCAACAACCTCAAATAGTTACTCAAATTTCTAGCTCAGAAAACTGGGTAGAGTTTTTAAATGACATTAAAAATACCAACTATGCTGATTTAGCAGTACTTTCAAAAAAAGAAGTAAAAAGAAAATTAGTAGGAGCAACAGCTGCTGAATTAGAGCCCTATTTGAAAAAACATCGAAAAGCAGTAGTGATTTTAGAATTGGATAAAATAGACAAGTATAAAAATATGACAGTAACAAAACTTGTTACACTGTTTAACGAACGTATTGCCAAAGATAAATTAGAAGAAGCGGCGGCGATACAAAACGCTATTTTAGAAAAAATGAAAAGTAATTTTTCGCCAGAAACATTGCTTGCAATGGAAATTCCTAGGCAGAAAAAATACCTTACATTGTTAACCAAGAACAGTGTTATAAAATACTTGGTAAACATTAGCCAAGCACTTATTGTTACTAGTGAATTACAGCAACTTCAAAAGTTAGACCCTAAAAACCAAAGGATTCAATATAATTTGGCTGTTTTAAAATTTATCATTTGGCGCAGCAATGCACAACCTGTTAACGAGGAAACATTTAAAAAAGAAATTATAAATCTAAAAAAATACGGGATAGCGAAACCACTCATTGACAGAATGTTAGTGAATTTTTATATCGTAAAAGCTGAAAAAGAAATGCGAAAAAGAAATTACAAGGCAAAAGATACAGCCGTAAAATACATAGTTAACAATTATCACAAATTCCCTTTATCTAACTACGATTACTTAAGCTTGGCACAGTTTTTAACTTATTATGCTAATATGGAAGAAGCTGTGAGCCTATTAGATAAAAAAGCAAGAAGTATTACTATCGACGAAGACTTACTTTTTTACTACATCAACTTAACCATCATCAATAAAAAACTAACCGCAAGCTCTGAGTACCGAACCATTATGTTAAACGCTATTACCAAAAACAAAGACCGCTTTTGTAAGCTATTCAACCCATCTTTAGAAGGAGGAGTAACCTTTCAGTTATTAGAAGACGCCTACCTAAGAAAAACCTATTGCGAAAATTGTGCTGAGTAACTTTTATTTACATAAAATTTCTTAAAACAAAACATAGTAATGTTTTTATAAAAACGTAGTAGTGTTTTTGATAAAACATAGTAGTGTTTTTGGTAAAACATACCTACGTTTTTTTCAACACTTGCTAACTTACAACAGCTACCCTATATATAGATAACGAATCTCTAACAAAAAAACCTCACTGTAAAAGTGAGGTTTAATAATATATTACTAAGAATTAATTACAAAGTTTTAAGCACTTAAAACTTCTTGTACTTTATCCGCTGCTTCTTGGAACTCGGTTGCTGAGATAATTTCCATTCCGCTATTATCAATTAATTCTTTGGCTTCTTTAGCATTGGTACCTTGTAAACGAGCAATGATAGGCACATTAATTTTGTCACCCATATTTTTGTAAGCATCAACAATTCCTTGTGCCACACGGTCACAACGAACGATACCTCCAAAAATGTTTACTAAAATCGCTTTTACGTTCGGGTCTTTTAAAATAATTCCGAAAGCAGTTTCCACACGTTGTGCATCTGCAGTACCACCAACATCTAAGAAGTTCGCTGGTTCTCCACCTGCTTGCTTAATCAAATCCATCGTACCCATCGCTAAACCAGCTCCGTTTACCATACATCCTACGTTTCCATCTAAGTCTACATAGTTTAATCCTGCAGCATTCGCTTCTACTTCAATAGGATTCTCTTCACGTAAATCACGCATTGCTGCATAATCTTTGTGACGGTACAAAGCGTTGTCATCTAAGGTAACCTTCGCATCAACCGCCATGATTTTATCATCCGAAGTTTTTAATACTGGGTTGATTTCAAACAACGATGAATCAGACTTTACATAAGCGGTATATAATGCCGTAACAAATTTTGTCATTTCTTTAAAAGCTGCACCGCTTAACCCTAAGTTAAACGCAATTTTACGAGCTTGGAAAGGTAACAATCCTGTTGCTGGATCAACTTCTTCTGTAAAAATTAAGTGTGGCGTTTCTTCTGCCACCGTTTCAATATCCATACCTCCTTCGGTAGAATACATAATCATATTTCTACCCGTAGCACGGTTTAATAAAACTGACATATAAAATTCATCTGGCTCACTATCTCCTGGATAATATACATCCTCAGCAATTAACACTTGGTTCACTAACTTCCCTTCTGCTGAAGTTTGTGGAGTTACCAACATCATTCCTAAAATGTCATTAGCAATACTTTTTACCTCATCTAAGTTTTTAGCCAACTTAACACCTCCACCTTTTCCACGACCACCTGCGTGTACTTGCGCTTTAATTACGTGCCAACCAGTACCTGTTTCTTCTGTTAATTTCTTCGCTGCTTCCACAGCCTCTTCTGGAGTATTTGCAACAATTCCACGTTGAATACGAACGCCAAAACTGTTTAATATTTCTTTACCTTGATATTCGTGTAAGTTCATTAGATATGAATTTTTAAAGTCGAACAAAAATACAAATTCAATTTATAATAGCTTATAATTTGTGCTTTAATTTCTATTTTGTTACGCTTTTTTAGTACCTAAAGTGTAACAGCTGTTTTTTTAACACGTCTTTAGTTTAATTAACATGATTTTATGATATATTAGCTCAAATCATAATAATTTAGCTCTACCAATAATACACCTCTAATAAAACTATGCGAAGGATCATAGCACTAATTGTTACTCTTTTTTTCTTTTCAAAAGAAATCATCTCACAAACCATTAATGAAAATAGAAAAAAAATAGAGGCCGTACGCGTTGCCACTCCTCCAAAAATAGATGGCAATTTAAACGACAGCGCTTGGGAAAACATTCCTATTGCCAATAATTTCGTAATGATGCGTCCTGATAATGGCAAACCCGAACCCAGTACGCACAAGACAGAAGTTAAATTGGTGTACGATGATGATGCAGTGTATATCAGTGCGATGATGTATGCGCCTGAACCACAAAAAATACCCGCTGAATTTGCCAACAGAGATAACTTCGCCAATACTGATTTCTTTATGGCCATGATTAATCCTATCGACGACGGTCAAAATCCAGTTATGTTTATCGTTACGGCTGCGGGGGTGCAGTTAGATGCCAAAGTGTCTAACGGTAGAAACGAAGATTTTAATTGGAGTGCTGTTTGGGACAGTGCTCACAAAATTTTAGATAATGGATGGACGGTAGAGTTAAAAATACCCTACAGGGCACTTCGTTTTGCTAATGAAAAAATACAGTCTTGGGGAATGAATTTTCATAGAGAAATACGAAACTTAAATGCCCGCTATACTTGGAATTTTATTGATAATACCCAAGGATCTTGGACACAATATGACGGTTTGGTCGAAAACTTTGAAAATATAAAACCTCCTACTCGGTTAAGTTTTTATCCGTATGCTTCTGCAATTACAAAAACATTTGATGGCAATACCGAGTTTAACTGGAGTGCAGGAATGGATGTAAAATATGGTCTTACCGAAAACTTCACACTCGACGCTACCCTAGTTCCTGATTTTAGCCAAGTGGGCTTCGATGATGTCGTTTTGAATCTAGGTCCTTTTGAACAACAATTTACAGAACAACGTCAGTTTTTTACAGAAGGAACGGAACTTTTTACCAAAGGACGTTTGTTTTACTCCAGAAGAATTGGAGCTGCTCCTATTAGATCTCCTCAAGTAGACAATGAAAACGAAACACTGGTAAAATCAGATGACAAAGTGCAAATGCTGAATGCTATAAAAATTTCTGGTCGAACTAAAAATGGACTGGGAATTGGTTTTTTCAATGCTATTACAGACAAAACAGAAGCCACCATTCAAAATAACAGCACTCAAGAAATTAGAAAAGAAACAACCAATCCTTTTTCCAATTACAATATCATGGTGTTGGACCAACAATTCAACCAAAACTCAGCTATTACTTTAATCAATACAAACGTAACAAGGGTAGGTGATTTTAGAGATGCCAACGCCACGGGTTTGTTATGGCATGTAGAAGATAAAAAAAGTACCTATAATATTGATGGCTCGTTTAAAATGACCAACATTAGCGACGACCCGACCGAACCAAATACTGGATATGCTTTTGATACCAGTATAGGAAAACACGCAGGGAATTGGCGCTGGGAAATTGGATACCAATTTGAAAATAAAGATTACAATCCCAATGATATGGGAATTCTATTTAGTAATAACGAACAAGGAGTTTACGGATTCGTTGGTTATCAGTTATTAAAACCGAAAGGAATTTTTAACAACTACTCCATTACTTGGTTTAATAATATTAATTTTTTACATTATTCAGGTACCTACACAGGCACCAACTCTAGCTTGTCCTTTTTTGCCAATACTAGAACACGATTTAGCTTTGGAGGAAATCTAAATTACAGAACAGAAAGTAAAGATTTCTTTGAACCCAGACAAGGAAGTACGAGTGGTATCTTTTTTAACAGACCCGAACGATTAAACGTGAATCACTGGGGCTCTTCCGACTACAGAAAAAAAATGGCAGTTGATTACAATTTTTATTTCACTTTTAATCGACAAATTATTAGTGACGTTGACCAAATGAGTTATGGTTTTGCAATTAGACCAAGATACCGTTTTAACAACCAATTCTCGTTAATTTATGGATTAGACTACAGTAAATCAGAAAATCAGTTTGGTTTTGTGAATAGTGATGATACTCATATTTATTTCGGACAACGTGATTGGACATCTTACAACAACTCGTTAACAGGTAAGTATACTTTTAGTCCACTCTCTTCATTATCACTCTCATTCAGGCATAACTGGAGTAAAGTTCCTTACAGTCAGTTTTATGAACTAAATCAGCAAAACGGAATGTTAGAAAACACGTTATATAATGGTGAACACGACATGAACTTTAACAGCTGGAATTTAGACTTAAATTACGTGTGGCAATTTGCACCTGGTAGTCAACTCATAGCTTTTTACAGAAATTCTATTTTTAGTTCTAACGAAAACGCTACACAGAGTTTCTTTACAAACTTAGAAAATCTTTTTAACGAACCCAACCAACATACTTTTTCGCTTCGCTTGGTATATTTTATTGATTATAACGATTTAAAAAATGTATTTTAAAATAGATTTATATATTGTTAGGAATCAGGTACACTTGATAAGTCTATCTGATTTCTTTTTTATACATTCGTCACATAGAATATAATACCATATACAACTATAAATTACGTATATAAAAAGTTCGTTTATTTATGACAGACTGAAAATTCGTAATTCATAATTATACCATACATGATTGTAGCAAAAAACATTCACAAACATTACGGAGATGTTGAAATTTTAAAAGGCGTTAACCTACACATAAAGAAAGGTGAAATAGTGGCTATTGTTGGTCCTTCAGGTGCTGGGAAAACAACCTTATTGCAAATTTTAGGAACTTTAGACAAACCGTTAAAGCAACAAGATTACGAATTGTATGTAGATGGTATTTCAATCAAAAACTTAAGCGATAAAGAAGTTTCTTCTTTCAGGAATAAACATATCGGATTCATCTTTCAATTTCATCAATTATTACCCGAGTTTACTGCCTTAGAAAATGTATGTATTCCGGCTTATATTGGAGGAAAATCAAAAACAGAAACCGAAAAAAGAGCTAAAGAATTGCTCGCCTTTTTAGGGTTATCGCATAGAGAAAACCACAAACCTAATGAACTTTCTGGCGGTGAGCAACAACGAGTAGCGGTTGCCAGGGCATTGATAAACGAGCCTTCGGTTATTTTTGCCGATGAGCCTTCGGGAAATCTCGATTCTACTTCAGCAAAAAACTTACACGAATTGTTTTTTAAACTACGTGATGAGTTTGGACAAACCTTTGTGTTAGTGACTCATAACAAAGAATTGGCACAAATGGCAGATAGAACGCTTACAATGAAAGACGGAATTATAGTAGAGTAATGTAACTATTTTGAGTTTCTTACTACTAATAAAGAAATCAACGATTCATGAAAGAAACTTTCCAAGAACTTATTACCTATCTTAAAAACCCTGTTTTAGAGCAAGATAATAACCTAGATACATCCTACCGATTTCAAAAATTTTTACACCTACTTGTCATCAGTATTGTTACAGGTGCTGTATTGAGTCCTCTCTTCTTATTAATTGAGCAGTTAGGCTGGGTAGATATGAACGAGCACGCTATGGAAGAATTATTAAAAACAACGTCAAAAGGACTCATTGCTTTTCTTGTAATTATCTTTGCTCCATTGCTTGAAGAACTGTTTTTTAGAGCTCCCCTAACCTTGTTTCATGGAAAAAAAGTGTTCAAAATAGCTTTTTACGTATTTACGATCCTTTTTGGTTTGATACATTTAACCAATTTTAATATGACGACCAACGTACTGCTACTAGCCCCCGTTTTAGTCGCTCCCCAAACTATTTTAGGAGGCTATTTAGGATTCATTAGAGTGCGTTTTGGTTTAATTTGGAGTATCCTTTTACATGCCTGTTATAATGCCTTCTTTGTTTTGCTTAGTTTTGCAGGAGATTTGTTATCATAATGAATACAAAAGAGCTTAAAGAATTTTTAGACGAAAAAGTACAACAATACAATAATCCTGATTTTATTGAGAGTGACCCAATTCAAATTCCGCATCAATTTTCTTTAAAAGAAGACATTGAAATTGCTGGGTTTTTAGCAGCTACCATTGCTTGGGGAAATCGTAAAATGATTATTAACAATGCCCATAAAATGATGGACTTAATGGGAAACTCTCCGTATGATTTTGTAATGAATCATTCAGAAGACGACCTGACTCATTTCAACGGATTTGTACACCGTACTTTCAATGCTGAAGATTTTAGCTTTTTCATTCGGTCACTTAAAAACATCTATCAAAATCATGGGGGATTAGAAAATGTGTTACTACCCAAAAACAATGCCGACAACTACCAGTTAGCCATTCACAACTTTAAAAAAATATTTTTTGAGATTCCGCATCAGCCAAGAACTTTAAAACACGTTTCCGACCCTTTAAAAGGTTCTGCCTCCAAGCGAATTAACATGTTTTTACGTTGGATGGTACGCGATAATTCGACTGGAGTTGATTTAGGAATATGGAAAACCCATTCGACGGCACATTTACACTGTCCGCTTGACGTACACACAGGAACGATCGCCCGAAAACTAGGAATTTTAACCCGAAAGCAAAACGATTGGAAAGCAATTCAAGAGTTAGACACCATCTTAAGAGAATTTGACAAAGAAGATCCTGTTAAATACGATTTTGCCTTATTTGGCTTAGGTGTTTTTGAAAAGTTTTGATACTTTTAGCTTTCCAAGTAATTTCCAAACATGAAAAAAATTATATTCGTAGTAGCCATTCTATATTCAATTACTCTTTTTTCTCAAGACAAAAGAATTCCATTAGATACTATCGTTACTACTTCTAGCTCGGTAACTATCAAAGGCAAAAAAATATCCTATAAAGCACAAACAGGAACACAACCCGTATACGATGCCAATGGAGTGGCAAAAGCTACACTTTTTTATACCTATTATTACAGAACAGATGTTTCCAACAGCGAAAAAAGACCCTTGCTAATGTCCTTTAATGGTGGACCCGGCTCTGCTTCTGTATGGATGCATATTGCTTACACAGGACCTAAAATTTTAAAAATAGATGATGAGGGAAACCCGATTCAACCCTATGGTATAAAAGACAACCCCTACTCTATTTTAGACGAAGCTGATATTGTATTTGTAAATCCTGTAAATACCGCTTATTCAAGACCTATAGTTGCTGCTGAAGAAAAGGTGGATGCAAAATATTTCTTCGGAATTAATGCGGATGCAAAATATTTAGCAGACTGGTTGAATCTTTTTGTTACTCGAACCAATCGATGGAATTCACCAAAATATATCATCGGTGAAAGTTATGGCGGTACTCGTGTCATGCAACTTGCTCATGAACTACAAAATAACCAGTGGATGTATCTGAACGGAGTAATTATGGTTTCTCCTGCCGATTATCAATTATTAAGAACACAAAGTTCCGAAGATTACGCTATCAATTTCCCTTACTTTACTGCTGCTGCATGGTATCATAAAATGTTACCACCAGAATTGCAACAAAAAGACTTGTTAGAAATTTTACCCGAAGCGGAGAATTTTGCTGTCAATACCTTGCTTCCTGCCTTGGCAAAAGGAGGATTCATCAATGACGCAGAGAAAAACAAAGTTGCTGAAAAAATGGCGTATTACTCTGGAATAAAAAAAGAGGTGATACTACAACATAATTTAGAGGTTCCAAATAGTTATTTTTGGAAAGAATTACTAAGAGATACTTCAGGAAAAACCATCGGACGTTTAGATAGTAGGTATTTGGGAATTGACAGAAGAGAATCGGGTACAAAGCCAGATTACAGCCCCGAATTGGTGTCTTGGTTGCATTCTTTTACGCCTGCTATTAATTACTACATTCAAAATGTATTGAACTTTAAAACCGATGTAAAATACAATATGTTTGGTACAGTGCAGCCTTGGGATTTTAGCAAGAACAATGCACGTGAAAACTTACGCAAGGCCATGGCACAAAATCCGTATTTGAAAGTTTTAGTACAATCTGGTTATTACGATGGAGCTACTACATACGCTGCTGCTAAATATACCATGGGAAAAATTGACCCAAGTGGTAAACTTAAAAACAGACTCTTCTTTAAAGGCTATAGAAGTGGACACATGATGTACCTTAGAAAAGAAGATTTGCAAAAAGCAAATGACGATCTTCGTGATTTTATAAAAAATAGTGCTGAGAATATAGGGGCAGCAAAGTACTAACAATGCAACACTTTGTTCACTATTTTTTACACTTCGGATTTCCTTTTTTGATTGCTTTTTTCTTCTTTAAAAAGGAATGGAAAAAAGTAGCTTTAATTTTGCTTGCTACTATGTTGGTAGACATCGACCACCTACTAGCAACTCCTATATTCGACCCGCATCGATGTAGTTTCGGTTTTCATCCACTTCACTCTTACTATGCAATGGGGGTGTACTTTTTTTTACTTTTTTTAAAAAAGCCATACAGCATTATTGGATTCGGGTTACTACTACATATACTAACCGATTTTATCGATTGCTTGTTTATGTACAATGCATGTAATTCTTGCTTAGAAAATGTTCCTGCTAAAGGGATATTAGAAACAATAAGTAGGTTACTTTTTCAATTGTAAATCACAATACCAAAAACTGCTATCGTAATTTTTAGAAGTCGCTATTGCTGATTTTTTACCTTTTTTTGAATCCTGATAACAGGTATCGTCCTCATTTTCTTGCAAGGTGTATGATTTTAACACCTTCGCTCCTATTTCAAATGCTACAGGTTTCTTAAAAATAGGTCCGTCATAACAAAAGGTATGAAACTCACCATTCTCTCCACAAACATCTATACCTTCAGGAAGTTCGTTGATAAAATCTTCATCAATCAATCTTCCAACAAACTCTTCTCCTAACAATTTAGCATTCACGCAAACGGTGATGGTTTTAAAACCCAGCGCTAAAAATTCTCGTAATAATTCTTTGGTATCTTGTTTCCAGAGTGGATACACTCCCGTGATTCCTACTTCTTGTAATTTGGAATCACGATACGCTCTTAAATCCTCTAAAAAAATATCTCCAAAAATAGCATAATGTAAGCCTTCTGATTTTAAAGCTGCAGTTTTCTCCTTCATCTTAAGATTGTACATCTCCATCGTAACCTCAGCAGGAAAGTATATTTTTTCTAACGGAACTCCGATACTATTTGCTTGTGCATCTAATAAATCTTCGTGCAATCCGTGCATGGAAACACGCTGATAGTCTTGATTTACATTGGTAATTAATTTTTGTACCTCGTATTCTTTTTGTTGCAGTATTTTATAGAATGCCAAGGCAGAATCTTTCCCTGAACTCCAGTTAAAATAGGCTTTTTTCATAGTAGGATAAGTCGTTCTTAGATCGTTAGATTCTTAGATTATTTGAATTTTGCACACTCATGATAGTGATAGTTGATCTCAAAAGCTAACAGCATAACATCAAGCTTATTTTCAAACTATTTCCTTTTATTTAAAGGTATAGGTTTTTCCTGCTTTACCACAGGAGTTCCGTACAAATCAAAATCGCCAGCGTCAAAAATCTCAATATCGATAAATTCTCCTAATTTGATATAATGCTCACGGGCATCTACAATCACATCGTTGTCTACATCGGGTGAATCAAACTCGGTACGTCCGTAATAGTATTCACCATCTTTTCTATCGAACAAACACGTAAAGGTTTTTCCTATTTTTTCTTGATTCAATTCCCAAGAAATCTGCGATTGTACTTCCATGATTTCGTTCACTCGTCTGAACTTTACATCGTCGGGAACATTATCTTCTAAGGCATACGCCCCTGTGTTTTCTTCGTGTGAATATTCAAAAGCCCCTAAACGTTCAAAACGCATTTCTTCTACCCAATCTTTCAATTCCTGAAACTGTTCTTCGGTTTCTCCTGGATACCCAACAATGAGTGTAGTTCGAATTGCCATATTTGGCACTGCCTCTCGGAATTTATGTATCAGTGCTGTCGTTTTTTCATGGGTCGTACCACGTTTCATCGATTTTAAAATCTCGGTGTTGATATGCTGTAGCGGAATGTCTAAATAATTACACACTTTTGGCTCGTTTTTCATTACTTCTAACACATCCATAGGAAAACCTGTAGGAAATGCATAGTGCAAACGAATCCATTCAATTCCGTCTACTTTTACCAATTCTTTCAGTAAATCTGCCAACGCACGTTTTTTGTAAATATCCAATCCGTAGTAGGTTAAATCTTGCGCAATCAGCATGATCTCTTTGATGCCTTTTTCAGCTAACTTCGTAGCCTCCGTAACCAAATCTTCAATGGGAGTCGATACATGCTTTCCTCGCATTAACGGAATGGCACAGAATGAACAGGGGCGGTCGCAACCTTCGGCTATTTTTAAATAGGCGTAATGTTGTGGAGTGGTTGTTAAGCGTTCGCCGATTAACTCATGTTTATAGTCTGCTTCCAACACCTTTAACAAATTTGGCAAGTCGTGGGTTCCGAAATACTGATCTACATTGGTAATTTCAGCTTCTAAATCTGGTTTGTACCGTTCACTTAAACAACCAGTTACAAATACTTTATCGATCTCGCCTTCTTCCTTTTTTTGTGCATAGTGTAGAATGGTTTCTACACTTTCTTCTTTGGCTTTACCAATAAAACCGCAGGTATTGATTACGACTATATTTCCATCGTCATTTTCATCTTCATGAACCACGTTTTTACCATTGGCTTTTAACTGCCCCATTAACACTTCACTGTCATATACATTTTTAGAGCATCCTAAGGTAACGACATTGATTTTGTTTTGTTTTGTTGTTTTGGTACGCATATCAAAATTTTGGGGTACAAAGATACGTTTTAATTCAGCTTTATAGATAGTTTAACACTTTAAAAATTAGCATGCTTTCTATGCTTTCAGTTCGGCTAGTTTGTTCGTAAGTTTCAAACTTGCTTGTAATACGATTTGTGCTTTATCAGTTCGCATTTAGACCCATTGTCTCTTCGAGTAAAATTAGTTGAATGAAATGAAAGTAATTTTGTATTGAGAAGTGATACTACGATTATCAATAGCTTTACTAAGTATCGTCTTGGAAGGCTCTGTGTCCGTTCATCATGAAGCTATTATTAGTTGATTTTCATCATTGCGAGGAACGTAGGACGAAGCAATTTGTTTTAATTACCGTCACCTCGAATGGATGTGAGCAGTTTCAAGGTTTTGAGTATGGTCATTGCGAGGAGGGAAAGACGAAGCAATCTGATTTTGATGACAACTAAATTGAATGGATGTAAGCGATTTTAAGGTTTTGAACATGGTCATTGCGAGGAGAGGAGGACGAAGCAATCTGTTTTTGATTACTGTCACCTCGAAAGGGTGTAAGAGATCTCAAGGTTTTGAATATGGTCATTGCGAGGAGAGAAAGACGAAGCAATCTGTTTTTGATGACAACTACATTGAATGGATGTAAGCGATTTTAAGGTTTTGAACATAGTCATTGCGAGGAGAGAAGGACGAAGCAATCTGTTTTTGATTACTGTCACCTCGAATCGATATAAGCGGTTTGAAGGTTTTGAGTTACTCGTTTTCATAAGATTACGTCACTCCACTGCGTTTCGTTCGTAATGACATTTTTCAATGATTTACAAATGAAAACATAACAAAAAACTCCAAGTGTTTACTTGGAGTTTTTTTGTTATGTTTATGCGGTTGTTTTGGGTTTTCTAAACATTAACCAAAGACCAATGAGTACGAGTGGAATACTCAATACCTGACCTGTATTTAGAGAATTGAATACCCAATCTTCTCGCCCATCAACTTGTGCTTCTTTTAAAAATTCTATGAAAAAGCGAAGAGACCATAATACGACCATGAATAATCCGAATAAAAATCCTGTTTGATTTTTCTTATCGGTTTTCCAATAAAAATACCACAATGCAAAGAACAGTGCTAAGTAGCTAAAGGCTTCGTATAATTGGGTTGGATGACGTGGTACGGTTTCTCCTGCGCGTTTAAAAATGACTCCGAAACTGCTACCTGTAGGTTTTCCGTAAATTTCTGAATTGAAAAAGTTCCCAAGTCGAATAAAAAATCCTGCTAAAGCCACCATAATTCCTAATCTATCTAAAATAAACAGCCATGGCTTGTGTAGGTGCTTCTTAGCATAAAAGTACATCGCTATAGGAATCGCTATTGCTGCTCCGTGACTGGCAAAACCGGTATACCCTGTGAATTTCCACCCATCCAACAATCCAAATAAAGCCGAGGCTCCTTCTTGCTTTTTAAATGGTAATATGATTTCTAGCAAGTGGTTTTGGTAATAATCCCAACTGTAAAAAAATACATCTCCTAAACGCATTCCTATTAACATAGAAACGAAAACGTACATAAATAATGGGTCTAACTTTTCAACAGGAATGTTATCGTTGATGTATATCTTTTTCATTAATTGCAGTCCCAAAATAAACGCTGCTACAAACATTAAACTGTACCAACGAATACCAAAACCTCCAATATTGATTATTTCTGGGTCCCAATCCCACACTATGGATAAAAAATTCATCTATTCTTATTTAGTTTTTAATATTGTCATTGCGAATGTACTGAAGCAATCTTAAAAAAGAGATTACTTCGGTATAAAATCCTCGCTATGACTCCTACTTTTTTCTCTTTTTTCTGGAACAGGGTCGTAACCACTACCTCCCCATGGATGACAACTAAAAATTCTTTTCAACGCCAACCAACCACCATAAAACAATCCGTGTTTTTGCAATGCCTCGATGGTATAGCTCGAACACGTTGGCGAATACCTACACGTTGCTGGTGTAAACGGAGATATCGCTGTTTGGTAAAATCGAACTAGCCATATAAAAGGATATGCTATGATTGTTTTTAGTTTCAAATTTTATTTTTTCAATTCTTGTTTAAAATTTCTAGACTCCTATCGAAATGAGCTATCTATGGTATTTTCTATTCCTCAAACATTCTTCAGCCTACTTATTACCCCATTAACTCATTACCTCATTGAATCATTACCTCATTGAATCATTATCTCATTGTATCATTGTATCATTGTATCATTAACTCACCGTAAACGTCGTTCCTTCTCTTCCGTCTTTTAATTGAATTCCTAAGGCTAACAGTTTATCACGGATTTCATCAGACAATGCCCAGTCTTTATTTTCACGTGCTTCTTTTCTCATTTGAATTAACATTTCAACAACGCCATTCAATTTATCGGAATTATTTCCTTCAGAAGTTTCATTTAGCAACCCTAATACATCAAAAACAAATGCTTTGATGGTGTTTTTAAACACTTGTAAATCTTCTGTTGTTAGACTTGCTTTTTGTTCTTTGATTTGATTGATAACTTTAACCGCTTCAAACAAATGCGAGATTAAAATAGGCGTGTTAAAATCGTCATTCATGGCATCGTAACAATCTTGCTTCCATTTTTGAACATCAAAAGTTGACGTATTGCTTGCTTCTAATTTATCTAAGAAACTAACTGCTTCCATTAACTTTGCATGTCCTTTCTCTGCTGCTTCTAAGGCTTCGCCTGAAAAGTCTAAAATACTGCGATAATTCGCTTGCATATTGAAAAAACGAACGACACTTGCCGAAAATGGTTTTCCTAAAATGGTATTTTCTCCCGTTAAAATTTCATTGGGTAAAATATAGTTTCCTGTTGATTTTGCCATTTTTTGACTGTTCAACAATAACATATTCGTATGCATCCAATAATTTACAGGTTTTACACCACTACAAGTTTGCGATTGGGCTATTTCACACTCGTGGTGCGGGAATTTTAAATCCATTCCACCACCATGAATATCGAACTGTTCTCCTAAATATTTGGTACTCATTACAGAGCATTCTAAGTGCCATCCTGGAAAACCATCACTCCAAGGCGAAGGCCAACGCATGATATGGCGTTCATCGGCTTTTTTCCACAGTGCGAAATCTTGCGGATTCCTCTTATCTGACTGTCCGTCTAACGCTCTGGTATTGTGAATAGCTTCTTCTATTTTTCTACCTGAAAGAATTCCGTAGTTACCTGTTTCGTTGTATTTTAATACATCAAAATATACCGAGCCATTTACTTCATAAGCTAATCCTTTGTCCATGATTTCTTTAATCATCTCAATCTGCTCTACGATATGTCCCGTTGCTGTGGGTTCGATGCTAGGTGGTAAAAAATTATAGTTATTAAGTACGTTATGAAAATCAACCGTGTAACGTTGCACTACTTCCATCGGTTCAATTTCCTCTAGTCGTGCTTTTTTTGCAATTCTATCTTCACCTTCATCAGCATCATTTTCTAAGTGACCTGCATCGGTAATATTACGTACATAACGTACTTTGTACCCTAGGTGTAATAAATAACGATACACCACATCAAAAAACATAAACGTACGTACGTTTCCTAAATGAGCATTGCTATATACGGTAGGACCGCATACATACATTCCTATGCGACCTTCTGTTACGGGTTTAAAAAGCTCTTTTGATTTGCTTAAAGAGTTGTATATCTTAAGTTGATTTTCTTTGTATAATTCCATAGTAAAAGTGACTATTTGCAGTCGCTAAGATAGGCACTTTAAAAAGAATATAGAAATGGAATTTGTTAGCAATTTTATAAAAAGAAAAAGTAGTTTTATCGCTTAATTCTTAAGCGTTAACTGACTGTATTTACCCTCTATTCTTATTTTTTTGTCTTTTGACATAAGTATAAAATTTCCGTTATATGCTGAGCTACCCTCTTTTAACTTTTGCATCTTATCACTTTCTATGGTGAATGCTTTTTGTATTTCTGACAGGTTTACTCCTGCTTCAGCATAATTTAAAAACAATTTTAAATTGGCATGATTAGGGTGCACTTTTGCTATGGTTAAGTTTCCAAATTCATTTTTCACTTCTACATCGTTGTATACATTACTTAGCAAAACTCCAGATGAATTAAAGTGTAAAATGGTATTGGTAACCGATGCTAATTGAGCATCGGTTACATTATTTAAGAACAAAGTACAGGCATTTAATGAATTGATATTTACTGGCGAGTAAGAAATGGTTAATTTTCCACCGTCAAGTTCGTTGGCTTTAAAAGTACCGTAACTCACCTTTCCTGAGGCTTTTGTTTTAGGTAGTGTTACCTTACAGTGACGAGTATTCAGATCAAATGTTGCTGATTTTGGAACTTTTATAGTAATTTTCTTGGTGATTTTTACTTTTTTACCATCTATCATAAAATCATTGCTTTCTGTTTTGAAAAAATAATTCTTACGGATTTTGTGCATTTCTTTTCTCGCCTTGTGCATTTCTTTTCTCGCATTTGCAAGTTCTTTTCGCAATTCTGTTCTATTTATTTTTCTAATCTCTGCTCTTGCTTTCGCTAGTTGCCTTTGCAGTTCTTTTTGATTGATTCGTTGTTTTTTTACTATTTCTAGTTCTTCTTCTATTTCTTTTTTTCGCTCTTCTTGGTGTTTTTTAAGTTCTTGGTACTTGTCTGTTTTCTTAAATTTTTCCCATTCTTTTTTTGACTTAATGGTAATATCATTTACACCATCTTTCCATTGAAAAAAGTAATCATTACCATCTTTAGCATATTTATCAAAGTCAAATTCTATATCTTCTAAACCCGTAACAATTTCTTCAAAATTAATTTCTGGAATTTCAATTTCTTCAAAGTTAATTTCTGGAATTTCAACTTCTGGTACTTCTGCAATTTCAGGAACTACGACAATCTCTTTATCATCACTATCGAATTGAAATACTCTTGGGTAATTGTTTTCTGAGGAGTTAAAAAAGACAATATTATCATTTCCTGATGAATAAAAACTGTTCCTATTGGCTTTAATTTGTACTTTAGTTTTGTTGCCTAAAGCTTCAAATTTCCATTTATCTAAATACTTTTGCGCCTCTTTTTTATCGAGTCCTTCTACTTCGATAACTGCTTCTACAGCAACTTCATTTTTGTTCCATGTAATTACATCAATGGTTGCATTAGAGGCATTGATACTCACGGTTACGTCCTTATTAGTTTTAAAATTTTCACTAAACTTTTTGTTGTATTGCTGTGCAGATACAACACCTGTTACTAACAGTAAAAAAACACTGATGTTAAATGGTTTGAATGTCATTTTGAGTTGGATTTTTAAATTCTTGTAATTGTTTTTGCATACGTTTTAACAGCTGTAAACGGAGTTGCAGGTTTCCAATCAATGCATTGATAGTATCGTCGTTAACTCCTTTCTTATTGAGCTCTTGGGTTAACGACTTGTATTCTTTGGTTAGTTCTCCTATTTTAGATAAATAACCGTCAAAAAGTTCTTTATTATCTTCAGTTAATTCTAACTGGCTTAACTCGTAGTTAATGGTATTTACATAATAATCTTCTACCGTTTTTAGCTCGGGAGAAATGGTTCCTAAACGAATCTGATTTTGAGTTTCTTTGGGTTCCTCTTTTGTTACTGAATCTGCAGTATGGGTGGGATAAAATTTTATTCCCAAACTCACCAACAATATAATCGATGCAGCTATGTACACCCACTGATATGATTTTTTTGTTTGTGGTGTTGCATGCAATTCCTTTTGCAACTTTTGTTGAAAACGCTGTCTATGATTTGTTGATAACTCCGTTGTGTTTTCAACCTTATTTTTTAGTATTTCTCTTAAATCTTTAGACATCATGTACTGCTTTTAATTGTTCTTGCACTTGCTTTTTTCCACGTAATAAATGGGTTCTCGAACTTACCTCTGAGATTCCTAATATTTGTGAAATTTCTCCGTGGTCATATCCTTCTAATAGAAATAATGTTAACACGATTCTGTACTTTTCTTTTAACTGCTGAATGCAGTTTACAATATCTTGATACGATAGGGTCGATGCTACACTCCAGTTATCATCATCATCTACCAAGATGGTCGTTTCTTCGTTAATCGCAACCAGTTCTAATTTTTTCTTCTTTAAGTAATCAATACTTTGGTTGATTACAATCCGTTTTAACCAAGCACCAAACGTCACTTCTTCTTTATACGAGTCGATATTTTTAAATGCTTTTATAAATGCTTCCTGCATTACATCTTCCGCAGTAAAGGAATCTTTTACATACCGCAATGCTATTGTATACATCGCATCACAATACAAGTCATACAACTGCATTTGTGCTTTTGCATCATTCTTTTTACAAGCATCTATTACGGATTGATGTAGCTGTTTGGTTGCTTTCATTATCGATTTCTTATCCTAAAGACGACTCTTTTTCTACTCTGTTGCATTTTGCTGCATTTTTATTTCTAAATTTACCGTATTATTCTGTTTTAGTTATATAATGACCGACAAAAATACATCTGCACTTTCTGAAAAAGACGGAGTTTTACAACCTGAAACCACCAGTAAATCATCCGCAGAAAACATAAAACGCAACAGAAGAAAAAACACGTCTACCGAAGAATTTGTAATGCAAATAGTAGCAGGGAATATTCCTTTTTTAAGCAGAGCGATTACCTTGGTAGAGAGTACCCACCCAAAACATCAAGAACAGGCAAATGAAATTTTAGAGGCTTGCTTACCGCATGCTAATAAATCTATCAGAATAGGTATTACAGGGGTTCCTGGCGTTGGAAAAAGTACGTTTATTGAGTCTTTGGGAAAGCATTTAACATCGTTGGGTAACAAAGTTGCTGTGTTGGCTATAGACCCGAGTAGTTCTGTAAACAAAGGAAGTATTTTAGGTGACAAAACTCGTATGGAGGCCTTGGTTACCGACAAAAATGCGTTTATACGCCCCTCTCCTTCGGGCACTTCGCTAGGGGGTGTTGCTCAAAAAACACGAGAGACTATTATTTTATGTGAAGCGGCGGGTTTTGATACCATTATTATTGAAACCGTAGGTGTCGGGCAGTCGGAAACTGCGGTTCACTCCATGACCGATTTCTTTTTATTGTTGAAGTTGGCAGGTGCTGGTGACGAATTGCAAGGTATTAAACGCGGTATTATTGAAATGGCTGATGCTATTGTAATTAACAAGGCAGATAGCGGTAATGAAAAAAATGCCAAACTAGCAAAAGTGGAGTTTAATAGGGCTTTGCATTTGTATCCACCTAAAGAGAGTGGTTGGCAACCCAAAGTGTTGCTGGCAAGTGCACTGCACCATCAAGGAATTGATGCGATTTATGCCATGATTGATGAGTACATGATGCTCACCAAAAAATCAGGTTATTTTCAACAGAAAAGAAACGAACAGAATACCTATTGGTTGTTAGAAACTATCAATCAGCAATTAAAGCGTAATTTTTACAACAATCCTAAAATTAAGGATTTGTTACAGCAGGAAGTTACCAAACTAGAAAGTGGAAAAACTACGCCCTTTACAGCGGCTAAACGATTATTATATAAACACAATGAACAATAACACTATTACTTGGAATGATTTTACCAAAATAGAGATGCGTATTGGTACAATTATTTCTGCGGAAGTGTTTAAAGAAGTAAAGAATCCTGCTTATAAACTACAGGTGGATTTTGGCGACTACGGAATTAAAAAAACCTCGGCACAAATTACCAAAATCTACCAACCTGAAGAGTTGATAGGGAAACAAGTTGTCGCCGTGGTAAACTTCCCAAAAAAACAAATTGCCACTATGATGAGCGAATGCCTTGTATTGGGTGGTTTGGGTGATGATAAAGAGGTTATCTTATTAACTGCGGAACGTACTGTGAAGAATGGAACTAGGGTTGGATAAAAGTTTAGTTGTATCATTTGCTATTTAAAGTAACCGCAATAAGAGTTTTTTTATTTCTATTTCAGAACAAAAAGAAACCGTAGCGAAGACTGTATTTTAAGGTGATTAAGGATACCTCTATTTATTTTTAGGTAATACGATTTATGGTTTATTTCGAATCTAGGTATGTTTTAGTTTTTATACTTATCGCAATAAAAAAAGAGACTGTTTTACTTTTAAGACAGTCTCTTTTTGTTTAAAACTATGGTCATGTTAACGACCCTAATCCATATAATTAATTTTTACTTTCTTAACATCTTTATCACAGTCTTGTTCATTTTTAAAACATTTATTTCTCTGTGATCTCGAACTTCTCTCTTGAGCATTTAAATTTTTTCTCAAAAATTCTAAAAAATTGCTTTTCTTAGATTCTGTTATTCTTCTTTTAACTCTTTTCTTTTCTTTTTGTTGTCTTATTTTAATAAACTCACCTCCTTCTACAATATAGAAATAAGAACGTCTATTCAACTGATATTCTTCTTCTGTACATTCTTTACCGTCTATACAATCATTCAAAGGTACGCTTTCCCCGTATCCTTTTGCGCTTTCAATTCGGTTACCATCTATACCTCGAGATAAAATATAATCTCTAGTAGATTTTGCTCTTTTATCAGATAATGTTCTGTTAAATTCTGTAGTACCACGGCTGTCTGTATGAGATTCTATTCTAATTACTAATTCCGGATGATTGCTCATCACTGTTATTATATTTTCTAATTCATACTCAGCATCTTCTCTAATATCGGCTTTACCGTAATCAAAATAAATAGGTTTTATGATAATCTGACTTCCTACAATTAATGGTACTAATTCTAAGTTTACATCTACTTCTTTATTTTTTACATTGTTTAATGAAATTAAACTTTTCGAAGATCTATGATCTAATTTAGAAGCTACAACATTGTATTTTGAGTCACAGGACACCTCTTTAAAAACATAGTTTCCTAATTCATCAGAAATCGTTTCGGCGACCAGTTCTTTTTGTTCATTTATTAATTGAACAACGGTAGCATCAATTGGGTTACCTGTATTTTTATCTGTAATAACTCCTTTAACTATTTGCTTACAAACAGAGGAATCTGTATAAATAAAGAAACTATAAATATCATCATCTCCTTTTCCTTTTTCTCTGTTTGAGGAGAAAAAACCTCTCTTACCATCTTCACTTACAAAAAATGAAAAATCGTCTCTTTTACTATTAAAAGGTTCTCCTAAATTTTCTGGTAGCGAGAATGTACCATCTTCATTAATTACTGATTGGAAAATATCAAGAAGTCCTAAA
Source organism: Tenacibaculum tangerinum (assembly GCF_029853675.1). Taxonomy (NCBI): domain Bacteria; kingdom Pseudomonadati; phylum Bacteroidota; class Flavobacteriia; order Flavobacteriales; family Flavobacteriaceae; genus Tenacibaculum; species Tenacibaculum tangerinum. The sequence goes on along the minus strand of NZ_CP122539.1, from coordinate 19,043 downwards.
CCTAAATGTCCGTTTGAAGAAAAATACAGCACGTTATCTTTTCCTACATAAGGAAATACTTCTTTTTCTGAAGTGTTTATTTTGTTTCCTAAATTTACAGGTTCTCCATAAACATCTTTTTCCTTTATTGCGACTTTATAAATATCAGAACCTCCGTAGCCTCCGGGCATATCAGAAACGAAATACAATGTTTTTTCATCTGGACTTAACGCAGGGTGCCCTACCGAATACTCATCGCTATTGAATGGTAATTCTTTAACATTTACCCAGTAACCATTGATATAACTAGCTTTATACAATTTTAATTTAGAAACGTAATCATTACTTCTTCTTACCTTTTTACCATCGGAGTTATTACGCGTGAAATACATTGTTTTTCCATCTTTGGTAAGAACTGGATTTGATTCATGAAACTCTGACGCAATAGGAGCTCCTAACTTTTCTACGTTACTTAAAACTAATATCGTATCTTTTTCGCTGTCTTCTAAAGTTTGAATATTTTCTTCTGCTTTGTATATATTTAAGAAGGGTTGGTTATTCCACTTATAAATTTTTTGATTTTTTACCCCACTGGATGCTGAAGATGAAAAATAGGATTTACCATTGAGTAAGAAACCTCCAAAGTCTGAATAAGGAGTATTAATTGCTAAATTTCTTATTCCTATTCTTTTTTCTTGACTGGAGTAGTTTGACAAGTAGTCGCCTTTTATTGATTCGACATTTAAGTTACCTTGCTCTGTTTGTACTAAATTTAATAGTATAGCGTCTGATTCTTTATACTTCCCATTACTCCTTAATACTTGTGCATATTTGAATAACTCTTTATATCCAACTTCTTTTTCAAAATTAGATATTAGCTTTTTATACCATATCTCTGCTTCTTGTGTATTTGTGTTCTTGTAATACGATTCTGCAAGTCTACTAAGTACGTGTTTGGAACTATCTCCTTTCAATAGAACTAAGTCTTTATAAATTTTCGCCGATTGCACATACGAAAATTCTTCAAAATAGCGATCTGCTACTTTTCTACTTTGCCCAAAATTGTTGCCTATTGTCAATAGCATTAATACTGATACTAGTAGTTTTTTTAAGTTCATAATTTTTAATTTTTAAAAGAACCTTGGAGATCTATATTTTATTTCTTTAAGAACATCATAACGTAACATTATTTCATGTGTTCCTGAATTTGTTACGTTGTAATTTGATGTAGTTAGGTCATACGAATATCCTATAAGAAAAGAGTCGTTTACCTGAAAACCTAAAAGAGCACTTATTGAATCATCCCACCTCCAAGATGCTCCTACTCTAAACTTTTCATTAAATAATAAGTTTCCCGACACATCTAGCGATACTGGTGCTCCCGACACTCCCTTTACAAGTACTGCAGGTTTAAATTTTAGATCTTCATTTATATCAAAAACATATCCTGATATAAGGAAAAAGTGCATTCTTTCTACTGCTACCTCTCCTGGTGTTTCTGCATCGTAATGCTCCATTCTTAATATATTTGGCACTGACAGACCAACATACCATTTGGGTTGATAATAGAAGATACCAGCACCTACAGTAGGTAAGAATCTATTTATATTATCTTGAAAACCTATTTCATCATCTTTGCTAGTACCTTTAGACCAATCTATATTCAATAGTCTTCCACCTAAACGAAGTCCAAAAGCTAAATTTCCTTCATATCCTGTTTGAATCGTATACGAGACATTGGCATCTAAATATATTTCACTAGATGGACCAATTTCATCATTCATCAAATTTATTCCTAATCCTAACCCTGAATATCCTAATGGAGTATCGTACGTTAAGTTCTGTGTATTAGGTGCTCCTTCAAATCCTACCCATTGCATCCTACCTAATGCTGTAATAACAGTATGTCCTCTAGAACCTGCATAAGCAGGGTTTACATTCATAGTATTGTACATATACTGTGTATATTGAGGATCTTGCTGTGCTTGAGTATTTGTAGTTAAACAAATACTCATCACAAATACTATAATTAAACTTAGAGATAATTTTTTTTGATAAAAATTTTTATTCATCAGTTTCTTTTATTTTAATACACTTACCTATTGATATAAATCCAACCTTTTTTAACCTTACCTCCATTTCCGAGTTCTAATATATAGAAGTATGTTCCAACTGGCAACTTATCATCTACATTTATACTAGCTCTACCTTGCGATATGCCTCTAAATACAATATTGGTATTATTATATCCTCTTGCTTTATAAACTGTGTTCCCCCATCTATTAAATATTTCAATAGCGTTATCAGGGAAATTCTCTATACAATCTATATGTAAGTACGCATTTGCAGAATCTCCGTTTGGACTTATTAGGTTGTTCACCTTTACACAAGTATCATCATGAGGTCCATCACCAAATCCATCTAATCCATCTACACTATCAGGAATTCCATCGCCATCAGTGTCTATTTCACTATCAGTTACCAATCCACTTCCTCCACTGTTAGGATCTGTAGGATCTGAGTCCTTATCTGGATCGTTTGCATCTCCATGGCCATCTAATCCATCTACACTATCGGCAATACCATCACCGTCTGCATCGTCGTATGGATTGTCTACTAAGCCGTCTTCATCTTCGTCGGCATTTCCTCCTTCAACAACATCATTTATACCATCATTATCACTATCCAAATCTAAATAATCTGGAATACCGTCGCCATCTGTATCTGTGTTATCGTCTTCTCCAGAAGCTCCTTCACCAAAGCCATTGTCGTCGGCATCTACACTATCTGAAATTCCATCGCCATCTGAATCGCCTCCATTCGTGTCATTTGTATCAATTACGCCATCGCCATTCGTATCAGCAGCAGCATTCCCATCTTCTATAACATCGTTAATTCCGTCGTTATCACTATCTAAATCTTGGTAATCTGGTACGTTATCTCCATCTGTATCAGGTGCATCTATAGCTTCTGAATCATCATCTTGCCCGTCGTTATCTACATCTGTAAATCCTTCATCATTTATATCAATTACCCCATCTCCATTTGTATCTAAATGTCCGTTTCCTCCTTCATCTACGTCTAAAATACCGTCGTTATCACTATCTAAATCTAAATAATCTGGAATACCATCATTATCAGTATCTCCTGTTCCTTCAACAGTATCAGGTATACCATCGTTGTCACTATCTGCATCGATATAATCTAAAATTCCATCACCATCTGTATCTAGATCATTATCACCAAATCCAACTAGTCCATCAACACTATCAGGAATTCCATCGCCATCAGTGTCTATTTCACTATCACGCACTATTCCATTTCCTCCACTGTTAGGATCTGTAGGGTCTGTGTCGTAATCTGGATCATTTGCATCTCCATGACCATCTAATCCATCTACACTATCAGCAATACCATCACCATCAGCGTCATCGTAAGGATTGTCTATTATACCATCTCCATTTTCATCAGGATTTCCTCCTTCGATAACATCATTTACACCATCATTATCGCTATCTAAATCTTGATAATCTGGCACACCGTCTCCATCTGTATCTGTGTTATCGTCTTCTCCTGAAGCTCCTTCTCCAAAACCATTGTCATCTGCATCTATACTATCTGAAATTCCATCACCATCTGAATCGCCTCCATTCGTGTCATTTGCATCAATTATGCCATCGCCATTCGTATCAGCAGCAGCATTCCCATCTTCGATAACATCGTTAATTCCGTCGTTATCACTATCTAAATCTAGGTAATCTGGTACGTTATCTCCATCTGTATCTGTTGCGTCTATAGCTTCTGAATCATCATCTTGTCCATTATTATCTGCATCTGTAAATCCATCATCATTAGCATCAATTACCCCATCTCCATTTGTATCTAAATGTCCGTTTCCTCCTTCATCTACGTCTAAAATACCATCGTTATCACTATCTAAATCTAGATAATCTGGAATACCATCATTATCAGTATCTCCTGTTCCTTCAACAGTATCTGAAATACCATCGTTGTCGCTATCTACATCAATATCATCAGGAGTTCCATCGCCATCGGTATCTATCTGTACTGTAATGGTTACTGTCGCAGTTTCACATACTTGTGGACTCACTGCTGTATTACATACTTGATATGTGACCGTTACCGTCGTTCCTTCTTCGCCTGTTGCTGGAACATAGCTCATCTCTCCTGTTAATGGATCGAACGTTACTGTTCCACCTGCTGTTCCACCTACTTGCGTTAAACTCGTATCTGGACCTGGTATGAAATCATCATTAGCTAATACATTCACTGTACCTGTAGTACCTTCTACCACTACTAGTACATCATCCGCTACTGTTGGTACTAATGGGTTTGAATCGGTTCCGTCTGGGTTACCATCGTTATCATCGTCTGGGTCACAATCATCTGAAATACCATCATTATCTGTATCGGGTCCTACATTAACATTCATTATAATTCCTGTACTGGTAGCCTCACAGCCTGTTGTTGTATTTATTACGCGAACCGTTACTTCTTGTCCGTCTGCTAAACCGGTAGTAGTATAGGTAGCTGTTGTTGATTGTACTTGAGCAATCATACCACCTACATAAAATTCATACTCGTCGCCTCCCGAAGCTGTAAAGGTGACACTCTCGCCTAAACAGATCGTATTGTCTGCATCGCTACTGGTCAACCCTGCCGTTGGTAACGCATTTACCGTGGTCGTGATTCCTGCACTGGTAGCCTCACAGCCTGTTGTTGTATTTATTACGCGAACCGTTACTTCTTGTCCGTCTGCTAAACCGGTAGTAGTATAGGTAGCTGTTGTTGATTGTACTTGAGCAATCATACCACCTACATAAAATTCATACTCGTCGCCTCCCGAAGCTGTAAAGGTAACACTCTCGCCTAAACAAATCGTATTGTCTGCATCGCTACTGGTCAACCCTGCCGTTGGTAACGCATTTACCGTGGTCGTGATTCCTGCACTGGTAGCCTCACAGCCTGTTGTTGTATTTATTACGCGAACCGTTACTTCTTGTCCGTCTGCTAAACCGGTAGTAGTATAGGTAGCTGTTGTTGATTGTACTTGAGCAATCATACCATCTACATAAAATTCATACTCGTCGCCTCCCGAAGCTGTAAAGGTGACACTCTCGCCTAAACAAATCGTATTGTCTGCATCGCTACTGGTCAACCCTGCCGTTGGTAACGCATTTACCGTGGTCGTGATTCCTGCACTGGTAGCCTCACAGCCTGTTGTTGTATTTATTACGCGAACCGTTACTTCTTGTCCGTCTGCTAAACCGGTAGTAGTATAGGTAGCTGTTGTTGATTGTACTTGAGCAATCATACCACCTAGATAAAATTCATACTCGTCGCCTCCCGAAGCTGTAAAGGTGACACTCTCGCCTAAACAAATCGTATTGTCTGCATCGCTACTGGTCAACCCTGCCGTTGGTAACGCATTTACCGTGGTCGTGATTCCTGCACTGGTAGCCTCACAGCCTGTTGTTGTATTTATTACGCGAACCGTTACTTCTTGTCCGTCTGCTAAACCGGTAGTAGTATAGGTAGCTGTTGTTGATTGTGCTTGAGCAATCATACCACCTACATAAAATTCATACTCGTCGCCTCCCGAAGCTGTAAAGGTGACACTCTCGCCTAAACAAATCGTATTGTCTGCATCGCTACTGGTCAACCCTGCCGTTGGTAACGCATTTACCGTGGTCGTGATTCCTGCACTGGTAGCCTCACAGCCTGTTGTTGTATTTATTACGCGAACCGTTACTTCTTGTCCGTCTGCTAAACCGGTAGTAGTATAGGTAGCTGTTGTTGATTGTACTTGAGCAATCATACCACCTAGATAAAATTCATACTCGTCGCCTCCCGAAGCTGTAAAGGTGACACTCTCGCCTAAACAAATCGTATTGTCTGCATCGCTACTGGTCAACCCTGCCGTTGGTAACGCATTTACCGTGGTCGTGATTCCTGCACTGGTAGCCTCACAGCCTGTTGTTGTATTTATTACGCGAACCGTTACTTCTTGTCCGTCTGCTAAACCGGTAGTAGTATAGGTAGCTGTTGTTGATTGTACTTGAGCAATCATACCACCTACATAAAATTCATACTCGTCGCCTCCCGAAGCTGTAAAGGTGACACTCTCGCCTAAACAAATCGTATTGTCTGCATCGCTACTGGTCAACCCTGCCGTTGGTAACGCATTTACCGTGGTCGTGATTCCTGCACTGGTAGCCTCACAGCCTGTTGTTGTATTTATTACGCGAACCGTTACTTCTTGTCCGTCTGCTAAACCGGTAGTAGTATAGGTAGCTGTTGTTGATTGTACTTGAGCAATCATACCACCTACATAAAATTCATACTCGTCGCCTCCCGAAGCTGTAAAGGTGACACTCTCGCCTAAACAAATCGTATTGTCTGCATCGCTACTGGTCAACCCTGCCGTTGGTAACGCATTTACCGTGGTCGTGATTCCTGCACTGGTAGCCTCACAGCCTGTTGTTGTATTTATTACGCGAACCGTTACTTCTTGTCCGTCTGCTAAACCGGTAGTAGTATAGGTAGCTGTTGTTGATTGTACTTGAGCAATCATACCACCTACATAAAATTCATACTCGTCGCCTCCCGAAGCTGTAAAGGTGACACTCTCGCCTAAACAAATCGTATTGTCTGCATCGCTACTGGTCAACCCTGCCGTTGGTAACGCATTTACCGTGGTCGTGATTCCTGCACTGGTAGCCTCACAGCCTGTTGTTGTATTTATTACGCGAACCGTTACTTCTTGTCCGTCTGCTAAACCGGTAGTAGTATAGGTAGCTGTTGTTGATTGTACTTGAGCAATCATACCACCTACATAAAATTCATACTCGTCGCCTCCCGAAGCTGTAAAGGTGACACTCTCGCCTAAACAAATCGTATTGTCTGCATCGCTACTGGTCAACCCTGCCGTTGGTAACGCATTTACCGTGGTCGTGATTCCTGCACTGGTAGCCTCACAGCCTGTTGTTGTATTTATTACGCGAACCGTTACTTCTTGTCCGTCTGCTAAACCGGTAGTAGTATAGGTAGCTGTTGTTGATTGTACTTGAGCAATCATACCACCTACATAAAATTCATACTCGTCGCCTCCCGAAGCTGTAAAGGTGACACTCTCGCCTAAACAAATCGTATTGTCTGCATCGCTACTGGTCAACCCTGCCGTTGGTAACGCATTTACCGTGGTCGTGATTCCTGCACTGGTAGCCTCACAGCCTGTTGTTGTATTTATTACGCGAACCGTTACTTCTTGTCCGTCTGCTAAACCGGTAGTAGTATAGGTAGCTGTTGTTGATTGTGCTTGAGCAATCATACCACCTACATAAAATTCATACTCGTCGCCTCCCGAAGCTGTAAAGGTGACACTCTCGCCTAAACAAATCGTATTGTCTGCATCGCTACTGGTCAACCCTGCCGTTGGTAACGCATTTACCGTGGTCGTGATTCCTGCACTGGTAGCCTCACAGCCTGTTGTTGTATTTATTACGCGAACCGTTACTTCTTGTCCGTCTGCTAAACCGGTAGTAGTATAGGTAGCTGTTGTTGATTGTACTTGAGCAATCATACCACCTACATAAAATTCATACTCGTCGCCTCCCGAAGCTGTAAAGGTGACACTCTCGCCTAAACAAATCGTATTGTCTGCATCGCTACTGGTCAACCCTGCCGTTGGTAACGCATTTACCGTGGTCGTGATTCCTGCACTGGTAGCCTCACAGCCTGTTGTTGTATTTATTACGCGAACCGTTACTTCTTGTCCGTCTGCTAAGCCTGTAGTAGTATAGGTAGCTGTTGTTGATTGTACTTGAGCAATCATACCACCTACATAAAATTCATACTCGTCGCCTCCCGAAGCTGTAAAGGTGACACTCTCGCCTAAACAAATCGTATTGTCTGCATCGCTACTGGTCAACCCTGCCGTTGGTAACGCATTTACCGTGGTCGTGATTCCTGCACTGGTAGCCTCACAGCCTGTTGTTGTATTTATTACGCGAACCGTTACTTCTTGTCCGTCTGCTAAACCGGTAGTAGTATAGGTAGCTGTTGTTGATTGTGCTTGAGCAATCATACCACCTACATAAAATTCATACTCGTCGCCTCCCGAAGCTGTAAAGGTGACACTCTCGCCTAAACAAATCGTATTGTCTGCATCGCTACTGGTCAACCCTGCCGTTGGTAACGCATTTACCGTGGTCGTGATTCCTGCACTGGTAGCCTCACAGCCTGTTGTCGTATTTATTACGCGAACCGTTACTTCTTGTCCGTCTGCTAAGCCGGTAGTAGTATAGGTAGCTGTTGTTGATTGTGCTTGAGCAATCATACCACCTACATAAAATTCATACTCGTCGCCTCCCGAAGCTGTAAAGGTGACACTCTCGCCTAAACAAATCGTATTGTCTGCATCGCTACTGGTCAACCCTGCCGTTGGTAACGCATTTACCGTGGTCGTGATTCCTGCACTGGTAGCCTCACAGCCTGTTGTTGTATTTATTACGCGAACCGTTACTTCTTGTCCGTCTGCTAAGCCTGTAGTAGTATAGGTAGCTGTTGTTGATTGTGCTTGAGCAATCATACCACCTACATAAAATTCATACTCGTCGCCTCCCGAAGCTGTAAAGGTGACACTCTCGCCTAAACAAATCGTATTGTCTGCATCGCTACTGGTCAACCCTGCCGTTGGTAACGCATTTACCGTGGTCGTGATTCCTGCACTGGTAGCCTCACAGCCTGTTGTTGTATTTATTACGCGAACCGTTACTTCTTGTCCGTCTGCTAAACCGGTAGTAGTATAGGTAGCTGTTGTTGATTGTACTTGAGCAATCATACCACCTACATAAAATTCATACTCGTCGCCTCCCGAAGCTGTAAAGGTGACACTCTCGCCTAAACAAATCGTATTGTCTGCATCGCTACTGGTCAACCCTGCCGTTGGTAACGCATTTACCGTGGTCGTGATTCCTGCACTGGTAGCCTCACAGCCTGTTGTTGTATTTATTACGCGAACCGTTACTTCTTGTCCGTCTGCTAAACCGGTAGTAGTATAGGTAGCTGTTGTTGATTGTACTTGAGCAATCATACCACCTACATAAAATTCATACTCGTCGCCTCCCGAAGCTGTAAAGGTGACACTCTCGCCTAAACAAATCGTATTGTCTGCATCGCTACTGGTCAACCCTGCCGTTGGTAACGCATTTACCGTGGTCGTGATTCCTGCACTGGTAGCCTCACAGCCTGTTGTTGTATTTATTACGCGAACCGTTACTTCTTGTCCGTCTGCTAAACCGGTAGTAGTATAGGTAGCTGTTGTTGATTGTACTTGAGCAATCATACCACCTACATAAAATTCATACTCGTCGCCTCCCGAAGCTGTAAAGGTGACACTCTCGCCTAAACAAATCGTATTGTCTGCATCGCTACTGGTCAACCCTGCCGTTGGTAACGCATTTACCGTGGTCGTGATTCCTGCACTGGTAGCCTCACAGCCTGTTGTTGTATTTATTACGCGAACCGTTACTTCTTGTCCGTCTGCTAAACCGGTAGTAGTATAGGTAGCTGTTGTTGATTGTGCTTGAGCAATCATACCACCTACATAAAATTCATACTCGTCGCCTCCCGAAGCTGTAAAGGTGACACTCTCGCCTAAACAAATCGTATTGTCTGCATCGCTACTGGTCAACCCTGCCGTTGGTAACGCATTTACCGTGGTCGTGATTCCTGCACTGGTAGCCTCACAGCCTGTTGTTGTATTTATTACGCGAACCGTTACTTCTTGTCCGTCTGCTAAACCGGTAGTAGTATAGGTAGCTGTTGTTGATTGTACTTGAGCAATCATACCACCTACATAAAATTCATACTCGTCGCCTCCCGAAGCTGTAAAGGTGACACTCTCGCCTAAACAAATCGTATTGTCTGCATCGCTACTGGTCAACCCTGCCGTTGGTAACGCATTTACCGTGGTCGTGATTCCTGCACTGGTAGCCTCACAGCCTGTTGTTGTATTTATTACGCGAACCGTTACTTCTTGTCCGTCTGCTAAGCCTGTAGTAGTATAGGTAGCTGTTGTTGATTGTGCTTGAGCAATCATACCACCTACATAAAATTCATACTCGTCGCCTCCCGAAGCTGTAAAGGTGACACTCTCGCCTAAACAAATCGTATTGTCTGCATCGCTACTGGTCAACCCTGCCGTTGGTAACGCATTTACCGTGGTCGTGATTCCTGCACTGGTAGCCTCACAGCCTGTTGTTGTATTTATTACGCGAACCGTTACTTCTTGTCCGTCTGCTAAACCGGTAGTAGTATAGGTAGCTGTTGTTGATTGTACTTGAGCAATCATACCACCTAGATAAAATTCATACTCGTCGCCTCCCGAAGCTGTAAAGGTGACACTCTCGCCTAAACAAATCGTATTGTCTGCATCGCTACTGGTCAACCCTGCCGTTGGTAACGCATTTACCGTGGTCGTGATTCCTGCACTGGTAGCCTCACAGCCTGTTGTTGTATTTATTACGCGAACCGTTACTTCTTGTCCGTCTGCTAAACCGGTAGTAGTATAGGTAGCTGTTGTTGATTGTGCTTGAGCAATCATACCACCTACATAAAATTCATACTCGTCGCCTCCCGAAGCTGTAAAGGTGACACTCTCGCCTAAACAAATCGTATTGTCTGCATCGCTACTGGTCAACCCTGCCGTTGGTAACGCATTTACCGTGGTCGTGATTCCTGCACTGGTAGCCTCACAGCCTGTTGTTGTATTTATTACGCGAACCGTTACTTCTTGTCCGTCTGCTAAGCCTGTAGTAGTATAGGTAGCTGTTGTTGATTGTGCTTGAGCAATCATACCACCTACATAAAATTCATACTCGTCGCCTCCCGAAGCTGTAAAGGTGACACTCTCGCCTAAACAAATCGTATTGTCTGCATCGCTACTGGTCAACCCTGCCGTTGGTAACGCATTTACCGTGGTCGTGATTCCTGCACTGGTAGCCTCACAGCCTGTTGTCGTATTTATTACGCGAACCGTTACTTCTTGTCCGTCTGCTAAGCCTGTAGTAGTATAGGTAGCTGTTGTTGATTGTGCTTGAGCAATCATACCACCTACATAAAATTCATACTCGTCGCCTCCCGAAGCTGTAAAGGTGACACTCTCGCCTAAACAAATCGTATTGTCTGCATCGCTACTGGTCAACCCTGCCGTTGGTAACGCATTTACCGTGGTCGTGATTCCTGCACTGGTAGCCTCACAGCCTGTTGTTGTATTTATTACGCGAACCGTTACTTCTTGTCCGTCTGCTAAGCCGGTAGTAGTATAGGTAGCTGTTGTTGATTGTGCTTGAGCAATCATACCACCTACATAAAATTCATACTCGTCGCCTCCCGAAGCTGTAAAGGTGACACTCTCGCCTAAACAAATCGTATTGTCTGCATCGCTACTGGTCAACCCTGCCGTTGGTAACGCATTTACCGTGGTCGTGATTCCTGCACTGGTAGCCTCACAGCCTGTTGTTGTATTTATTACGCGAACCGTTACTTCTTGTCCGTCTGCTAAACCGGTAGTAGTATAGGTAGCTGTTGTTGATTGTACTTGAGCAATCATACCACCTACATAAAATTCATACTCGTCGCCTCCCGAAGCTGTAAAGGTGACACTCTCGCCTAAACAAATCGTATTGTCTGCATCGCTACTGGTCAACCCTGCCGTTGGTAACGCATTTACCGTGGTCGTGATTCCTGCACTGGTAGCCTCACAGCCTGTTGTTGTATTTATTACGCGAACCGTTACTTCTTGTCCGTCTGCTAAACCGGTAGTAGTATAGGTAGCTGTTGTTGATTGTGCTTGAGCAATCATACCACCTACATAAAATTCATACTCGTCGCCTCCCGAAGCTGTAAAGGTGACACTCTCGCCTAAACAAATCGTATTGTCTGCATCGCTACTGGTCAACCCTGCCGTTGGTAACGCATTTACCGTGGTCGTGATTCCTGCACTGGTAGCCTCACAGCCTGTTGTTGTATTTATTACGCGAACCGTTACTTCTTGTCCGTCTGCTAAACCGGTAGTAGTATAGGTAGCTGTTGTTGATTGTACTTGAGCAATCATACCACCTACATAAAATTCATACTCGTCGCCTCCCGAAGCTGTAAAGATGACACTCTCGCCTAAACAAATCGTATTGTCTGCATCGCTACTGGTCAACCCTGCCGTTGGTAACGCATTTACCGTGGTCGTGATTCCTGCACTGGTAGCCTCACAGCCTGTTGTTGTATTTATTACGCGAACCGTTACTTCTTGTCCGTCTGCTAAACCGGTAGTAGTATAGGTAGCTGTTGTTGATTGTGCTTGAGCAATCATACCACCTACATAAAATTCATACTCGTCGCCTCCCGAAGCTGTAAAGGTGACACTCTCGCCTAAACAAATCGTATTGTCTGCATCGCTACTGGTCAACCCTGCCGTTGGTAACGCATTTACCGTGGTCGTGATTCCTGCACTGGTAGCCTCACAGCCTGTTGTTGTATTTATTACGCGAACCGTTACTTCTTGTCCGTCTGCTAAACCGGTAGTAGTATAGGTAGCTGTTGTTGATTGTACTTGAGCAATCATACCACCTACATAAAATTCATACTCGTCGCCTCCCGAAGCTGTAAAGGTGACACTCTCGCCTAAACAAATCGTATTGTCTGCATCGCTACTGGTCAACCCTGCCGTTGGTAACGCATTTACCGTGGTCGTGATTCCTGCACTGGTAGCCTCACAGCCTGTTGTTGTATTTATTACGCGAACCGTTACTTCTTGTCCGTCTGCTAAACCGGTAGTAGTATAGGTAGCTGTTGTTGATTGTGCTTGAGCAATCATACCACCTACATAAAATTCATACTCGTCGCCTCCCGAAGCTGTAAAGGTGACACTCTCGCCTAAACAAATCGTATTGTCTGCATCGCTACTGGTCAACCCTGCCGTTGGTAACGCATTTACCGTGGTCGTGATTCCTGCACTGGTAGCCTCACAGCCTGTTGTTGTATTTATTACGCGAACCGTTACTTCTTGTCCGTCTGCTAAACCGGTAGTAGTATAGGTAGCTGTTGTTGATTGTGCTTGAGCAATCATACCACCTACATAAAATTCATACTCGTCGCCTCCCGAAGCTGTAAAGGTGACACTCTCGCCTAAACAAATCGTATTGTCTGCATCGCTACTGGTCAACCCTGCCGTTGGTAACGCATTTACCGTGGTCGTGATTCCTGCACTGGTAGCCTCACAGCCTGTTGTTGTATTTATTACGCGAACCGTTACTTCTTGTCCGTCTGCTAAACCGGTAGTAGTATAGGTAGCTGTTGTTGATTGTGCTTGAGCAATCATACCACCTACATAAAATTCATACTCGTCGCCTCCCGAAGCTGTAAAGGTGACACTCTCGCCTAAACAAATCGTATTGTCTGCATCGCTACTGGTCAACCCTGCCGTTGGTAACGCATTTACCGTGGTCGTGATTCCTGCACTGGTAGCCTCACAGCCTGTTGTCGTATTTATTACGCGAACCGTTACTTCTTGTCCGTCTGCTAAGCCTGTAGTAGTATAGGTAGCTGTTGTTGATTGTACTTGAGCAATCATACCACCTAGATAAAATTCATACTCGTCGCCTCCCGAAGCTGTAAAGGTGACACTCTCGCCTAAACAAATCGTATTGTCTGCATCGCTACTGGTCAACCCTGCCGTTGGTAACGCATTTACCGTGGTCGTGATTCCTGCACTGGTAGCCTCACAGCCTGTTGTCGTATTTATTACGCGAACCGTTACTTCTTGTCCGTCTGCTAAGCCTGTAGTAGTATAGGTAGCTGTTGTTGATTGTGCTTGAGCAATCATACCACCTACATAAAATTCATACTCGTCGCCTCCCGAAGCTGTAAAGGTGACACTCTCGCCTAAACAAATCGTATTGTCTGCATCGCTACTGGTCAACCCTGCCGTTGGTAACGCATTTACCGTGGTCGTGATTCCTGCACTGGTAGCCTCACAGCCTGTTGTCGTATTTATTACGCGAACCGTTACTTCTTGTCCGTCTGCTAAGCCTGTAGTAGTATAGGTAGCTGTTGTTGATTGTGCTTGAGCAATCATACCACCTACATAAAATTCATACTCGTCGCCTCCCGAAGCTGTAAAGGTGACACTCTCGCCTAAACAAATCGTATTGTCTGCATCGCTACTGGTCAACCCTGCCGTTGGTAACGCATTTACCGTGGTCGTGATTCCTGCACTGGTAGCCTCACAGCCTGTTGTCGTATTTATTACGCGAACCGTTACTTCTTGTCCGTCTGCTAAGCCTGTAGTAGTATAGGTAGCTGTTGTTGATTGTGCTTGAGCAATCATACCACCTACATAAAATTCATACTCGTCGCCTCCCGAAGCTGTAAAGGTGACACTCTCGCCTAAACAAATCGTATTGTCTGCATCGCTACTGGTCAACCCTGCCGTTGGTAACGCATTTACCGTGGTCGTGATTCCTGCACTGGTAGCCTCACAGCCTGTTGTTGTATTTATTACGCGAACCGTTACTTCTTGTCCGTCTGCTAAGCCGGTAGTAGTATAGGTAGCTGTTGTTGATTGTGCTTGAGCAATCATACCACCTACATAAAATTCATACTCGTCGCCTCCCGAAGCTGTAAAGGTGACACTCTCGCCTAAACAGATCGTATTGTCTGCATCGCTACTGGTCAACCCTGCCGTTGGTAACGCATTTACCGTGGTCGTGATTCCTGCACTGGTAGCCTCACAGCCTGTTGTCGTATTTATTACGCGAACCGTTACTTCTTGTCCGTCTGCTAAGCCTGTAGTAGTATAGGTAGCTGTTGTTGATTGTGCTTGAGCAATCATACCACCTACATAAAATTCATACTCGTCGCCTCCCGAAGCTGTAAAGGTGACACTCTCGCCTAAACAAATCGTATTGTCTGCATCGCTACTGGTCAACCCTGCCGTTGGTAACGCATTTACCGTGGTCGTGATTCCTGCACTGGTAGCCTCACAGCCTGTTGTTGTATTTATTACGCGAACCGTTACTTCTTGTCCGTCTGCTAAACCGGTAGTAGTATAGGTAGCTGTTGTTGATTGTGCTTGAGCAATCATACCACCTACATAAAATTCATACTCGTCGCCTCCCGAAGCTGTAAAGGTGACACTCTCGCCTAAACAAATCGTATTGTCTGCATCGCTACTGGTCAACCCTGCCGTTGGTAACGCATTTACCGTGGTCGTGATTCCTGCACTGGTAGCCTCACAGCCTGTTGTCGTATTTATTACGCGAACCGTTACTTCTTGTCCGTCTGCTAAGCCTGTAGTAGTATAGGTAGCTGTTGTTGATTGTGCTTGAGCAATCATACCACCTACATAAAATTCATACTCGTCGCCTCCCGAAGCTGTAAAGGTGACACTCTCGCCTAAACAAATCGTATTGTCTGCATCGCTACTGGTCAACCCTGCCGTTGGTAACGCATTTACCGTGGTCGTGATTCCTGCACTGGTAGCCTCACAGCCTGTTGTTGTATTTATTACGCGAACCGTTACTTCTTGTCCGTCTGCTAAACCGGTAGTAGTATAGGTAGCTGTTGTTGATTGTGCTTGAGCAATCATACCACCTACATAAAATTCATACTCGTCGCCTCCCGAAGCTGTAAAGGTGACACTCTCGCCTAAACAAATCGTATTGTCTGCATCGCTACTGGTCAACCCTGCCGTTGGTAACGCATTTACCGTGGTCGTGATTCCTGCACTGGTAGCCTCACAGCCTGTTGTCGTATTTATTACGCGAACCGTTACTTCTTGTCCGTCTGCTAAACCGGTAGTAGTATAGGTAGCTGTTGTTGATTGTGCTTGAGCAATCATACCACCTACATAAAATTCATACTCGTCGCCTCCCGAAGCTGTAAAGGTGACACTCTCGCCTAAACAAATCGTATTGTCTGCATCGCTACTGGTCAACCCTGCCGTTGGTAACGCATTTACCGTGGTCGTGATTCCTGCACTGGTAGCCTCACAGCCTGTTGTTGTATTTATTACGCGAACCGTTACTTCTTGTCCGTCTGCTAAACCGGTAGTAGTATAGGTAGCTGTTGTTGATTGTGCTTGAGCAATCATACCACCTACATAAAATTCATACTCGTCGCCTCCCGAAGCTGTAAAGGTGACACTCTCGCCTAAACAAATCGTATTGTCTGCATCGCTACTGGTCAACCCTGCCGTTGGTAACGCATTTACCGTGGTCGTGATTCCTGCACTGGTAGCCTCACAGCCTGTTGTCGTATTTATTACGCGAACCGTTACTTCTTGTCCGTCTGCTAAGCCTGTAGTAGTATAGGTAGCTGTTGTTGATTGTGCTTGAGCAATCATACCACCTACATAAAATTCATACTCGTCGCCTCCCGAAGCTGTAAAGGTGACACTCTCGCCTAAACAAATCGTATTGTCTGCATCGCTACTGGTCAACCCTGCCGTTGGTAACGCATTTACCGTGGTCGTGATTCCTGCACTGGTAGCCTCACAGCCTGTTGTCGTATTTATTACGCGAACCGTTACTTCTTGTCCGTCTGCTAAACCGGTAGTAGTATAGGTAGCTGTTGTTGATTGTACTTGAGCAATCATACCACCTACATAAAATTCATACTCGTCGCCTCCCGAAGCTGTAAAGGTGACACTCTCGCCTAAACAAATCGTATTGTCTGCATCGCTACTGGTCAACCCTGCCGTTGGTAACGCATTTACCGTGGTCGTGATTCCTGCACTGGTAGCCTCACAGCCTGTTGTTGTATTTATTACGCGAACCGTTACTTCTTGTCCGTCTGCTAAACCGGTAGTAGTATAGGTAGCTGTTGTTGATTGTACTTGAGCAATCATACCACCTACATAAAATTCATACTCGTCGCCTCCCGAAGCTGTAAAGGTGACACTCTCGCCTAAACAAATCGTATTGTCTGCATCGCTACTGGTCAACCCTGCCGTTGGTAACGCATTTACCGTGGTCGTGATTCCTGCACTGGTAGCCTCACAGCCTGTTGTCGTATTTATTACGCGAACCGTTACTTCTTGTCCGTCTGCTAAGCCTGTAGTAGTATAGGTAGCTGTTGTTGATTGTACTTGAGCAATCATACCACCTAGATAAAATTCATACTCGTCGCCTCCCGAAGCTGTAAAGGTGACACTCTCGCCTAAACAAATCGTATTGTCTGCATCGCTACTGGTCAACCCTGCCGTTGGTAACGCATTTACCGTGGTCGTGATTCCTGCACTGGTAGCCTCACAGCCTGTTGTTGTATTTATTACGCGAACCGTTACTTCTTGTCCGTCTGCTAAACCGGTAGTAGTATAGGTAGCTGTTGTTGATTGTACTTGAGCAATCATACCACCTACATAAAATTCATACTCGTCGCCTCCCGAAGCTGTAAAGGTGACACTCTCGCCTAAACAAATCGTATTGTCTGCATCGCTACTGGTCAACCCTGCCGTTGGTAACGCATTTACCGTGGTCGTGATTCCTGCACTGGTAGCCTCACAGCCTGTTGTCGTATTTATTACGCGAACCGTTACTTCTTGTCCGTCTGCTAAACCGGTAGTAGTATAGGTAGCTGTTGTTGATTGTACTTGAGCAATCATACCACCTACATAAAATTCATACTCGTCGCCTCCCGAAGCTGTAAAGGTGACACTCTCGCCTAAACAAATCGTATTGTCTGCATCGCTACTGGTCAACCCTGCCGTTGGTAACGCATTTACCGTGGTCGTGATTCCTGCACTGGTAGCCTCACAGCCTGTTGTTGTATTTATTACGCGAACCGTTACTTCTTGTCCGTCTGCTAAACCGGTAGTAGTATAGGTAGCTGTTGTTGATTGTACTTGAGCAATCATACCACCTACATAAAATTCATACTCGTCGCCTCCCGAAGCTGTAAAGGTGACACTCTCGCCTAAACAAATCGTATTGTCTGCATCGCTACTGGTCAACCCTGCCGTTGGTAACGCATTTACCGTGGTCGTGATTCCTGCACTGGTAGCCTCACAGCCTGTTGTCGTATTTATTACGCGAACCGTTACTTCTTGTCCGTCTGCTAAGCCTGTAGTAGTATAGGTAGCTGTTGTTGATTGTACTTGAGCAATCATACCACCTAGATAAAATTCATACTCGTCGCCTCCCGAAGCTGTAAAGGTGACACTCTCGCCTAAACAAATCGTATTGTCTGCATCGCTACTGGTCAACCCTGCCGTTGGTAACGCATTTACCGTGGTCGTGATTCCTGCACTGGTAGCCTCACAGCCTGTTGTTGTATTTATTACGCGAACCGTTACTTCTTGTCCGTCTGCTAAACCGGTAGTAGTATAGGTAGCTGTTGTTGATTGTACTTGAGCAATCATACCACCTACATAAAATTCATACTCGTCGCCTCCCGAAGCTGTAAAGGTGACACTCTCGCCTAAACAAATCGTATTGTCTGCATCGCTACTGGTCAACCCTGCCGTTGGTAACGCATTTACCGTGGTCGTGATTCCTGCACTGGTAGCCTCACAGCCTGTTGTTGTATTTATTACGCGAACCGTTACTTCTTGTCCGTCTGCTAAACCGGTAGTAGTATAGGTAGCTGTTGTTGATTGTGCTTGAGCAATCATACCACCTACATAAAATTCATACTCGTCGCCTCCCGAAGCTGTAAAGGTGACACTCTCGCCTAAACAAATCGTATTGTCTGCATCGCTACTGGTCAACCCTGCCGTTGGTAACGCATTTACCGTGGTCGTGATTCCTGCACTGGTAGCCTCACAGCCTGTTGTTGTATTTATTACGCGAACCGTTACTTCTTGTCCGTCTGCTAAACCGGTAGTAGTATAGGTAGCTGTTGTTGATTGTACTTGAGCAATCATACCACCTACATAAAATTCATACTCGTCGCCTCCCGAAGCTGTAAAGGTGACACTCTCGCCTAAACAAATCGTATTGTCTGCATCGCTACTGGTCAACCCTGCCGTTGGTAACGCATTTACC